>CAYQVO010000015.1:20161-74581 GCA_964421085.1 uncultured Bdellovibrionales bacterium | reverse complement strand
GACTGCCAGTCATGCGCTCTCCCAGCTGAGCTATGGGCCCGTTTTGTCGGTCTGTCATGGTCCCACTGCCTGTCCTCCGAAGCACTTCCGGAAGCGAAGGCGAAGGAGGAAGTCATGGGCCCGTACTATTCGTGCCGGAAAAATACAACAGATTCCCGCATATTTCAAGCAAAGTGCCAGACTTCTTCGATTTTTTATCCCGGCTGTTAGAAACGTGGCCACCCCATCGTATTGCTCCGGCGGGGAATAATGCATCTTTCCAGTGTCCAAGAGCCGGAAGAATCTCGATACTAAACACATGAAGTCCTCCAAGCCTCATTGTCTTATGGCCGTGGATCCGAGTCTAACATGCTCCGGGTGGGCAATCTTCGATATCTCAACTGAGAAACTCATCGCAGTTGGAAAGATCCGATCGCTGCCTCCCAGCTATTCCCTGAGCGACCGGCTCCTCACTCTTCAGTGCAGGATTCAGGAAACATTGAAAGAGTGCGGGATGGGGCAGGGGGATTTCCTTGTTGCGGAAGCACCGACCACGATGCGTGACCCCAGATCGGCGTTCAGGGTGGAGCAGGTGAGGGGACTTTTTGAGGCGATGGCAAGATCGAAACGGATCAGAGTGCCGGGCAGGATAAATCCCCGCTCGGTTCAGCGCGAAGTGATGGGTCTCAAAGGAAAACAGATCACACGGGATCGGGTCAAAGAGACGGCAGTAATGGTGGTGCAGGCACTTTACGAAAAAGAACTTGCGGAACTGGAGTTCTCTGCTTCCAGAGCGTTCCTTGCGAAACATCAGGATATTGTGGATGCGATTCTTGTGGGCAGGCTTGCTCTCATCCGGATCAAGTCGGCAATCGTGGCGAAAATTCCTCCACAGAGGCTTTTTGATGAGAAACTCACGCCGCGTCCTTCCGGAATCCGCAGATGAATTCCGCCCGCCTTTTTTTTCTCCTTCTCTGTATCGTCCCGTGCTGTGGCGCTGAAGGACTGTTTTCAAAACCGAACAGCACAATCTTTACAATTTGCAGTCAGAACCTCGAGCGGTACGGAAGCAGCCGGCTGTTCCTGAAGAGCAATCCCGAGCTTTCGTCCGGCGTCTTTGAGAAAAAACAGAAGGCGCTGGTCAGGAGGATGCAGGAAGCGCGATGCGACTCAGTCGCCCTGCAGGAAGTGATGGGAAAAAACAGAAGAGAAGCGGAAGAATCCGCAGAGAGTCTCGCCTCGGCGCTTTCGCAGGCGACAGGCAGGCAGTATGACGCCGTAGTCGGCGAGACAAATGATGACTTCATACGAGTGGGGTTCTTGACGGACAAAAAGTCTCTTCCTCTCGAAAAAGTGATTCCTTTCAGGGACGATGAGCTTCCGAAGCTCTCGCAGTTTCAGCGCCCGCGTTTCTTTGCAAGGCTGCCTCTGCAGGTAAATCTCCGCGCGCAGCTGACAAACGGAAGCGGCCGGCCCGTGAGGCTGGTGACCTATCACCTGAAATCGAAGAGCGGAAGCATGAAGGATCCGGCAGGCTTGATGTGGGAAACGGTCCGGATGGAGAGTGCCGAGAAGCTGAGATCTCTGATTGAAAAGAATGATAAAGAGGCTTTTCAGCCAGGTGGTCCGCTGCTGTTCGTGCTCGGGGACAGAAACAACGACGAAGATTCGGCAACCGCGGAGATAATGGATGGAAAACTTCGTCTCTCGTCGTTTCAGTCACCCGATCCGCCGTGCATGGTGGGAAAAGCAGCAAAGGTTCTGTGCCGTGACGGCTATGCGGGATTCTCGCCCGTCCTGTTCAGTCTGTTCGAGAACGATCCTGATACGAAAGATCTTCCGGGCACTCACCGGTACAGGAAGACTACAAGCTGGCTTGACGATATCTCGGCGCCCGAGGCGACCCTGGAATATGCTCTGGAAGACCCGTCACGCGAAGGAGATTACGACTCCGGGATTATTACTTCTTATCCCGAAGCCTCAGATCACGCACTGCTGTATGTGAGGGTGACCTTGTAGTGCCGCGTATCGTCACCCGGCCGCCTCCAGCGCCGCGATTCTCTCCTGCAGCGGTGGGTGGGTGGCCATAAGACGCCCGAGAAAACTCGTGTTCTTACCGGATATTTTGAATGCCGCAATGGCCGCCGGCTGGGCTTCTTCAGCTTCTTCATTGACATCGTAATTTCGCTGCAGGGCCTGCAGGGCCTCTATCATCTTTCCCCGGCCCGCAAGTTTTGCCGAGCCTGCATCAGCCTTGAACTCTCTTTGTCTGGAAAACCACGCGACGATTATGGTGCCGAGAATGCCGAACGCGATCTGACACACTATCGTCACAAGCATGAACGTAAGCTCGGAACCTCCGCGGTTATCATCTCTTCCGGCATGAGAAACTGCGAAAGCGATTATCCGCGCAAGGAAAAGAACAAAGGCGTTTATAACGCCTTGAAGCAGAGTCATGCGAACCATGTCGCCGTTCGTGATGTGTGATATCTCGTGGGCGATCACCGCTTCAATCTCATCCTGATTCATGCTGCGCAGAAGCCCGGTCGAAACCGCGACGAGGGAGTTGTTTTTCGACGGCCCGGTCGCAAAGGCGTTTACTTCGTTACTCTGATATACCCCCACTTCCGGTGCGGTCGTGATCTGCGCGGCTCTCGCAAGTTCCTGCACCTTCCGGGCAACCCACCCGTACTCGCCGGGCGACTCAGGCGTCACTGTCTGAATTTTCATCATCCATTTGGCAGACCATTTCGAGATAAGGAGGGAAATCAGCGAACCGACCATTCCCCAGACAAGGCAGAACGCCATCAGGGAGCCATAATCAATGCCGCCGGCACCTGAATAGTTGCCGATTCCAAGAAGCCCAAGTACGATGGACGCCATTACCATAATGGCGATGTTAGTAAGCGCGAAAAGAACAATTGTTCGAAACATTTATAGCCCTCTCGTTGACTTAACAGCCGGATTAATGATTTTTAATCATCCTGATTCTATTATTCAAGCAACTCGGCCTGATGACAAGCACCCGAGGCGAAGGTTGATACAATGAGCTTCTCTGAACTTTACCAATCCGCCCCCAGAGTCTTCTCATTCGAGTATTTCCCGCCAAAACGGGAAGAAGACCTCGAGACTGCCCGTAACCTCATTCAGAGGATGACTTCGCTTCGGCCTGATTTTGTCACCGTAACTTATGGAGCCGGGGGCGGGAGTCGTGCCCGCACAGGCGCTCTGGTTTCCTATGTCGTGAATGAACTTCGGTATCGGGCGGCTGCGCACCTGACATGTGTTCATCATACCGTCGAAGAAATCGACGCTGTTCTTGATTCGCTCGCCGAAAACGGAATCAGGCACATAGTTGCTCTTCGCGGGGATCCGTCGGTGGCGGTAACCTCTCCCGGCCCTCTGTTCCCGGGCTTTCAATGCGCGCGCGACCTTGTGAGGCACATCAAAAAGCGCGGCGATTTCAGCACGGCGGTGGCCGGGTATCCTGAAGGGCATCCAAAAGCTTCTTCCCTGCAGGCCGATATAGACTACCTTGCCGAGAAGGTGGATGCAGGCGCAGAAGTCATATTGACGCAGCTTTTCTTCGAACCGGACGTTTACTTTTCATTTGTGGACAGAGCGCGGGCAGGAGGAATTAATATCCCGATTGTTCCCGGAATCCTCCCAATCACAGGATTGAGACAGCTGAGACAGATGACAGAGAAGTGCGGGGCAACAGTATCTCCCAGAATCCTTTCCGATCTTGCCTCCTTCCGGGGCGACGCCGCCGCTGAGCAGACTTACGGAACTGCCCATGCGGTAAAGCTGTGCAGACACCTTCTGGAAGGCGGAGCTCCCGGCATACATTTTTACACGCTGAATAAGTCCCGTCAGGTCGAGGAAGTTCTCAGCGCGATGAGGGGACTATCGTTCTCCTGACGTATTCAGTCAGAGCTTTTCCGCTGATACTGAAAAAGTTCATTCAACAGATCGCCTGTCTCGCGGACGGCATCCTGATACTTGAGGCTTCTCGCGAATTCTGCTCCCGTTTCCCCGATTGCGCGGGCCTCTTCGTCATGATTCTTCAGCCATTCCAGAATCTGCGGCAGATTTTCGAAATCCTCCCGCACAGGCACGAAGTTCTTCCATGGCCTTAGACGGTGAAAGTACCACTCCAGCTGGCTGCTTTCGATCTTTAATGTCAGCGACCGCGAGGCCAGTTTGAGGAACAATGATCTCCAGGCGCAGCTGTGGCCATCGACGTCTATAAGGTAACGGTACTTGAGGAAGTTGGAGAAAGGGCAGTAATCGTCAGTAATTCCCAGATCTCTTATCTCCTGCGCCCGGGTAGGATGCTCGAACTGAACGATTTTAGTGAGGCGTGCATCGAGCTTCTCTGGACGATCGAACTTCTTCGCAAATAAAGCGAGAGCTATCCGCGGCGAACTTTTCCAGAGGGGCCCCTCGATTCCAAGGCCGCTTGTAGCGCCCCGCCAGAATGCAGTCGGCAGCTTTTGATTCCAGGGCAGATCTTTTTCCGTCGCGTCGATATCTTTGATGTCCTTGAGATATCCATCTGACTCGAGGAATGCCGGATCGGGCACGAGCATAGTCGAGTGATCGTGGCTTTGCCGTCCAAAGGCGAGAACCGGAGCTCTCCATGAGTAGTGCTCATTCCAGGGCCACATGCCGTCCTCCATCCAGAGAATGAACGAGCCGGTCAGCCCGGTGGGATATGAAGTAATGATATCGTGCAGAAACTTCATGCAGGCGGGAGCGTGCCCTTCCCGCCGGTCTTCGACCTTTTGAGTAATGGTCATATGGATATTGCGATTTTCATTGAACTCGATCCGGGCAGCCAGGGCATAATTGTCGACTTCCTGCATTACTCGGTCGATTTCGTTTCTTGAGTAACCAGTGCATCTCCAGTATGCCAGTGCTGCGTTGTTAATCATTTTTTTCAAGGGCTCTCATAACCTGTTCCAAAGAAAAGGCAGGCAGAAGTCCCGCAATTTTCGCCCGCATTTTTCCTTCATCCGTGCTCCCGCTCACGAGAGATTTTGCGAGCACTGAGGCTGCCTCCGGGTTCGTCGTCCAGAGATCAGAGAAGGATTCGTCTGCAATGACAGGATGCTCAGCGCCGAGTGACCGGACGATAGTGCGGAAGACGATGCGCTGGAATTCTTCGTCGAATGCTTCGTCGAACCAGGGAGCGAAGAGATGTTCTTCAGGAATGCCGGGCGATGAAAGGGCGGCAGTCCACGCGGCGGCCACCTTTGGACACGCACGTTCGAACAACTGCCGGAGTTTCGACTGTGCACCGGCGAGCATATTGTCGAAGTCTTCTTTGTTGAGTCCCAGAAGACGCCGTGAGAGAGACGGGGCGTCATTCACACTCAGCGCAAGAAGAGCCGCCTCATGTGCTTTGAGAGTGATTGGCAGATGCGCAAAAAGAATTTTCAGGGGACCAGCTGCATTCAGATAAAGCGAGCACTGGTACTCGAAATAACGCACAAGATTCCGGGTTATCAAAGGAAGGGGGAATTCGTTTTCGAACTCAACGGCGGCGGGGGCCGCCGGAGGAATGAAGGTCCTTTCAGCCAGGTTGCTGTGGGATGTCCGGGCCCGTTTCCGCACATCATGCTCCGAAACGAACGCATCGATGGCTTTGATGATCGAACCCATTTTATGGACATCGAACGTTTTTTTCCGGATGAGTGTCTCGAAATCAAGGTCTGCGAGCTGTTTGAAGCTCAAGGCTTCTTCGAACGGAGCGCGGGGCCATCCCTCCTGCCAGTAGTCGCCAAGAATTTTGGAACTGAGAAGATCAGAGGAGATGCGTTTCAGACCGTGTTTCTTCCCGGAGAGTTCCATTTCTATCGAGCTCCGTTCAATGGCAAGAAGGCCGTCATCACGTACCGCCCCGGCGGGCTGTTCACGCTGCGATTTTTTCACGGGAGCTGACTCTGCGGGATCTTCACATGCGCACTCGAAAGGAACGCTGAAGCGTTCGAGAACATCAATGAGAGCGCGGATGTCCCCGGCTTCGAGAGCTTCAATCCTGACGAGTCCCTGTATTCCTGCATCAGCCAGATCCGATATTCGCCTGTCCCTGAAAACATCCATCGCATGCGTCCCCTCCGTGAGAAGTTCATCAAGACGGAGGTTCCGGATAATGGGAAATCCTGGTGACGAAAGGCACTTTCCCAGGGCGTTGTCGCAGGCGGACAGCAGTTCCGGAGAAAAGCGCGTCCCGGGCGCTTTCTTTTTTGTCTTCTTCCCAGCCATATTATTTCGATTCGTTCAGGGTTCAGCACGTTACATCATTCTTGACGTTTCTCCGCAATTTATGCAGATGGCAGTCCACTCAGATTCCCGGCAAAAAGTGTCACTTTTCAGGGCTCAGATTAGACAGGTTGCGCAGTTGCCCTTCTCCGGGCGGGAATGACGCCCCCCGTGAGGATTCAGGAGCGAAAAGTGTCGCCCGGACGGATAGTTGAGCGCGTGCCTGATGATTCAGTCCCCGCGCCGCACTTTGCCGTATCGTGTGGCATGCCGGTTGCTTATTCTTCATAGAGAAGCAGGCGGATTTATTATGACAAACGCAGGATCAGAGGGATTATCGGAGACAAATTCAAGGCGTGTTCAGCGTGCGGTTGAATATGTGGAAGATCGATGGTTCCCGGTAAACCAGAAGCTTCTGGATTCAGTTCGAAAAGGATTCCGTGAGGGACGGTACGACCTGGATATTGATTTTCTTGTCGACGACCTCAAAGGCGACCTCTCGCTTTTTGCATACTGCATAAAAGAACTTGCCGCATTCCATCGCCAGGAGAGCCCGGCTGAAATCAACTTCACTAACCCGATTGAACTGATCCGGTGGGGAGGAGTAAAGCGCATCCAGGGCATTCTTGCAAAAGAGGCTCTCGAGATATCGACCCATAGAATTGACGGAATAAGCAACGCTCAGCGCGATCGCCTGAGTGAGGCACTTATAAGCGCCAGTGCTGTGGAGATTCTGGGGGAAGACACAAGTGTTGGATCGGATCTGGGCTTTTCTTCTTCAGTGCTGCGCAATCTCGGTCTTCTTCTGATTTCATGGAATTATCCGACAATCTACTGTCAGGCGCTTCAAAATATTCCAGAGAGCAGTACTCTCGACAGGCTTCTTTCGGAGGCGCTGGGCTTTTCTCCGCTTCTTCTCGCGGTGTCACTGGTGAAACGGTGGGGACTCCCGGAGTGGTGGCTTGGAGAGGACATGGAAGATTCACCGCCGGTTGATCCCGAAACTCATACGGTCCTTTGTGTGCTCGAAAAACTGCACAATATAGGCGAAGCTCTTGCCCGGGCAAATAATCCTGCCACATATCCCGCCGCGTCGGAAGACTGGGCCGTCGCCAGAAAGGGGATAATGGATGCTCTGGGACAGCAGGGACTGGGCCGGATTCAGGAAGCTGTTCAGATCCGGTGTGAGTACTATCGTCAGGCGCTTCCTCAGGTCTTCCCTCAGGAAATTGAGCTCGATGCGGAACGCAAAATTCATCTCCTTGCCCAGGCTCAGGTGCATGAGAGAAACCCATATGTGCGCCGCTGCAATATGGAGATAAGAACGAAACTCGAGAACATATACCGGATGATTAACACCGAAGCTATATCGAGCGAGCCTATCCGGATTCTCACAAAACAGGTGCTTCCATACTGTGGATTTTCCGGATGCATCGTATATGTCTACGATCCAGGTCTCATGTCGCTGGTCCCGCGCATGCAGACCGGCCGCCTCGAACTTCGAAAATCCGTGCCGGTTCCTTATTCACCGGATGCGGGAAGAGCCGATTTCATCTCCCTTGCTTTTGAATGCAAAACGCCTCTCATGGAAACGCAGCTTGCGGGGGAGAACCAGGAGATCATTTACATGGCAATATGCCTTGGACGCGAACAAAAAGCCGGAGTGCTGTACCTTGAAATCCCGGGGACGGTCGCATCGCAGCTGAATATCGACGTTCTTACCATATTCCACGCAGTTGCCCGGACTCTGATGGACTGTCTCCACTTACGCTGATTCTTGAAATACCAGGGGCTCTCAAAAAGGACGAAATATCGGCGGATTCGCGCACACCCTGCGAATTTCCTGGAAAGCCCGCGATCACAATCTTCGAAAAAAAGAGCGCCATTCTCGAAAGAAAAATAGCGGCAGAGACGAGAGCATTTATACCAATTGAAACGCCTTAGCGCACTACATGGAGGTAAATATGCGAGTCATATGCAAGGATCGCAAAACAACCGACGTCGTCGGTACCCTTAGAAAAGAATCCGCATTCCTCAGCCAGACCGCCGGAATAACGCCCAGTGATGCAGTCTACGCAACGGTAGACCAGTATCTTTCCGAGTGGTCGAGACTGCTGGTTTCCGACATTTTGAGCCCGAAGAAGAAGTAGAGTGCCGTGAGGCCGGGCCCGGTCAGGATTGCCGAAAACCTCCTGCCGGGTCTGGATCTCACACTTTCACTTCGATATTCACCGGCTCGATAAGAACCGTCGCATGAAGTTTCGTATCGATATCAGCAATCACACCGCTCAAGCGAGTGTGTCCTGACGCAGCCTTGTATGAATGAGGCATCGCAGTGAGGAAACGCTTCAAAGCGGTTTCCCGATCCATTCCTATCACGCCATCTGCAACCCCGCACATGCCGAGGTCTGTGATATAGCCCGTCCCGCCGCCTAACACCTGGGCATCGAGAGTCTGAACGTGGGTATGCGTGCCGGTCACGAGAGACACTCGTCCATCAAGATAACGCCCCATCGCAATCTTCTCCGATGTGGCGTCGCAGTGAAAATCAAGAACAATAACATCGGCCTTCTCCCTGACGCTTTCTATAAGCGCGTCTGCCTTTCTGAAGGGGCAGTCCAGCAGGTATGTCGAGAAAACCCGTCCAAGTAGATTGAGGACGGCGACCCGGACCCCCGGGGATTCAATCACAACCACGCCGCTTCCGGGACTCCCTTCCGGGTAATTTGCCGGCCTTATACACTGAAGAGATTCGGCGGGGTGTTTTTCGAGAAGTTCGACAAGCTCTTTCCTGCTCCATACATGATCTCCCAGAGTGACGACATCCACGCCCGCTGACCGGATCTGCCTGAGGCTCTCTCCGTCAATTCCGACTCCGCCGGCCCCGTTTTCCCCGTTCGCAATGACGAAATCAATCGCGAGTTCTTCCCGAAGCGATCTGCACCTCCGGCGGAGCACCGCTATGCCGGGCTTTCCTACGACGTCGCCGAGGCACATCACTCTGAAGATGCCGGCCGGTTTTGATGCGGGGAGCAAAGGGAAGATTTCTTTCTGCATTCTCATGTTTTAGCAGAAATTGCGGTGGATGGGCAGTGTGTACGGATTTCTGGCGACTTGAATTCAGGCCTTCCAGACTGGGAGGGCGATAATGACGGTCGATCCTCCGTCCTTGCGCGTTTCAAAATCAAGACGGCCTCTGTTTACTTTTATGAGACGGCAGGCGATTGCAAGGCCAAGCCCGCTGCCCTGCTGTTCAATCTTGTCACGGTCGAGCTGGCCAAAGACATCTATCGCTTCCTGAATCCGTTCGATATCGATCCCAATTCCCCTGTCTCTGATTTCAATTATCCCCTCGTCTTCGACCCGGAACACGCAGACCTGGACCTCTTTCTTTTCTCCCGAGAACTTCCGGGCATTGTGGATAATCCTGTCCATAGCATCGAGAATGTGGGGCTCGTAAACTTCCGCCTTGAGACTCTTTCCGCCCAGATCTTCGAAGAAAATGGTGAATCCTTCGCGTTTAAGGACATCCTCCGCCGTCGCGAGCGCAAGCTCTGCAATTTTCGCCAGAGGGCACACTTTCTTCTTCGAGGCAAACATGTTCATTGGAATGCCCGCTTCAATCTGCTGCAGGATCATGAAATCGTTGACGAGACGTTCGAGGCGCTGGCCGCCTCTCTGGATTGCTTCGAGAAGATTCACGGTTTTCTTGTCTTCTTCGGAGTTCTGCTGATCCAAAAGCAGCTCCGCACCCGTGTTTATTGCGACCAGTGGAGTACGGAATTCGTGAGATAAAGTGTGGATGATGCGTCTCCTGTATTGTTCGAAGCGTTCCTGGGAGAGATCTTTAAGCGTCCTCGATCGCGTAACTTTTCCTTTCACCACACTGAGCAGCTGACGCGGGTCGAACGGCTTTACAAGATAATCATCAGCGCCCGCCTCCTTGCCTCTGCAAATGTCTTCCTCTTCGCTCAAAGCGGTGAGAAAGAGAAACGGTATGTGTGCGAACTCGGATCGCGCGCGAACCGCTTCGTGAAGCTGAAACCCGTCCATTCTGGGCATCATGACGTCGCAAATTATAACATCGACTGGATGAGCTTCGAGAATGTTCAGAGCCTGCGAGCCGTCCTGGGATGCAAAGACGTCATAATCGTTTGCTTTGAGCAGACTGGTGAGAATGTTTACGATAAGAGGATTATCGTCAATTACAAGAATGGACGGTCTATCGACTGGAAACGGTTCCAATTTCCCTCTCGGTGCGAGTGTCCCTTTCCGGCTGTGTCAAATGGTGCACGGAAAGCGCAAAATTTCTGCTTTGAACATTAATATCGTCGCCCTGAAACATTCCCTAAAGCCGTTTTGAGGGCTATATTCTGGAAAGGTCCGGGGCGGGCCGCATGTTTTATCCTGATGAAAAAGAACTGAAATGAACAAAACCTCCCGTATTATCGCCATGTTCCCCGGGCAGGGGTCCCAGAAGGTCGGAATGGGTAAAGCTCTCTATGAAAAGTATGAGACGGCCCGCAGGCTGTTTCAGACTGCAGACAGTGTCCTGGGTTTCAGTCTGTCTGATCTTTGCTTTAAGGGACCGGAAGACAGGCTGACCGGGACAGCGATAGCGCAGCCGGCCATCCTCACGACAAGCGTGATTATCTACAGAATCTGGAAGGAGACCTCAGGCGCGTCTACCGATGTTGCCGCGGCACTCGGCCACAGTCTCGGCGAGTTCAGCGCACTGGTTGCAGCCGGGGCCATTGCTTTCGAGGATGCTGTCAATCTGGTCCACAAGCGGGGGCGTTACATGCAGGAAGCCGTTCCGATGGGGCATGGGAAAATGGTGGCAGTTCTTGGGAAAGAGGCTGCTGAAATCGAGGAGGCTCTCAGGAAGGTGAAGTCAGGGACTGCAGAGATTGCAAATATAAACGCACCGGGGCAAATCGTCGTCTCGGGACATGCAGGAGCCGTTGACGCATTTGTCGTGGCGCTTGGCAGGGCGAAAGTCATAGAACTCTCTGTCAGTGCTCCTTTTCACTGCAGCCTCATGAAACCGGCAGCTGATCGGCTTGCCGAAGATCTCAAAACTCTTTCCATCTCGAAACCGCAGTTCCCGGTGGTGGCGAATTACAGCGCGGAGTATTCTGAGAACACCGATGTAATCCGCGGGTGGCTTGAGGCGCAGGTCTGCGGGCGGGTGCGATGGGTAGAGTCCGTCCAGACCGCAATATCACAGTTTCAACCCGGGGGGGCAGTCGAATTTGGCGAAGGCGGCATATTAAGCGGGATGCTCAGGAAGATAGACTCTTCACTCCAGCGGTTTCCCGCGTTTGAAGGAGACCAGTAATTCACAATGCTTCGGCTCTTCTTTGTAGCGGTGCTGCTGTATCTGATCATTCTGGCAGGGGCTTATCTGTTCCTCTTCCAGAGGGGATACATTGGTCCCGGATTTTTCGAGAATGTTCTACCCCTGATTGAGATTGAATCAGCGCCGGACGGCATCGGCATAAATCCTGCGCGTTTTGTTATTCGTGTATCGGATTCAGGCGCCGGGCTCGACGAAGTCAAAGTCCGAGGGCAGCAGGCCAGGCGCAAGTTCGATCTCCTGACGAAGTTTTATCAACAGGGCGCGCTGAAAGAAGACATCGTGGAACTGAATGTTGCGGGGCAGGAGCAGGGACTGCGGGAGGGAAGCGTCACAGTCACCATCAGCGTTTTCGACCGGAGCTTTTTCAACAATAAGGCAGTGAAGACGCTGGAAATTCCCGTCGACTACCGGAAACCAAGGCTCGAAGTGCTGAGCGCTCAGCATAATGCGAACGAGGGAGGGGTGGAGTTCGCGTTTTACAAGTTGATGGACGGCACGGCGGTGAACAGCGGCGTTCAAGTGGGAGACATCAGGTTCCCGGGGTATCCTGCGAAGCTCCTCGACCGTGAATTCGAAAATATGCCGGAGGTGTATTTCAGTTTCTTTGCAGTTCCCGCCGGATTCCGGCCGCCCGCATCGGGAAATATCGCTGCTTTCGCATCCAACCGCGTCGGCAATACGAATCTTACTTCTTTTTACTATCATATCACGCTCCGTCGTTTCCGCACTGACGTGATGAACCTTCCCTCCTATACGGTACGTACAAAGCTGGAAGAGATCCTGACAAACACGGACGGAGATCCGGAGAACCTGCCTCTCGATGCCGGGGGACTTGCCGCGAAACTGAAGAGCATGCAGAATTCTTTCTACACACGCCTTTCCGATCAATTCAGAAAATTCGAGCTGAGTACCGTCCGCGGGCAGTTGTGGAGAGTTCCTTTTCAACGGCCGGTCGGGGGCGCTTTGAGAGCGGGTTTTGGAGAAAAGATAGACTATTTCTGCGACGGCATCGAAGCAGGGAGTGAAGAGCACGCCGGCCTCGATCTTGCGTCCCCCCTTCGCAGCTCCGTGTTTGCTGTTAATGAAGGCCAGGTAGTGCTCGCATCGTATTTCGGACTGTATGGAAATACTGTCGTCATAGATCATGGGTTCGGCCTTTTCTCCCTCTATGCACACCTATCATCGTTCCGCGTGAAAGCAGGTGATCGGATCCTGTCCGGAACGGAGATCGGTCGCACAGGAATGAGCGGATTTTCAGACTCCGATCATCTCCATTTTGAAATGCGTCTCGGCAAAGTTCCGGTAAACCCTGTGGAGTGGTGGGATACCCGATGGATTAATGACCACATCATTGCAAAAACTCACGGAATCCTTGGTCAGGCGACATCGCAGCCGGCGGGAGAGGCGGAGTAGGCTGGGATGTCAGGAGTTGCGAAAGATCCCGCTTCTATCGCCTCCCGGATTTCTTCTTTTTGATTCTCCGGATCTTCAGCTCCTGCCTGTAGGAGTATTGAACCTTATCCAGTTCTGACGAGATCCAGTGGTAGACTCCCTTGCGCTGGAAGTAGTTGTGGAAATCGGACTTGCTGAGATCGCCGATGTTCGGATGCTCTGACTCAATAACGAGACTCCTGGGGGAGTCCGGATCGATACCTGCGATCAGGCAGAGTTCATCACCTTCTATCAGGCCGCGCAGTTTGATACGCTTTATCAGAGCATCTTTCCGTACGCTCAATTCCTGCAGGACCAGGTCGGAGAGGGATTTTCCGAAAGGGACACTGGCCTTCGGAGAGAGGACCTGCCACTGCATGAACGAATGCATTCGATCAAGCCAGTTCGGTTCGGATTCTTCGAGGCTCTCTTCGTCTTCCGGAGCAGGTTCCTCTTCATTCTGAGTTGGATCTTTGGAAGACTTCTGCGCTTTGGTCATAACAAAGAAAACGGTATCATTTCCCAGCTTATGGTTGCATCGGTCTTTTTCGGGATTTTCTTTAGACCGGCGCATCCTGTCCACGTTGCGGGCAGAGGAACCGTGGGATAGGATTTTGAGGATAAGTTTTACTGGTAAAGGTCGATGAGAACAGGAGAAATCAATCACATGCCGTCGCCGATTCTCCGGATTGCACTGCTGTTTGTGCTGATGTTTGTGCCGGCTGCATCCCGATGCGACGAAAGACTTTCCGAAGATGGTTTAAGGCTCCTTAGAGAGAAAGTGCGTCTGACCACTCTTTCCAACGGACTCAGGGTCATTTTTTATCCGAGGGGAGATGCCCCCGTGTTTTCGGCTGTTCTTGCGGTGAGAGTCGGGGGAACCGACGAAGTTCCGGGACAGACAGGCATTTCCCATCTCTTTGAACATATGGCCTTTAAAGGAACTGAGACTACTGGAACAAAGGGTTTTCAACGCGAGAAGATTCTTCTCCAGGAACTGGAGGACATCGCCGCCCGGTCTGACGGTGTCCAGCCGGAGAAGATGACACCGGAGATGAAAATGAGATGGGAGCAGATTGAGAGGGAACTGGCATCCCTCTGGGTGCCTGAGGCGTATTCAACGGAACTCCAAAAACGGGGCGCCGTCGGCCTGAATGCTTCAACCTCGGCGGAAGTTACGCAGTATTACGTGAGCCTTCCTTCCAGGGAATTTGAATTCTGGTGCAAAGTGGAATCGGACCGGATGATGCATCCTGTGATGCGCCAGTTCTACAAAGAACGGGATGTCGTAAGAGAGGAGCAGCGTACCCGATTCGAAGATAGTCCGGGCGGAAAACTCCTCCAGCAGTTTTATGCGGTCGCCTTCCTTGCGCATCCATACCGTCAGCCTGTTATCGGTTACGTGCAGGACATCGAGCATCTGACCGCGAGCAAGCTTGAAGAATTCCGGCGGCGCTTTTACGTCCCGGGAAACATGGTGCTCTCGCTTGTCGGCGATGTGGATCCAGTGAGAGATACTCCTGTGCTCGAGGATTATTTCGGGAAAATTCCGCCCGGCCCCATGCCGCGCAGGGATATTCTGGAAGAACCGGCGCAGGAGGGCGAGCGAAAAATTGCCGTCCTCTTTAATGCCGAACCTCAGCTGCTGATAGGTTATAAGAAGCCCCAGTTTCCACATCCTGACGATCCCCCCATAACCGTAATGCTTCAGGCGATTGCGGGGGGAAAAAGTTCTCCGCTTTACAAGGAGCTTGTGGAACGGAAGAAACTGGCGACAGACCTGGGAGCAGACGAGGGCCCTGGACAGGTGTACGAGGATCTTGCCATCTTTTATGCGGAACCGCGGCTTCCTCATACGAACGATGAAGTGAAAGCCGCCTTTGACGTGGTGATAGACCGCCTTCGCACCGGCGGCATAGATGAAGATGATATCTCGATCGCGAAAAGAAATATTGTGGCGGCCTGCCTTGCAGGGATGAAATCGAGCGCTGCGATAGCGGAATTTCTGGCATCATCCGAGCTTCTTCACGGAAGCTGGCGCGCACTGATGGACTGGTATGAACAGGTCGTGAAAGTCGACAAGAAGGAGGTGGACAGGGTGGCGGTGAAATATCTGAACCCGGAAACAAGAACTGTGGCAATGCTCGAGAAAAAGGGAGGTGCGCAGTGAAGAGACTTTTTCTGATCCTGGTAATATGTATTTTTTCCATTTCCTGCTCCACACCTTCAAAGCCCGCTTCCGGACGCGGGGTATCAGAGGCCGGGCAGGAAAAATTCGTGCCGCAGCGCCCGAAGAGTTTTTACACTGCGAATGGAATTCACACTTACGTTGTCGAAGATCGTGAAGTTCCTCTTGTGCACGGCACTTTGTATATCCCGGGCGGCTCGCTATGGGCAAAGGATGATGAAGTCGGAATGACCTCGGCGATGGGAACGCTTCTCCGAACGGGCGGCGCTGGTTCTCGTTCTGCCCGTGAACTGGATCGGGAACTCGAAAAGCTGGCCGCATCGATAAGCAGTTCATTCGGTACAGAATACGGCTCGATATCCTTTTCCTGTCTTAGAAGCGATCTCGAGACGGTCTTTGCCCTCTTCGCCGACGTAATTCTACGGCCGAGATTTCAGCAGGATCGCATCGAACTTACCCGGCTCAGCGCGCTGGATCGGATTAAACGGCGGAAGGACAGTCCTGGAGAGGTCGGTAGTATCGCCTTCAGGCAGCTTCTGTTCGGCAGTTCGCCGTACGGGAGGGCTGTCCGGTCGGAAGATGTGAAACGAATAACGAGAGATTCGCTGAGAGCGATATACCATAGAATGATGAGTCCGGAGGGCGCTGTTCTCGCCGTGTCGGGTGATATTTCGGAGGAGGAACTGAAGATTCTTACAAAGAAATATCTCGAAAACTGGAAGCCGCTCGAGAAGAAATCTCCACAGCCTCCGGCGGTTCCTGAGCGTGGACAGCCCGGCATTTTCTTCATCCGGCTCCCATTTCAGCAGGCAACAGTCTTCATGGGAGAAGTGGGAATTCCCCGCTTTACTCCTGACTGGTATTCGATTCTTGTCTTCAACGAGATGTTCGGAGAAGGGAATTTCGCCTCGAAACTCATGAAGGTGGTACGGAGCGATGAAGGGCTCGCATACTCGATTAACGGAAGCATCGTACCTTCCGGTGGCCGCGGCGTGAATTCGATCGCTTTTCAGACGAAGGCTGAGTCGACAGGAGCCGCCATTCTCGCAAGCCTCGGTGTTCTTCGCTCATTTCAGGAAGGACGCATCGAAGACGCGGAAGTTCACGAGACGAAGAACGCTCTTCTCAACTCGTTCATATTCAAGTTCGACACATCGAGCGACATTGTGCAGAGAAAGGCAGGGCAGGAGATTCTTGACTTCCCCGACGATTATGACGCCGTATATATGGACAGGATGAATGCTGTAAACAGAGAGAGCGTACGCGAGGTTGCGGCCTCGCGTTGGCACCCTGACGCTTTCACAATAGTCGTGGCAGGCGATGATGCTGCCGCCGAAAGCATTAGGAGCTTGCCCGGCGGTCCTTTGAGCGGTTATAAGTTCAATGAGGTTTTATTTGATGAGACCCTCGTTCTGCCCTGAGGAATGCACTATGCGTGTGTCGCGATTTCGACTTTTCCTTGTTGTCACACTCCCGGTATGTCTTTCCGCATGCGCAGGGCCTGTCAGGGGTCCTGATAAGCAGTTTTCCGGAACGCTGGAGGGGGCAGCATCAAGCGCGGGCGCCGGTGCGATTTATGGCGCGCAGGTCGGAGCCGGCAGCGGCGTTGGTGCAGCAGTTGGTGCAGGCATAGGGGCAGTAGCGGGATCGATTCAGGGATTCGCAGAGGATCAACTGGAAGAAGACCTTCTCGACTTGAATGAGCAGACTCGTGTCGAGCGTGATCGCGCCATGGCTCAACGCATCATCGCCGGGAATTATCAGCGGCGCCTGGAACTTCATCCCACACGCGAAATTTATCCGGCTGATCTGTTCTTTTCATCAGATGATGTCAAGCTGACTGAACTCGGATTAATGCTGGTCAGGGAACTGTCCCGCATGAATACTGAAAGGCTTCCGTGGTCCCGGTTCGCGGTTGCATCATACATCCGTTCAAACGAGAAGGAGAGCATCTTCGCTCATTATCTTGCCGACAGGCGGGCGATCGCGATTGGAGATGCGCTGGTGAGGGAAGGGTTCGATCCTCGTCGCATTGTCGCGCGGGGAGTCGTTATGGAAGGCCCTCTTCTGATTGACCCCGGGGACAGGCCGGAGCGATATAATCAGGCTATTGAATTCATTCCGCTGGATCGTTAGCTGCCGGGGAGAAGAATTGCCCCAATACGCGGGCTGCGGTAAGATTGCCTGAATAAGGATAGAACATTACTATGGCAAAGAAAGCAGAAAAAGGTGACGGGGCAAACGGGGAAAAGGCTTCGAGGGCTTCGGTGGTGTCTCCTCAAATTGCCGAGGCAATGGAACAGATAGCTTCAAAAGAGGATCTCAGGAAATTCCTCGGAATGATTGCTGCGGAGATGGATGGAGAGCAGGCCGCACCTATTTACGTTCTCACGCTTATGAATCACCTTCTTACTCTTCCGAACATCTATGAGTGTCTGGATGAGGAGAACAGGGAAACCGCCCGGGCAATCTGGCTTCGGATGAAGCAGCAGGGGATGCAGCTGAGAAACCCGCCGATGCTTTTTGGAGAAGAGCAGCCGGCGTAGGCTAATCGTATCTTTCTGCGTCGCCTTCGGCAGCCGCCTGGCCGTTAATAGCTTTGCGAAGAAGCTGGCTCGGTTTGAACTTCACTACTTTGCGGGCACGGAGAATGATTGAATCGCCCGTCTGAGGATTCCTGCCTCGGCGCGGGGGTTTGAATTTCACCTCATAAGAGCCAAATCCGGAGAGCATCACCTTTCCGTCTTTTTCGAGGGCATCCTTGATTATTTCTATGTAATCCTCGACGATTTGCGCCGCTTTCTGTTTGTCGACCTTCAATGCAGTGTAGATGGCATCTGCAAGATCAGCTTTTGTAAGACAGAACCGAGCTTTTGATTTAATTGTGTCCGACATGCGCAAGCCTTCCAACGGTTAGGTTTAATTAATTTAAACGAAAGACGCCCTCAATTCGTTTTTGCTGGCTTAATGGAGATCCTTATATCACTTCCTGAGCAAAGACAAGCATTTAGCACCCTCGGAAGCCGACCTCGCACATTATATGACGCAATATCAAGTTGTTAAGATTTGAAATTATCCTCCAGAAGTAATAACATCCTGAAAGAACGGGAATATTTTAATGGTCTATCTCGCGGCTCAGCCGGCGCGGGCCTTGATCACCCATGTCCAGTTGTTTCCTTCAGGGAGGGTCGTCTTGAAGGCAAAAAAAGTCGTTTCTCCGTGAAGCTCAACTGCGCCGATATATCTCTGTGTGTCGAGTCTGCCGCGCCTGTAAATGTACAGTTTCAGCTCTATAAGCCCGTCTCCGGCGACCTGCCCCCTCCATATTCCTTCATGCTCGCCTGCTTTCTCGAAAGTATCTTCAAAAACTCTTGGCTCCATCCTGTTTCCCGGCCGTGCTGGAGTCCATCGTGCCCGGCCCCTGCGTACTGACGGTGAAGCTGCCGATGCGGCAGCAAGACCGTCGTCACTCTCACACGGGCGATACTGAACCCGGCCGTTACACCGGTACTGCCGAAGTGCGAAAGATGGCGTCACCCCGGCAAGTGTCAACACTGTGGTAATTGTCAACGCAAGTGCAGTGAGGGTTTTCAGGTGCATGCTCCAGATGTATATGATAGCCCCGATTTCCGCCACTGCGTATCTTGAAAATCAGCGCAAGTATGCGACACTGCTGCCAGGATGAAGAGAGTCATCGAGTCGAAAAAATTCCACTATTTTACCGGAATCGCAATCAGCGGCGCGATCCTCGTATGGCTTCTCGCGAGCATGGACTGGAAGAAGGTCATCTCTGCGCTTGCCGAGGTACAGCTGTGGCCATTCATCCCTGCAACAGTTCTCTTTCTCGGGCACTTGTTTCTGAGAGCATGGCGGTGGAAATATCTTCTTCCCGGAGAGGAAAAACCTCCGATTCCACTCCTCTTCGACTGCCTGACGACAGGGAATCTGGCAAGCTATGTGCTTCCGTTGCGGGCCGGTGAATTCGTCCGTCCATACATGCTGACCCGCAAAACAAAAATCGCTTTTCCCACCACGTTCACTTCCATCGTCATAGAGCGCTTTTTCGATCTCTCTCTCGTTCTTATGAGCTTTGCCCTGATGATTGCCTTCGTCCCGGGAATTCCAGCGATTATCTATAAAGGCGCGTTCGCTCTTGGCGCACTTGCGATAGCTATTCTGCTTTTTCTGATAACGGGCGCTTTTCTCCCCTTTCAGGTGCAGCGCGTGGCGGCTTTTGTTCTTCAGCCGCTGCCCGAGGCTCTGCGGAAAAAGATTGAGCGTTTTCTGGACGGCCTTCTTTCTGCGACCGCCGTTGTGCGAAATCCCCGCCGGCTGGCCATTATAATCGCCATGTCAATCGCCGTCTGGGCATCTATTTACCTGTGCTATCAGGTGTTCATCGCGCTTTTCGGAATTTCCGGAACTTTATGGATGGGAACAGCTGTGGGAGTGATAACTGCTCTTGCAGTCGCCGCTCCAAGCGCGCCCGGTTTTATCGGGGTTTATGAGGCGGGCTGCATCGCAGCCCTTGTGCTTTTCGGTGTTAATGAAGAAACGGGAGTCGCCTTCGCTATCATCACTCATGCTTATCAGTATCTTCTTATAGTCGGGCTCGGCTTCTTCTCGCTCTACAGGCAGAATCTCCGCTTCTCGGATGTGCGGACACTCGAATCTCAAGGGGAAGCGGAGAAAATTTAGCATCTTCGTCCTGGCAAGGCATTTGCTCATCTCTCACCAGAGGAACAGCAGGGCAGAAAGACGGGCATTATTTGCCGTTCTCGGCCGTTGAAGTGCCTGAAATGGTTCTTTTTATGTCCGGGCTGAAATCATTTCACGGACGGAAAGTTTTGCCGCCAGGAGGAAAGGCGATATGAGGCTGGAAGGTGCACTTTATAGCAGCAGCGCGGGACTTAATGCGCATGGTCAGGCCATTTCTGTCGTTGGTGACAACGTCTCCAACATGAACACGACAGCATACAAAAGATCGCGGACAGAATTTTCAGACCTGCTCGCGGTTCCCGATTCGGGGCGGGAACCTTCCGACAAGGTGAGCGGCTCGGGTGTTGCTCTGGCCGCAGTGCGAACGATCCAGGAAACCGGAATGATTGAGTCTACCGGGCGCCCGCTGGATGTCGGAATTGAAGGGACAGGGTTCTTTGTCGTCGGAGACGCAGCCTCCAAGTCGTATTACTATACCCGCGCGGGCAATTTTGAAATGCGCTCGGACGGCATTCTTGCGACGCCTGACGGAGCCGCTGTCCTCGGACGCAAGCCTGGATCTGCCGAAGACGCGCTTGAAGAGATAAATCTTCTCGAGCTCAAGCTTACCGGCCAGGCAACTTCTGCTGTGACCCTCTACGGCAACTTTGATGCAACTTCCGCCTCCGGCACAGCGCCGGCGGATCCTGCCACGTTTTCGGATCTGGGCAGGGCTTCATCGAACATTTCAGTCTTTGAAGTTTTCGACAGTCAGGGAGCAGTGCATACCATCACGCTTTCCTCGACAAAGACTGCCATGTCCACCTGGACAGTTCAGGCTTATATCGACGGAGGAGAGGTGAGCGGGGGAACTGCGGGCAAGCCTCAGCTTCTCGGAACGACGACCCTTACATTCGGGCCTGATGGAAAGCTTCCCGAAGGATCGGCCGCCGCCATCACGCTCAATGCCGTGACTTACGCATCCGGAGGCACTGGCGGGGCAGCCACAATCGACCTCAGCAAGATGACACAGCTAGCTTCCGTGTCGCAGCTTTCGGGCGTCGTAAGGGACGGGCTGTCTGCAGGACAGGTGCAGGGTTACGAGATCCGCAAGAATGGCGATGTGACGGCAATCATGGATAACGGAACAAGAGTCGTACTCGGCTCGATTCAGCTCGCGACATTCACCAATCTCGACGCGCTGGACAGGGTCGGAGACAGCCTTTATGCAGCGGGTACAGATGCAGGCACGATGCTGGTTGGAGCTCCGGGGAGCGGTCCATTCGGCGAGGCAGCCGGGTCCTCGCTGGAGCGTTCAACAGTAGACATGGCGAAAGAATTCGTCGACCTTGTGCTTTATCAGAGGGGTTACCAGGCGAATTCCCAGGTGCTCAACGTGACCACTACCATGATAAAAGACACGATCAGCATGATGCGGTAACCGGCGGAGGATCTTCACCTGCGGCTTCGTCAGCCAGGCGCGTCACCGCATCCATCGCGTCTTTTCTGCTGAATTTCTCAGAGGCAGACTGGGAAAGAAAATCGTACAGCATGTTCTCCATCTTCAGCGCTCTGGAGAGTTCCGCATCAGGAACTCCCCCGAGCATCAGGATCTCTTTGTCCCGTTTGAGTCTCGAGACAAGTCTGCAGATTTGATCCCGCTTCTCGATATATTGAGGGGAGTGCAGGCTCGAAAAGAGCCTCGAACATGATGACGTCACATCGACGGCCGGGCGGATGCCGAGTGCTGCCAGTGAATTGCTCATGACAAAGTGCCCGTCAAGCAGGCTCTTCAGTTCTTCGCCGAGCGGATCGTTCTCTCCGTCGTTCCCGGTGAGAACGGTATATACGGCAGTAATTGCGCCCGTGCTGCTGAAGCCGGTGCGTTCGATAAGACGGGGAAGCTCAGTATATACCGAGGGGGTGTATCCATGACGGACGGGAATCTCACCCATGGCAAGTCCGATTTCACGGATGGCGCGCGCGGTGCGGGTGAGGGAATCAATAAGAAGAAGCACATGATTTCCCTGTGCGCGGTAATATTCCGCAATCGATGTGGCGATTTTAGGCGCCAGCGCTCTTCGAACAGCGCTTTCGTCGGATGTGGAAACCACCATTACCGTGTCTGCCCGTGTTTCCTCACCCAGACTTTCTTCAATGAAGGCGTTGACTTCCCTCCCGCGTTCTCCGACGAGTGCTATGACGCGCACATCCGCTGCGGCGTTCCTCGCAATCATCGCAAGAAGGGTGGACTTGCCGACGCCGGCTTCCGCGAATATTCCAACTCTCTGACCTTTTCCGATTGTAAGCAGCGCATCTATTGATTTAATGCCTGTATCGAACGGCTCACAGATCGAAAGACGCTCCAGCGGCTTCGGTGAAGGCGCGTCTGCAAAGAGCCTTACGGGAGTTCTGTTCTCTTTCTTTCCGGAAATGCTTCTTACGAAACCACCGCGGGCGTCCAGAACCTGGCCGGACGGATTGAACCTGAGATCAAACGAGAATGGCAGCCCTGTGTTCTCCACCCGGGCTCCCATATGTACACCCGCTGTTCCGTCCAGCGGAGCGAGTGAGACTATTTCTCCGTCAAATCCGACGACCTGTGCCGAAAGGCCGTTTATGCCGATTCTGCACGAGTCTCCGACTGAAGCGTAAGGAAGCCTCGCAAGAACAAGAGGCCCTCTCGTCCCTGTAACGCGCCCCTCGCTTCTGTGCCTGAAGGAGTGCCCCGGTGAAACCTTACCCCTCTGAATGAGCTGTATCCCGGCCCGCATAACTTTCCTTTAAAAGATTCAAATGGCTCTGCCAGTCGAGTTCAATGCTTCCTGCTTCGGTGATTATTCGCGCGTTCCCGCAGGCAATGCTTTCACCTGGGACCACCCGGATATGAGGATCTTTCAAGTCACTCTCGATATCTTTTTTCACGTTCTCAGCCTGGGATGGCGAAACTTCTATCACGAGCGGCCGGGCCCTCAGCATTCCGTTTATAAGTTCCTCAACTTTTGCCGTCACCAATCCGTGCTGGACTGCCGCGCCGGTTCCAAAAATTTCCCGGGCCAATTCAAAGACAAGCGAAACGCAGTCGTCCTGCGCATCTTTTATCGAAGAGACAAGTGCCGCATGAGATTCGAGGGCCCGGGCTTGTGCGGTTATGAGGCCTTCCTTGAAGCCTTCGCTGCGGCCCTGCTCCAGGCCCTTTTCGAAGGCATGCTGAAAGTGCCGGCTTCTCCGCCTGCGGGCTGCATTCAGAAGCCCGGCGGCTGCCTTCCTTGCCTGCTGGTAAGCACTCCGTCCCTCACAAAGAAGATGGGAGTCGTCCGGAGGAATATAGCGGGCATGAATCAGCACATGGATGTATTCGCGGAAAAAAAGGGAAAGTTTCCTGGTTCCTCCGTGAAAAATCATCTGTTGCGGAGGCGTCCTTCTGCACGGGAATGGGGCAAAGTATGCGTGCGGCAGGTGAGCTCACTGCTCTTCCCGTTTCTCTTCTCCGCCCGGAGCATCGCCGATAGCGCCGGTTGCCCTTTGAGATCAGCATCAAGGCTGTCGATCAGAATCCGGGACTCAGCAGGCAGGGGAAGCGCAGGTTCAGCAGCTGTTTCGTTAATGGATAATTTTCCGGTTTCAATGCGAACACTGATATTTCCATCCGGGCCTCTTTCACGTGTTCCTGAACCGCGTCGAACTGCTTCAAGGGACCTGATACGGGCATGTTCACCCTGCCGGAGGTATTCAAAAGACTGCGGCCAAGTACCGAAAGAGAGGCGCCTTCGACAGCAACAGGACCTTTGACCGAAAAACCGCCGGAAGCAGGGATCTCAACCGTAATGGGAGAACGCACGGATCGGGCGCCCGATATGGTGATGTTCGGGTGTGCAGCCGGGTGCGAAATGCGCATCTGGAGAGGAATCGGATGATTTCCGACAGCTCTATGCTGAATTAAAGGCTCCGGGATCTCAATAACCCCGCACTAATTCAGATATCCAAGGGTACGCAGTCGTTCAATGTCAGCCTGGGATGGCGACTGAGTCGAATTCGATCGCTCAGCGGGCGGGAAACGTTCTTCAAACTCCCGGAGAGAAGCGCTTAACTGCGTTACCTCCCGTGGGAACTTCCCCGCTACGTCTGTCGCTGTTCCATTTTCTTTTCCCTCGGTCGTTTGAAGCTCCTCGGGAGGGACCCCCTCCCAGTTGTCACGGTTTTGAATGTAAATGAAGTCATCCGAGTAAACCGCGCTTTTATTTGCGGTTCCCCGTTGAGTCTCCGTGAAAATCTGGCGGGATGGCGGCGCTGACGGCCTGCCGGAACTTAACAGGGGCAGGAGACTTCGACCCTGCAAGTCCCCGGGAGCGTCCGCCCCAACCGCTTCCAGTATTGTCGGCATCAAATCAAGAAGACTGACTGTTTGACGGACTTCCGCCGGACGAAACAAGGGTGAGCCGGTGTGATGAACAATCAAAGGCACCCATATCTGAGACCTATACAACACGAACCCATGAGTCCTGGATTTAGGCACCGCCGGGTGATCACTCAGGCCTTCGCCATGATCGCTTGTGAGGACTACCACCGTATTCTCCCATCCCGGGCGGCTCTTCAAAGCCTTGATGAAGTTCCCTATGTCCCGGGAAGATTCTCTCACCCTTTGCAGGTACCCGGCGTCGCTGTATTGCCGGAGATCAGCGTCCGCTGCATGCCTGGGCACCCGGATACCGCCGTGAACATCCATGATATTGATTTGAAGATAGCAGGGATTTACGGGGCGTTTCGACACCTCTTCCAGCGCCCGTTCAAAGACCTCCGATGCCCGCCACAGACGAAATCGTCTTGTCGACCTTCGTTTTCCCGGCTCCTTTTTCATCCAGGGGAAAATCACGTTGCTGTCAACGTAGCGATCAAACCCCTGGTCGAACTTGAAGAAGCGATTTATCGAGGGGTTGGCAGTAATCCCGATTGTTGCATATCCTGATTCTTTCAAGGCTTCAGCGAGCGTAAAGGCCTCTTCGCGAAGCATATCCCACTTCTCATCATAAATGCCGAGCTGCCGCGGGTAGCGCGATGTGAGCATCGAACCAATCGACGGACGTGTCCAGCTCGACTGGGCAATAACACGGGAGAAAACAACACCCTCTTTTGCCATCGCGTCAATCTCAGGCGACGTCGCGCCGGGAAAACCATAAACACCCAGTTTATCGGCGCGCAACGTGTCGATTATGATCAGTACTATATTCGGCCTGCGGCTGTTCTCACCCCGGAAGGGCTTGAAAAGCAGAATGCCGGCGGAAATCAGCAGTACGATGAGCGCCGGGAAAACGGCGGCTTTTTTACAGTTGTTCATTTTCCGAAAAGATCCCCTTCGAGTATCCCTAACATTTTTGTGCGCATCAGCACAATTCATCGATGATCTTTTGCCTGAGGTTCATCGCGCGCCCCGCGCAGAAGAGGCCCGTATCAATGGTGATGTTTCCGCTGTTCGGGCAGTGATATCCCGCGGGACTTGAATATATGAGGATCGATTGTTCCCACATGAACTTTTCCGTCAATGACAAAGGACGGAGTGCCGTTCAACTTCAACTGCAATCCTTCGTTAATATCCTTTGAAAGCTCATCTTTCGAGCCGGGCGAATCGAGACACTGGCGAAACGCGGCCATATCCCGCACTATGCCTGCCGCTGCGCTCTCGATATTCTTCCTGGTGTCCTGAGCGACTGATCGCGAATTGGGAAAAAGATAATCGTTCATCTCCCAGAACTTTCCCTGCCTGCCGGCGCAGATGGCAGCCTGCGCCATAAGACACGCGCCTGGATGAAAGGGGGTGTCAAGCACAGGATTGCACGCGTCATCCAGTGGAAAGTGGCGGTGAATGAGTTTTATCTTCCCGGGATTAAGAGAGAGAAGCTTTCGCTGATAGGCGTGAGCCCGCCTGCAGTGGGGGCAGATGTAGTCGCTGAATTCGACGATAACAAGCTTCGCATCGTTTCCCCCGGTCCAGTGATGCCCGTCCGGTGTCACTCCTGATATCTGCTCCTGGTGCGCCGCCATGTCGGGTTTGACCCAGTATTTGGGGTAAAAGATCGCAAGAAGGAAAACCGCGATTCCGGAAACCAGAAATGCCGCGCGATTTGCGGAAAGCACGCTCCGTATCCGAGCCGCGGCGGTCTTAAGCGAAAACTTCAAGCGAATTGCGTAAAAGACGAGGACAAAAAGCAGCGCCAGGTTTATTCCATATGTTATCGAGCACATCAGGCAGAACGAACAGATTACGCAGTACGAAACAAACGCAAGGATTATGCTTGTCACCACGGAGGCTGACGCCGCGAGGAGAAGAGCCGGGAACGCAAATTGAATCGTTCTTTTTTCGAGTCCGTACGCCGCCGTGAAGAACATGAAAGCGTACGCCAGCATCCCCCAGACGGATACGGGAAGCCCGAGAAACACTGACCAGGGACTTTCCGCAACTGTCTCGCAGTTGAACGAATCGCTCATTGCGCAAAAGCTGTGAAAGTGCGGGTCCGTGTGAACCTGGTGATGAAGCCAGGTCAGGTAGAGGGCTACGCAAAACCCCGCCAGCGCGAGGACGGAAACAAAAATGACCGCCCCTTTCGGCAGCTCCAATCCGCAATCTTTGTCTTTATCCATGTTTATTTCATAATATTTTAAATGAGACTGTAAAACAGGAAGTGCCGCGTTACCTGCCCGCCACTTCCGCCGCAAGCTTCTTCAGCCCCTGGAGATCGAGTTTACCGCTTCCAAGAACGGGAATCGCTTCTATGCGGTGGAAATCTTCGGCTCTCGGGAGCCAGAGGTTCGGAAGACCGAGGTCCGAAAGCTGTCTGATCACATCCCTTACATCAATATCCCGGGTGTGGAACACGACAAGGCGCTCGCCCCGTTTTTCATCAGGAACACCCGCGACTGCGCACACTGGATCAAGTTCGCCGAGCACTCGTTGAATCGCGTCTTCAAGCCCCTGGTGAGGGACCATCTCTCCCGCTATTTTACTGAAGCGCGAAATCCTGTCGCGGATCGTCACGAATCCGTCCGCGTCGAGAGTCGCGAGATCGCCGGTGACATACCAGCCGTCCCACACCACTTCATCGGTTTTTGCGGGCTCGTTGAGGTAGCCTTTCATGACGTTTGGTCCTTTCACAAGAAGGACGCCCATCTCGCCGAGCTGGACGGGTTTTCTGGTTTCCAGATCCACAACTTTTACCGCAACGCCTGGAATTGGATGTCCGACGGTGCCCGGCTTATTTCCCACCTGGTCGCGGCCGGTTTCTTTGACATCGGGAACATTAATCATCGCAACGGGAGAAAGTTCCGTGCATCCGTAACCTTCGAAGGGAATTATCCCGAAGGCCTCGGTGAACGCCGCAGCCATGTTGTTCCGCAGTTTTTCAGCGCCGACAACCACCCAGCGGAGACTCTTGAACTTCTCTCTGGGAATCCTGCGTATATAGTTAAGAAGAAACGTCGGAGTTCCAAGAAGAATTGTCGCCTTTTCGCGGGCCACCATATCGCCGATTACTTCGGCATCGAGAGGTGTGAAATGATAGACAACTTTGACGCCCGCGATAAGCGGAAGCCAGAGACACGTGGTGAGACCAAACGAGTGAAAGAACGGAAGGACGCCGACCAGCATATCATTGCGCGAGAACGCAAGCGCATTGTACATGCTCTCGACGTTCGAACTGATGTTGCCGTGCGAAAGCATGACTCCCTTTGGAATTCCCGTGCTGCCGCTTGAAAACACGATTGTCGCCATGTCATCATGCGAAGCGTCCCGCGTAATGAACATCCTCTGCAGAATCCACCGGGGCGTGAGCACCATACGGAGAAGCGCAAAAATGCGGTGTTTTCCGTTGAAACTCTCCATGATGTCTTCGAGAAATATGTGCTGAGCATTCTGAGGGGGAGGCAGTTTGGCGGCGACCTGCCTGCTGGTGATTATGGTGCGAATGCCGGCCTGCGAAAGGGAGTGATCAAGAGCTTCTTTGCCTGCCGTATAGTTCAGATTAACAGGGACCTTCCCGCCCATCAGCATCGCGAGGTTTGCAAGAGCAGCCCCGATGCAGGGAGGAAGCCAGATGCCTATATTCTTTTCGGATTCGCCGAACCTCGGTCTCAGAGCTTCTCTCATAAGGAACGCGCCGGTCAGTGCGCGTATGTTCGGCACTTTTTTGCCGCTCGATTCAAAGAGAGTCGCCCGGAACGGATGGGACTTTGCTTCCTTGAGAAAAGCAAGCTGCAGGAATCTCGATTCCCGTTTTCTACGGGAGAAAGCAGTGGTTCCAAGTTCAGAAATAGTCTGGCGCACCTCAAAGACGGCAGATGACGCCGGAAGCGCCGGGCCGAAGGTGACAGATGCAGGGTAGGGGATTTCACGCGGCATGTTGAAGGTGTACCTGCCCTCCCGGCGGTCGAAGAGACTTCCCCAGGTCTGATCAAGATAGGCGGGGATTATCGGTATATTGTCGAGACCCCGCAGAATGTGTTCGAGTCCCCGGCTGAAGCGCAGCATGTGCCGCACACGGGAAGGTTCTCCCTCCGCAAATACACAGACAAGATATCCCTTCTGCAGAGCTTCCCGCGCTGCCTGAAGCGAAGCGACAAGCTCCTTGGGCTTGTCTTTCGGAGAGATTGGTATTGCGCGCATAGTCGTCAGCACCTGGCGGAGGACCGGAACTTTGAAAAGCGGCCGCGACACGAGAAAACGGACGCTTCTCTGGAGCGATGCGGAAACAAGAAAAGGGTCGAAATACGAGATGTGGTTGCATATAAGAAGCGCGCCTCCCTGAGGCGGCACGTTTTCCGCGCCGCTGACGCTCAGCTTGTAAAAAGTGTTGGTGAATATCCAGTTGATGCACCGTATGAGAGCAATCGGGGTGTGCTTGAGCGCAATTATGGACACTACGATGGTTGCCGCGCCGGACAGGATGAACAGGATCCGCGGGTCGGGAGAGTCGAGAGCGTGGGCAGCAAGTACAAGAAGAGATACTCCCAGGACTATTATCTGGGAGAACGCGTGACTGATGCCGAGGAACGCCCCCCGGTGCTCGCGCGGACTCTTCATCTGAAAAAGCGAATTGAGAGGAATTACGGCTGCGCCTCCGAACACTCCGGAGAAAAAGTAGAGGACCCAGAGCGCGATGTAGGTGTGAAACGCGAATGCGGAGACGAAAAGAAGGAGCGCCACGCCGAAGGCGCCCGCCGGCACAAGCCCAATCTCGACTTTTCCGAGAGACACTCTGCCTGCAATCAGAGCGCCTGCTGCTATGCCTGCGCATAATGAGCACAGGAGAAGCGTTGTCTGAACCTGAGTCAGGCCCGACGTGGACGGAAGGTAAATCGTGGTGATGAGCTGGAAGACTGCTCCAATTGTGAGGAAGACGGCGAATGAGAGCATCGCAAGAAAAAGCTCCCGGTTCCCGCGGATCTCGCGCCACGACTCGGCAACACGCCGCCATGAACAGCAGGCCTCAGATGGACTGCGCACATCACTGTAAATCAGGAAAGCGGCGACACATCCAACTGCGCCGGCGGCGGATGTGAGCGATGCAAGCAGCACAGGAACGTCATAGCCGCCCAGTGTGGCGCTGCCGAGAATCACGAGACCCGTGACGTACGCGGCATATTTCGCGAACAGGATCCGGCCGTTTGCCACCGAGAGGTCCTGGACATCGACGAGCTCGGGAATAAGGGCGTACTTGAGCGGCGTGAAAAACGAAGTGGTAACGCCAAGCAGGAGTGCGACAACAAGGCATCCGGCGAGCTGGTCCTGCGAGACGAAGTAAGCGCCTGCGAGCACGAGGATGAACTCTATGACTTTGGTAATTTTCAGAACAACAGGCTTTCCAATCTTGTCCGCCAGAAGCCCGGTAAACGGGGAAAGCAGTATCGACGGGAGAACCGGAAACACCGCGAGCGCGAGAAACAGTGAGCCCGCATAAAATGCATTCTGAGTCCTCGACGCTACAAGAAGCAGAATGCCGGTCTTTATCGCAAGGTCGTCGAATGCCGCGGTAAACGCGGCGAGCAGGAGCGCTTTGAACGAGAGGGAAGAGTTATTCATGAATAAAACACCTCACTTTATGGGAGCCCGGGGCTGACGCGGTGTATTTCCCTTTTTGATCATAATTATTTCCCGATCAATGTTGACTTAAATTTTTTCATAACATACGACAATCACGTTTACCCGAACGTTCTCAAGGGAGAGTCAAGATGAGAGATGGATTAAGGCTTACAGGGGCCTTGCTGGCGGGAATCTATATGCTCACAGCGGGAGCACTCGATTCATACGCCGGAGGGTTCGCGCTTCTGGAACAGAGTTCCGAAGGTCAGGGAACGGCATTTGCCGGCGCCACGGCCGGGTACGAAGATGGCAGCGCCATTTTCTTTAATCCGGCGGCGATGAGAAAGATAAAGAGTAATCTCGTGTCGTTAGGCGGCACGTTCGTCGTACCGAGTGCGGAGTTCGCAAATCAGGGATCGCACCTCAATCATGGAGGCGTCGTCAATCCTCTCACTTCAGGCGACGATGGCCGCGATGGCGGAAAGACCGCCCTGGTGCCCGCTTTTTACACCGTGCTTCCTCTCGAAAGCGGATTCACTGCGGGTCTGGGCGTTAATTCTCCATTCGGTCTTGCGACGGACTATTCGAGTACATGGGTTGGACGTTATTCGGCAATCAAGACTGAAATGACCGCGGTCTCTATTTCTCCTGCGGCAAGCTACAACATCACTGATGAGCTCTCCATTGGCGCTGCCGTCAATGTTCTCTATGCCGGAGCAGAACTGAGCAACGCCATCGACTTTGGAACTATTGGAGTCGCGACTCTCGGCCTCCCCACCGCGAGCGCTCTTGGACTTCTGCCCGAGCAGGCTGATGGACATGCCCGTGTGAAGGGAGACGACTGGGGTGTCGGCGCAACAGCAGGCGTTTCCTATTCGTTCTGTGAAGGGTCGAGCATCGGGCTTTCATACCGATCGAACATCAAGGTCGACCTGACAGGCGATGCCAGATTTACAGTTCCGGAAAACGCCCGCATTCTCACGTCGACCGGCCTTTTCACGGACACAGACGCTTCTGCAGAGCTGAACCTTCCTGAAATTATCGCCGGCGGCGGTATATGGAAAATCAACGACCAGTGGTCGGTCATGGGCGACATCGCGTGGACAAGGTGGGCCAGGTTCAGGGAGCTCCGCGTTCAGTTCGACTCGGTGCAGCCTGACAGCGTCGTTAATGAAAACTGGGACAACGTCTGGAGATGGTCGATAGGTACAGCATACAAGCCCATCCCCGAGCTTACACTCAGGGCCGGTTTCACAATCGATGAAGAACCGATCTCCGACAAGTGGCACAGGACCCCGCGCATACCCGGTAACGACAGGTACTGGATGGCGTTTGGAGCAAGTTACAACTTCATCGAGCAGTTGAGACTTGATGTTTCATACGCGCATCTGTTTGTCCCCGGTGCGAAGTCGCATGTCGTTTCCGCCACGGGCGATGAGCTGATAGGCGAATGGGATCTGGGGATCGATCTTTACAGCGCGCAGCTGGTGTATACCTTCTGAGCGCAGGGTTCGTTTCCCCTTGTCAATAACGGCGGTATTCTCGAAAAGAGATGCCGCCGTTTTTTCATGTTTTTATTTTTCTCCGCCCTGTGTTGATTAGATCGCTCCGCGCGGTATACTTTGTCTGTCTTTTATGTTCATAACTGTTTTTGACCAATGACTATAGCAACATCAACCGGGGTTCCTCACAACGTCCATCCTGCATCGCCTGTTTCAACACCTGTGTTCCTCACGTATGAAAAGGCGAGGGAAATAGCAAAGCGATGCGGCACCCCCGTTTTTGTATATGACATGGAGGCTGTTCTCAGGCAGGCGACTGAAGCGCTTGAATTTCCAAATGCATACGGTCTTACCGTCAGATATGCAATGAAGGCCTGTCCTAACGGCGCGATAACCCGGCTCTTCAACAGGGCGGGAATCCATATCGATGCGAGCAGCGCCTGGGAGGCAAAGAGAGCAATGGACGCGGGCATTCCGGCCGGGCACATTCAGTTGACGGCCCAGGAGTGTCCTCCGACACGCAGAGAGAGGGAAGAGAGAATAAGGAACGGCGTTAATCCGGAAAAAATTCCTCCGGTTTTCGAGGATTTGATTGAAGCGGGAGTGCTCTTTAACGCATGTTCGCTGAATCAGCTCGAGGTTTACGGGCAGCTTTTCCCCGGGACGGAAGTGAGCACAAGGGTGAACCCTGGACTTGGATCCGGCGGTACAAAAAGAACAAACGTCGGAGGCCCTTCGTCCAGTTTCGGCATATGGCATGAGTACCTTGATAAGGTGGAAGACATTGCAGCCAGGCATAGTCTTGATATCACGCGGATTCATTCGCATATAGGCTCGGGTTCCGATCCTAAAGTATGGCAGCACTGTGCGAGGCTTACGCTGAGAATTGCCGTGCGCTTTCAAGCGGTTAACACGGTAAATCTCGGGGGAGGATTCAAGATCGCGCGCATGCCTGAAGAAGACGCCACCGACCTTCAGGTGGTAGGGCAGCCCATCGCGGAGGAATTTGTGCAGTTCTATCGTGATCACGGCAGGAAGCTCAAACTCGAAATCGAGCCGGGCACTTTTTTTGTCGCAAATGCCGGCGCGCTTGTCGCGTCCGTTCATGACATTACCGACACAGGCGAGACGGGATTTAATTTCATCAAAATAAACGCCGGTATGACTGAGGTGACGCGCCCTACTCTTTACGGAGCGCAGCATCGAATTTCAGTTGTGCCTGCGGTCAATGAGCCGCGAGGCGCAAAAGAGTATGTAGTAGTGGGTCACTGCTGCGAGAGCGGAGATATTCTTACTCCGGCGCCGGGGGATCCCGAGGAACTCAAACCAAGGCGCCTTATCGAGGCAAAGATCGGCGATATCCTCGTCATAGATGGGTCCGGCGCATACTGCGCCGGAATGAGCGTGAAGCATTATAATTCGTTTCCTGATGTTGCGTCTTATCTTCTGACCCCTGACGGGCATCTTCACTGCATCGAGAAGGATGAAGCAGGCAGCGCCGTTTACGCCGGAGAGCAAATGCCTGAGCTTCCCGATCTTGCAGATTACGGAAGAACCCTCGGGTCGCAGTTGGGGTTATAGGCCATTATCGGCCGCACGTGTTTACCCTGAGCGAGGTAGAAAGGTCGTGGGCGGATATTCACCCGCGCCGCATCTTCCTCCTCACCGTCGCAAAGGCCTCTCCAAGCTCTCTGCTCCGCATGAGATGAAGAAGGGAAACCTCCACAGCGATGCCGAATGGAACACCTGCCATGAGGAAAATAACGGGCCGCGGAATGAATGAGTGTAGAACCGCAAGTCCGGCGCCCGTGATAAGCGCCGCAATAAGACCCTGGATGCTCGACTGAAGGAACGCGTCCCATTCAATAGAGGGCATACGTCTCGTCAGGATAATCGCCAGAAACGCCGCGGAGCAGAAAAAAGTCATGCTCGAGGACAGGGCAAGCCCAGCATGTCCAAGCTCAAGTCTGAAAAGGACCGAACCGAGGGAATCCTGCAGATCGGCAATGAAAGTGGCAAAGGCGCCGTCGGGAACGGGGGTTCCCATGAAAAGCACGGAAAGAAAAAGCTGAATGCCCAGTGTGGCGATGCCGATTACTGCCGGAGTTTTAGTGTCCCTCTGCGCGTTGAACGCCCGGACAAGCATTGAATGGCAGCTTACAGCCCACAATCCCAGGCTGAATGCCTGGGCGGCAAGTGCCGTCTTCAGGGTATCGAGAGAATCGAATTTTCCTCTCTCGAAAAGCATCTGAATCAGCGGGTGCGCAAACGCAAAGAGGAAAAGAGCAGCCGGGATCATGAGAAAGCTCGTGAACCTGAGGGCATCAAGCAGATTCCCTTTGAACTGTTCCGAATCTCCCCGGGCCTGGGCATTTGAAAGTGCCGGAAGAAGAACGGATGAAAGGGCAATTGCAAAGACACCGACAGGGAGCTGCGAGAGCCTGTCCGCGTAGGAAAGCCAGGCTACGCTTCCCGGCTCGAGAATGGAAGCAAGTTGTGTGCTCAGAAATATGGAGAGCTGATATACCGCCGCTCCAAGAACAGCGGGAAGCATCAGATGCACGACCTGCTTCGACGCGTCTGACCACATCCGGAGGGACGGCATCACCGAAAATCCCGAGCGGCGAAGAGCGGGAATCTGCGCGACGATCTGAAGAATGCCCCCGGCGAGCGCAGACCACGCGAGAACAATCGCTGCCTGCCATTCTCCAAACCACGCCGCAGCCAGGGCGCCCGCAATAAGCGACAGATTCATCACGACCTGGGCGAGAGCGGAAGCCCCGAAAATGTGAACTGAGTTCAGAGCTCCATTCAACAGAGCAACGATGCTCACGCACATGATGTACGGCATCAGTATCCGTGTGAGGAGGACGCACAGTTCGCGGCGTTCTGTTCCTTCTGCAAACCCCGGAGCGATCGCTGTGACGATTTGATCCGCGAATACTATCCCGAGGACAGTTACAAAAGCTGTCGCGCTTATCAGGAGCCCGGAGATTGAACGTATTGCAGAACGCGCTTCATCCCGGCCCTTTGCAAGTTCTCCCGCAAATACCGGCACGAAAGCGGATGTAAGCGCCCCTTCAGCGAAGATACTTCTCAGCAGATTTGGAATTCTGAACGCAACGAACAAGGCGTCTGCAAGCACGCCTCCGCCAAAAAGACGGGCCACGAGAATTTCGCGGACAAAGCCAAGCACACGGCTGACAAGTGTGAGGCTGCTTACCACAGTGGCGCCGCGAAGCATTGACGGCGCGGGAACACCGCGAATCGTTGACGGAGATTCGGAAGCAGACACGGTTAATAGAAGTCCTTTTAGGAAAACCCGCGTATACTTTTAGCATAGAGAACAGACATTTTGACAGGAACGGGTTCTGCCCCTTCCTGACAGGTTCTTGACGGCATCTTTTTCCCGCCGTTTTCCGGGTGTCCCGGAACTCCCTGGAACTCGCCATGCAACTGGTTGATACAACTGAACAATTGAACAATCCCCTCAAGTTCTGAATGACGCGGGCCGAATATCTCCCTGGCCCGAAATGTGCTTTGTCACAAGTGTTCAGGGCCGCGAGGTCTGACAGGTTCAAAAGGAAGGTTCATGGAAAAGCCCGGAAAAGCCCCTCAGAAAACGACTCAGGCGGAAGCTTTGGAGAAGCTCGAAACCACTATTGAAGAGCTCGACACTCTTACCCGGGCGTTTGAAATCATCAACGAAGCGTGCCAGGAAGCAGCCGAAGAATGCATCTCGTTCGAGGGATGTTCGAACCGCTTCATCATGAACTGACGCGTTACAGAACCGCCTCCAGCCTCACGTAATCCGAAAGCGCATCGACATTGACAATCCTGAACTGGAAGTGATCGCCCGGTGAAAAATTGCCGGAAATGCGGGCAGGAACTGTCACATAAACGACATCCAGCTCAACAAGAGGGTTTTTCAGATCTGTACGGACGACTGTCCCCCCGATTGTTTTTCCTGATTTGCCCATTTTTTCGAGGTAACGATAAAGCCAGTAACGCTTCGATTCACGGGCGACGGTGTGCGCCACCGCGAGATTCTCCTGGACGACCGCGTTCAATTCTTCGAACTCGGGCAGCGAATAAGCCGGCGGGTCGCCTTTAAGCTGCGACACGATCTGCCGCTGCACACAGAGATCAAGATAACGGCGGATTGGCGAAGTGGCCTGTGTGTACGCGTCGAGTCCCAGATTTGCGTGAGGAATCGGCGAAAAACTCGTCTCCGACCGTTTCAGTCTGGATTTAACGGCGAAGTCATAAGCGGGTCCCTGAGGTATTTTTGCCAGAGCGCCGTCGTCCGGATCCGATGGTTCCTGTCCGCGGTAGGGAACAGGCAGATCGTGGCCGAGACAGAACCGGGCGATGCATTCATTTGCGAGAATCATCATTTCGCCGACCAGACTCCGTGCAGGGCTGTGCTCGTCGAAATCGCTCAGCGTGATGGTTCCTGAGTCGTCCACGTGGATCGACACATCGCGCTTGTGTACTTTGAAACCATCGTTGGCGATACGATGCATTTCTCTGGACGACGCAATCTGATGAAGAATGTCGAACTCACGATCGCCTGTCAAAAGAGCTTCATCTATCTCCTCATAATTGTACCGCTGCTGAATTCTCACGAGTCCCGCCATTATCCGCGAATCCAGGACTTCATAATTCCGGTCGATTTCGAAAGCGCACGTCAAAACCGGTCTCAGCCGGCCTTCGACCAGTGAGAAAGAGTTCTCACTCAGCGCAGGGGGAAGCATGTTCAGTTTCCGTTCAGGAAGATAGAGAGAAGTGGCCCTTTTTCTCGCCTCCAGATCGAGAATCGATCCCTTCTGCAGGAATGAGGCAACTTCGCTTACATGAATGTAAAGCGTATACCCGTCAGGGCGCTGGACAATCGAAAGGGCGTCATCCATGTCCCGGGTAGACACGTCGTCAACCGTAAAGCTTCTGATAGAGGAGAAATCGTGTCTTGGAACCAGGCCCGGCGCGGAATACTCGTCGACCCGTTCAGGTATCCGCACCGACTCAGCTTCAGCCAGAGCCTCCCCGGAGAACGCAATCGGAGGCTTGTGACGGATTATCCGCGGGTTGGTGCGGCGGTCGAAGACTCCAATCGCAAGGAGAAAATCAAAAGCTCTTCGTTCCGGCTGTCCGTTCAGTGAGATGCGATGCGTTTCAGAAGCCTGCTCGATGAACTCCATCGCTTCCCGCTGATGGATGTGATCCAGAGACGGGGAGAGCGCGGCAAGATCGGCAACGGAGTTAATGAGCGGCTCGACTCCGGACGGAACAGGCGCGGCCTTGTCGAGCAGCCTCCTGCCGGCGAAGTCCACCGCGAGCTGTCTGAGCTGATCTTTGCGATCGCGCACGTCGCGCGCGTGCTTCAATTCTTCAATGACGTCCTCCGGCCTCGGGATGAACGTTTCTTTTCCCCGCTTGAAGTAAGTCGAGTCTGAAAGAAGCGCGAGCCGAAGCCCGAGGTGTTTCACCAGATCGTTGGTGCCGTAATAAAGGATGCAGAGCTGTTCATTCGTGAATTCAGAACCGTCCTCATGAAGAAAAAGCCATATTTCTTCAAGATCGACAGTCGCTGCGAATCTTGCCGCATCGTCCCGGAGCCCGCGGAGATAATCCTCCCGGGCTTCGTTAGAGCCCGCATCTGCCGGCAGCTTTCCGGGGAGGACATAGAGACGGTTCGGCGGGAGTTCGATTTCGCGCCCCCGGTCGTTGAATATCAGAAATTTGTCCTTCCTGCCTGCCGTGACTGCGCCGACTATTGGTGCCGCTTCATTTTCGTAAATGACAAGTGTCCCAGGCAGGATAGAGGGTTCCTGGGTGCGCGGGGGAGTTTTCGGTGCGGCAGACATTATCGACACGATCCGTGGTTTCGAGGGGTATGTCAACTTGGGACTGTGGCGGCAGGCTTGTGGTACATGGTGATTTGCCTCAAGCTTGAAGATTATGGATAGAGACATCAGCATCTCGAAGGGGATCACAGCCGGGGCAGGATGGCCTGTCCCCCTCCCTGCCGCCGCTTCGGATAAAGAAACCATCCGCATCATTCCGGCGATTGCGCCTGCCGCTCTTGCCCGCGCCGAGGATCGGATCAGGGCGGAGGAAGCCGGATTTCAGGCGCACATCGCAGAACCGGTGGAATCGTCGGTCCTGGTTTCCGAGGCGAAGAGAGTCATTGGGCGCTCTATCCCAGCGCCGCGGCGAGATCCTTATTCATCGCATCAGCCCGGGATTTGATGGTAGCCTGCAGCAGCTCGACAGAATTGACGGATACATCGAATCCTCCCAGCAGCGACCGCGAAGCATTGACTACAGCTCCGTTTCCTCTGCTGTCGAACGCGGCAACTGCATCTTTTGCCCCTGCACCCTGCGCGCCGTAACCGGGAATCAGAAGGAAACTGGAGGGCATGCGCTTCCGAAGCTCCCTGCCCACATCGGGAGAAGTTGCGCCCACAACAGCGCCCGCACCAGAGTATCCGCACGACCCTTCAAGCACGGAGGCTCTGGAGCCAATCCAGTCAGCTATTCTCCCGGAGATGTCACGCCCCTCCGGATCTTTCACAGTCTGAAGATCAGCAGAGCCGGGATTCGAGGTGCGGACGAGAATGAAAAGTCCTTTGCCTGCATCCGCGGCTGCTTTGAGAAAAACGTCGAGTGTGTCAAATCCGAGGAACGGGCTTACGGTGATGGCATCCGTTCTGAAGCAGGATACAGGGCGTCCGCCTGCCTTGCTGCCCGTGAGGAATGCCGCAGAGTAGGCCAGGGCTGTAGAGCCGATGTCTCCTCTCTTCACGTCGCCAATGACAGGAAGCCCGTGTTCGGCGGCGAAATCGCAAATGGATGCGAAAGCGCGGAGTCCGGCCATGCCGTACTGCTCATAGAAAGCGATATTGGGCTTGATGCACGCGGCTCTATCTTTGAGCGCCTTGACGGCAGTAAAGAAAAACTGAGTGAGAGCCTGATATACGTATTCATCGGTCGACTGAGTTTCTGTGGCTGCTTTCTCGAGCAGGAACGATGGGAACTGATCGATGACGGGGTCGAACCCTGCGCAGGCGAACGACCTGTTCCGGGAAATTGACTGGTGGAGTTTATCCGCGAAGTTCATATCTCCTCCTTTTTCAACTCCGCAACACTTTCGCCCAACAAAACGAACGGGTCAAGATCACTGTTGTCATCCGTCTGTCCCTTGATTTTCCGGATAGTCTCGATAAAGGCACTGAAATCCCCCCGAAGCCCCGTGAAAAGGGCCTCAAAAACGCGTAAATTCGTCATGTAAAGCTTCAGCTGCATGATTTCAGCGTTGTTTATCACGTGAAGCGCCTTGAGTTCCGGATACCGGCGCCGGAGCGGATCGATTTCCTCTTTGAATATCGGCTCCCTCAGGTTCAGCTTCTGATCTCTTGTCGCATTGCTTTCATAGAGATTGTTGAGCCGGTCATAAAGCCTGCCGATGGTGTCGCCTATATCAAGTTCGCGCTCGTAAATCAGACGGGAAATTCTCACCCTTTTTTCCGCCGCTTCCACGCATGCCGCGTCGTTCCCGCACCCGTCAAGGGCCTCCTCGAAAAATCTGACTGCAGCGGCGCATCCGAAAAAGTTAGCGGCACTTTCATTGAACTCGATCCGGCCCGGAAGCCATACAGTGGAATGGAACGATTCGTGGTTCACAGTGTTCACTATGTTGAAATCGTCTTTGGAGAGAGTCGTCGACATTACCGGATCGTTGAACCAGCCCAGAGTGCTTATCGCCTCCGTCCCGCGGATCCAGGTTTCATACCCTTCTTTACTGAGCATTTCACGCTCCTCTTCGGCGTCTTCTCTTTCGAAGAAACCCTTGTAGGGAACGACTCCCGTCACCGGGTACCACCATGTGACGAGAGTGAAAGAGTCGGGTTTAGATGCGACGAGAACCCAGGCAAAAGTATCCCGGTCGAGCTGGTAGTACCTCGTAAAGGATTCGCCGACATCGAGTCCGAGCGTTTCCGCAAACGCGCGCGCCTTGAGTACGAGCCTGAGTTTTCGTTTCATCTCTTCTGAAACTGCGGGATCGTCGAGAGCGTCTGAAATTTTCTCACGGCCCGCAAGAATCCTTCCTTCTTCATAAGCTGCACGGAGCACGTAGGCAGGACTGCAGGCTGAAAGGATGAAAACAACAAGGACCGCGCATGAAAGATTCTTCATTGTGACGTAGAATAGTAGACACTTGCCCCGCAGAGGGCAAAAAAAGGGCCGGCCGGAAAAAAATGAGACTCTTTTTTGTTGACTTGGATTTTCGCTTGTTGCTATAAGTGGTTTAAACTAAAAGCCGCAGACTCCGCGAAAAGCGCAATAATTTCAAGGATTTACGCGTAAGATATAGATATGGATACAAACGAGGGTGGCATTCCCGGCCCAGATGATGCTGCGTTTAACGATGCTGCAGCTAATGATACTGCAGTTAATGATACTGCAGTTAATGATGCTGCAGTAAATGATGCTGCAACAAATGATGCTGCAATAAATGATACTGGGGCCGGTGACAATGGATTGAACGATAAGGCATTGAGTAGAGGCGGCATAGTGGGGGCGCGCGGCACGGCCGAAGGACTTGTCATGCGCATGGATGGACGGGTCGATTCAGAAAATCTAAAGAAAGCTGTCGAGGATTTTGTAGGTTCCCGTGAGCGCTTCCTTTCAGGAAATGATGTGACACTCGAGTGGGTGGGGGAAAAACCCGGAGACGATGTCGAGGGTGAAATCAGGGAACTTCTGAAAGGCACTTTCAATATCACCGTGAAAGCCTCTTCGCTCAAGCGTCCAATGACTGTGCGAAGGCAGAGTGTCGATGCGGAAAAGAAAGGCGGCCGCCTGCCTTTTGAAGATGAATCCACAGCTCATATCGATTACGGCATGCAGTATTCCACGGGTGCGCCTGCAACCGGAGGCTTCGGCAAGCCCGACGAAGCAAAGGGACTTTTCGGCGGAATCGAAGGATTGTCGGATGTGAGCCGGCATGCACAGAAACAGGGTGCCGTTGATGGAAATCTCTGGGACGATCCAAACGCACGGATCATATCGAGCATGCTTCGCTCCGGTCAGCGGATTGAAACAGAGCATTCGCTTGTGGTTTTTGGGGACGTGAATTCCGGCGCTGAGCTTGTTGCCGGCGGGGATATCGTGGTACTGGGTACGCTGCGTGGTGTGGCTCATGCAGGAGCGTACGATGAGACGGGAGGCGGCCGCACGATATTTGCTTTGAATCTTCAGCCCACGCAGCTCCGGATCGGTTCCATAATATCCCGCGGCTCGGGCGATACCCGGGAGAAGGGCCCGGAGATCGCGCGTGTCGATAAGGACATTATCATCGTGGAACCATACTCGGCGAAGGCTTTCCTCGGCCGGAGACGGGACTGAACATGAACGGCGAAAACCGAAAAAGATTTTAGTGACGGATGGAGGAACTTATGACTTTGACGAATGGGGTGCCCGGAAAGAAAAAGCTTGGAGAGATTATCGTCGTCACTTCCGGAAAAGGCGGCGTTGGAAAGACCACTGCTACTGCAAGCATCGGAGCCGCGCTCGCCCTGAAAGGGCAGAGGACCCTGGTCGTCGATGCCGATATCGGGCTCCGCAACCTGGATGTGATTCTCGGCCTCGAGAACCGTATAGTATTCAATCTTGTGGATGTCGCAAAAGGCACATGCAAGCCGAATCAGGCGACTATCAAGTCGAAGAAATCGAGCAATCTTTACCTCCTCCCGGCGTCACAGACAGATGATAAAGACGCAATTTCCGAAGAGGAGATTAAGAATTCCCTGGATCAGTTCCGGCGTGAATTTCATTTCATACTGGTCGATTCGCCCGCGGGTATTGAGCAGGGATTCAGAAACGCGTGCGCCGGAGCAGACTCGGCTGTCATCGTCACAACGCCTGAAGTTGCCGCCATTCGCGACGCCGACAGAATCATCGGACTTCTGACGTCGCGGGGGATCGAACCGAGGCTTCTGATCAACAGGATCGACTTCGACATGGTCCGCAGGGGCGACATGCTTTCAGTTAAGGATGTGCAGGAGATCCTCGGGGTCGAGATGATTGGAGTTGTCGAGAGGGATGAATCCATCATCATTGCGGCCAATTACGGCGAACCTGTTGTTCATAATCCCAAATCGAGGGCCGGTCTCGCGTTCATGAGGATCGCGTCGCGATTGATGGGAGAGAAACTCGAGATTCCTTCGCTTGACAGCGCTTCGTTGTGGGCGCGCATGGGAAGGCGGCTGGGACTGGGCGCGTGATAGTCGCCGGCAAAAAGGGAGGTTCCCATAAGAAGGTTTTCTGCTAAAAGTGGAAAGTGAGTGAACAATAAAAAGTGAGGTGGCGTGGTGTTAAAGGCTCTTAAAGACAAGATTTTCGGGACAAACGGTGTCAGCAGCAATTCTGCGAAGAGTCGTCTGCACTTTGTGCTTGTTCAGGACCGCACGGGACTCACGGCAGAACGTCTGGCTTCCTTCAAGAAAGAGATGGTGGATGTCATCCAGCGTTATTTTGTGATTGATGAAAGCGGTTTTGACGTTTCCTACAAGCGCGATACGGGAGTCACCACTCTCCTTATCAATTCCCCGATTGTCGTAAGGCGCGAAGCGTCCATCGGCGGGATGGTAGGCTCAGAGATGAGTCAAAAGAGGGCAGCAAATGCCGAAACGCCTGTTTAATTGATTTTATTCCTCCGTATTGTCCGCTCACGGGAGCGGGCATTGAAGCACTATCAGGGGGATCCTTTCATGGGATCCCCTTTTTTTATCCCGGAATAACAGGAACCGTCCCTTTTTCCGAAAAAGTGCGCAGATTTATCATGATTTTACGATCTGCTCCCGATAATCAAATAATCGGGGCCTCCCGATCTACAGGTGATTTGTATGTGTTTTCGTCTGCTCGTCGGGTTTTATGTTGTTTTCGTTTTGACAATGAGTCAGGCCGTGAATTCGGCTTTCGGCGATGTCTCGTTCGATGAGCAGCCGGCGGGCGGCTTCGATGCATGTCCGGATTATTTCACGTCCTCATGGGCGAATCCTCTCGACATGAATGATTCGTCCGACATTCTTTACAACATGGTTCCTTTTGAAACGCAGGACATAGGTTCGCGCGCGTATCTGGGAGGAATCTTCAGCGCAAATGCCACAGGCAACGGGCCATACTTCAGCCTTCTTACCCAGGGGGACTGCGCAGCCATTAAAGACGATGTGACGCGTTATGGCGACAACGCCATGATCGACTCTTCATATTATCAGCAGCTCTCTTTCAGAATGTATTCGGATAACCCGACGAACTTCCGAGTTTACTGGAATACGAAAGGCTGCCCGTCTCCAGGCTGGGGGATAATCAACCCGCAACCGGCATCGAAAGGCTGGAAGACTTACTCCCTTTATCTGCCCGGCATGTCGCCTGTTGCGTCGGCCGGCTCGAATGCAGGATGGGGTCAAAGTGAAGCGACAGGCCTCAGGATCTACCCCTCGATGGATGCCAAAGGAAGCGGGTTCAAGTTCGACTGGATTCAGCTCACGCCGAAGGAAAGCGCATGTGCTTCCGCATCGGTGAAATATACTCCGTTGTCCAGCCAGGCGGTTTCCATATTTCTCGATGATGCTGGAAACCGTAATCCGGTGGATGGATATCACGAACGAACCAGTCCCGCAGCAGGCATCGGAGTTCAAAAGGCCGTCTCCTGGAACACCGCCCGGCTCTTTCCCGGCACGTATTCCTTATACGCGCTGGAATCCAGCGATTATGCGGCGCACTTCCTCAATCCCTGGGATATGAAAGAGCCGGGCGATATAATCAGCGCTTCGGGCTTTACCCCGGTCTTCAGCGATGGAACTCTTTCAGGAACATCTTCCGGTTCGATCAGTCTCAGGCTTCCTCAGAATGAGCCGATTAACGCGGAAGTTTTCAACAAGCTGACAGTAGCCGGAAAAGGTCTGAGCAGCATAGGATTTGGCGGTGTATGGGCTGCTCCAGGGGCAATCGGCAATGCTATCACCATGGATCTTTCCGCGCATCCCGGCTGGAACGGATCAATTTCGAGCGTCGAGATTCAACTCAACAAATCTCCCGTGGTCAACGTTTTTGATATTGATTACATAAGCATCGGCACCAGTTATTCAGCCGACATGGAACCTGTCATTCCCGGCGTCATCATTCGTCCCGGCGGACTGACCATAAAGAAACGGCCCGTCGCCCCGGTTATTCAGCCGGACCAGGAAGGCGGGGCTGATTTCTTCGTCAAGACAAGGGGCAAACCTGCGAATATGAGTTCGACTGTGGATATTGAACGTGTGGACGGCATGAAGGACGCCTCGATGCACCCCGGTGATGTTTTTGTGGATAGCGGCGGCAATATCATGACTGGAGACTACTTTCAGGCCACGCGTGATCCGGGCGGCGGCGACCCTCAGGCTTTCTTTCTTTTTTACAACATGAAGAAGCCTGTAGACCCCACAATCTACAAAGTGGCCTGCTGGAACCTCGATCTTCTGATGCCGGTAAATGAATACCACTCGATGATCCGCGTGATCTGGGAAAGGGACAAAAAAGGATACGATGGAGACGACATCCTTGCCCGCACCACCGGCGACCATCGCTACTGTCAGCGAATGGACACGATGCCGATTGAACAGAGTGAGCCTGTGCATCCCTGGCGGAGGAACAGCGACGGGTCGAACATCAGAATGTGGCGAATCGATCCAATGGAAGAGTTGGCAGCAATCACTTTCAGGATGGACGAGGTGCGTCTCGCCGCCGACCACGAGGCTGATTCCCAGTTCGCCATTGTGGTGGGAGGAGACCGTGATGCTGACGCAGCTGTCTACTGCTCGGCATCCAGTCCAACCTCAGGAGGCGAATTAATCGGTACCATGCCCGCCGGAAGAAATACCGATGTCATGATGTGGAACACATCCCATGTCGCTCCGGGCAAATACTACATTTACACTACTACATCGTCGGGCACGTTCAAAGCGGGCGGCCCCGTCGATGTCCGTCATCCCATGGTGTTTCCGGACTCAACTCCTCCCGTACTGAAGATCGACGCTCCTCTGCAGAATCATATCTTCAACAACTCCCTTGAAATCTCCGGCTATGCTGTCGATGGAACCAAGGTGGCCGTGATAGAGGTTCTGCTCGACGGAAATCTTCTTGGTACTGTTTTTCCGCGGGATTTCCGAAAGGAAGCACGAGACGCCTTTCCGGCTTATCCTTACAACAGCACGGCAGGCTTCCAGAAATTTCTCGACGCAACGTCGATAGTGCCTTCATCGTATGATCTTGTAATCCGGGCTTATGACACAGCAGGTAACGTCTCCACGTATACCGCGTCAGTGACAAAAACCGGCGGCGCTTCCACGCCGCCCGTCAATTATCCGGTACCGAACGAGCCGCCCTTGTCTTATACGTCAGGTATCTCCCCGACTCCTGTTGTCCCTGGAAAGCAGCTCAAGCTTTCTCTCTCCGTCAGCAAGACTACGGTGAATTACAATATTACAGGCATTGACAGCGCATGCAGCCAGCTCCGCATGTTCGCGAGCCCCAAGTCCGCCCTTTCCCAGGCGCGTGCCGCGAAGAACAAGCCTGTGTTCATTTACAAGGGGAACTCGAAGAACGCGGTGCTGACTGGTAATTCAAAGCTCAAAAAGGCTCCAGACGCGACAAAGCCTGCGACATACATTCATGTGGACTGCGGGAATGGCTCCAAAGGAGAGACCAGGAAGCTGAATTACAAAAAACTGAAGTTCCGGAAAGGTGCGAAACGCATTCCGCTCAAGATCTGGTGGAAGAAACAGCTTGCAGGTAGATTCAAGAAGGCCAGTTGAATTCGATCGTCTTTTGCCCGCCACCACAATCTTCGACGTCTTTCTTCAGACCTTGACCTCGGGAAAGACCCGGCCTGTGAGTTTCTCCCATGTTGGAGTGAACCGGTGGAAGTATTCCTTCATGAGGCCTTTTGCATGCACTCCCTGGAAATGAATGAGGTCAAAACGGACAGGCTCGCCCGAACTCGACAGTGTTCCGAAGGGGAACCCGTTTATCCAGTGCACTTTTTTGAACTGTCCGTCCATCTCGAGCCCGGGGTCGGAGATATTGAAATTTGGATCAATAATGGCGCCGTCAACCACTTGAGCCTGTTCAGCCACGGAATACACCTCCTTGAAATGCTTCGAGAAAAGAAAGACAAGAGTCATATCGTTGATGTTTTCCCACCGGGAAAAGGGGCGGGAAAAACCAATCAGCTGGTCGACTTCGGCCCATATTTCCGGATCGCGATCGTACACTCTGGACACATAGCCGCAGAAATCTTCCAGTACTTCGAGCTTGTTGATAAAGGTCGTTCCCCATGACATGCCATTAAGAATGGTGTAGTCAACGCCGGCAAATCGCTGCGCAATACTGCTCACAGTGTTGAAAAGAAGGACATCGGAGTCCATGCAGAAGCATCTCCTGATACCGCGTTCGCGCATCAGATCTCTGATCAGAAACCACCGCTCGATGCATATTCGTTCGACATCGAAGGGCTGTCTGCTTATATGGAAGTAGGCGTCGCGGAACCAATTCACCGTTTCCGCGAAATGAGAATAGGTTATGTAAGAGACACCATCTTCGGTATGGGGTTCACCATCCTCGGTGAGGGGTTCCGTTTCGCTGATCACATAGAGCTGTGTTTCCAGATTTATGCGTCTTGCCTGAATCAGCGAGATGACAGCGTACGCCGGAAACGTCGGGCTGTTGCCGTGCACGAAGATGATCGGAACGGAGTTGGTCATGGTTGAAAGCATAACTGAATACGGATCGACCTGGGTAGTCAATTTTCAGGAGGTGCTGTCCCCTTCCAGGGGCGCATTCATGAAATCCAGATTCAAATCCCCTTTCAGAATTTTGATTGTGTTTGACAGCCTCGTGCGCTCTGCGGGCTCAAGGCCGGAACAGTACAGAATATCCTGAAATTGATTTCTTCTGAGGTCCGTCCGGGAAAAGGATTTCCCTGGCCGGATCGATCCTCTTGAGTCGCAGTGTTTCGAGCGCGGCTTCGGGGAGAAGTTCCGGCTGTTGCGGTGCGTGCTCGTCTCGTTGTCCCGACAGATTGTCCATATGATCGCTCTCGTGCTGTAACATGGGATTCGCTTTGTCTTTCTGGTGTTCTGCCGGAAAACGCGGAGGACTTGCACGAAAAAGTGAACGGTATAAATGTTCGATGTTTCCGCCGAATATTCCTTGACTAGTGTGCGCCGTGGCGCATATTTGTCCATGCAGCATGGAAACGCCCAGCTTTTCAGAACACTTCGATCTGTTACCTGTGATTCGGAAGTCAGGACTGGGAAGAGCTGAAGCCTGCCTTCAGCGGATCCTGGAAAAAGGGGATGAAATGGTCCGGGTTATGGGAACTGAGAAGGGTTTTCCGGGTATCGACACAGGACTCAATGTTTCAAGGCCTGCTCCCCGGAGGCCGGGAAAGACTATCGCAGTCGACATAGGAGGATCCCACTGCCGCGTGGTTCTGCGTGAGGTCGCAGGAGACGGCGCCGCGGAGTACTTTGTGCTTTCAGACAAATGGTACAAGCCTGAGCGGTCCGAAATGCCTTTTGACCCGCGCAGAAAAGCGTTGCCCCAGCTTTTCGAGTGGATACTGAATAATGCCGCCGAGGGAGCGGAAAAAATAGAGAGAGAAAGAAAGCTGCCGGGGGGAAGTCTTCTTTCGGGCGTCGATGGTTTCGCCTGTATTCTCTCGGAAGCCGCCGAGAAAATTCCGGCGCCGGGCGGAGTTGAAGGCAACAGTCTCAGGGCCTCGAATGTTGAAACTCACTGGGTGAAGGGACAGACGTGGGTTGTCAAGGAGAGGCATCCGGAAACCGGAGTTGTGCCGCTTGAAGATGGAGATGATGCAGGACTTGCTCTGTATGAGGCGGCTCTGAGAAGAGGGATGAGGCCTGGAGGGATCATTTTCGGCAACGACACTGCACTTGTCGGACTTGCCGTTAATCAAGATCAGGCCCCTCACGGCATAGCGGGAGCGCAGGTGACTTCGACGGGAACTAATGCCTCAGCAACCAAGTTCATCGACGATCCGCAGGCAGGCAGGGTACTGCGTCTCTTCAACCTTGAATGCGGAGGGGGCTTCCCCATGGAGGAAGCATGGCTGAGCGATGCTGAAATTCAGTACAATCGCATGCTGAATGAGATTGATCCTCCCGAGAGGGTTACGATTGAAACGTGCACATCGTTCGAATTCATGTCGGCTCTTCTTGGAGTAAACCTCAAATATATGGCCGCGAACGATCCGGGGCTGAAACCTCTCGATGATGCGCTGGAAGGCGCAGGAGCGGATTTCTTTTCCACATTCGATCTCGAGGCTCTGGTGGAAGCTGAAGCTTACGATGGGAACTATGAGAAGACTATCCGGGGGCTCGAGGCGCGGCTTGGAAAAAGACAATTTGTTCAGGCCGCAAAGCAGGTTGCTCAGGCTGTAGTGCACAGAGGGGCCGTGCTTGCCGCCGTGGTTTCATTCTGGTCGGCATTTTATCAGAGAGAAAACCTCGAGCTCGATGAACTCGCAGTGGCGCTGGACAGCAGTTCCGCTCACTTCATGCCGGCTTTCCGGGCGCAGCACCAGGATCAGTTCAGCGGACTTTGCAGGCAGTCGGGGAAAAAGGGCAGGATTTTGCTGCTTGAAGCCCTGGGGAATGAGCGCAAGATTACCGTGCCGATTCAGGGCGCTTTCGGAGCCCTCGATTCGCTGCGGGCATGAATTATTCAATCACGCCGCCGCCCAGGACCTCGTCTTCCCTGTAAAACGCGACCGTTTGACCGGGAGTAATCGCCCGCTGGTCTTCATCGAATTCAACGACAACTGAGGAGGGATTTTCCGCATCGGGAACAACTGTCGCCGCTGCGCCCTTATGCTGCTGCCGGATTTTACACAACGCTCTGAACTCGTCCCGGGGCGCCTTTTCAAACCCAATCCAGTTAAGTTCCGATGCCTTGAACCTGCGCGAAAGCAACGCATCCTTCGTTCCGACCTGAACAATCGCATTCTCGGCGTCAATGCCCGTGACATAGCGAGGTTCGGGCGAACCTCCTGTCACTCCTTTTCTCTGCCCGATTGTGAAATTGACGATTCCGGCGTGCTCTCCGATAGCCCTCCCTGTTTCATCGATAATCACCCCCGGCCGGATCTCGTCTTCTTTGAAGAGTACCCTGTAATTCCTCGCTTCGAGAAAATCCTGACTCTCGTCTTTTTTCGACAGGTCATCCCAGCCCGCATCTGCTGCTATTGCCCGCACTTCTTCCTTGGTCAGGTCTCCAAGAGGCAGCAGGATTTCGCAGAGCTGTGCCGGCGGTACAAGCGAGAGAAAATACGACTGATCCTTTCCCCGATCCCGCGCTTTTTTCAGCGCGATCTTCCGGGTCTCCTGGTTGTATTCGAGCCGCGAGTAATGGCCTGTCGAAAACCTGTCGAACTGAAGTCCCATCGCTCTCGCCGCGGAAATCAAAGAGCCCAGTTTTATCGCCTTATTGCAGCGTGTGCAGGGATTAGGAGTTCTTCCTTTCAGATATTCGCTTCGGAAATATTCGAGGACTTCCTCTCTGAACTTTTTCGCAAGGTCGATAACGTAATGTTCGATTCCGAGGCGCCGGCACACTGATTGAGCCTCCTCGATGTTGCGGGATTCTCCCGGCCCGAAACAGCATGAACTCGCGCTGCCCTCGAAATTGAACGAGCCATCCCATAACCTCATCGTGACACCTGTCACTTCGTGACCTTCTCTCAGAAGAAGAAGAGCCGCCACCGACGAGTCGACGCCCCCGCTCATACCTGCCGCTATCTTCATCCTTCCTCCGCGCGCGGGATGGAGAGCTCGAAAACCGTTCCCTGGCCCTGTTCGCTGGTGACCTTGACTCCAATCCCGTTCCTCACGGCGATTTCTTTCACTATAGCCAGCCCCAGCCCGGTCGAATCCGAACGGAGCTGCCTTGCCGCCTTTCCCTTGTAATACTCGTCAAAGATGTGTGGAAGTTCCTCCGGATCAATTCCGACACCATGATCTTCGATATTGATTTGGACTGACCCGCCGTCGCCAGGTCTTGTCGCAATATTGACACTGCTTCCTTCCGGCGAGTAGCTGACTGCGTTCGAAAGGACATTAGACAGGAGTGCGGCAAGCTGCCGTCTGCGGGCAAAAAGCGGAAGATCGGGGCCGGACGTTTCCACCGATATGCTCCGCTTTGCGGCTCGTTCAATAATATCGCCCAGCGCGTCTTTTTTGACGTCTTCGGTCGAGAATTCCGCAGGGGTTTCGGCCGGTAGGGTTTCGGAGCGGAGGCCTCCGAGAAAAAGGATCTCTCCTATGCGCCGACGGAGGATGTTTGCCCTGTTCTCTATCTTCTCGAGAAGTTCCTTTCCGGACTGTGGAAGCTCGTTCCACCGGGTGTACCGGAGATGAGCAATGTTGGTTTCCATTCCGGAAAGAGGCGCCTTCAAGTCATGGGCTGTCTGGAGCATCCATTGATTTTTTCTTCGGTTCGCCTCCTGAAGCTGTTCATTAAGGAGGGCAAGTTTCCGGTCCCTCTCCCTTACAGCGGAGGCAAGATGAGTCACAAGGTACCAGGTTATAAGCCACATCATCCCGGCGGAAAGCGCGGCGGAGATACGGAAAGCAGGCTCTGCGGCGGCGTGCGGCTGAACTATCCGGATCCCGCCGAAGGGAAGGAGACCTGAATTTTCAGCAAGCACGCAGCCGAAATAGAAAATGAAAGCAATGAGCAGCACAAGGAAACTTCCCCGTCTCGAGAAAAAGATGCAGGCAAGCACAATATGGAAAAGATAGGTGAAGGGAATAAAGGAATCGACGCTTCCCGCGAGATGAACAAGAATCGTCACGAAAACAAGATCGACGCCGATTTGAAGCCACATATTCGCGGTGAGCAGCCGTTCAGATGAATGTTCGGAAAGTTCCCGCGCGATGAGGGCGAATACGACATTGAAAATGCCAAGCAGTGCGCCGAGGACAAGGGGCCACGTAAGGTGCGGCAGAAATCCATATGAGCTCAAAAAAGCCGGCGCAGCCCAGGTGGCAGCGCCGCCAAAGATAAAAACGCACACAACAAGGGAGCGGATTTTTATGAACCACAGGGCGTTCTGATGAAGAAAAAAATTTCCCAGGCCTTCCTCAGGAGGGGCGGGCCCGGCGCGGGCCCGGCGTTCCGGTTTGAATTCGTATGTGGCCATCGGAAAAGGGTACTATATCCCGGCGCAGGAAGCGATGGGGCGGGAAGGGGTCGCTATGATCATCAAATCAACGGCTTCGCCATCTTCCACACCAGCCAGAAGAGCTGCTCCTGCTGTCGTGCAAAGGCCTCACTGTAGATTTCCAGCGCCACGATATCTTTCTCTTCGTATTTCACGAGAGTCACGCAGGAATTGTATATGTAGCTTTCAAAACTGATTTTGAAGATGTCAGGGGAGATGTAAGCAGCCTTCGAAAAGTGCTTCTTATATTTCACGCACTTTGTCCTGCATTCCCGGCGGGGATTATTGGTGAGATCATAACTGGTAATTCTATTTTCGGCCCACTGGCTGCGAAGGTTTTCGACGAAAGCGAAGCTCATATTCGGATGCCTCTCGAGATTCTCCTGTTCAAAGACCAGATATTTTTCCTTTGCTTTTGTAAGGTTCCAGTTCACCTGCTTCAGGCCTTCAATGCCCCGGTATTCTTTCACCCTTGTCTGAAGTGGTGCAGCGCCTTTTGAGAGCTGCGAAAGCATATGCTCGGCTGCAGGCAGGGAACTTCGAAGCAGGGATGCTCTTCGCTCAGCTTCCCCGACAAGGTACTCGAGGCTGGAGGGGGGGAGCGCTTCATAGCTTGTGCCGTAATGTCTTTCTTTTATGACAATAAGCTGCTTTTCCGCGAGGGTGATGAGCAGGGGATAGAGCTTCGTTCGCCCGGTCTTAAGCTTCCGGCTGAGGCTTAAGACTGTCTGTTCGCCGCTTGAAATAAGGCATAAATAGGCTTCAATCTGCTCTTTCGAACAGCCAAGTTCTTCGAGGAATCGTTCAAGATGCGCCGATGTGACTGAAGCCATGTCAGCCCTTATTCTGGCTTGAGTTAGATGTCTGTGTCTACAGACAACATTTGTACATGGAGGTCTTTAAGATGCTTTAATAAATCCTGTGCGGGTCTTTTTTTCTGTTATTTCGGGACTTCTGGTAATCGGCGGAGCGATCCCGTATTTAATGGACGTCGCAAAAGGCAGAGTCAGCCCGTCGCGATCCACCCGGTGTATGTTCGCGCTTCTTCTAGTAATCACGCTGCTCCAGCAGCGCGAACTCGGGTGCGGGTGGAGCCTTGCCCTGACGCTCGGTGAAGTTGTCATCTCTCTGATGCTTCTCGTTCTTTCTCTGCGTAACGGCAGAGGAGGTATGACGAGGCTCGATATCGCATGTTATATTCTTCTGTTTGTTGATCTTGCGGCATGGCGGCTGGCGAAAAGCCCGCTTCTTGCGCTTCACTTGAGCGTAGCGGCGGATTTGATTGCTTTTTCCCCGACCCTTGCGAAGACCTGGAATGAGCCAAAAAGCGAAACGCCCCTCTTTTATGCGATGGGAACACTTGCGGCGCTTATTGCGCTTTTTGTGGAGGAGGCGCCCGGCTACTCGACTCTTCTCTTTCCGGCATATCTGTTTCTCGCCAACGCGCTTGCGTGGGGTCTTATCTTCAGAAAGGAGTTGATTGCGGCTTTCCCCCTCAGCTCTTTTTCTTCGGCATCGTCCTCATCTCGCCCGGGATCATTGCGGGAACTGCGGCGATAGAAATTTTCGAGAGGCTCTTCGTTCGTCGCTTCCAGGTCGCCTGCACTGCGAGGCCGCTCCCCCTGCATCAAATCTGCATGGCGCCAATGCATGAAGCCCGCGGCAATCCGGATCACGGTGCGGCCCCAGGGGCTCAGAAGGGTCGCCGTTGCCCTCTCGGTTATCCCAGCGCCTCATCAATCGGCGTAAAACTCATACCCAGAGCCTTGCTGACGGGTTCATTGGTCAGCATCCCGTTGTGTGTATTAAGCGCCCTCCGGAGCTCGGGCCACTCGTTCAAGGCGTCGAGCCCCTTGTCGGCAAGCCGGAGGACATACGGCAAAGTGGCGGCCGTAAGCGCAAGGGTTGAAGTGCGGGGTGTCTGCGCGGGTATGTTGGTTACGCAGTAATGAATGACGCCATCAACATCGTAAACCGGATTGTCCAGGGATGTCGGCCGGCTTGTTTCCGCGCATCCACCCTGATCGATGCTGATATCAACCAGTACAGAACCCTTCGGCATACCCTCCACCATTTTGCGGGTTATCACCTTCGGTGTCCTCGCGCCTGGAACAAGAACGGCGCCGATTGCAAGACTTGCTGATGAGAGTTCCCGTGTGAGGCTCGCTTCTGTTGAGTAAAGGGCGCCGACATTTCCCTGAAAGCGGTACTTTATGCGTTCCAGCTTTTCATAGCTTACATCGAGCACAACAACTTCAGCGCCAATGCCAAGTGCCATCTCAGCCGCTCCCGTTCCTGCAACGCCGGCCCCCACCACCACCACTTTACCCGGCGGGGTTCCCACCGTTCCGCCGAGAAGCTCGCCCCGCCCCCCGTTCTGTGCGAGGAGGTGGTACGAACCAACATGCACCGAAAGCTTTCCTGCAACTTCGCTCATTGGTTGAAGGAGAGGAAGCCGTCCATCAGGAAGCTGCACAAGTTCGTAAGCAATTCCCGTAACATTCCCGTCAATCATTGCTTTTGTGACATCGGGCATGCTCGCAAGGTGGAGGTAGTCGAAAAGAATGAGACCTTGATGCAGGCGGGCATACTCGTCCGGATGAGGTTCTTTGACCTTCACAACCATTTCGGACATATATACCTCGTCCAGCGTTGGTACGATTTCCGCGCCGGCCTGCATGAATTCGTAATTCTCGAAAAACGAGCCGGCCCCCGCCCTGTCTTCAATAAGGACTCTATGCCCCTGTTTCACAGCCTCGCTGACTCCATCAGGAGTAAGTGCAACTCTCCTTTCCTGTGGTTTTCTCTCCCTTGGGACTCCAATAATCATATGCATCTCCTCTGAAGGCAGACCGTATCTGAACCGCTACAGAATAATTCCGTAACGATTCTTAAGAAAGAGCCCGGAGGCCTTGATCTTCCTCTGTCTGAAAGGCAGATTTATTCTGATAAATCGGTCAACTGGGAAGGGTGAAGAAGATGGACGCCCGAATTCTGGACGGAAAGTCATTATCACAATGTGTCGTTGAGGATCTTTTTCGACGGGTCAGGGAATCGGAAAAGAAAGCAGGAAGACGTCCTGGTCTCGGCGTGATTCTCGTCGGGGATAATCCAGCGTCGAAAACATACGTTTCCAACAAGGGTAATGCCGCAAGAAAGGCGGGATTCGAGACATTTGACCTTCACCTGCCCGAAAACGCATCGGAAGGCGATGTGCATGAAGCGATTGAGAATTTCAATCAAGATTCCCGAGTCGACGGAATTCTCCTTCAGCTTCCGCTGCCGAAGCATCTTTCGGCAAATCCCTGCCTTGATCTTATCGACCCGAAAAAAGACGCGGATGGACTTCATCCGCTTAATCAGGGGCTGCTTGTACGCGGAGATGCAGTGGTTAAGCCGTGTACGCCTGCAGGTGTGATGAAGCTTGTTGATCTGGCTTTTGATCCTGATGCAGGAAGCGAAGTCCGGCTTTCGCCCGAAGCAAGTCTCGCGGGAAAGCGGGCAATTGTAATCGGCAGATCGATACTTGTGGGCAAGCCGATGGGTACTCTGCTTCTCCAGCGGAACGCCACGGTGATTATGGCCCATTCAAAGACTGCTGATCTCGGCGGTCTTTGCGCGACATGCGATGTTGTC
>CAYQVO010000015.1:13957-20116 GCA_964421085.1 uncultured Bdellovibrionales bacterium | reverse complement strand
GGAGCTGTGGTAATCGACGTCGGAATCAACCGGAATGCCGAAGGGAAACTGGTGGGAGATGTCGCATTCGACGAAGCGGCGCCTCGTGCATCAGCAATTACGCCCGTTCCCGGCGGTGTCGGTCCCATGACCATAGCAATGCTTCTGGAGAATACGTTCTCGATTTACCGGGAGAAGACCGGAAAATAAAAACGCCTGTCCCATTCCCATTGAAGTTTGATCCGGCATTTGCAAGTATTATCGACATTCGGAGGTGCGAAACATGACCGAGACCTTGAGGCGTACCCCTCTCTATCAGAAACACATTGACCTTGGCGGCAGGATGGTTCCGTTTGCCGGCTGGGAAATGGCTGTCCAGTATTCCGGCATTATCGAAGAGCACAAAGCTGTCCGCGAGAAAGCAGGGCTTTTTGATGTCTGCCATATGGGCGAGATCATAGTCCGCGGCAGGGGGGCCGAAGCTGCGTTGCAGCGCATGACGTGCAATAACCTTGCGCTGGTCCAGAAAGGGCACGCACAGTACAACGCCATCATCAATCCCTCAGGCGGTGTGGTCGATGATATTATCGTCTATAAGCGGGGCGACGAAGATTTTTTCGTGTGTGTGAACGCGTCCAACACGGAAAAGGATTTCAACTGGTTCAGAGAACACAACACCTTTGACGCCGAGATTATCAATGAAAGCGGCTTGTACGGGCAGGTGGCTGTTCAGGGTCCGCGCGCCGGAGACATCATGGATCTGGCGCTTGGCGGCGCCATTTCGAAGTCGCTTGCGTATTTCACCTTTGAAGAGACTTCGCTCAAAGGAATCCCGGTGATGATCGCCCGCACGGGGTACACCGGCGAAGATGGGTTCGAGATGTTCATCCCGGCTGAAAAGACGGGAGAAGTCTGGGATATGCTGCTCGATGCGGGGAAACCTTTCGGTCTTATTCCGTGCGGACTTGGCGCCAGAGATACGCTCAGACTGGAGGCGTGTTACCCTCTTCATGGACACGAACTCGGGGACGACATTTCAGCGATTGAATCAGGACTTGGCTGGATTGTTAAACCTGAGAAGGGAGAGTTCACGGGCCGCGATATTCTTGCGAAACAAAAAGCGGAAGGGTCGCCCCGGGTGCTGGTCGCGTTTGAAGCAGTCGGCGCCGGGATAGTCCGCGAACATACGCCGATTATCGGGGAAGATGGAATGGAGAAAGGTTTTGCCACAAGCGGTACCAGGACGCCGACTTTGAACAAGGCGGTCGGAATGGCGCTTGTTTCAAGAGAACTTGGAGGGAAAGGATCGAGGTTCTTTGCGGACGTCCGCGGGAGAAAGATCGAATGCCGTGTGGCGCCGAAGCCGCTCTATAAAACGAGCGCTCCTGCGCCGTCTGGAAAGTAATTTTTTTCGGAAATTGTTAAGGAGGTGTTCAATGGCTAATCCGGCAAACTGCAGATACACGAAAGAGCATGAATGGGCCCAGGTTCAGGGCACGAATGCAACCATAGGCATCACCGAGTTCGCTCAGTCGGAACTCGGTGAGATTGTCTTCGCGGACCTTCCGGAGGTCGGAAAGAAGTACACGCAGGGACAGACCATCTGCGTACTCGAGTCGACAAAGGCCGCATCGGATGTGTACGCGCCGGTGACAGGAGTCGTGAAAGAGGTCAACGCGAACCTCAAAGATGATCCCTCTTTGATCAACAAAGATCCTTACGAGGCAGGGTGGATCGTAAAGCTGGAAAACATCGAAGCAGGCGATGCCGCTTCGCTGATGTCGGCTGACGAGTACACGAAGTATCTCGGGTAGACCGGGTCGCTATTATTTCGGGGAAAAATGGAATCAGAAAGCGCTCTTCGCGAACCTTCATTCGTATGCAGGCATACTGGACCCAGTGAGGACGATGTAACAGCGATGCTCAAAACTCTGGGATTCAGCTCCCTTGACGAGTTCACAGCAGCGGTTGTGCCGCCGGGCATCGGAATGACCGGAAAGTTCTCACTCACAAAGTTCTCCGAAGGACTCAGCGAAAGAGAGGTGCTCGAGCGTCTGAGGGAAATTGCAGGCAAAAACGCGGTGTTTCAGTCGTTCACGGGCATGGGATACTTCGACACTTTCACTCCTCCTGTGATTCAGCGGAATATTCTCGAAAACCCGGGGTGGTACACCCAGTACACTCCCTATCAGCCTGAAATTTCGCAGGGAAGACTCGAAGCCCTTTTGAATTTCCAGACAATGATTGCCGATCTCACGGCGCTTCCCGTGGCAAACGCCTCGCTTCTTGACGAAGGCACTGCGGCGGCGGAAGCGATGCTTCTGGCTTACAATGTGGGATTGAAATCGGGGACGAAGCGCTCGACTTTTCTCGTATCCGACGACTGCTATCCCCAGACAGTCGAGCTTATCAGGACCAGGGCGAAGCCCTTCGGCATAAACGTAGTGATATGCAGCGCCGATGAGATGCTGAAGCAGGGGAGCGATGTGTTCGGCGCGCTCCTTCAGTATCCGGGATTTTCGGGAAAGATTGTCGATTACACGAAGTGCATAGAGGGTCTTCACGCCGGCAATGCTCTTGCAGTGGTTGCGGCGGACATTCTTGCGCTCTGTGTGCTGAAGGCGCCGGGCGAGATGGGCGCCGATGTGGCGGTGGGAAGCACGCAGCGATTCGGAGTGCCGATGGGATACGGCGGACCGCACGCCGCGTATTTTGCAGTCAAGGATGAATACAAGCGCAGCATGCCGGGGCGGCTTGTCGGTATCTCGAAAGACTCGGCGGACAAACCTGCTCTCAGACTTGCTCTCCAGACCCGCGAACAGCATATCCGCCGCGAGAAAGCGACCAGCAATATCTGCACCTCCCAGGTTCTGCTTGCGATCATGGCATCCATGTACGCCGTCTATCACGGGCCGAAGGGGCTCAGGAGAATAGCGGAAAAAGTGAACGGACTTGCGCGCGCGTTTGCGGAAGGTCTCAAGGCTGACGGTTTCAAAGTTGTTTCGGACAGTTTCTTCGATACGGTGCGGGTTGAAATGGAAAAGAGCACCCGCAATGCGGTCCTCAAACGCGCTGAAGATGCGGGGGTGAACCTCTGTCCAATAGATGCCCGGAACATTGCCGTCTCATGGGACGAGGCGAAGACGGATGCGGATGTAAAGAAGCTTCTCGATATCTTCCGGGGCAGGGGGATTAATGCGACGCCGGCGGAAGTTCTTCTCAAGATGAGCGCCCCGGGCATTCCGGCGGAATGCGAAAGAAAGAGCAGGTACCTGACGCATGATGTGTTCAACTCATATCATTCGGAAACGGAGATGCTTCGCTACATAAAGCGGCTCGAAGGAAGGGATCTTTCGCTGTGCTCTTCGATGATTCCTCTCGGTTCATGTACGATGAAGCTCAATGCCGCTGTCGAGATGTTCGCGATAACCTGGCCCGGATTCAGCGCGCTTCATCCCTTTGCCCCTCTTGAGCAGGCAAAAGGATATCAGGAGTTATTCGCGGATCTCGAGGAGGCTCTCTGCGATATCACAGGCTTTACTTCCGTGTCGATGCAGCCGAATTCCGGCGCTCAAGGCGAGTACGCAGGTCTTATGACGATACGTGCTTATCTTGCCGACCGGGGTGAAAGCGAAAGGGATGTCTGTCTCATTCCGAAGTCCGCCCACGGGACGAATCCTGCAAGCTCGGCCATGGCCGGATTTCAGGTTGTGGCGGTTGAATGCGACAAGGTGGGGAATATCGATATCGACGATCTCAAGTCGAAGGCAAGGGAGTATTCGAACCGGCTTGCGGCAATCATGATCACCTATCCCTCCACCCATGGGGTGTTTGAAGCGAGGGTTAAGGAAGCGGCTTCGACAGTTCATGCGGCAGGAGGTCAGGTTTATCTCGACGGCGCGAACATGAATGCTCTTGTCGGGCTTGTAAAGCCTGCAGAACTCGGGGCGGACGTGTGCCACATAAACCTTCACAAGACTTTCGCAATCCCGCACGGCGGGGGCGGACCCGGAATGGGGCCGATTGCAGCGGCCGCTCATCTTGCACCATTCCTCCCGGCGCATCCTGTCGTGAAAGTGCGGGAGAAAGGGGAAGGACCGGTTTCATCGGGTCCCTGGGGAAGCGCAAGTATTCTGCCAATCTCATGGGCTTACATAGCGCTCATGGGATCGCACGGCCTTAAGCGCGCAACGCAGACTGCAATTCTTAATGCCAACTACATGGCAAAGAAGCTCGAGAAAACGTTCCCGGTTCTTTACAGGGGAGAAAGCGGGCTTGTCGCGCATGAGTGCATAATCGATCTTCATAATGTGAAGCAGAGCGCAAACGTGGATGTTGACGACGTTGCAAAACGGCTTGTGGACTTCAGCATTCATGCTCCAACTGTTTCATGGCCGGTGCCGGGAACAATGATGGTCGAACCGACGGAGAGCGAGAGCAAAAAGGAACTCGACAGGTTCTGTGAAGCGCTCATTCAGATACGCGAAGAAGCGCGTAAGATTGAGACGGGCAAGTATCATCCGGAAAATAATCCCCTGAAAAGTGCTCCGCATACTCTTGAAGCGCTGCTTTCCGCGAGGTGGGAGAGGCCGTATACAAGAGAAGAGGCGGCCTATCCGGTACCGGGTCTTAGAGCCGGCAAGTTCTGGCCGTCTGTCGGGCGGATAGATGCGGCGTACGGGGATAAGAATCTTGTGGTTGTGCGTCCGGGGGAGTGACCGGGTATTTTTCAGGACCGCGTCCGCGACATTTTTTGAATTTCTTTCGATTGAGCAATATACGGAACCGTTCCATAAACTGGACAGGCTTGACGCGGAAGGTCTTGTAATTACCAAGCATGGAAAGCCCGTTGCAAAACTCATCAGCATAGACCAGCGGTCGGCTGATCTCATTGGAAAGCTCAAAGGGAAGATAAAGATCAAGGGAGATATTCTCTCGACAGGAACGAAGTGGAATGCTCAATCTTGATACCCATATTCCAATTTATGCGTTAAACGGTGAACTGACAAATAAAGAGAAGGCACTTTTATCGCAGCACGAGTGGAGCATTTCCGGAATTGTTCTCTGGGAACTTGCAGCTCTCGCGAACATGAAGAGTGTGGAAGTCGATCTCGACGACAAGGAACTCATCCAGGTGATGTCCCGGGTTTATACCTGGCCCATCTCGATTGACATCTGCAGGGCGTTGAAAAAACTCGACTTTAGAAGCGATCCCGCAGATGAGCTGATCGCCGCCACAAGCCTGGTCCATCAGGTACCGCTTTTGACGCGGGACAAGGTGATTGGAAAGTCCCGGGTTGTTCCTCTGGTTTGAATGAGTAAGGAGAAAAACCTCCTCCCTCAATTTCCGCTGATGGAAATCACTATCCCCATTACATCCCGCGCTTCCGGGATACTCCTGCCCACTGTCTCGAGCGCTGAAATCAGCCTTCGAACGGACCCTGGTATCCACGCTGCGTATCTTTGCAGACCCCGCTTCTCGGACAGGAGCGCAAAGCGGCCGGCCACCCTGAGGTGCCAGTGAATTCTGTATTCGGAGTACCACTGGCGCGCTTTCTTCCCGTCAGGAAATAGAGAACAGAAATAGTCGAGCAGTTCAGCATGGCGTTCCGGGCCGAGAAGCAAGTCTGAGTCGCGATCGTCGATAAGGGCGACTATGTCGCGCGCCGGCGAGTCCAGGCACGCGTCCTGAAAATCAAGCGGACGGATTGAGCCTGACTGATCGACGAACAGATTCCAGGCGGTGTAGTCATAATGAGCAAGAACTTTCGGATGACTGTCGACGATGCCGCATATTCGGTTGATGAATGATGAAAGTGCGGCGCGATCCGCGTCGCTGAGACCTCGCGGAAGAGAGTAGTGATCGACAAATTCGAACGCCTGGTTTTTGAGCTGATCGAGCGAAGGCGAACGCTGAAAAGCGACACACGATTCCGCGTGCGGGATCGATTGAAGCTTCAAAATTATGTCTATTGCCTCCCTGTAAAAATCGGTGATTTTATCGGGAAAACCGCCGGAAGCATCGGCAAGGCACAGATCGCCGACGTCCTCTACGATGAGAAAGCTGCTCTCCCTTGCGTCTGCAAGTATGCGGGGAGCCTCAATTCCGTGTTTTCGAAGGAATTCCGCAAGTTCTACAAAGGTGTCATTCTGTGTAAGACCCTTTGGACCTCCTCCCAC
>CAYQVO010000015.1:0-13947 GCA_964421085.1 uncultured Bdellovibrionales bacterium | reverse complement strand
TAAGTTTTCTTTATTTAATGAAACTAAAGGGGTGCCAGCACTTTCCCCAATATTTCTTGGAGTTAAGCCAGGCCCGGCTCCCCCCTTCAATGCCATCAGAACGACGCTCGGTACTGGAGCATTTTCAAGCTTGAGGCGGGTATAGGAGCGGAGCGATGCATCGCCGGCAAGAGGGGCAGCTTCCGCGACTGACGCCGCACTGAAGCCCGTCCGGCCGCGCAGAAGTTTTTCAGCATGAAGTATTGTGCTTTCTTTCATCGTAGATTCAAATCTTCGCACAAGCCGTGTGTAACTGGTAGCGGAAACATGAGAACTCAGACTGGACTTGACGTACTGCTTGCATCGACTGCCGTTCAGAAGTCCCTTAAGGGAAATATTGCGTATCTGTGCCATGCGGCGTCGGTTACGGGCGATCTCACGCTCGGTGTGTCTCCTCTCAGGAAAGTTTTCGGTTCAAGGCTCAAAAGACTTTTCAGCCCTCAGCATGGTCTCTTTGCAGACGTGCAGGCGAACATGATAGAAACCGCCGACAGCTTTCAGCCTTTTTTCAAGCTGCCCGTCGTGAGCCTTTACTCCGAGAGACGTTCGCCGACGCGGGACTCGCTTCGGGGCATTGACACGCTTATTGTCGATCTTCAGGACGTCGGCACCCGCATTTTCACCTATATCTGGACCGTGTCGCTTGCCGTCGAAGCATGCGCCGGAACAGACATCGAAGTTGTTGTTCTAGACCGCCCGAATCCCCTTGGAGGGTTGGTTGTCGAGGGGAATGTACTTGATGAAAGCTTTACTTCCTTTGTGGGCAGGTATCCATTTCCCATGCGGCATGGTCTGACTATCGGCGAGATTGCCCGGTATGCCGCGCTTTTCGCCGCGCCTGATGCGCGTGTGCGCGTTATCCCGATGAAAAACTGGAAGCGGAAATTCTTCTTCGACGAGACCGGGCGCCCCTGGGTCCTCCCGTCGCCGAACATGCCGACATGTGAGACCTGCATTCCGTATGTAGGGGGCGTTCTTTTCGAAGGAACTTATGTTTCGGAAGGGAGGGGAACGACGCATCCTTTTGAAATCTTCGGGCGCCCGAAGCTTGATCCCTTTCTGTTTCAGAAAAGACTCGAAGGGTCGCTCAGGAAAGCGGGGCTTTCGGGATTTGTTCTGAGACCGTTATGGTTTGTGCCGACCTTCGACAAGCATCAGGGAGTCTCATGCGGCGGCTACCAGGTTCATGTGACCGACCGGAGGGAGTTCCGGTCATGGAAATTTTTCCAGGTGGTGCTGAGAGAGCTTTTTCATGAAACAGGGTCCGAAAATTTCTGGCGGCAGCCTCCGTACGAATATGAATATGAGAAGCTGCCCATTGACATTCTGAACGGTTCCGATCGTCCGCGCCTGTGGGTTGAGAAAAAAGGAAGTATCGGAGCGCTCGAAAAGCTGGAACGCGACGGACTCGAGGATTTTTTAAATGTGAGGGAGGACGTTTTTATATACAGTTGATTTCCTGAGTCCCGCACTCAGCTCGCGGCAACAATAAATCCCCTGAGCGTGTGATAACAGAAATGCAGGTTCGCGACCGGCACGAATTCATTCTGCTGATGAGCCTGACTGCTCAAGCCTGGACCGAAATTTATCGCGTCAATGTCCTGCTCTCCGAACAGCGTAACGTCCGTATATGCCTGCTTAATCTCCTCGGGGAGCGAGTAACGCTTCCTGAAATCCTGAAAGACTTTGTTCTCCTTACGGGGCAGCGGACCCGCCGGAATGAGTTCGGTGAATTCGAATTCGACGTCAGGCCCGACAAAATCCGCGAACCATTCGCGTGCATTTTCGGCGTCGCGCTCCGGTCCGAAGCGGTAATTTATGTTGAGTTCGAATGTGTCCGGGACGACGTTTTTTTCTATTCCTGCAGCCGCCATCGTTGCAGTCACTACCTGTCTGTACTCAAGTCCTTCGATCGTGCTGACCGGGGCATGGTAGTTTCGTAACTTCTGAAGCAGGGGAATGGCCATGTAAACGGCATTGTCGCCGTCCCACGGCCTTGCACTGTGGGCTCTTTTACCCCTGAATGTGACTGTTGCGTTCGCATAGCCGAGACTTCCGAGGTGCAGGTTGTTTTCTGTCGGTTCGAGAATTATCGCAAGCCCTGCATGGCTGATATCGCGGATTATCGGGAGAAGCTGCACCAGTTCATTACCCGACCGCTCGGCTTCTTCCCCCGCGTACCAGCAGAAGATGAGATTGAAGCGGGATGCAGTAAAAATATCGGGAGAGCACAGCGACAGCATGACGGCATCTCCGCCCTTCATGTCGGAAGCTCCAAGTCCGAATATCCTGTCGCCATCGCGTTTTCGTGATCCAGGACTCATGTCGCCCGGCACGGTGTCAAGGTGGCCGGCCAGAACCAGAGTCTCTCTATCTGCATCGGGTGTGCCCCATACCAGCAGAGAATTGCCGGATCTTCTCAAGTTTATGCCCGAGCCGGACTGGAACCTCTTTCTCAGGAGGTTCTCGATAAAGCTGCAAATCTCCCCTTCCTTTCCGCTGAGTGACGGGATTCCCAGCAGAGAAAGGAGAATTTCTTCCAGTTCGGGGGCATCAGTCTGTTCGGTCATACTTGAACAAGAGACTACCCCGGGCCAAATGGCCATGTAAAAGCTTTTTGAGGGCAAGGGTCCCCCGCAAGGGTCCCCCGCACCGTGTCCGCGCTGTGTCCCCGCCGGGCCACTGCCACTCCGCCCGGCTCCGCCTGAGGCCGCTGAAGGAGCCCCCCGCCCCCCACCCCTGCCCAGAGGAGCCCCGCACCTCAAGGAAGGAGCCCCCCCACCTGCCCAAAGGAAAGGAAAAGGAAAAAGGAGCCCCCCGCCCCTGCCCAACGGAACGGAGCCCCGCACCTCCCCATCCCTCCCTATCTGGCTGGCGGTCCTTCTTTTTCCCTGAACCATTTCGCCTCTGGCCGGTGATCCGTCTAAAAGTTAATGGTTGCTGTTTGACTTATGCTGAACCGAAAAATCATCCCCTCAATTACTACCCTTGGAACAAATGGACATACCTGGAGAGAGAAGATAGAGGAGATTGTTCCCCTTCAAATCACCAAAGCAGGGCTTTTCCTGACAGGGCTTGAAAAGGAGGAGCGGACTGAATGCTATCAACGGTTGGAAGAGATCAGCAGAAAGCATCCTTTTCGTATTCCTTTTGTTCATGCTGTATCCGATATGAAGGAAGAAGAATACTGGCATCTGACCAGTGCGTTTGGCACAGAGAAATTCAATCTTCACCCCGTGCATGAATACCCGATTCAGCATCCGCTCAGTCCGGAAATCCGCAGCCGCATTTTTATAGAAAATACTTCACGGGTTCAGCCACTTTCGGTGGAAGATCTGAAGGGTTTTGGAGGAATCTGTTTCGATCTTTCCCATCTTGAAGAATCACGCCGTACATCGATCGCGCATTATTATCATCTCCTTGCGCTTACGAAATATGCGCGCGTTGGCGCGAATCACATAAGTGCGGTGACAGATGAACCGCATGGTTTCTGTGACGGCCTGCCCCTGTTCTCAACTCATAACCTTGATGAGAACTCGACCTTCAAGTATATAAGCAGCCTTCAGCCGACTTCATTTGCGCAGCTCTGTGCTGTCGAACTTGAAAATCCTCTCGAAGAGCAGCTCATTGCGATTCCGATGATTCAGAGGGCCATAATCCGCTCATGCGCAAATGCATGGCTGGAGGAGGCTGCGTAATCGCCATCTGCCCTTTTTTTTGGTGATCATGGTGCGGGGCACCTCTGGGGCACCTCTGGGGCATCATGGAGCATCATGGTGCGGGGCACGTGTTCAATAGGAAACATTTTAGAAATTTCCACGATACTATCAATAAATGAATAAAAAAAACGGAGCAGAGTCATGCCTCGTCCTCGCAAATATATGCCCCATGGAAGTGTTATCTTCGTGACAGTCAGCCTCGAAAAGGGCCTGCTCCTTACACCGAATCCTCTCTCCGAGATGATTATAAAAAGCGCACTGGCAAGAGCGTGTGCTCTTTTTCCGGTTAAGGTCTGCCATGTTGAGGTGGAGGGAACGCATATCCACATGGTCCTTGTTGTCATTAGTCCTGATGACACAGCCCGTTTTGTGGGCCATTTCAAGGCGGAAACTGCTCATCGGTTTAATGCTTTGTTAGGTTGGTCGAAAAGGACAGTGTGGTGTGAAGGTTATGACAGTCCAGTTATCCTCTCACCTCGACGCGCCCTCATGGCTATAGCATATCTGTATTCAAATCCCGCCAAAGACGGCCTTGAAGATTCAATCGACGAGTATCCAGGTTTTTCTACATGGAAAATGTTTCGTAAAGGTGTTCATTCCAGATCCTGGAAATTCATTTCCCGACCCCCCTACCACAGACTGACGCCTGACATGCACACTTCTGCCGGCTATTCTCGAGAGGCATCACGAATTATGCGTGAAAGCAGGACGGCCATTGAATTTACAATTGAACCCGATGCATGGCTGGAAGCGTTCGGCATCATAGATGCTTCAGAGAAGGCAAAATGGAACGAATTGCTTATTAAACGGGTCCGAAAACTTGAAGAACGTGCCCGCAGAAAGCGTTCCATTGAAAAGAAGAGAGTCTTAGGAGCCCGTGCGCTTTGCAGTCAGGTTCTCACGCTCGATTATCAGCCGCAGCGTACGGGGAAGCGGACACTGTGCCTGTCAGACAAGCGCTCAGAACGGATTCGGTTCGTCAAATCCCTGAAGATCCTAATCCGCGAGGCGAGGGAGGTCTATATTCGCTGGCACACAGGAGATTACTCTGTGTCTTATCCGCCCGGGTTATTTCCTCCTGCATTGCCGAAGCTGTATGAGCCGCTTGGATACAAAACCTGAGCGGTTAACAACGATGAGTTGATGCTGCCCGGGGGGCGGCGGTACCGGGGTCTATCCTTTCTTCCATTCTTTGTGCTGTTGCCATCGCTGTTTCTTTCACTATTTCACTATTTCACTATTTGTCGCCTGGCAGCAGTCCTCCCGGGGCCTGGTTATCATGGTGCCCCGGACCACTCCGAGTCTCTTCAAAGCCTGTCGATCTTCAACGCACCGTCATGAAGCTTGAGAAGTGACGCCTTGCCGTTCAGCACCGTCTCGAGCACTGCTTCCCGCTCCCAGAGAGCATGGACATGCTTCAGTGTCTGTTCCGCGTACTCGAGCTGCAGATCCCGGCCGTCATGATAATGCTTGAGATAAAGCGTTCTGTTGGTGCCAAAATCGCCATCTTCGACCTTGATGACGGGAATCGATCCGGTTCCGATGTTTTTGATCAGAGTTTCCTTGATTTCCTGCCAGCTCTCTTCATCTGCCACTTTTGTTATCACGCGGTCCTTGCCGCGTTTTTCATGCTGGAAAAGCTCCAGATCCTGCATCAGTTCAATAGTCAGGAATCTCCGGATGAACGAAGTGTCGCGATCGCTTGACCGGACTTCGAAGATCTTCTTCCTGCCGGGCGTCTCGTTTTCATCCATAGTCGATATATCGACCTTCGGCTTGTCATCCCTGAATTCCCGGCCTGTCCTGCCTTCGTTCCATCTCTTCTCGATGTCATTCCAGATGCAGAACCCAAGATGATAAGGGTTCAGCCCGCCCGGATGAGGTCTCAGGACCTGGTTGTGCCTGACAAGAAATTCCATATGGAGATCCTGGGGCAGCCCTATTGCATTCATTATTTTGTGATGCCAGTAGCTCGCCCAGCCCTCATTCATAATTTTTGTTTCCATCTGAGGGATGAAGTACCTCGCCTGTTTCTCGACGATTCTCAGGATGTCCTTTTTCCATTCGGGAAGGAACGGATTATAGTCGGCGATGAAACCCAGCAGATCCTCATCTGGTTCGAGAGGCACTTTCTTCAGATCCGGGGCGACATATTCGCGTTTGGGGTGGATATGCTCGTATGGATCTTCCGGATCCTGGGCATTCTCCCATTTGCGTATCTTCAGCTCTTCCTGGCTCTGTTTCCTGATGGCCAGATTCTTGTTCAGCTGCAGCGAAATCGTATGAGCATGGTCATGCGCGGCTTCGACTTCAAGGAGACCGATTGACGGATCGTTGATGTACGAGGCAATACGGGTCGCATGGTTTTTGAACATCTCCAGCGTGTACTTCGCGTCGATACCTGACGTAAACGTGAAGTTGTTCGCGAAGAAATCATTGTGCGCGTAAACGTGAGCGATTGTGAGAATCTGAAGCAGAAGCGAGTTGTCCCGCATCAGGTAGCCTACACACGGGTCGGAATTTATGACCATTTCATACGGCAGCCCTGAGACGCCGTACTCATACATTGTCTTCTGCCGCTCAAAACCCTTTCCATAAGACCAGTGTGAGTAGTGCGAGGGCATGCCTGAATAGGCCATGTAGCCTATCATCTCGTTGTGATCGCAGATCTCGAACTCCTGGGTGTAGCATTTAAGCCCGTAGCGCTCGATGAAGACCCGTATCTTCTCGTCCCACCCCTGCAGTTCTTCAAGTGCGACAACCATATGCGTCCGATCCCTATGAAGCGGCTTCCTGCTGCCCTGTCCGGGCCGCATCAACCTCAGGCCGTCTGTCTTTGTTCATGAACGTCTTGAAAGCCGGCCACAAATCTTCTTTCTTCTCGATCACGACCATCTGAAAATTTTCCACCTGAATCTGCGAGAATACCTCGAGCATGCTCCCGCTGTAGTAGGCGCTTCCTGACGGCTTGATTTCCCCGTATCCGAAGAGATTGCACATACCGCACAGTTCGCGCGCGGCATCGACAGCTTTTTCATTGTCGGAATAAAAGTTGTCGCCGTCGGAGCAGTGGAACGCGTAAATGTTCCAGAGTGACGGGTGATATCTGTCCTCGATAATCTCGAGCGCCTTCCGGTAGCCCGACGAAATGTATGTTCCCCCTGATTCTACCTTGTGGAAGAACTCTTCTTCAGTGACTTCTTTCGCTTCAGTGTGGTGCGCGATGAAAACCACTTCGACGTTGTTATAGCGCTGCCTGACGAACTGATAGAGGAGGAAGTAAAAGCTCCTGGCGAGGTATTTCTTCACTGTTCCCATGGAACCTGAAGTGTCCATAATGCAGAAGACAACGGCATTCGACTCCTCCCTTGTGGTCGGCACCACGTGGTGATACCGCATGTCGTCATTGTGGAAGGGGAATCGCTTTTTCTCTTCGTCCCAGCCGCGGCTTCCACGCACTGCGAGTTTCCTCTTTATCCTCTGCTTTGCGGTGGTTCTCTTGTCGAGCCTTGGCCGGATGCCCGCATGCCGCTTGCCTTTCCGCTTGCGCGCGTTTTCGGAGACAATCTGCCGGAAGGCTTTTTTCGCGAGATTGGGAAGGTCGAGGTCGTCGAACATCAGGTCGATGAGCTCTTCGAGCGTAACTTCCGTCTCGATTGCATCGACACCCGGCTGGTCGCCTCCGCCCTGGCCCTGGCCCCGTTCACCCTGGCCTTTCTCGACGATATCGCCCGGTTTCTGTTCTCCATTTCCCTGAGCTGCCCCGGGAGCGTTGTCTCCGTAAACAAAGCGATATTCCTTGATGGAGCGAATGGGAATTTTGATTATCTTGTCCTGATTCCGTCCGATGATTGACTCATCAGCAATGATATCCGCTATATTGTCGCGGATGGAGTTTTTGACCTTCTGCCTGTGACGCATTCGGTCCCGCGCACTTCTGTCAGACCGCTGCGTGCTTGGCTGATAAGGGCGGAATATTGTTGTCATACGGTTTTCCCGCTCGGCTCAGGTTAAAAGCGCGGCCTCCCTTTCGACGATTAATCCTTCCAGAGGTTGTTGGCAGCGTACTTCAGAATAGTGTCGATGCAGCTTGCCGGGTATCCATTCCGGATGAGCTCTTCGACCATTCTGTCGTACTTTTTGCTCTGCTCGTCGTCCCTGGTCCTGGCCTTGGTGATGATACGGGAGACATCCCGCACGCTCGCCATAAGCTTCTTCTCGATCGCTTCCTTGAGCGGCTCATAGCTTTCATAGCTGATGTTGTCGCCCCTGCGGTTGATTGACCAGAGATAAGCAATAACCTCCTGCCGGAAACCATCACATGCAGTCCCGATAATTCCGATCTGCTCCTCAATCGAGCGCATGAATCCCTCGTCGGGCTCGAGTTCTTCTGCTGTGGCGCGATCTTTGACTCTCTTTTTCGTCACGTACGCCTCTGCATGGTCGAGATAATTCTGGAACAACGATTCCGCCTGTTCCTGATACGAGTACACAAACGCTTTTGTAATTTCTTTCTCCAGAATCTCCAGGTACTCCTTATGAAGCGTGTCCTGAAGGAACTCCAGATAACGTTTCCTCACATCTTCCGGAAAATCGCTTTCCTTTACCATGTTCACAAGCGCCTCACGAACGCTTATCGGGTGGATCGCGTTGGCTTCGATGTTGTCGGAAAGAGCGTTGTCGAGCGCCTTCATTATGAAGCGCGTGGAAATGCCGTTCATTCCTTCGTTCTTCGCTTCTTCCCTGAGCTCCTGAACGTCTATCTTCTTAGTTTTGCCTTTTTCAACGATCTCTTCACCGTTATAGAGCTTGAGCTTGGTCAGCAGATCGCACTTGTTGGTCGGCTCCAGACGCGAAAGGATGGCGAACATCGACGCGACTTCTATGGTGTGAGGCGCGATATCAGCCGTAAAGCGCGACTGTTTTATGATCTTTTTGTAGATCTTCACCTCTTCGGACAGCCGCATATTATACGGGACCTTCACGGTTACTATTCTGTCGAGAATAGCTTCGTTAGTATGGTCGCTCTTGAATTTCTTCCATTCAGCTTCGTTTGAATGGGCAATGATGCATGTGTCCACGTAAATCATGCCGTGGCGGCCGGGAGCAGGAATCTGCTTTTCCTGTGTCGCAGTAATCATTGCGTGCAGATATTCCGTCTCGTTCTTGAACACTTCGATGAACTCAACGAGACCCCGGTTGCCCCTGTTCAAAGCTCCCGAGAGATCGAGAACGCGGGGGTCGCCTTCTGAGTAAAGGTCGAGCTTGGAAATATCCTCGCTTCCAATCAGAACGCTTGTATCCTGATTGTTCGGATCCACTGGTGGAACCACACCTACGCCTCTCTTCGCGCGGATACTGTACTCATATGTAGCGATTGGCACCTCCTCCCATCGTCCGCCAAACTCTTCTTTGAGGCGGTAACGGGTGATCGGGTTGAGGTCGCCTTCGATCTCGACCCCGAGCATCTTCGAAAACTGGGGCCGGAGATGCCGCGGGATCAGATGCAGCGGGTCGCCGAACATCGGATCGCCTTCGATTGCGTAAAAAGGCGGCGACTGTTCAAGTCCGCGCTTGATCAGCTCAACAAGTGAACTCTTACCCGAACCGACCGGCCCTACCAGAAAGAGTACCTGCCTGCTTTCTTCGCCTTTCAGAGATGCAGAATGAAAATATCTGACGATCTGCTGAATGGTCTTCTCCATTCCAAAAAAATCTTCGGCGAAGAAGTTGAAGGTGCGCACCCTTTCGCCCTTGAATATCCGCTTCAGCTTGGGATTTTCCTCGAGATTAAGCTCCGCTGTGCCCGGAGCAATCATCATTTCGTAGATGCGCCTGTGGGAAAGACAGCACAGGGAAGGATCGTTCTTCACGAGTTCGAGATACTCGAGCATCGTTCCCCGCCAGTGCCTCTTCGTCCGCGTCTGGCGATCTTCTTCGATGATGGCTTTGAATTTTTCAGCAGCAGAGTTGTTGTTCTCTTCAGTCGTCATTTCGCAATCCTTTCTGGGTGACAATACCGGTATCCCCTTGAATATTGAGATGATTCGGAGATACGATCTTCTTCGAAAAAGAAACTTTCAGCAAAGGATATTCAGTCCTTCGCGAAGGCCTTCCATTGTCCTTGGCGGGCCATCAGTTGTCATGCGCATGCATTCGTAAATCAGCAATAGTAACGGCGTGTTACGGATGAAAACAGGAAATGATCATCCTGGGAATTCGTCACACGTCCTTATCCTCCGGCAAAGTGTGTTTTAGTGTCGAGGCTGTTATATTCGTTCCATGTTCGACAAGTTCAAGGAAGAGTGCGGAATCACAGGTGTATGGAACCATAAAGAAGCAGCAAACATCGCATATCTCGGCCTCTATGCGCAGCAGCATAGAGGACAGGAAGGGGCCGGAGTAGTTGCGATGGACGGCGGGAAATCGCCCGTCTTCAGCATGCACAAGGGACTCGGCCTCGTATCCGACGTTTTTTCCGACTACAAGTTCTCAAAGCTTCCCGGAAAAGCCGCAATAGGGCATGTCCGTTATACGACCGCCGGGGGGAATGAGCTTCAGAACGTGCAGCCTTTTCTTGCGGAGGTTTCTTCAGGCGCCGTAGCTCTTGCTCATAATGGGAACCTCATTAATGCGGATTATCTCAAGCGTGAACTGATATCGCGGGGATCAATCTTCGCCTGTACATCGGACACGGAAGTTATCCTTCATCTGCTTGCCCGCGGCGGCAGGAACTCGATACTGACTGAGGTTGTGATCGAGGCTTTGAAGACCATAAAAGGCGCTTTTTCGATCGTCATGCTTTTTGGCGACAGGCTCCTGGCCGTCCGAGATCCGAACGGCTTTCGCCCGCTGTGTATCGGAAAGCTTGGAGATGCAACAGTCGTTGCATCCGAAACATGCGCTCTGGATCTTATCGGCGCGGAGTATGTGAGAGATGTGGAAGCCGGCGAGCTTGTCGAGATTACGGGCGAGGGAGATCTGAAAAGTTATTTCCCCTTTGGAATCTGCAGGGAGTCACCCTGCATTTTTGAGTATATTTATTTCGCAAGGCCTGACTCCAGCGTTTTCGGCAGAAATGTATACTCGGTGCGGCTCAAACTTGGAGCCGAGCTTGCGAGGGCCCATCCTGTGGAAGCTGACCTGGTGACAGCGGTCCCTGACTCAGGGCTTGCCGCTGCAATTGGCTACAGCCGTGAATCGGGAATACCGCTCGAGATGGGGCTCACAAGGAATCATTATGTCGGCCGGACTTTTATCGAGCCGGTTCAGGCGATTCGAGATTTCGGCGTCAAAATAAAGCTGAATCCCAATCAGGCTGTTCTCGCAGGAAAGCGCGTCGTCGTGGTTGATGATTCGATTGTGCGCGGCACGACATCAAGGAAGATTGTAAACATGATCAGGAGGGCCGGAGCAAAGGAGATTCACCTCAGGATCTCTTCGCCGCCGACGACGGACCCGTGTTTTTACGGCGTTGATACTCCGTTGAGAGAAGAGTTGATTGCGTCTCTAAATGACGTCGAATCAATAAGGAAATATGTCGGGGCCGATTCTCTCGGTTTCCTGAGTGTTGAGGCGATGTATCGCGCGGTCGATGCAAAGCCGGGAAGATTCTGTGACGCCTGTTTCACGGGGGCATATCCGGCTGGGAAGCCCTCTCAATTTAACGGGAAAAAGCAGCTCGATATTTTCGGTAAAGAAGCGTGACCGTCAAAAAAGATCCGAATTACAGGCTGGTCTATTCAAGCGATCAGGGAAGAATACGTTATGAGCCTGAGAAGGCGCCTGTGCCGGAGGGGGACGGAAAAGTCCGCGTACGACGAGAAGTGAAGGGCAGGCGGGGGAAAACAGTTTCGACTGTGACCGGCGTTAAGCTGCCGAATGACAAGCTGAAAGAGCTTGCAGCGCAGCTCAAGAAGCGGTGCGGAACGGGCGGGACTCTGAAAGACGGGGTCATCGAGATCCAGGGGGATCATGTCGATCTGCTGCTTGAGGAGCTTGGCGCCCGCGGGTATCGGGTTAAGAAGTGAAAACGGTGACCCGCTACGTCAGAAACATAAAAGTTGTGACGAACCATGTTCACTGCACCGGACGCTTCCCCTTCCGCACTTCCTTTAGAAAAATCAAAGTGACTAAAAATGGTGTCAAGACATCCGGCACAAAAATCCAGAGTACGAAGATACTCTCCGAGACTCTCAAGATTTCAAAAGTGGACGGGTATCTGACGGCGTTCAACATAATGAAGACTACTGAAGGAGGCTTCCCCTGTCAGTATTTGTACTCTGGCGAAGTTTCTGTGGTTCACAATTAAAGCGGCGCCATCTCCGAAGCCCTGCGCGAGGGGGATCTGAAGAGCCACCCGGCTGGTTTTGCATGAAAAACTTTCTAAATGGTCCTGCGTCCGGGCAGAAGAAGTGAATTGCCGAATTCTCGAAAACAGGGTAGGACAGACAGGTAGGGATATTGTTCTATCAGAAGAGGATGGAAAAGCCGATTCTCATCACAGGTGCTGCAGGATTCGTCGGGCGGAATGTCGTTCGTGAGTTTCTTAACGCCGGAAAGAGAGTGCGCGCGATGGTACGCTCGAGCCCGCAGGCGGCTATGCTCGAGAGCGACGGCGCTGAGACTGTAATGGCCGACCTCACGGATCCCGAATCTTTAAGGGCGGCTGTTGATGGAGTCGAAGGAGTTGTCCACATAGCGGCGCTCTTTCGCAGGGCGGGACTGCCCGATACCGAGTATTACAAGGTGAATGTCGAAGGGACTCGCGCTCTTCTCGACTATTCGGTGACGTATGGAATAAAACGCTTCATCCACTGCTCTACCGTCGGAGTGCACGGAAATGTCGAAAATCCTCCGGGCGACGAATCTTCGCCTTTCCATCCGGGCGATATTTATCAACGGATGAAAGTGGAAGGCGAACTTCTGGTTCAAAGATACCTGAACGAGGGAAAACTGCACGGTATTGTGATTCGGCCCGCGATGATTTACGGACCTCACGATGGCCGTACGCGAAAAATCTTCTCCATGGTGGCAAATCGCGTATTTTTCTACGTTGGCGCCGGTGACAAGCAGGTTCATTTCATAGATGTGCGGGATCTTGCCCGCGCATTCCGGCAGGCTTTCGAAAGAATGGATCTCACGGCGAAGACTTATATAATCGCCGGCAGGGAAGCCATGCCGCTTCGTGAATTCGTCCGGCGGGTTGCCTTGATTCTCGATGTTCCCGAGCCCTGGATCCACATTCCAGTCCGCCCGATGCAGATGCTTGGAAGCATCTGCGAGGCGATATGCACGCCTTTGCGGATTCAGCCTCCGCTCTACAGGAGAAGGGTCGATTTTTACACGAAGTCGAGGCATTTTGACACGCGCCGCGCCCGGGACGAGCTTGGGTTCGAACCGGAAAAAGACAGCCTGGATGAGCTGGTCGACATAATTAATTCATATATCGAAGAGGGCGTAATCAAAGGTTCCGTTCTCTCACCTGCATGCCGTATCGAGCGCACACCTTCAGGAGTCATCCGCTCCTGGGATTCGAAAGCGGAAGCCTTTTACGGCTGGTCGGCGCCTGATGCCCTGGGAAAGGTCTCTCATGAGCTTCTCAAAAGCAAGTTTCCGTCTCCTCTTGAGCTTATTGACCGCCAGGTTTCTTCAGATGGACAGTGGGTGGGCAATCTCAGGCACATTACTTCCCGGGGGAGAGCCCTGAGCGTTCTCAGCAGATGGTCTCTGCATGAGTCCCGGGAAGGAAAGGCTGTTGCGGAAGTGAACAGGGTGCGGTGTTGATTCCGGACAGGCTCTACCGCGACAACAGCCGCGCCAGCGGACCTTTTGCCCTTATGCGTACCACAGTACCTGGCGTGCAGTTTTCCACCTTGATAAACCGCTCAGTCGGGGTGAGCCTGTGTCCGGATATTCCGCAGTTGTCGGCCGTAAGAATCGGCAGATAATTGAATTTTATTACAGCAGACGGTGTGTCGACCCTCACGCGGAGCTGCCCCCCCGTCTGAGATAGAATCCGGCCGCTCCCATCGATGAAGTATGTGGGTTCGTATTTGTTCCTTTTGAACAGCTTGAACTTTTCGCGTTCCCAGACGGGTGTGTAGAGTTCAGGACGCTTCGAAAACCACTTTCGCCAGAATTTCTCATGAGTGACGACAAGCGAAACGTTCAAACGTGTAAGGTATTC
>CAYQVO010000014.1:72383-80036 GCA_964421085.1 uncultured Bdellovibrionales bacterium | reverse complement strand
TGGTTAGTATTATCAACCACCGAAAACCCGTGTCTACTTTTTTGGGGGAAGATCAGATCTGTGACTTCAACTGTGTAAATCGTCCTGCCTCTGATGGAAATGGAAATCTGAAGGTGATACCTGAGTTGGTACCCGGTACATATGCTAAGGGGGTACCATGGCTAAGAAGATTCGACGAAGACGGTTCAGCGCTGCCGGGAAGGTGGCAATCCTAAAGCGGTACCTTGTCGGCAAAGAGGAGGTATCGGCGATTTGCGACGACCTGAAGCTGCATCCGAATCAATTCTACGAGTGGCAGCGCGTTTTCTTCGAGCAAGGCGTACGGACATTCGAAGCCGATGAGAAGCGCACTGAGGCGAAGCTACAGGCAGAGGCGACACAGCTCAAAGCAAAGCTGCAGCGGAAGGACTCGGTGCTCTCCGAGTTGATGGAAGAGCACCTGGTACGAAAAAGGCTTCAAAAAGGGGCTTCTTCTCCATGGTCTCGAACTTGCTGCAGGCAAATATCACTCATGGCGAGACCGCTACCGGAAAGACAACGACCACAACGGCAAAATTCCTCGCGACTTCCGGGTACAGGATTGGGAGAAAAGAAAGATCATCGAGTTCTATAAAGAGCACCGCACAGACGGCTGTCGCCGCATCACGTATATGATGCTCGACCAGGATCTCGTTGCCGTCTCGCCCGCCACAACGTACAGAATCCTGTCAAATGCGGGGCTTTTGAAGCGGTGGAACGAGAAGGAGTCCGCCAAGGAAAAAGGGTTTGTGCAACCGCTTAAGCCTCACGAGCACTGGCACGTTGACGTGTCCTGCCTCAACATCTGCGGGACATTATTTTACTTCATCGGCATACTCGATGGCTGCAGCAGGTATATCGTGCATTGGGATATCAGAACGTCGATAACGGAGGGGGACATCGCGATCGTCATAGAGGGGGCGAAAGAGAAATTTCCCAACGCTGGACCGCGAATCATCAGCGATAACGGTCCTCAGTTCATCGCCAAAGATTTCAAGGAATATATCCGGCTTTCCGGCATGACGCACGTCAGAACGTCTTCCTGCTACCCTCAGTCCAACGGCAAGCTTGAGCGGTTTCATGGGACGCTGAAAGCGGAGTGCATCCGTCCGAACACTCCAGTGTCCCTGGATGACGCGAAACAGACGGTCACAAAATTCGTCAAATACTGCAACAATGAGCGGCTCCATAGAAGCATCGGCTTCGTCACGCCGCTTGACAAACTGGAGGGAAGAGAGCAAGAGAGCTTTGATGCCCGCGACAAGAAGCTCCAGGCGGCGCGGGCCTTGAGGAAGCAACAGCGAGATGCTCAGCTCGCCGTTGCCGTGAATGCGTAACAACACTTCCGGGACCAGGTTGGGTCAGAGAGCAAAATTTCCAATTCCCGGTGAGGCAGGACAGTTTGAAGCCTTGCCTAATCCGTTCGGAGCAAAAGTGTTACCTATGTCTCCGGTATAAAGTGTTACCTATGTGTCCGGAATGGACCCACGAACAGGTGGCGGAGCGGACGGGATTTGAACCCGCGACCTCCCACGTGACAGGCGGGCGTTCTAACCAGCTGAACTACCACTCCGCGAGGCCTAAATTCGCGGCCACGGCAAGCGCGTGGCCCTCCCGGTGTTGTCGTGCACCGGAAAAGCGAAGGAAATCTTTACCTTAAACCGCGGAAATACGCAAGTGTTCGTAGATTATTCAGGAGAAAGGGTCTGTGGCGCGTGCCGGACTCACTGCGTTTCCACACATCAAGAAACCAGATATATTCAACGCGTTGTAAAAAATGTCTGGAGGTGTGCGTGGCAGAATATAATCCCGCGGAAATCGAACGAAAATGGCAGAAATACTGGGAAGACAACAAAGTCTTCGAAATAAGCGGCAAGCCGGGGGCGAAGAAATTTTACTGCCTCGACATGTTTCCGTACCCATCAGGTGCGGGCCTCCACATCGGGCATCCGCTTGGATATACCGCCACAGACATTTACTCCCGCTTCAAAAGAATGAACGGCTTCTCTGTTCTTCATCCAATGGGGTTCGACGCGTTTGGACTTCCGGCTGAACAGCATGCGATTGCGACAGGCGAGCATCCGGGACTCATCACGGAGAACAACTGCGGACGCTTCACAGAACAGATGAAGCGCATCGGTTTTTCCTATGACTGGAGCCGCTCATTTGCGACGTGCACTCCTGATTACTACAAATGGACGCAGTGGATCTTCCTCAAACTTTACAACTCATGGTTCGATCGCGACGCGCAGAAGGCCCGTCCGATTTCAGAGCTTCCGATCCCTTCGGAAGTGAAGGCAAAGGGCGATAAGGCGGTCTGGGATTATCAGGCTGACCGGAGACTCGCGTTTTATACCGACGCAATGGTGAACTGGTGTCCGGCCCTTGGAACCGTCCTCTCGAATGAAGAAGTGATCGACGGAAAAAGCGAGCGGGGAGGGCACGATGTTATCCGCCGTCCCATGAAGCAGTGGATGCTCCGCATCACCGAATACGCCGAACGCCTCCTCAAAGAACTCGACGACATCAGCTGGCCCGATGCTATTAAGGAACAGCAGCGGAACTGGATCGGAAAAAAGCACGGAACTGAGATTGATTTCATCGTCGAGGCTACGGGCAACACCATCACATGCTTTACCACCCGCCCCGACACTCTGTTCGGCGTCACATTTTTCGTCGTGTCTCCGGAACATCCAGTCGTCCAGCAGGTCACAACTTCCGAACAGGCGCCCAAAGTGAAAAAGTACTGCGACGATGCAGGACGCCTCAGTGAGTTTACCCGCACCCTTGACAACAGGGAAAAGACAGGCGTTTTCACGGGCGCCTATGTCATCAACCCGGTAAACAATGAGAAGGTCCCTCTTTACGCAGGCGACTATGTTCTGATGTCGTATGGAACAGGCGCTGTCATGGGCGTTCCTGCTCACGACGATCGTGACTTTGAATTCGCGCGGAAATTCAACATTGAAATCCGCCCGGTCATCGCGCCTGCGGCCGGAGAACCCGAAGTGAAACAGGCAATCATCGACGGGGAGCTGTGCTGGATCCCGGAAGGAGTGATGCTTCCATGCGTGGGGCCGGTGGCGAAAGAACTCAAACTCGAGGGCAGGCCGAGCAGGGAAGCCTGGGAGCTCATCACTGAATGGCTCGTCCAGCATGACGGAGGACGCCGCGTGGTGAATTATAAACTGCGCGACTGGCTTTTCTCCCGCCAGCGTTACTGGGGAGAGCCGATTCCTGTGATTCACTGGGAGGACGGTACTCACACGCCGCTTGATGAAACCGAACTTCCGCTTCTGCTCCCTGACGTTCAGGACTTTGCGCCGACAGGCACAGGAGAGTCTCCTCTTGCAAAGGCTGAAGAATGGGTAAATGTCGTCGATCCGAAGACCGGCCGCTCAGGGCAGCGCGAGACGAACACGATGCCGAACTGGGCGGGTTCATGCTGGTATTATCTCCGCTTCATTGATCCTCATAACGAAAAGGAAGGGTGGGATCCGGAGCTCGAGAAAGCCTGGATGCCGGTCGACCTCTACGTCGGGGGCGCGGAGCACGCCGTGCTTCACCTTCTTTACTCCCGCTTCTGGCACAAGGTGCTCTATGACCTTGGCTATGTGAGCACCCGCGAGCCTTTCCAGAGGCTTTTCAATCAGGGAATGATCCAGTCCTTTGCGTACAAGGACAGCAGAGGGGCCCTGGTTCCGGTGAACGAAGTCGAGGAGGATGAAAAGGGAAATGCTGTTCACACAAAAACAGGCCGGACAGTGGAGAGAATTATCGCGAAGATGTCGAAGTCTCTTCGCAACGTGGTAAACCCGGAAGAAGTAATCGGTGAGTACGGCGCGGACACCTTGCGCCTCTTCCTCATGTTCATGGGTCCGCTTGACGCGTCGAAAGCCTGGGACTCAAAGGCGATCACGGGCGTTCACCGCTTCCTGAAGCGCGCCTTTAACTGCTTTGACGGTCATGTCCGCAGGGGCCTCACGGAGGCGGAATCGCCGGCTGCGACCCGCGAACGGCACCGGCTTATCAAGCGCGTCACCGAAGACACAGAAGGCTTTGATTTCAACACGGCTATTTCCGGCTTTATGGAATTTCTGAATGCGACTTCAATGGAAACTTTGAGCAGAGGGTCTCTCGAAGCGTTCGCTGTTCTCCTTTCTCCATACGCGCCTCACCTTGCTGAAGAAGCATGGGCGATGATTGGAAATGCGCCCTGCGTCGCCCTTCAGCCCTGGCCTTCCTTCGATCCTGCGCTTCTCAAGGAAGAAACTGCCGAGGTCGTAATTCAGGTAAACGGAAAGAAACGGGCGACTGTCGATGTGCCCCTTACCGTCACCGAAGACGGCATCAAGGCGGAAGTTGCAAAGGCTCTTGAAGGGACTGCCTATGCCCTCACAGCCGCCGACAGGCTTATCACCGTGTATCAGCGGGGAACGAAAGTTCCGAGACTCGTGAACATAGTCAAAAAAGGATGAGAAACCGGATGAAACACGCGCTGGCTGCACTCATGTCGATACTGTTCCTCGTTTCGGGGCCGCATGCGGCGGAACAGAAATTCAAAGCAGGCGTTATTCTTCCTCTCTCAGGAGAGTTCGCATCATACGGCGCCGCGTGTCAGAACGCGATGGGACTTGCTCTGGAAGACTCGGGCCAGGATGCCCGGGATAAGCTCGATTTCATGTTCGAAGACGACATGCTTTCATCGAGAGAAACCGTTGACGCTTTCCGAAAACTGACAAGCGTAAACAGAATAGATGCGGTTATTACTTTTACCTCAGGCAGTTCAAATGCCGTGGCGCCGCTTGCTGAAAGCATGCGGATTCCGATGATTGCAATTGCAGCCTCGGATCCAAAGGTGATTGAAGGACGGGAGTTTATATCGAGCCTCTGGGTCTCGCCCGAAGTTGAGGCGAGGGTTGCTTTTTCAGAAGCGCTCCGGAGGGGATATAAACGCATCGCGCGCGTCACAAGTGAGCAGGAGGGGATGCTTTCACTTAAACGGGAATTTGACGCTCTGAACAAGGGCCATATAGATGTGGTGCTCGACGAGGAATTTCCGCATAGCACCCGTGATTTTCGTTCTTACATTGCGAAACTGAGAAACCAGTCGGATCTGGATGCCGTTTTTACGCTTCTCCAGCCCGGACAGAACGGGTTTTTTGCAAAGCAGCTCAGACAGGCGGGAATAACACAGCAGATTTTCAACATCGAGACTGTCGAGAGTCCCGATGATGTCGATACGGCCCAGGGCGCTCTGCTTGGCGCCTGGTACGTTCAGACTGATGATCCTCAGGCGGATTTCATAAAAAGATTTCTGGAGAAATTTCCTGATTCTTCGCTCTACGGCACTGCGGCCTGCTACGACGCTGCGAAAATAATCGCTGATTCTGTCAAGAGAAAGATCCCTCTCGAGAGGTATCTCGATGGGATAAGAGATTTCAAAGGCGCTCAAGGCACGTTTTCCGGCACAGGAGACGGGCACTTTACTCTTTCCGCCGTCATCAAAGTGGTAACCGAGAAGGGCTTCGAAAAGCAGACGGAACAGCCGAAGATATTCATGCCGCCGAAATTCGTGAAGAAAGACGATGCCGATAGCGAGGAGAAGGCAAAGAAGTAATGTTTACTGGTACCTCGGCGGATAATACTCGCGCTGTCTCAGAAGGCTTCCGTAGTAATCAAGCTGCTGCCGTTTCCAGAAAAGAAGCCGGCCGAAAAGCTCACGCGCCCGCTCCGGTTCTTTTTTTACGATATTTCTGCGCTCGTCGGGATCCTCACTCAGATTGAAAAGCCGCCTGCTCTTCGAGCGGTAATCATAAATAAGCTTCCAGCCGGACTGCACGATTGCGTACTGATGGGCAAGAGGAGTCTGGGCAACAAGAAAGCGCGGCCTCGAGGGATCCACTTTGTCAGCGAGGAGATTCCCGCCCTGGAATGCCGGATGAGCAGGCAGTCCGAGAAGCGCAAAAACTGTGGGCGGCACGTCGATGTGCTGGGCAGGCCCGGCGTATTCGCCTGCGGAGAGTCCAGGCGCCGTAATCACCAGTGGGACTCTCATAAGTTCGTCGTAAACCTGATTTGCATGGCCCGCAAAGCTATGCTCGAAAAATGCCTGGCCGGTATCTCCAGTCACTACTACTATCGTCCTTTCGAGAATCTTCCGCTCCCTCAGAAAAGCCGCAAGCCCTGCAAGCTGCGAGTCGACATATGCGAGACTGTCGGCGTACACAGCTTTGACGATATCTCTCTTTTTTTTCGGAAACTGACCGAAGCGGATCACGAAATCAAGCTCAGGGGGCGAATACCGCCGCGCGAAATTTCCTGGAATCTCGTAGGGAACATGGCTGTTTTGAAGATTCATGTAGATGAAAAAAGGCTTTTCAGGATCTTCTCCTATCCACCGCACCGCCTCTGCGACCGTATAACGGTCGTCTATTTTGCCGGATCTCTTTTCACCCTTCACGAATTTCGCAAAGCCGCCGTCGGTTCGGGGCACATAGGTCGGCCCTGAGAAGGTCTCGGCGTGGAAGAAATGATCAAGAGCCGGCGTCTTCAGAAAATTGCTCATCTGTCCCCAGTTTTCATCCTGAGAAGAAATTATCGCCGTGCGGTATCCGAACTCTTTCAGGATCTCGTAAATGAGCGTCTTCGGATACGGGGTCTTCTCAGGATAGAGATAGTATCCGCGCGATCTCAGCGGGTACTGGGAGGTGAGGGGACATATGTCGGCATAATTCGAATGGCTCGCCTGAGTGTAATTATCGGTGAAAATTCTCCCGTTCCGCGCAAGTTCGTCAACCGTATCCATGACAGGGCGGCTCCCCCCGAATGCCGTGAGCTGATCAGGCCGCAGGGATTCCACAACTATGAAAAGAACATTGTATGGTTTGAGCGATGCCGCATTTTCCTGAACGAACTTTTCCACCGGAATCTGCCTGTTCCATACAGCCGAAAGGTCCGTTGGAATATCTTCTTCTTTCTCTTCGTCATCGAAGAACCGGCCCGCATCGAAAACCAGCCTTGAAAGCGGACCGGACTGAGTGTTCATGAGAGTCAGGTAGAGATCGCGCGAAGTAGCCACGATGCCTCCCTGCTTTTTCAGGAGTTCGTCGTTTCGGACCGGCCAGTTTTTCCCGCGCGCAGCAGCGAAACAGAAAAATCCGGCGCCGATTAAGAAGGCAGTGAAAGACAGCGCTGCTTTCACCCGTAAGGAGCGCTGTTCCACAAAACACAGGAATCCGGGAATCAGGCTCCCTCCTGCGAATGCGAGAAGAGGCCCGCCTGCGAACACCACGGGATCCATATGTGCAAGATGCTGAAAAATCTGCCGCGGGTTACCGGCCAGAAGCGCAATTCCATCAAGCCCCGCGCACGCTCCCATCGCCAGCAGGTTGTACCACTCCCCGAGATATGAAAAGAGAGCGCCCGCTGAAATCAGAACCGCGGAAATCCACAGTGCGATTCGAAAAAGACGCTTCCTGGTGCGGGATAAAATCCCGCGGAAAAGAAGGAAAATAATCGCAAGACATACTGCCGCCGGCGCGAGAAAAAGCGCTTCCCTCGAAAGAAGCAGAAGACGGCTGTTGAGCGTCAGGTATGCGCTGTTGAAGGAGGAATTCTGATTCAAAACGGAGA
>CAYQVO010000014.1:3090-72373 GCA_964421085.1 uncultured Bdellovibrionales bacterium | reverse complement strand
ACGCCGCCCGCGGGCGAACATGAGGTTTGCCCCTGCGGTTTTTGGCACCCATCGCCCGCCGGGGGAACCCGCGAGATTCGGAGAGGAGCGCATGAATCCCGAGCATGAGCAACCACAGCGCCGAAGCAACGCCGGTAAAGTTCGCGATTCCGCTGCTGTATGTACCGCGCCCAAACCCTTCGGCCCGCCCCGGGCAGGCGAAGGGCGGCGCTTCTTTCTCAGATGTCATTTGAAATGATGTAATAAGTCAAACCACTATCGCCGGACTATTTCCCAATGGTATAGTCGCTTCTCAATGAACACAAGAATTCCCGGGATAGAGCTTTCACACGACCTGAGGCACAGAGACTGGCTGATAGAGTGCTATTCTTATGCGGGTAACAGCAGGCATCCATCCACTCATAATGCCGCATTGCTGATTCGAAACAACACAGTGATCCTCGCAGGCGTAAACAATCTGCCCCCGGGCGTCGTTCATAAAGAAGAGCGGTTTGAAGGGGAGAACAAGCACATATATCCGAATCATGCCGAGAGAGATGTGCTTTACAAGGCGGCGAGAGCGGGTATCACCACAGACGGCCTTGCCATGGTGATGCCCTGGCTTCCCTGTATTCCGTGCGCGAATGCGATAATTACATGCGGGATTACAGCTCTGATCGTGCACAAACAGATGCTCGAACGCACCAAAGAACGGTGGCGGGAGGAGCTTGAGCAGGCCGTGCAGCTTATGAAGGAAGCGGGTATCTCCGTCACAGCGTATGACGGCTCTCTGGGGGTAAAAGCTTATATGCACAGGGCCGAGTGGGAGGCATGAGAAAATCAGGATTTTCCCGCGTACTCCTCGAACAACTGAAGAAATACCGCGGCTTTCACGTTTTCTCTTAAATCAGAAAATCCGAAGGAAGTTTTGAATCCCCTGTCATTGTCCTTGATCTCGAACGTCACGTCTTTCCGGCTTTTGCTTTCAATATCAAACAGGTTCGCCTCTCTGGCCTGCTGAAGGAGTCTCAGGATTTTCTGATTGATCACAGGGTCAGCCGAAGCGCGGATCTGCCATGAAAAAAACCGCTGGGGCGAGTCTGACTTGAGAGAAATTTCGAGATTCGGAGGAGCGTCCGGTAAAGGCCTGGAAAGCGAATCTCTCGACGCGTTCAGCCAGACATCGAAATCGTTCTGCAGTCTCCCTTTTGTCGACTCCGCAAAAGGATTGACCAGCAGCAGGAACGCCGCCGCAAACACAAGAATCGCAATCTTTATATGAAGAGGGATTTCGGATTTCACCTGCTTTCAGAATACCGCGAAGGATCAGTTGCGGTCAATCCGAGGCTTTGCCTGCGCGAAGCTCGACTGCGCGGGAGAGGAGAAATTCCCTTGTATTTCTGGCCGGATCTTCGAGGATTTCGTCCCTGAGCGAAGCCAGCACTTCACCCAGTCTTCTGCCCTCCTCAAAGCCGAGCGCAATCAGGTCGTCGCCGTTTATGACAAGCTGGTCGATTCCATCGCCCTGGAGTCTTGCGATTTCGCTTTCGACAAGTTCGTCGAACCGTTTAAGACGCGAAAAAAACACCTCGTCTGTTTCGCAGGGCGGGGCGTCCGCCTTTTTGAGCATCCTCCATTTTTCGTAAAGATCACCTGTGTCGCGCATGATTCTGCGAGCCCCTGGTGGTCCGCAGTCCAGGCTCCGCATATGTTCGGTCACAAGAAGACACACCGAATGTATATCTTCTTTCGAAAAGCGAAGCCTTTCCATCAGAGACTTCGCGATTTCCCCGCTTACCCGCTCATGCTGATAAAAATGGCGGTCTCCATTTTCATCAACGCTGAGAGTGTGAGGTTTGCCGGTATCGTGAAAGAGCGATGCGAGACGCACATGTTTGTCTTTTTCCGCGCGCGAAATGACGGTCAGCGTGTGAGAATAGACGTCTTCATCGTGAAAACGGTTCTGCTCGAAATCCACCATCGGGCAGAGTTCGGGAAGGAAAGCGTCAAGAAGGCCGAGATCGCGCGCCGCCCGGAAGGCTTCGGCAGGGAAGGGGCTGATGATAATGCGCTCGAGCTCGTCCCTTATCCGTTCAACGCTTACAGACGCTATCCGGGTTTTCAGTCTCGCCGCTGCTTTCGCTGTCGAAGGATCAATCTTTCGCCCGCTTCCAGGCCCGAATCTCAGCATCCGCAGTATCCGGAGGGGATCCTCTTCAAAACGGTCTTCCGCGTTTCCTGTGCATCGAAGGAGACGAGCTTCAAGATCTTCCAGGCCCCTGAACGGATCCCTGATTTCTTTTTCCGCAAGGGAGAAGGCCATCGAGTTAATCGAAAAATCCCGGCCCGCAAGGTCTTCGATTATTGAATCCGAAAACCTGGTCTCGTTTCTTCCCGATGCTTCCCGGAATGTGGTGATCTCGATTTTCGGTTCCCCAGGCACAAGAACAGTTCCGCGGTCGATGCCTGTTTCCACAACCCGGATTCCGGCCGCAGTAATACGATCTACCACGTCTTCCGGGCGGAGTTTTGTGGCAAGATCCAGATCGATTTCGCCGGCAGCGCAGAAGACATCGCGCACAGTGCCCCCTACGAGATGAAGATCGGCATCATCGCCGAGAGCCTCCTTTACCCGCAAAACACAGGCGAGGTTCGCGTAAGAGCCAAGCTTTAAGACTGCCGATTTGATCGGGAGTATGCCCGGAAAATTCTCATTTTGTGTCATTGATCATCCAATATCTCATGCGAAGCAGTGTTTAGCAAAGAATCCCGGGGACTTGTATGCAAAATCGAGCTTCCGCTCCTTGACACCCCGGGCTGCAAATACTATTTTTTTAGTTCCGCTTTGTTGGTGGGCTAGTAGCTCAGCTGGTTAGAGTGCGCGCCTGATAAGCGCGAGGTCGGTAGTTCAAGTCTACCCTGGCCCATTATTATGTTCCTGTTCAAACCTGGACTTTCCACGTTGTGGATCCTCCGGGATTTGAATAACGGACATATTTCCCGCCTGGCGCCCGGGCCCCGCACTTCGTGCGCAGCATTAAATGCGCGCACTGCATACGCCAGGGTTTCACCCCTGGCCAGTGGGTTTGCGCTCCGCAATGGGAAACTCTTACGGGACTCTCGTGGGGCTGTAGCTCAGCTGGGAGCGCGCGGGCTTTGCAAGTCCGAGGTCAGGGGTTCGATCCCCCTCAGCTCCATTCTCCCCTTTCTGGCACTGTCTCTTTCTTACAGCGATGGGAAAGCTCTCCAGTGCCAAAAAGGGTGGAACCATATTCATTAAAAGGTATTTAGATGTCGCTCCAACGAACACTATCAATCATCAAACCCGAGGCGGTGAAGAAAAACCTCATCGGAAAAATTCTCTCACGCTTCGAAGAAGGCGGGCTTCAAATCATCGCCTGCAGAATGCTCACTCTTACTGAAGATCAGGCAAGGCAGTTTTACGCGGTCCACAAAGAGAAGCCTTTTTACGGCGAACTCGTGCAGTACATGACAAGCGGGCGTGTTCTCGTGTCTGTACTCGAGGGCGAAGACGCTATTCAGAGAAACAGGCAGATCATGGGCGCCACCGATCCGAAAAAAGCCGACGCGGGCACAATCCGCGCCGACTACGCCGAAAGCATCCAGTTCAATGCCGTCCATGGATCCGATGCCCCTGAGACTGCGAAGGTGGAGATCGGGTTTTTCTTTCCTGAACTGAGATGATTTTCCCCGCACGAGGGGGACTCCCCGCAATGACGAATTGGCAGTGATCCGTTATTGCGAGGGCGCTCCCCTGCTTTGTATTCACACGACTGCTGAGAATCAGGCCCGTGGCAATCTCTCTGTTGCCTGCTATGGTCATGAGACATCCAGCCTGATATCATCGCGGTATGCCAAAAACAGACTTCTTCGATCTCACCCCCGGGAATCTCGGCAGAATTCTCGAAGAAAAATTCGAAACGCCGCCATACCGGGCGCAGCAGCTTTTCGACTGGGTCTACAGGAAGGAAATGCGGGACTTTTCCCGCATGACCAATGTGGGAAAAGAACTGCGGAACAGACTGGAGGGATATTTCCGCTTCCCTGAGGCAAAGATGAAGAAGCGTGAAATCAGCCGCGACGGCACCCGGAAGTACCTTTTTGAAGTTGACGAAAAGCACTGCATCGAAACCGTAATGGTCAAGCAGCCGAAACGCACCACACTCTGTGTGTCATCTCAGGTCGGCTGTGCCATGGGGTGTTCGTTCTGTCGCACAGGCACGATGGGATTCATGCGGAATCTCAGCACGTCGGAAATAGTTCGCCAGGTGCTCGGGGTTATTGAAGACGCAAAGAACTTCGGGGACTCCTTCAAAAACGTGGTCTTTATGGGAATGGGAGAACCGCTTGCAAACGTGAAGAACGTAAAAGCAGCGCTGAAAGTCCTGACAAGTCATCATGGACTTGCGATTCCTCCGCGAAAAATTACCGTTTCAACGGTGGGACTCGTTCCTGGGATCGAAGAGCTTGCCTCTGACGGCTGTCTGGCAAGCCTCGCTGTTTCGCTCAATGCCACAACGGACAAGGTAAGGTCGAAGATCATTCCTGTTAACAAAAAGTATCCTCTGAAAGAACTCCTCGAAGCGCTGCGGAAATATCCCATAAAGGGCAGAAAGAAAATAACAGTTGAATATGTGCTTCTCTCCGGAGTGAACGATACTCCTGCGGATCTCAAACGTCTTCCCGGGCTTCTCAGGGGGATTCCGTGCAAGATTAATCTTATTCCGTACAACGAGCACTCCGACCTCGGGTACAGGTCGCCATCCCCGGAGGTAATAGACAGATGGTATCGTGATTTGTGTAACAGGGGTGTCGACGCAACGATTCGCTGGTCGAAAGGGCAGGATATCAGCGCTGCGTGCGGGCAACTGGCTACAGCAGCTTCGCCGGCCGTTACCCGCAAATAAGGTTATTACAGCAGCGCATCCGTTGTTGAAGCTTCACTGCAAAAGCGTTCCGGAAAGCCTCAGGCTTTTCCCGCGCTCGCGAGAGTCGGCTCTGCGATTTCTGCAGCAATATCTGTGGTAATTTCCTGGTCGTCGCTCGTGATCTCTTTTTCAATGGCGCCAGCAAATCCCCTGGACTTTTCTGCACCATGAGACGCAGGAGCCTTGAGCCTCTTCACTTCCTTGGCATGAAGTCCTTTCGGGCCCTTTTCGACTTTATAAACAACTTCTTCCCCATCCTTGAGGGTTTTGAAGCCTTCCCACTCTATTGCGGAATAATGCACGAAGACATCGCCTTCTGCACTCTCAATAAAGCCAAAGCCTTTTGCGTCGTTGAACCACTTGACAACACCTTTGCGTGTTTCCGACATACATCCAACTCCTTCAAAAATCACCGGCCTGAAGGATCATACGAACCCCCTGGGCAGGCAGTCGGTGCTTCCTGCACACATCCATCGCTTGTCCGACAACGCTTTGAGGTTCCTACCAACAAACTGCTGTCTTGATGGAAAACCGGACTACTTGAAAAACCATATAATGTGAACTGTAAAATCAGATTCCACTCGCGATGAAATGGATCCTGAAAAAATTTACAACCGCTGCTGCAGTTAAACTACCGATAACAGACATTTTAGGCCTGCTTCGTTTTCTAAGTCCAGAAAAAACATGTCATCCCGGTCGTTTAATTCCCGGCGGGGGACCTTAAAAGTTCCGGGTGTGCCGGGAAATATCTCCGTGAAGCACTATTGCCCTAATGGCTTGCAGGAGTGATAAACTGCAGAAATAAAAGATGTATTCCTGTTTTCTGTCGTTCAGTCGGGCTGGATCTGTAATGGCCGAGCTTATCACACATCTCCAGGAGGCCCTCAATCTCTGGGCAGAGCCGTTGTTCCTGCTCAATGGAAGGCTCCAGTGCGTATTCGCTAATATGTCGTTTTGCCAGCTTGTTGGACTGCCTCAACCGGTGCCGTACCTTTTTCCGATGGAGATTCACTGGCCGGATGTGCGCCAGGCCGACTGGAGCCAGGAGCACTTTGTAACAGAACTGGCGACAAAGTCAGGCCACCCGATTGTAGTCAAAATTCAGGCCACCATATGTGGTGACAGTTACAGGCTGTGCAGGATAACAGGCGCCTCCTCGAAGGACGAATCGAAAAATTTTCACACACAGCGGCTTGAAACTCTTGGAATGCTCGCAGGCGGAGTCGCACACGACTTCAACAACATCCTCACTGGAGTGCTGGGGCACATCACATACCTTAAAACTATTCTTCCTCAGACAGGCCCGCACGTCGAGTCCATTACGGCGATTGAAGACGGCGCCCGCAGAGGTTCGAACATGACTCAGCAGATTCTGGATTTTTCCAGGCTCGAAGTTTCGGAAAAGACCAAACCGACTGATCTGGGCGCGCTCGTGGGAAGAACGTGCAATCTTCTTCGTGGAGCAATCTCGCCCCGCTTTGAGATGGCCTGGCATCTTCCTTCTCAGAAGCTTGATGCGCTGATCGAAGAGAGCAGGATGGCGCAGGTTATCATCAACCTCGTCATCAATTCCCGCGACGCAATCGAACCGGGCGGCCACATAGATATATCTCTTGAAGAAGAGAAAGATCTTGATGCTGTCAACGATGCGTTTGGAGGAACTGAACTCCTGAGCCGCTACTATGCGCGCCTTACCGTCATGGATGACGGGCACGGTATTTCCGAGGAGGTTTTGAGCAGAATATTCGACCCATATTTCACGACGAAGGATCGCCGCGGAACAGGGCTTGGGCTTTCGACCGTACGCTCGATTGTGATCCTCTTCGGAGGAGCCATTCGCGTAAGTTCTTCGCAAAACAAAGGTACCCGGGTCGATGTCTTCCTTCCGCTTTTTCAGGAACCGTCAGGGGATTCGGACAAACCAAAGCAGGCCGAGGTGCGAAACGGTCTGGTGGGCGGAAACGAAAGCATTCTCATAGTCGACGACGAATATCCGGTGCGGAATGTGCTCAGCGTAAGTCTCGAACACCTTGGATATACCGTCACCGCGGTTGCTTCCGGGCCTGAAGCTTTGTCGCTCTTCAAAGACGACCCGGAAGCTTTCGATCTGGTGCTTCTCGATATGCTTATGCCGCAGATGTCGGGCAAGGAAGTTTTCTGCGAGCTCAAAAAAGTCAATCCAAACATAAAGGTTCTGGCAATCAGCGGATTCACGTCGGAAGAATCCATAAGGTATATCCTCGAAAACGGCGGCGAAGGCTTTATTCAGAAGCCGTTCACAATCGAGGATCTTTCGCAGCGTGTTCGCGAATGTTTTTAGAGCATGAAGCCCGGCTTTAAGATCGGAAACATAATCATCGACCCGCCGCTGATTTTGGCGCCTATGAGCGGCCTTACCTCTTCCGCGTTCAGAAGACTCATAAAAAGGCTGAATCCGGGCGCCGTCGGAATGGTGATGAGCGAATTTCTTTCCGTCGAGGGAATGACCCGGAACGGAACAAGGACGCTCGAAATGATGCGGTTCCGGGAGGAAGAGCGGCCGATAGCAATCCAGATATTCGGGAGAGACTGCCTGCGGATGCGGGATGCGGCTGTGATGGTTGAAGAGGCAGGCGCAGACATCATAGATGTGAACTGCGGCTGTCCCGCTCCGAAAGTCGTGAAAAAGGGCGGCGGCTGCGTACTGATGCGGCAGCCTGAGGAGCTTCGTGTCATACTTCGCGAGATAAAGAGCGCAGTAAGAATCCCGCTCACTGTCAAGATGAGAGCAGGCTGGGACAGCAGCAGGATCAACGCCATGGAGATTGCAGAAATAGCGGAAGGCGAAGGCGCAGAATGCGTGACGGTACACGGCCGTACAAGAGCGGAGATGTACAGAGGCGATGCAGACTGGGATCTGGTTGAGGAAATAGCTCAAGCTCTTTCCATCCCTGTTTGTGGAAGCGGCGACATTCACGATCTCGAGAGCGCGAACGCTCGGTTCAGGGGCGAAATTGCGGGCCTTTATATCGGACGTGCAGCTCTCGCCAACCCGCTTGTTTTCCGCGAGATAGTGGAAGGGCAGAAGCAGAATCTGCGGCAGGACGAGGCGCGGGTGCTTTCTGTTCTCCTGGCGTATCTTGAGCTTCTCGAAGAAGACCTCCCCGAAAAGGCCGTGCTCGGAAGGTTGAAACAGCTTATATCACGTCTCGTGCCGAGGTCGTGGAAATGGAAGAATACTGCGCTCAGAGGCGCAGGACTGCGCGATGTTTCGGCGATTCTTGAGGAAGCGGGCGGCGACGCGTGTGTGGACATCCTTTGATAACCGGAATATGCTCTGACCATGCTGCAGATTGAACAGGTTCGCCGCTCCTTCGGAGCACATGAAGTTCTCAGAGATGTGACTTTCCGCATTCCGGAGAGAAAACTTACCGGACTTATCGGACCGAGCGGCGGCGGAAAAAGCGTGCTGATGAAGATAATCGGCGGCGTCTTGAAAGCTGATGCAGGAAACGTTCGGAACCATGCGACCGGACCCATGGACATAAGCCTGATGTTTCAGGAAGGTGCACTCTTCGATTCGCTGAATGTCCTGGACAATGTTGCGTTTCCACTCGTGCATGGCAAGGTTCCAAGCCGCAACCTGCCGAGGAAGATAAAGGAGGAAGTATACGGACAGGTGGGCGAGATTCTTGCGCGCGTAGGCCTTTCGAATGCGGCCCACAAAATGCCCGCCCAGCTCAGCGGCGGCATGAGAAGGCGGCTTTCCCTTGCGCGCGCGCTGGTTACGAGGCCGAGGCTTCTGCTTCTTGATGATCCGACCGCAGGTCTTGACCCCGTAGCGAGCAGTGTCATTATGGACTTTATCGTCGAACTTCACAGGGAATACATGCCGACGGCAATCATGGTCAGTCACGATCTGCGCCGTCTCATTCCGGTCGTTGACTCGATTCTCGCTCTTTTCGACGGTGGAATCCGGTTTCACGGCGATCTTGCCGCGCTGAAGCAGTGCAACTGCACGGAGCTGAGGCATTTTGTTTCTTGTCGATATGATCTTGGTTAGCAGGTCCGACGATGGAGAGACGGCTGCTGCGCCGTCCGGCGATGGAAATCAATGAGCAGAGGTTCTCACATAAGAGAAGCCAGGGAGAGGCTTCTTGCGGGTATCGGGGTGCCGGAGCCGAAGCCGTTTGTCATCGACCGGTTTCAGCGTGAAGCAATTGAAAGCGTGACAAACGGGGATGACACGCTTGTCGTGGCGCCGACCGGGTCGGGAAAAACTTTCATCGCTCTCCAGGCGATTGACGCCGTTCTTTTTCAGAATCTTCGCGCTGTATACACGACCCCTCTCAAGGCCCTTTCCAACTGCAAGTATGCCGAGATGAAGGCGCGTTTCGAACCGGCAAAAAAGGCGGGGCTTCTTACCGGCGACAGGAAGATTGAATCGGACGCAGATGTAGTGGTGGCGACAACCGAAATATACCGGAACGAGCTTTACCGTTTCCGCGAAAACTTCTCGCTTGTCGTTCTGGATGAAGTTCACTTCATAGCGGATCCCCAGCGCGGGCCCGTATGGGAGGAGAGCATTATCCTGACTCCGTCGTCAGCTACGCTGCTCATGCTGTCGGCATCGATATCGAACGCGAAAGAGATTGCTGAATGGATAGAAGCAGTTAGGGGGAAGACGTGCCGCGTGGTTCTCGAAACTGAAAGGTCTGTGGAGCTTCGTTACGGATTTCTCCACCCGGAGGATGGGATTATTCCTGTCGCCGACGAACAGGGCCGGCTCTTCAGGGAGGTGCTGCACTATTATGGAGGGTCGCGCCTCGATTCGGGCGGCCTTCGCATAAAAGGGAGGCATTTCAGGGAGGGAAAAGTTAAAGGCCGGAGCGGCAGAAGAGGGAGAAGGGGGAGCTGATGCGCGGACGGGAGTACCCTCTTACGAAGATTATCCCCGCTCTGGCGAGAGACGATCTGCTTCCTGCTATCGTCTTCCGGACGGCAAGAAGACAGTGTGACGACGATATTGAAGCTCTTGCGAGATTCAGGACCGCGCTTCTGAACGGGGAAGAGCGTCATGTGCTTCGCCGGACAATCGAAGAAGTCATCCACCAGTATGACATGCCGCGCGACGTTATTTTTGATCATCCCCACTTCAATACTCTGCTTTCAACGGGAGCGGGCGCGCATCATGCAGGCCAGCTTCTTATGTGGCGTCTGATGCTTGAAGAACTGATGGCGCGGGGAGTGCTGAAAGTCATGGTTGCGACAGGGACTGTGGCGGCAGGCGTGGATTTCCCGGCGAGGACAGTAGTAATAACAGCACACAGCAAGCGCGGCTCTGAGGGGTTCAATGTGCTTACTGCGACAGAGCTTCAGCAGATGTCGGGCAGGGCAGGGCGCAGAGGGAAGGATTCGGTAGGCTTCTGCATCGTCGCGCCCGGCCCGTTCGCGGACGCTCGCGTTATTTACGAGGTATCAAAGAAGCCCGCTGAGCCCCTTCGCTCCGCCTACTTCGCATCACCATCGACGGTCCTTAATCTCCTGAAATACAGAAACGTGGACGATCTTCGCTTCACAGTGGCAAACAGTCTGGGAAGCTTTCTCGATAAAAAAGCCGCAAAAGGGCTCGAGGATGAGGCCCTGAAACGCGAAGAGGAAATTTCCCGGGATGAAACGCTTCGACCCGACGCGCAGAAACGCGCTCAAAAGAGAGTGCGGAGAATGAGAACGGAAGCTGAGCAGCTCAAAGGGCGCCATGCGGATCTGCTCGAGAAGACTCTCGATGCGCTGAGAACCCTTGGATACGTGGAAGGCGGCGGTCTGACACAGAAAGGGTACTGGGCGGCTGAACTCTGCACGAGCCTGGTCCTGGAGATAGCTGAAACCATACAGGAAGGGCTTTTCGAAGATGTTACCGAAGAAGTGCTGACCGGGCTTGTTGCGTCGATAGCCGGCGACCCTCACAAAAGATATTTTTCTCTGAGGGAAAATCCGATTAGAAAAGAAATATTCAGGAAACTGCAGGAAGTAACTGAGAGAGTGAAAGAGGTCTACGTGCATCCCGGGAACACGGAAGTGGAAGTAATGCCGGATGCTGCAAACACGGTAATCGCATGGATGCAGGCGGCTGACTGGCCTGAGTTTGCCTCCTATCTGAGGCTTGCGGGCGTGGCCGACGGCGATGTCGCAAGACTTGTCTCCCAGACCGCCGATCATCTGAATCAGATTTCAAGACTCTGGCAGTCGCATCCCGAGCTTGCCCGGTGCGCGCATCACGCCAGGGAACGAATTCTGAAACCTCCGCTAATCGAGGCGGAACTGGAATAGTCATGAAAGGATCCCCCCACGTTCTCATTGTCGGCGGCAGAGGAAAGATGGGGAAACTCTTCGGTCAGGCGTTCAAGGCGATTCGTTGCCGCGTCACTGCACTTGACAAAGATGACGCGCCGGAACCATCGAAGATATCAAAGGCCGATGTTGTGATGCTTTCGGTTCCGATGAAGGAAGCTGCTTCAATTGCTGAATCGGTTGCCCCGCATGTAAGAGAAGATGCGCTGCTCTTCGATATCAACAGTCTCAAAACCGGGATATGCGCGGTCATGAAGGACCGGTGCCCGGGAGAAGTTCTCGGCACACATCCGATGTTCGGGCCGACTGTGTCCGCTTTACGCCGCCAGAAGATGGTCATCTGTCCGGTGAGGACGGGCGCGCGCGCTTCGTGGCTTCTGACTGCTTTTGGGGAGATGGGTCTCGATCTTGTCGAAACCAGTCCTGAACATCATGACAGGATGATGGCGGTGGTTCAGGTGCTGACTCACTTCAGCAAGATCGTGCTTGGGGAAGCATGGAAACGAAGCGGGATTCCGATCGAGGACACCCTTAAATTTATCAGTCCGGTTTACCGGCTCGAGCTCGCTGTGACAGGCCGTCTCTTTGCCCAGGATCCTGAACTGTACGCTGAGATTGAAATGGCTAATCCTTTTGCCTCTGAGATCCGCGAAAACCTGATTAAGGCGGCGAACGATGTCGGCGCAATGCTGAAAGAAGGAAATCGAGACGCTTTCTGCACGATGTTCAGGGATATTCAGCAGTATCTGCATGGATTTTCGGAAGATGCGATGGAACTTTCTGATCGAGTGGTGCAGTTCATGGTCGAGCAGCCGGGACTGCAGAAACATTGATGGCCCCGGATGATTATTCCCTGACCGCGACAGTTCTCGAAAAAACCTTTCCATACCGCCTGCTTTTTGCGGTCGAAACGCACCGGTGAGCCGCCCGGGGTCTGAGTGTCAGCGAGTATGAACCTCTGGAGTTCGTTTTGAGTTTCTTCCTGATTGTCATGACGTTGTCGGATGTCCTCCGGCACTTCAGTGTCACAGAAGTTCCTGCGATTCCTTTCCGCCTGTTATTCAACGCCGAGCCGCCCAGTCGAACCGCGCGTGACTTCCTTTGTGCGTAGTGCCCGAAGACTTTGAGAGTCAGCGCCCGCACCTGACGGGAATGAGCTGGAACCGGAGTTGCCGTCGCTGCCGGACTCGGCGTCGTACCGGGAGTTACAGTTGATGCCGGCACCGGCGTTTGTGTCGGTTCGGGGGTCTGCGTCGGAGTATTTTGAGGGGTTGCTGTTGGAGTCAGAGTCGGAGTGACTGTGGGCTCGAAAGAGGTTACGAATTTTTCGAAATAAAGATTTTGAGCACTCCATGTCCCATCTATATTGTCGTAGTCCATCTCCATTTTCACTTTGAAAACTCCATTCGGCCGAAGTTCGGTGGTCCCCCAGCTGTTCAGCATCGTCCAGTAGTGATTGTCGGGATCCGGATCGGTATCGTCGTATCCGACCAGCAGGACTGCATGGCCGCCGCCTTCGTCACTGTTCCAGGGGATCCCGGAATAGGGATCGTAATCAAAGAGGTCATCTTCTCCCTGAAAAGACCAGAATAATCCGAAGTCATCCCATGAAGCATCATCAGGCAGAAAGAAATCGAATTCCAGCGCAATATTGTCGTCCAGGGCTGCTTTGATGTTTGTGATGGCCTGAGCGGCGCCGACTCCGAAAGTGGGAAGGATCTGGACGTCAATGTCGAAGATCGAATGCGATGTGGTTGTATCTATGCTCGATGCGGACCTGTTTGTCTGATTTCCTCCGCCATATCCGCCTGGCCGGCCTCCGTCATAGTCCGCATAGGATGCGTTGGTGTTGGACCAGGGTATCAGCTTTTTGGCGCCTTCGCTTCCGATGTAGAACTGAGCGAAATCGCTCTCGTCACCGCCATCGCACGCAAAACCCGTGTACGGGGAATATTGAGTTGCGATGGTTCCGCCTGCATTGAAATTCGAGTTCAGGTACTGGACGGAGAGACGCGAAGTTATATTGCGGTTAACCTTGAGCGCAACTTCCAAAGCCCCGGTTCCTGCCCATGCCCAGCAGTTCCCGCAGTATCCCTGGTCCCTGTCGTTTCCGATGTATGGTACAAGTGAAAGCAGATTTTTGCTGCCTCCGCCGGACATGACGTGCATGGCGTTGGGAGCATGCGGAAGGCGGCTGTGACTGAGGTAGCGGTCAAGTTTCTTGAGACTTGAATACCGCATGACCGGGTATTGACGTAACGACTGCGCCTGAACGATGAAGGGAAAAGCGATAAGAAACATAATGGATGCAGGAATTGAATGTTTATACAACATCGTGTCCCCCGGTATTCAGTCAGACCTGGAGGATTTTATCGGCTGATGGAAGGAGTATTTTTAGAGAAAATTCGGGGCCGGGTTCATTGAAGATGTGAGTGCTGCCTGAACAGGTTGACAATACTGAAAAATGCCTTCATTTTTCCAGGAATGAGCATGAGTGAAAGAAGATGCGCCAGGGCTGTCCTGAACAGGGTTATTTATGAACATGGCACGCCTGCTGGAAGAATGTTCGACGTGATTCTCATCGCGGCGATTCTCATGAGCGTCACAGTTGTGCTGCTCGACAGTGTCGCCGCAATTGCCTCGGACTATGGCGGGTTTTTCAGAAAAGCCGAGTGGTTCTTCACTGTTCTTTTCACGCTGGAGTATGGCTTGAGAATTTTCAGCGCGCGTAAGCGTCTCAAGTATGTTTTCAGCTTCTTTGGTATCGTTGACGTTCTGGCTGTCCTGCCTACTTATATAAGCCTGCTGCTGCCTGAAGGGCGCTTTCTGCTCACTATACGGGTGCTTCGCCTTCTCCGGGTGTTTCGTGTATTCAAGCTCGGGCAGTTCGTCGGTCAGCAGAATATCCTGAGACGCGCGCTGTGGGCGAGCCGCTATAAGGTCACCGTATTCCTCGTGTCTGTGTTCACCATAGTGGTGATCGTAGGCTCATTGATGTACGTCATCGAAGGCGAGAAATCGGGTTATACGAGCATACCAATGGGTATTTACTGGGCCGTGGTAACTCTGACTACCGTAGGCTTCGGAGATATTACACCGCGGTCTCCGGCCGGACAGCTTCTCGCGACAGTAGTCATGATACTGGGGTACGGAATTATCGCGGTACCGACAGGAATTGTTACTGTGGAGCTTGGACGCGCCAGCGGGAAAAGGGAAATATCGTGCGAAGGCTGCGGAACGCGGGGGCACGACGAAGATGCAAAATATTGCAGGTGCTGTGGAGGATCACTGGAGCCCGCACAGTAGGAAGACTGCCTTACGGCTTTCCGATCCCTGCAACGCCGCACGCGATTCGCTCTCCTTCATTGCCCGTGGGCTGCGATTTCAGATCATCCGCCATCTTATGAATAACAAGAGAACGGCCAATTACCCCATGTGGACCGCGAAGGGAACCCTGGCTGTCACGAATTGTCGTCACGACTTTGCCCTGTTCATCGGCTGTAATATTTCCGAGATCCCCCACCTGCCGCTCTTTTGAATCGGGGCCGCCGTGCTTCATTCCTGCCGGATTGAAGTGGCTGCCCGGGGATTCCTCGTCGGGAGACGAGCAGTTTCCCCCACTCATGAAAGTGCGTTCTGTGGACGCTGCCAGGGTCAAGACCCCCGATGTCGAGAGCGATCGAGACGCCTTTTGCATCCTGTGTGATTGCGGAAGTGCCGTTTACCGACGACCCGCCTGCCGGATGAAGAACAACGATGGTTTTTGTTATTGACGGTTTCTGCTGCACTCCGGCAGCACTACCGAAGATTATGACTGAGAGTGCGGATACAATAATCTTCATATGCCTCCAGCCGTAGAATCCCCATTCTACGAGTTTTTTTCTCCTCTGGAGAATGAATCGTTCGTTATTTCGACAATATGCCTGCCCCGTCTGAAGAGTACGTTTTTATGCGTAATGAAGATGTCTTTCTTTTTTGGTCAGCATCACGGCACAATCTCAGAGCCCAGTAAGAACAAGAGGGGGGTATCATGCCGAGAATTGATAACTTGGGAGCGATGTTGAGCCTGGTTAGAGCATTTTGTCACCTGCCTTCGGAAAAAAATCCACAAGGGTCGAACTCGCCGGTCGATGAGCGACTGCGGGAGAAGAAGGATCCGGAAAGCGGGCAGGAGTTGAAAGGTTTGACTCTTCCAAGTCGTCCCACCGGGCGTGTGCAGTAAATTCTTACCTTGCAAACTCGCCTTCCCATGTACGGCTGTCCGCGATGTGAATCGGAATATCGCTTCCAAAAAGAAGATTCATCGGGACTCGTATGGACGCGGATGCCTGAAAGACCTGCATGCCATTTACAAGATGCGGCGTCGGCGGTCTGAATTTTACACAGTAGGGAGTTCTCTCGGGGCAGTCAAACCGGGCAGCCGGAAAAAGCGTCCGGATGGCGTTGATTCCTGTGCCGGATGCTGTGCTGATGTCGCCTGTTTCGAACCCGCCTCCGCCGGTGTTCACGCTTCCTTCGCTGCGGAAGAGGCACCACATATCAGCTGGAGATTCCTTTTTAGCGGGGTCCTTTGGATCAACCGGTGTGCATGAAGACGGAGTCGATCCTTCAGTGTAGAGGCCAAGGTATGACCTTTTATCGCTAAGGTCGGCTTCATCCCTGATTACGTATTCAGTGCAGGAATCCAGGGCTGCGGGGCTTGAATACCAGATTTCTCCTGTCTGTGCTTCGCTTGTGCGCTTTTCGCCCGCCTCAAAAAAATAACCTGGAGGAATGTTCATGGCATTCTTTATGATCGCTTTGTCGGCAACGGCCCAGTCGCAGCCGTAGTCGGGAAGACTCAGGGCACGGTACGGGTCAGATCCCGCAGTGACTTCGCCGCAGGCATATCTGCTGTCGTTGAGTTTTTCCTTTCTCGGATCGGCATCGGCGCCCAGACCCCTCTTCGTATAACCGGTCACCGTGGGAGAGCCTGCGTAGAAGTTTCTGTATTTGTCATGTGGAGAGGGCAGGGGGCCAGGAAAAGGACCTTGAATCATGGTGCAGTCCAGTGCTGTAAAGGTCTGAGCAATGGGCGGCAGGGCGATGTCTTTCTCATACCAGAGAGTTGATAAAGACCAGGCGTCAGGACGGAGTGAAGACTTATCCAGGGGGCAAACAGCGGCAGCTTCGGGGAGGTCTCTTACAAAATACCTTCCTGTTGAGGGATCCTTTTCTTCCAGTCCTTTTGCGGCGATTCCATAATTCTCCGGACACGGGGAGATTCGCCTGTAAGTTCCGCAAAGCTCCTGATTGCTCGCGGATATATACTCGTAATCCAGGACGCACTTTTCCGAGTCACCGATTTTCGTGCAGAGATTTGCTTTTGGATCGGAAGTGCCTGCGACAGGATCGATGCAGGCTTCACTTTTCAAAGTCTTCTGCGGACGGGAAAAGTCGCCCTTAAGCGAAGCCGCAGTAAGGGGCTTGAGATACTCCCGTCCCGGGAGTGCCGGTGTGCATAACGCGCCTTCTTTAATGTCTGACCTTCTCATGCCGGACGAACATGCCGCTGTTTCGTTTTTTGCGTCGTAGTCGATGTAGTAGATTTTTACCGCAGATGCGTTCCAGGCGACGGTTCCATTTTCCCCACCTTCGAGCCTGTTGAGCTTCAACGATATCTTGAAGTCCTCGCCGTATCTGACCCATATATAGTCGTGTTTTTTGAATTCGCTATAGCTGCCGCCGCCCCTGAGCGATTCTCCAAGGCTGGACAGGGGGATTCCCCGCGGAACGAAGTTGAAAGCACCCCAGCCTGTAAAAATGCGGCCTCCATAGTCGCAGACTGACCCAGCACAGTCTTCCTGCTGACTGTCGCCTTTCATGGAGGTATTCCCGTTCTGCGAAATGGTCATTGAGACTTTGCCGGACGGCGCATCTCTTCCGTGTCCTTCGCCTTCGATGGCTAATGCGATGCGTGTCCCTGATTTCCACGTCTCATCACAGGCCGCATGATTTCCGTATGCCTTGACGCATCTCTTATAGAGCGCCGCATCCGACTTGACTGGAGCTTCTATCCTGCAGCTTATGCTTCCGATGCGCGTTGCTGTTGTACTGCTTGTCGATCCTGAGATATCAGTTACACTCTCCACTCTTCCGCCGGAACCGTTTCGGATCGTGCATGCGCCGATATTCAGCTGTTTCAAAGGGCTTCCGGTAAAGTGTGGGGACTGCCGGAAGTCGAAGGAAGTCAGGCCGGGCAGTTCGCTGATCTGAAGGCCGTAGTATATCTGTCCGGAGACCGGATATGTGTTGAGGAAAAGAGAGCCCTTCACACGGGCATATGTACTTTCGACGGTGTCGAGAATTCGCGCTGACGGGTTTCTATACTGCACATCGGGCAGTTTCAGGTACCAGCCGTCGGCTGAATAGTCCTGCTCGAATCCCTGGATCGGTTTCTGCCACACTTTGAAAAGAGAAATAGACTCCATTTCTTTCGGCGTGAGACAACCGCCGTCAGTCACGTAGCACTTGCGGAGTGAACTCTGCACCCCTGCCTGCAGCGCCTGGTACGCCTGAAGGAATTTCGTGATGTCGACTGCTGCGGATACTACGAGAAGAATAGAAATGAACGCGAATGCGTGTTCAAGAAGAGCGAAACCGCTCTCGAGTTGTGGCCTGCGCATGAATTTCCCCCCTGTTCTTCTGCTTTCCCCCGGGCCGATCCTTTCGGCCAATCCCTTCAGCCTGGCCCTTCGACTTGTTCAGGGCGGGTGAAGTCTGGCCCTCAATCCGTATTCGTGAAAAGACTTCGAAAGTTGCGGGGTGAAGCCCCTTTTTTCTAAAACAGGGAACAGTGGATTACGAGATGGATCTTTTCCAAACGTGCTCAAAACACCAGATACCGACAGCAGAAAAAAGGACACTCACTTTTCGGGAGACCGGGGCAGGGGGTCCCGAAAAGTGGGTGTCCTATTTCTCACACAGAAATTTCAAGTACTTGCGTTTATGGAACTGAAGGGGTATCCAGTGTATTTTGAAAGCGGCAACCATGCGGGAGAGGTATGGGTACAAACGAAAGACGGCGAAAACTTCTCATCAAACAGGCAGCTGTTCTTGTGGTCTTCATCGCGGCAATCGCGGTGGGGACGTGGTGGTTCATGAGGTGGTGGAGGCTGTCGTCACTTGTAGAGGCGCAGTTTGTGATGCCGGACGGAAAAACAAGCCCTGTCCTTTATCTTGAGCCTGCCGGCACACCGGCCAGGCGATCTCAGGGTCTTATGTACAGAAGGGAGCTTCCTGAAAATGGCGGAATGATCTTCATCTTTCCTGCTGAAAAGGAGCACACCTTCTGGATGAAGAACACATACATTTCCCTCGATATGATTCATGTGGGCAGAGATATGAAAGTCGTCGGCATTCTCGAAAACCGTCCAGTTCTAAGTGAGGAAGCAAAAGGAGTCGGCAGGGCGGCGCTTTACGTTGTTGAGGTTCCCGGGGGCTCGTCACATAAATGGGGAATTCGGAACGGAGCCTTGCTCGACATAAAATCTCCGCTTCCTTCTGCCCGCTGAAAGTTTTTTCTATCGGGAAAGACATATGGCGACACAGAAACAGGATATTTTTGGCGATGCCAAAAGGCTTGAAAGAGTTTTCACCGCGCTTTACGGCGGAGCGGATGCTGTCGCGCCGAATGCCGCGCGTTATAAATCTGTGCTCGAAAAATTCGGGAAGGCGTTTGGAGACGATGCTGTAGAGTTTTTCAGCAGTCCGGGGCGGATTGAAATTACGGGAAATCATACCGATCACAACGGGGGAAAAGTTCTCACTTCGAGCATAAGCCTCGACACAATCGCGGCTGCGGCACCGGATAACAGCGGCAAAATTACGGTTCTGTCGGACGGGTATTCCGATATTTTTTCAATCGACCTTGACGACCTTGGAAAGAGATTGGAGAACGGAAGCACGGCGCTCTTCCGCGGTCTTGCAGCGGGAATGAAAAAGCGGGGATTCAACATCGGCGGCTTCAACGCATGCATCTCCAGCAATGTCGCAAATGGCTCGGGCATCAGTTCTTCGGCGGCGGTTGAAATGCTGCTTCTTCAAATCCTCAACCATTATTACAACAATGGCAGCGTCTCAATACCTGAGCTTGCAAAGATAGGACAGTACTCCGAGAACAATTACTGGGACAAGCCATCGGGTCTCCTTGATCAGATGGGATGCGGAACGGGAGGTCTGATCACCATTGATTTCAAGGACCCTGAAAATCCGGCGGTCACTCCCATACAGTACGACTTTTCAAAGGAAGGGTATAAATTCCTCGTAGTGCACACCGGCGGAGATCACGGAAATCTTACGCCGAAGTACGCTTCGATACCGAGAGAAATGTGGGCTGTTGCCGAAGAGCTCGGAGCAAAAAAGCTATGCAACGTGAAATTCGAAGATTTTCTCGCGAAGATTCCATCGCTCCGGAAGTCGTGCGGCGACCGCGCGGTGCTCAGAGCAATGCACTTCTTCAATGAGAACGCCCGGGTGGATGAACAGGTAGCTGCGCTCCGTTCGGGCGATTTTCCGGCGTTTGTCCGCCTGATTACAGATTCAGGAAGCTCCTCATGGAGAGTGCTGCAGAACTGCAGCGACAGCGGGATTCCTGAAAGCCAGGACATTCCGATTTCGCTGGTACTTACAGAGTGCTTCCTCAAGTCCCGCAATTCGCCCGGCGGCTGCCGTGTGCACGGCGGGGGATTTGCAGGTGTCATCCTTGTCGCCATCAGGGAGGACCTCGTGGCGGACTATACGAAGTTCATCGAGCCGTATTTCGGAAAAGACGCGGCAATGGTGCTGAGCATCAGGCCCTATGGAGCGGTTAACGTGACACAACTCGTATGGAGCTGAATATGGATCTGCCCGTATACATCTCGCCCGTACCACTCAGCGCCGGTCAGGTCGCATCGCTCAACCCTCTGGTTCTTGCAGGAGACTGGGAAGGAAAGATAACGGACTGGGATGTTCATTTTGTTTTCGCAGTTGATCCGGAGCGCATTCACTATCATGCATCGATGCCGGTCGGCCCGGGCCTCGCTCTGAAAAACCCCCCGGCGCCTCACAAAAACGAATTCTTCGAAGGGTTGTGGGAGGATGACGTTGCCGAGTTCTTTATCAAATCCGACACAGCCGGTTCCTACCAGGAATTCAATCTTTCTCCGGACGGCCGCTGGTGGAGCGCCCACTTTTCGGCGTACAGGGAGAGAACTGGCGTGAACTGCGGGATGAATGGAGTAAAAACATTCTCAAAATGCGGAGACAAACGGGCTTTCTGGGGAATGAGTATCCCAAGAAGCGAGCTCAAGGTCGACATCGGCTTCAGCCCTGCTTCGCGAATGTTCATAACGGCGATAGTCAACACTCCGGATCAGGAATTTTTGATCTGGTCGGCTCCTCCGTCTCCGACTCCTGATTTTCATCTTATGCAGTATGCACCCGCGGTTGTGCCTGTGCCTGTTGGATGACCCTTCGTTTATCGATTCAACCGCTCTTTCTCGCCTTCTCGAGCGCCTGCGCGATATCTTCTTCGGCCCGCTCAGTATAGCGCATGGTAATCCGGACGTCGCTGTGGCCGAGAGCCTGCGCGACGAGCCTCACGTCCCGTGTGTTCTTCAGCAGATCAATCGCGTATGAGTGCCGGAGCAGGTGCGGATGAAGCTGCACCTCCCGTGACAGTTCGTTTACTGCGCGCCAAATTGTCTTTGCGCCCATGAAGAAGCTTCCAGGATCAGCCGGGGTCGCATTATAGGTGCTTATAAAAAGCGCGAGACTCCTGCTCTGCGAGAGGGTGAGCTTTGCATAAAACTTCTTGAGCTGTTCCTCCCGGACTTCGAGGTATTTCTTCAGGCGCGGACGCATGACGGAAGTTATGTATACGTTCCTGTACTGCTTTCCCTTCGTCCGTACACTTTGGATCCACTCGAGTTCCGAATCGACATGCGACAGTTTGAGAAGACGAACCTCATCAGCCCTCAATCCCGTGTCCAGCATGAACTCAAAGAGAATCTGATTTCTCAGGCGGATGAACGAGTCCTTTTCTTTGCGCCTGAGGTTCGCCTTTTCCTTTATGGACTTGATCTCCACCGGTGAAAGCGCCTTTGGCACAGGAGCGCGAAGCTTCGGCGATTTCACTTCGCGCGCCGGATTGACGAATCCGGAAATCCTTTCTGCGAGTGTCCGTCCCATGTGCTTGAGAGTTGCCAGCCGTCGAGAGACTGTCGCCGGCGCTTCGCCGTGGTTCAAACAGTCTTCTACGAAGCGGTGGACTGATGTGTGGTCCCAGTCCGAGAGCCTGATCTTTTCCGGTTTGCCGTAACCTTTAAGCGACTGAAGAAAGTTTACAAAGTGCTGCAGATCAAGTTTCTTTGCTTTGGCCGTGTGGCTCGAACCGGAGGCGTAGTACTGCACGTAATACTGCACAACGGAACCAAAAGGCACCCGATCGAGGTCCCTGGAGGTGACGGAGCCCGAAAGCGACAAAGAAAATGCATCCACACTGGAAAGATTGAGAGGAGAAAGGGTTCGTGTCAAGGGGGATACTTTTTGTGGCGGCGGCGCGAATGCAGGACCAGTTGACGGCTGCATTAGTGATGGTGATCATGTGTCCTCCCGAAATAAGTCGATTAGGATGCCGCCTTTCTTAAGTGTGAATAGATTCGCCGGCATGAGGGCATCCCAGGAAATCAAAGGGGCGGAGTACGCACCGGATCCGGAGGAAACTTGTTCTCTCCGGTCACGGGCCGAAACCGCGGACCGCGGGAGCATAGCGCGGCTTTCAAGAGAATGGCACAGTCTCGCCATGGAAGATGCGTGCAGCGAGCCTTTTTTCCAGCCGGAATGGTTCGATGCCTTTGCCCGGTTCTTTGAGCCGCGTTCCCGGTTCCTCATTTTCTCCGCATGGCGGAACTGCGAATTGAGAGGCGTGCTGCCGATGATACGAACGCCCGCCTTCCTCAAGGGAATTCCAGCCCGTACGCTGAGAAGTCTTTCGGGAATACACTCCTGCAGATTCGATCTGATTCACGGGGCAGACGACTCGTATGAGGCTTCCAGAAAAATATGGGAACAGCTCAAGTCAGACGACGAGTGGGAAGTGATCGAGGCTCTTGACGTGCCCGAGGGGGGAGCCTTCGAAAATATTCTTGCATGCGCAGAAAATGAAGGCTTTTATACAGGCATCTGGCCGACACGCAGAAGCCCCTTTCTTCCACTGTCTCCTGAAAGCCGGAATCCATACCTTCACTGTCCTGAGAAGACAAAAGGGGTGCGATCACGACTGAAACAGTATCAGAAAAAACTCGAAAAGCTGGGTCCTGTCGCGTTCAAGGTCACCACCACCGCAGGCGATGACGTGCTTCACAGATTCTATTCGCTCGAGCAATCGGGATGGAAAGGGCGTGCGGGAAGCGCAATAGCACAGAACAGTCAGCAGAAAGAATTCTATGATCAGGTGGCCAGAGCCGCAACAGTGCGGGGCGCGTTCCGGATGTATTCTCTTTTCTGCGGGGACGAAGTGGTGGCCATGGAATTCGGATTGCTGATGAGCAGACGCTATTACTCCCCAAAGGCCGCATATAATGAGGAATTCCGCACCTGCTCGCCGGGACACCTGCTGGTCCGTCATATCATAGCCGATTTATGCAGTTGCGAAGCTACGAAGTACGATTTTCTCGGCCCGCTTGCAAAATACAAGTGCGTCTGGACACCCAGGGTGCGGGCGCACAACAACCTTTATATTTTCCGCCCCGGACTTAAGGGCCTTCTTCTTCGCGCGCTCAGTCTTAAAGCAGGAAGTTCTCTTCGAAAACTGAAATACAGGATCTGGGGGGATCCGCAGGACATTTCACGAGGACCGGCCGGATGATCTTTATCATTATTTTGGGCGGACATCCGTGGCATAGAAACCTTTCCGTCAATCAACAGGAGAAATATCGTGCATGAGCAGAACCTGGCGGCATGGGCTATCACGGAACCCGACCAGATACCCGGCATTGAGGCGGAGTGGAAAGCTCTGCACGCGCAAAATCCGCAGCTTTCTTTCTTTTCGAGTTATGAGTTTATCCTGAACACATGCCGTTTTCTGCTCCGGCCGTCAGATTCGATCTTTATCGTCACACTCCGGAGGAACGGCGATCTTGTCGGAGTGGTTCCTCTCTGTTTTTCAAAAAAAAAGCACGCGGGAATTTCGTATGTCGCAGCCGAGTTGCTTGGGTGCCGCGAAGGCGACCGCCCAGGGGTGTCAACTGCCATAAGTCTCCACTATGTATGGAAGGCTCTGCAGACCCTTCTCGAACACGAAAAGGGACGGTGGCAGGTGCTTCACCTTGCAGAGATGGATCAGATGGAACTGAAAAAGCAATTTCCTCCATTCGCCGGAAGTCCCCGGTATTCCTGTTTCCTCGAGCGGGACAGAATCGGCTACTCCGTTTCCCTCCGGGGAAGTTTCAAAGAATATTTCGAATCCAGACCGCCCGGCGTGCAGCGTCTGTTCCGGCGGCACATGAGAGCTACCGAACGAAAAGCAGGTTTTCCCGAGCTGATCGTTTATTCGGGGGAGTCGGTAACAAAGGATGGGCTGAGCCGGTTCGGCGAAATAGAAAAGAAAAGCCGTAAACTTGCTCAAGGTATTGCCCTGGTTTCAAATCCCCGCCGCGTCGAGTTTTACAGATCCCTGTGCCGCGAGCTGTCTGAATCTTCGAGCGCGCACATCTTCATATGGTCGGCGAACGGGCAGGACATGGCGGGTTCGCTCGTATTTACACATGGCCGCCACGTTTACGAAAGAGAAATCGCATTTGACCAGGAATATCAGGCCGTATCTCCAGGGGTGCTGCTTCAGGCGGAAATGTTCAAGCACCATTTCGGGCTCGGGTTCGACGATTTCGACCTCCTGGCAATGCATCCCAGTCATGGTGAGCCCCGGCACAAAGTCGACTGGGCGACCCACAGGCATGAGACCTTTCGCTTCTCGGCGATAGTGACCCGAAGCAGGCTTTTCCCCTGGATCTGCATGCAGAAGCTGAAACAAAGGGATGCCTTCCTTTCCGGACTTCAACATGAAGCGGCCTGATGGTGGAGAGACGAGGTGAGAAAACATAGAACTGATCTCATGGACGGACTGAGGCCGGAGGAGATATGGAGGTGTCGCTTTTGTGATTGCCGTTAACAGAACAAAATACGGAATTCCCATCAAGGAGATCTTTTTCGCGCTCGATCTTTCGATAATCGACCGGAACGCGACGATTATTTTTTTCGTTCAGGCCGGTGAAAGAGCTGAAGGCATGCGCCCGTTTAAGACTGCCATCGTCGACCTGTCCCGTGACGAGGATATGATTTTCGGCGATCTGTCATCCAACACCAGATACAAAATTCGCCGGGCGGAGCGTGAAGGGTTCGTGGTCAGGGTCGATTTGAAGCCTGATCAGGAAAAGATCGCCTCATTCGCCGGTTACTTCGATGATTTCGCCATGCAGAAGAAGTTCCCGCTCTGCAACCGGAAAAAGCTTTCAGCACTGGACGGCGAGCGTGCCCTGTCGCTCACTTCTGTCGAGGCGCCTGACGGCAATGTGCTTGCCGCCCATGCGTGGGTGTGCGACCGCAGTCTGAAGCGGGTGCGCCTCCTTTATTCAGCCTCTCACTTCCGCAGCCTGTCCGAAAGCACGGATCGAAACGCAATCGGAAGGGCGAACCGGCTGCTCCACTGGCAGGAGATGGCGGAGTTCAAACGTGCAGGCTACCTGCATTATGACCTGGGCGGCCTGCCCATTGACGATTCAGATCCGGAGCGAAACTCCATTGCCCGCTTCAAGCGGGAGTTCGGCGGCCGGGAAGTAATCGAATACACGGGTATCATCGCCGGAAATCGAATCGGACGAATCCTTGCGGCACTTAACGGGATTAAAGGGAAATGCAAGTATGATAACAAGCCGCTGCCTGTTTCGCCTTGACGATATCACAGAGACAATGGACTGGAGGCAGTTCGACACGCTGATGGGATTGTTCAGCCGCTTCGGGGTGAAACCTTTACTCGGAATTGTGCCGAAAAACGAAGATCCTGCTCTGAGCTTCGACGAGGCCAATCCGAGATTCTGGGGGAAAATGCGGGAACTCCGGACGCAGGACCTGGCGGAATTTGCGCAGCACGGATACACGCATGTGCTCACCAACCCCGGTTCCTCAATCGATCAGGGACTTCACCAGCGAAAAAGCGACAAAACGGAATTCGTCGGCAAACCGTTCGAAGAACAGCTGAGAAGGATCCGGGCCGGCAGAGAAATCCTGATGGATGAAGGGATCGACACCTCATGGTGGATCGCTCCAAGACATTCTTACGATCTGAATACGCTGCGGGCCTTGAAGCTGGCGGGTTTCACGGCGGTATCAGACGGGATTTCACTTTTCCCGTACAAAGAAGAGGGCCTCATCTTCGTTCCCCAGCAGTTCTGGCGGACAAAATGGGCGAAATGGCTGCCGATCGGTTCCATTACCATATGTATTCATCCGGGCACAGTCAGCCGGACGGAGTTTGTGATGCTCGAAGATTTTCTCTCTTCAGCTCCCCCGATTGCGTCATTTTCGGATGAAGTCGAGCGAGTTCGTCAAACTCCTCTGCAACGCGCTTTTCTCCGTTTCGTTTGCGACTGCATATCCACTGCGCAACGTAATCCGGGGACTCCTTGTTTCAAGCAGAATCAGGGTGCCTGAGGTTTCAACCGGCATTACACGGAGAAACGCTTTGTGAGCTGGCGGGTTCACTGCCGTGTGTCAGCCGGTGTTTATTTTTTCGATAAGTTCGGCTACCTGGATAATTTCCTCCACGGACAGCAGCGGCGCGAATCTGGGACCGGGACCCGGCCATTCGGAAGAATACGCCAGAAAGTCCACGAGCTCGTCTTTGATCTGGTTATTCGCAGGTCGGCTCATGCCTTCCACTGCGCAGGAAGTCTCCTGTCCATCGACAAAAAGACGCTTCCGCGAAAAGTCGCCTTCGAACGAATGATCCCGGTTCTCAATACACACACGCCGCCTGACAACGTCTCGCTCTACAAGCCACGACACGAGCACCGTCCCGCAGCTTCCGTTTTCGTGTGAAAGTTCGACGCATGCTTCGCAAATCAGATTGTCCACCTTTTTCACGTCGACGAGAACAACATCCTTTACCGGCCCGAAAAAACACAGAGAGAGATCGAGATCGTGAATGATCTTGTCTGTGACGATATCGTCAGGAATCCGTTCCGGCCTCTTCTGTGTCCGAATGAAAGAATAGGCGAAAGGAGGGCGAAGCGGGCTCAGAAGCGAAACGAGTTTGATAGAAACCGGATTGTATCTTTCAACGTGCCCGGCCATCAGGCGGCATTCGCGCTGCTCCGCGAGATCAAGAAGGAACCGAAGCTCTGCGCACGTGGTCGTGACCGGCTTTTCAACGAGCGTATGAATGCCGTGAGAAAGACACTGTTCAGCGAGTTCAAAATGAGTCTTTGTCGGAGTCGATATGACAGCGAGATGCGGTCTGGCCTCCCTGATCAGGACTTCCGGAGACGTGAAGAGATTATAGTCCTTGTAGGACAGTCTGCTGCTCCAGCTTCTGTCGCAGAGTCCGCAGATCTTCAGCCTGTGTGCAAGCTCACACACATTGCCCTTGTAGTAGTCTTCGCACTTGCCCGCGCACAGTTCCCGGAGCCCAAGAAGATGTGCATTGCCCATCTTGCCCATCCCGACGACAGCCACCCGGATTTCATCTATATCGGCGGGAATCAGCCCCATTAATGCGCGACACTATATGAGATCCACTTCTTCCACTATCGCAAGAATGTCCTTTGAAGCGACGATTCGAAGCCTGTCGTCCCAGGGCACTTTTGTTCCCGTGTTCCTGGCAATGAGAACTGTTGCGCCAAGCGGTATGCCGCTTATGTTGTGCTCTTCGTCACTATCCTGATCCATGGCGCTTGCGACTTCAATTACCCTCGCAAGAAGGCTTTCGTTCATCGCCTGTTTGGCGCCTTCAGGGAGGTACAGTCCGCCTTCCGTCATGTCGTTCTCGTCCAGAAGCAAGATAAGGACGCGGTAACCAAGAGGATTTATCTTTCTCACTTTCTTTACGGGAACGTCCAATTTGTGAACCTTTGCCATTTCTGTGCCGATTTTCACATTATAATCTAATGTCCTATACTGCGCATGGCAATACACCCGGTATCATTTAATTACTTTATGAACTGCGTAATCGTGCTTCCAGAAGAGATTTCGGAGAAAAAAGCTGTAATCGGGGGAGCGCGCGCCGTTTATATGTACGACACCCACGAACTCAGGCCCGGGGTCAAGTGCAGAGCGGCGGTTCTGGGAGGTATGCGGGGACATGCCCGAATCCTTTCAGCTTCAAGAAACGAAGTTCAAATGGAACTTGATCTCGACAGCTCCCCTCCCGCCAGAACCCGTGCAGTCCTTATCTGCGCCCTGTCACGGCCGCAGACGATAAAAAAAATTCTTCAGCTCGCTTCGACATTGGGCGTGCTGGAGGTTCATTTCATCAGAAGCGGCCGGGTTGAGAAGAGTTACCTACAGACAAAAGCGCTGAAGGAAGATGAGATCCGCCATGAGATCATCAAAGGACTCGAGCAGGCATATGACTGCATTCCGCCATCAGTCCATATTCATGACGAGTACTGGAAGGTGAAGAAGAGACTTCTTCCTTCGCTCGACACCGACTATGCCGGCTCGAAACGTTACGTACTCCATATGGCGGAAGGGCAGGGCAGAATCAGTGTGCGAAGTGAACAGACCGCGATCCTCGCAATCGGCCCTGAGTCGGGATGGCTTCCGGCGGAAATCGACGACTTCGCGGAGCATGGTTTTGAAGTTCTTTCGCTCGGGGAAAGGGCGCTGCGGGTGGAGCATGCAGCCGCTTTTGTATTGTCGCGTGTTGAGTATGTACGGGCAGTGAAAAACGATTCTGAAGGTATCATCCGGACAAACTCAGCAGATTGCATGTCTGCACCTGTTTCAGCAGCGGATCCTGTTCCGCCGGAGTCATGCTGTCTCTGTAAAGAGATGGAAGATCGATCAGAAGAGAATTAATTACACTTCTGGATGCCGCGCTTCTGCAAAACTCCTCCGAAAGAGTTTTCGCATCAGTTGTCACAAGCGTGTCCATTCCTGCCGGCACCTCCCGATCGAGAAGAACGGCAAACCCCCTGTTGTCGCAACAGAGTCCGAATCCTTGAATAGATCTGATTAAGGTCATTACTGAACGCGGAAAAGGTGAACCGCTCTTCCGCATACCGGCGGCCCTTTTCACCGAGAGCCTCGCGAAGCCGGACGTCAGCCGCAAGCTCTGAAAGCGCCTTTCCAAAAGCCTCAGGAGAAGGATCGGCAAGCATTGCGGTCGAAGAGTCCAGCACCTGGGAGTGAGTGAGAAGACTGGTGGCAACAATCGGTTTTCCCGAGTGAAGATAGGAGTAGATTTTCATCGGGGTGTTTGTGCCCGTGATGCGGGGAGAAACAAGAATGTCAGCCTGTGAAAGGACAGTGCCAAGTTCAGAAAGAGGGCGGGCGCCCGCAAAGTGAACTTTGTCTGCAAAGCCTTCTTCTTCGCATTTCTTCCGGTAGTGTTCAATGTGTCCGTCGCGTCCGCCGACTACTGCGAGACGCACCCGCGGCTGACGCTTTATGCATCGGCCAAACGCTTCGATAAGAAGATCCATCCCCTGGTACGGCTCGAGGTTTCCCACGTAAAGAATGAGAACGTCGTCCGGCTCTGCTCCCCATCCTTTTCGGAGCCGGAAGGACTTCGATGTATCCTGCTTCGAAAGATCAAGCAGAGAGACATCAGAAAGAAGAAAAACTTCCGGAGCTCCCATTGCGCGGGCAGCGTCGACAAGGGAAGGACATACAGCGATGACCGCCATACTCTTTCTTACGGCAAGTGATTCCATTTTTGCGAAAAGCGGAGAGAGAAACCGCAGACGAGGCCATCGGGCGACAAGTTGAGCAGAAATACACGAGTCCATATCGTAGATATAGGGAATCCCCGTGAGGAGTCGGACAAGGAGCGCCATAAAGACGGATTCCTCGACAGCATGGATGAGATCGTACTGATTGCGCCTTCGTTTCCACAAAAGCCGGACAAGAGAACAAAGCATGAAGATATCCAGGATGACTTTCTTCCAGGATACCCCCGGGCCCACGCCGCGGAGGAACGCAGGCGTTCGGAATCGGCGGATAAGAACTTGAGGAACCGCCGTCCGTTCACCTTCCGGATAACACAGGACCTCGAGTTCTACATCATCCCGTGAGCCAAGGACTTCGCTTGCAAGCTTCACAGCTATAGGAGTGCCCCGTTCCTGAAAGAAAGGCTGGGGCGCAAGGAGGAGAACTCTCATCATACAGAAATAAACAGGCGCTTTAATTGTCTGAAAACACTATAATATTTCTGCCCGGACTTCAACATTATGGAGTAAATTGCGGCACCCTTTTGCTGCTGATTCTACTAATGGTTTTTCTCAAAAGCGCCGATTCAAATCTCTGGAAGCTTAAAACACTCTATTTAATACGGGCAGCCTCCAGAGGCTGAGAGACCTATATGGCTATCAGGGAAAAAGACGAACAGGAAGAAGGTACGGAAAAACCTGCGGAAGGCGTATCCGGCCGGAACAAAAAGAAGATCATCATTTTTGCGACCGCGGGCGTCCTGCTTCTCGTGCTCGGCATCGGGCTCCCGCTCATGCTTATGGGAGGAAGCGATGGCGACGAAGCTGCGCATGAGCAGGAAGTAATTCCGGAGGTCGTGTACAAACGCGCCAAGCTCGATACGTTCATCGTCAACCTGTCTGATCCGAAGAGATTTCTCAAAACAACTCTGCTCCTCGAATATGACCCCAATCTTCTGCCCACAGAGGGCGGGGCAGGCGGAGGTTCAGGGCATGGCGGCGGAGGCAGCGGGGGACATGGTGCGCCTGCCGATCCCACGGCGCTTCCAGCCGAGATGAAGGAGAAGGAAGCTCTTGTTCGTGACGCAGTTATCCAGGTTCTCTCCTCCAAGCGGGCAGAAGATCTACTTACCAATCAAGGCAAGAGTTCCTTGAAAGAAGAACTGGTGGAGGCTATCAACACTGCGCTCGATTTTCCCGAACCTTCAGTGGTCGCTGTTTATTTTACTGAATTCATAATCCAGTAATCCGCATCATACGTGCGATGTCAGTCAGCAGAGTTGTCAGCAGTATCGTCCTGGTCCTTCTGGTACCATTTCTTTTCCTTTCGTCCGCATCCGGTGAGAATTTCGAGAGTATCGACGGCGTTTATGCGGTGTATTTTCCTGTCGAGGGAAACACACCTGAAGAGGTCAGAAATTGTCTCACACAGCATGGAACGCAAGGTTCTGATGGAGGCGTTTATGACGCTTACACGGAGTGGCATATTTACTGGAAATGGCCGGTTCGAGACAATGTGCCGGATATCAGGAACGTCAGGGTAACATCGTCGATCACTGTTCATCTTCCCGAATGGCGAACCGGCATTCCTGCATCAGATCCTGCAAGACAGTCGTGGGAGAGGTACATGGCTGCCCTTCGGAAGCATGAGGCAGGGCATGTTTATCAGGCGCTTCATCACAAGAAGCAGATTGAGACGGCCCTGAGGGAAGCAGCTCTTTCAAATCCAAAGCTCACGGCAAAAGAGGCAAACAGCCTGGCACACAGGATAATCCGGAAAGCCCGGCAAACTGACGAAGAGTACGATCGGCTTACGATTCATGGCGCGCTGCAGGGCGCAAAGTGGCCGTAAAAACGGGATAGCTCAGGGACGGTTCCTTTTTCTTCACGGAAATAGGAACCGTCCCCTTTTCCGATATCGGGGTGAGAAGACTTGAACTTCCGACCTCACGGTCCCGAACCGTGCGCTCTACCAGGCTGAGCTACACCCCGAAAAAAATTTTCGCCTACATCCGTTCTACGGCCGGCACTCCTATAAGTGTCAGCCCGGTATGTAATACATACTTGCAGGCAAGAAAGAGAGCAAGCCGGCTTCGCGCCAGTTCAGCTTCCTCACCGACCACCCGAAGGGCTCTGTACGCCTTCGACACTGATTTTGCCAAATCAAGGCAGTATAAAGCAATGTGATAGGGCTCATAATCTGCGGCTGTTTTCGCGAGCGCCTCGTCAAACTGCGAAAGAATACTCAAAAGCTCATGTTCAAGAGGCCCATCGAGCAGCTTTTCGTTGAATTCCATGGTCTCAGTAATGCCGGCTTCAGCTGCTTTGGTCTCGATACTGTTGATCCGCGCCAGAGCATACTGAACATAAGGGCCGGAGTCGCCATGAAAAGTGAGGGCCTCTTTCCAGCTGAACTGAAAATCTTTGATGTTGCTGTGGCTCAGAAAATAGAAATAAGTCGCTCCAATCGCCACAGATTCCGCTATTGATTCCTCATCCAGTCCTTCAGGCCGCTTTTCCACCTCTTCCCGGTACGTGTCGAGAGCGCGCCGGTGTGCCTCGTCCAGGAAGCCTTTAAGGGAAATTCCTCCCCCTTCGCGTGTTTTCATTCCCGGCACAAACCCGAATGGTACATGAATCACTTTCTCACCTGCGGGGTGCTTCATGCGCCTCAGAAGTTCAACGAGCTGCTTGAAGTGAAGAGTCTGCTGAGCCGCCACTACATATAGTATCTTTTCCGGCTTGAATGTCTCTGTCCTGTAAACTGCGGCGGCAATATCGCGGGTGATATAAAGCGAACGGCCGTCTTCGGCAAATACCCTCACAAAGCCAAGCTCTTTTCCAAGCTCAACTCCGAGCGCACCCCGGGAATTCTCGAGAATCCCGCTTTCTTTGATTTTCCGCTCAATGTCTCCAATCATGCCGCGGTAAAATGATTCGCCGGTATGATAATCGAAGTGTATGCCCAGGCGATCCAGATTCTCCTGAAAATACTGCAGCGAAATATCAAGACACCACTGCCAGAAGGCATGCGCATCGGGATCATCGTCCTCAAGCCGCCTGAAATAGTCCCGCGCCATGAGATTGACATCGGGTTTGTCGCAGTCTGCTTCCTGAACACTGCCCGCTTCCTGCGCCTTCCGCAGTGCCGAAGCGCGTACATACAGATCAACGAGCGAATCTACCGTCGCATTTTCCGGCTTTCCCCATATTTCACACCCTGCGAACACAAAGCCGAACTGTGTGCCCCAGTCTCCGAGGTGATTCACACCGATTACCTGGTATCCGAGATGGCGGAACAGTCGGTAGAGTGAGGCGCCGATGAATGTCGTACGGAGGTGCCCGACATGAAGCGTCTTGGCGATATTGGGCGCGAAATAATCAATGACGATCGTGCGGTCGGTCTGAGGTTTTTTCCCAATCGCGGTCTTTTCTCCGAGCGCACGGGGGATAAGCTCCCGGGCCATGGCTGCTGTATCGCAGAAAAAGTTCAGGTAAGGCCCGACAGCCTCAACCTTTGAAATGCCTTCGGGAAGCCTTAAATTCTGTTCAAGCTTCTTTGCGCATTCAGCGGGGGAGGTCCGGAGATTTTTTGACGCCATAAAACAGGGAAATGCAAAGTCTCCAAAGGCTAAATCTCTAGTTCTTACAAGCACTTTGGCCACCTGCCCGGGATCGAGATTTGTCGCCTCGGCGATAGATTTTATGAGGTTTAACTGAACCAAGTTCTCTCCTTACGAAGATAAATAGGCAGAAGACAAGTTCCCGACCGTCAGTGGCTTGATATTATTGGTTATAATATTTCGCCACTTATGTACACATGGCGGGACTAAATGAGCCTGGTTTTTGGAAAAAATCCATAACAGGCGACGAAGCAGGGGTTTCCAGAGCACTATGGCAGATACAATGGAAAGGACCAGAACAGCGACTTCGACTTCAATAGAGAAGCCGGCTGAAGCTCTGGATCATCAGCAGATTAAGCTGAGCCCCGGCGCACTGAAAGAAATCCATTCCAGCGATCCGGCGGTTGCCGCTGAAACGAAAGTTTCAAAGAGCATAATTCATGACATGCGGCAGACCGTCGATGAGTGCAAAAACAACATCGAAGTCGCAAAGAAATTCGGGCTCGACGACAAGGTTAAATTAAGCGCGGTTGATGCAGCAGTGGCTCACGCCGAAAGAACCGGAAAAATGCCGGCGCATATAGACGCGGGCATGTTGAAGGAGATGAAGCGCGAAATCGTGCGGGGCAAGCTTCAGGCACGTGCCGAGGCGCTTCAAAACGGACAGAGATACCGTGTCAGCCGTCATAATCACGGCGCTTTCGATCACAGTCTTGCAGATTACCGCCAGGAACTCCTCGCAATGCTTCTCAATAACAGGCAGCTCGCCGGTCTTCAGAAAGGCTCCAAGACGCTTGAGGAAGTCAAGGAAGAAACAGGGTACGGCGGCGAGATTTCAGGTGAAAAGAGCGTCGAAGAAGCTCTGCAGGAGAGGATTAAGTTCCTCCTTGCGGAAGAACAGTCACTGCGCGAGTTGCAGGAGGACAGGGCCGTCGAAGAAGCCCAGGTCGAGTTCCTTGCGGCCGATGTCGATACAGGCTTTGCGACCGAACTTCGAAACCAGTCGGAATTCGGTTTTCTGCAGGACAGCGAAGGTCTCGAACACCTTCTGGACGGGGTTGTCGATATTGTTCCGTATATCGCTCAGAGACGGGCCCAGGAAGTTGGAAGAGATGCTTCCGAAATTGCGGCGGAAGTCCTGCAGTTCCAGCAGCTCGTTCAGAACCGGAGGAAGAAGGGCGGGCTTGTCACGGAGGAAGACTGCGATACGCTGCTGCTTGTACAATACCTTCCCGTTCTTTATGATGCCGTGAATTACATCATGGACAAGGGCCTGGATCAGCAGGCGATAGCTAAGATGCAGTCCCTCAAGGGAGAACTGGCGGCGTTGATTGAGAAATCTGCCGATCCAGAATCTAACCTTCACCATCTGTTCAAGCAGATAAAGGATTCTCTGCAGGATCGTGAGTTAGTGGAATGGACAGGCTGAAGATGAATTTTTCAGGTTGAAAGAAGAGCATGTCGGATACCGCAAGTTTTGAAGAGATTTTCGCTGTTGAGATCGACGGGTGGTGCTACGGTATTGCCAATTATCCCGGAGAAATATTCCCTGGTCTCATTCACCGGGTTGTAAAAGAACTCTCAAACAGTTTCAAAGCAGCCGTTGAGCATAACGTAGTCTTCGATATTCTCGATGTTTCGCTCAAACTTTCCCGCGCAGCGAAATATCTGGTAGATGAGCGCGAGATCTGTTTCGGTATTCTTGCGCAGCTGCCAAATCCTTCCACCCTGGACGAAGACGGGCAGTTCACTCTGGCGCAGATAATCGACCAGGCCGAACAGGCCCACGGCGGAGCGCTTGAAAGGCTCGAAAAGAAGTGGAAGCTCGATAAAAAGCGGGCCGCTTAGAGCGCCGCAATTGACACTACGTAGCGGCTGTCGGACACTATAGCCCTCTATTCAAAAAAGGAAGACCCATGAAAAGATTACTGTCCGCGGCAGTTGCGCTCATTCTTTTGACAGCAGGCGGGCCGATAGCGCTTGCGGCAGACAAGCCGGATACGAACAAGGACGTCGCAGGTTCGAAAGATCACCCTCTTCTCAAACGCTTCGAAGGTTCAATCATCCTGAGATACAAACAGAAGAACTTCGACGAGTTCACAATCCCGGCCGAGCGGGTTGTCTTCGATTATAAAGCGCAGAAGTTCAACGACTGGAAGCGGCTCAAGGTTGAAGGAGCGCGGACTACCGGTTTCTACAGAATGCCCCCCGACGCTTCGACACTTGAAGCGATAAAGAACTACGAGAACGATCTCAAGGGAAAAGGATTCGAGGTTCTCTTCAGCGGGAGCAAAGAGGAGCTTGATAATGGATACGGGCGGTTCATGAATCAGGTGTACACATCGGAGGTTGATTACGATAAACAGAAATACACCCTGGCATCCGCCGACGACTATCGGTACATCGCGATGAAGAAGGCCCGGCCCGAAGGAGACATCTATGTCACCGTATTCACGGGCGCCACTCCGTCGAGCTGGAAGGACAGTGTACTTGCGGCAGGTCAGGTTCTGGCCCGGGTGGATGTCATAGAGACCAGGCCGATGGATGACCGGATGGTCAAAATTACCGCCGCCGAAATGGCGCAGCAGCTCGGCGCAGCAGGCAAAGTCGCTCTTTACGGGATCTATTTCGACTTCAACAAAGCTGATGTGAAGCCCGAATCAGATGCGACGCTGCAGGAGATGGCAAAGCTTCTCAGGGACTCTCCCGCGATGAAAGCTCTCATAGTGGGTCATACGGACGCGGTGGGCGGTTTCGAATTCAACAGAGAGCTCTCCGCAAAAAGAGCTGCGGCGGTTATCAACGCTCTTTCGGCGCGCGGGATCGCAAAGGACAGACTTCATCCTTTCGGCGCTTCCTTCGCGGCGCCAGTCGCTACAAACGAGACAGAAGAGGGGAGGGCTGAAAACCGCCGTGTGGAACTGGTGAATTATCAGGAAAGTTATCAGCAAAGCCGTGTCGCCGGAAAACGGTAACGAACTTTGCTGCGGAAATAATGAAGGGTGCCGAAGCCCCTTCAATCTCTCCATCAGCACGGACGCCCGTGCAGGGGACGTATCAACACTGCAACCAGCACCGGCGGAGCGGCGATAATTCAGGAATAGGCGGAGATATGCGGCTTACGAGCGACCAGATAAAGGAAATCATGCGATGTCTGGAAGAAAGCAGGCCACTTCCGGACGAGTATCGCTTTCTCCTGTTCGCCGACAGGCGCGATGTGGAGCTTGTGTGGAATGGCAAAACGCCTGAGGTCTGCAATACCGTCTTGCCCTTTCAGATCATCGAGCATGTGGATGAACGCGGGCGCCGGTGTACGGGATGGACCAACAAACTCATCCGGGGCGACAACAAGCTCATTCTCTCATCCCTGAAAAACGGCCCGATGCGCGAGGACATTGAAAAGCAGGGAGGTCTCAAGCTTATTTACATCGATCCGCCGTTCGATGTCGGTTCGGATTTTCTCATGAACATCGAGATAGGGGATGAGACTTTCGCCGGGAAGATTGCGTACCGTGATTCCTGGGGCAGAGGCACTGACTCGTTCATCAGTATGATCTACGAACGGCTGGTGCTGATGCGCGATCTTCTGGCGGAGGACGGCACCATCTACGTGCACTGCGATTATCGCGTGAATTCCCTGATACGCCTGGTGTTAAACGAGATATTTGGCGCCGAAAATATCCTCAATGAAGTGATATGGTGCTATCGCCAGGGAGGACGGGCGACAGACACCTTCGGGCAGAAGCACGAGACCCTGTACTGGTTCAGGAAAGGCAGATCTCACTGTTTCAACGCCGATCCTGTCCGCATCCCGTACGTGGGGACGGGAGGCTACCAGACATCAGGCAAAGGGGTGAAGATCGGCAACAAGGTGTACCTGCCAAATGAACTTGGGAAAATTCCGGAAGACTGGTGGGATATTCCTGCGCTTCCTCCCATGTCGAGCGAAAGGTCGGGCTATCCGACGCAGAAGCCTGAAGCTCTTCTCGAACGGATAATCAAGTCGTCAAGCAACGAGGGGGATCTCGTTGCCGACTTCTTCTGCGGCTCCGGCACAATGGCGGCCGTCGCGGAGAAGACAGGGCGAAAGTGGATTGCCTGTGATTCAGGGAAATTCGCTGTTCACACCACCCGCAAGCGAATGATCGGTGTGCAGCGCGAAATGAAGGCGGAAGCCCGGGATTTCCGGGCGTTTGAAATCCTTTCCCCCGGAAAATACGAGCGCAGGCATTACATCGACGTCCATGAAAAAGAAGCTGCAGTTATCGATCTGATTCTTCACGCCTACGGTGCCGCAAAAACCGCCGGCTACGCCGCTTTCCAGGGGGAAAGGGCCGGGCGACTGGTGGCTGTGGGACCAGTATGTCTCCCCGTAACGCGGCTGCTTGTCGAGGAGATCATAAAGGAATGCCGAAATAAGAACATTATGAAGGCGGATATGCTGGGCTTCGAGTTCGAGACGGGGCTTTTCCCCGCCGTTCTTGATCAGGCGAGGAGAGAAGGAATCGACATTTCGCCCAGGTACATACCTTCCGAAGTTTTCGACAAGCGCGCGGTGGAGAGAAACCATCTGGTATTCTACGATGCTGCATTTATCGAAGTTAAGGCGCACATGCGCAAAGGAAAACGCGGCGAACCCCCGGCTCTGGCCGTCGAGCTCGAAAATTTCTCGGTTTTTTATTCTCAGGACTCGATAGCCGGTGTCGAGACGGCAGGGCGGAATAGCGGCAGCCGGATGGTCGTCGAAAACGGGCAGATCATAAAGGTAAACAGAAAAGACGATCATATCGTCACCAGGGAAGCACTTACAAAGAACTGGGCCGACTGGATTGATTACTGGTCTGTCGACTTCGATTACGGGAGCAGACGTGATATTGTCCGGATGAAGAATGAAGAGACTGGTGAGTGGGAAGAACGATGGACGGGAGATTATGTCTTTCAAAACGGATGGCAGAGCTTCCGGACCAGAAAAGACCGCGCACTGGAATTGAAAAGCGCTTTCTGCGAATGCATGCCCGGGAATCGAAAGATAGCCGTCAAGGTCGTGGATATCTTCGGCAATGAGACTGCGACCATTGTGAATGTGGATACAGGGGCGAAAACATGTTCCACCCGTATCGCGAAGCGTCGAATTTCCGCCCCGGCCCGAACAATTCCTTGCACATAACGGCGCCTCGGACATACAATCAGAGGAAGGTCGACAATGGATAGTTCACAAATAAAAAAAATCAGCGAATTCATGACGCCTTGCCCGCGTATGATAGCCGACACATCGCCGGTTGACGAAGCTGTAAAGGTGATGGAACTCCAGCATATACGCCATCTGCCTGTAACGAGAAATGGTGAATTGCTCGGTGTTCTGTCTGAAGTCGAGGCAAGGCTGGCAAGTGTTTTTGCCACGACGAAATCAGCGAAGTTGACGGCGGGAGAGGTGTGCGAAAAGGAACCCTATATAGTTTCTTCTGATACCTTAATCTCCAGTGTTGCCCTTGAAATGGCGGACCGGCATATCGAATGCGTTCTGGTTGCGGACGAGCATGATCATGTCGCAGGCATCTTCACCACAAGCGATGCCTGCAGATATATTCATTATCTGACTTCTGAAAAGTAATACTTGAAAGCATGGTTCGCCGGCAACGGGAACCCGATGCTCCCCGGTTCGCGCCCTCAGGCGATGAAACTCTGCCCGCTTCGGGCCCTTTTCACGATACCTTCTGATGCCTTGAACCTCGTCCCGTGCTTGACTTCGAGCTTCTTGAGTGTCTCCAGAAGAACATCGGCGCCGAGTGTCTGGGCCCAGTAAAGAGGACCCCCTTTCAGTGCAGGGAATCCGCCGCCTAGCACGAGCCCGAGATCAATCTGGTTTGCAGCCTCAGGACCCGGTTTTCCGGCAATCTCATGATCCATTGCATCAACCGCCTCGTTTACAAGAGCAAATACCAGACGGTCCTCGATCAGCTGAGGCTCGGTCACCGGTTTGTGAGGAGCCGGGATATTAAGGGCTGCGCGAAGACCGGGAAAATCCCGGGCTCCATTGCGCCCGTAATCATAGAACCCGGCACCTGTCTTCAGGCCTTTTCTGCCAAGTTTCGCAAGAATCCTGCAGAAAGGGTGCGTCCTGAGCTGATCACCATGCTCGACTGTCAGTGCCTCAAGGAACTCCGATGCCGAATCAAGACCGAGCAAATCAAGCATTGCGAACGGGCCGGACACGAAACCGAAATGCGCCGCCGCATTGTCGATGTCTCCCGGAGAAAAGCCCTCGTGCAGGAGCTGAAATGCCTCCTGGAAAAAAGCGTTCATCACTCTGAAAACGAGGAACCCGGGGACATCACGCACAACTATCGGGAACTTGCCCATCTTGCACACCAGAGCTGTCGCCACGGCAATAGCTCTGTTCCCTGTCTGCCCGCCCATTATCACTTCAACGAGTTCATGGGTCTCAGCGGGAGGAAAAAAGTGAAGACCAAGGAACCGGGAGGGACGGATTACTCCCTCTGCGAGCGCAGTTATTGAATAAGACGCGGTGTGAGTCGCGATGACAGCTTCTTCGGGAATCGAGCCGCAGAGCTCTTCCAGAGCTTTGCTTTTCACAGCCAAATCCTCCTGAACTGCTTCGACAGCAACGCTGGTATTGCCGAAGTTTGCGGAGTCCCTCGCCGTCATTTCTATGCGGTTCAGGACGAAGCTTTTCTCCGCTTCACTCATTCCGGATAGTCCAGCCACATGTTTCTTCACCTGTTCCAGGCAGTTTCTGAGCTGGATCTGACTGGGGTCCTTTACGACGACAGCGCATTCATTCACCGCAAGGGCCGCCGTGATTCCGGCACCCATGCGGCCCGCACCGAGCACGAGCGCATGGACATGCTCCACATCCCGTACTGCGATGCTGCCTATTTTTTTCGCCGCATCTTTGAGCTGGGCCACTCTCAGAAGGGCCTTGCTTTCCTGCCCGAGAGCAAGTTTCCCGAAAGTCCGGGCGTCATGCTCAGGCCGCCACGATGAAGACGGTTCGCATGAAGAAAAGAGGCTCTCAACCGCCGCAGAGGCCGATTCGGGATGAGCCCCGGGATTACACCTCACTTTATTTGTGACCTGTTTTCGCAGATGTTTTCTGCCAAGTTCCGTCCCATCAATCAGCCGGCTTATGAAGGAACGGCGGCGCACACGCGGGATGTGCCCTCCAGACGCTGTTTTCACCGCATGATCGAACAGCGCCTGCTGCGCCACTACTTCGTCCACAATATTCGCAGCCAGTGCTTCACCCGGCTTGAGCCCCCTTCCGTCAAGAACAAGCTGAAGGGAACGGCTGATGCCGATAAGCTTCGGGAGACGCCCGAGTGTGCCGAAAGGAGGCACAACTCCAAGCGGCACATGAGGCAGGGACAATATCGTCCTGCTGTCGCCCGAAGCCACCCTGTATGTGCAGGATAGAGCAAGTTCCAGCCCTTCTCCGATGCATGCTCCATTAATAGCGGCGACTGTCGTGCATGGGAGAGTCTCAAACGCCCGGCAAAGTTCCTGTCCGCTCAACGCAAGCGTTTCCGCTTCGACCGGATCACTGAATGACGCTTTCACACTCGCATCAAATCCCGAACAGAAGCCCCCGTTCCCCGTGCTCGTAATCACGAGTCCTGACGGCTTCTGATCCCGCACCTGCCTGAGGAGCTTCGCAATCGACTCCATGCGGGGCAAAGTCAGAGTCACACGCGACGCGGCATCGCGCGCAAGATAAAGAATTACGGCGCCGGACTCATGAAGCTGCAGTGAAGCTTCTTCCGACGCGACTGTTCCGGGCTCTACCTGACTCACTTACCGGACTTTCCTTATTCCAATAGTCACTTCTTCGCTTCCGAGCTTCACTTTCTGTGTGAATGACGCGTTGTCGTCCACACTGAAAGAAAACGAATCGGCGAGAGTCTGCTCCGATATATAGGGCTTATGCTGTTCAAGCGCTTCTTTCTGCCCGTTCGTCACAATTACCGAAAGCGCGATGTGGTCGGAGATATGAAGACCGGCTTCTTTCCTGGCCTGCTGAACGAGGCGGACAAGATCTCTGGCGAGACCTTCTTCTTCGAGTTCCTTCGTCACCTTAATATCGAGCACGACAACCGCCTTATTGTCTCCCAGAGCCTGTGCTGAATATCCCTCCCTCGGCTTGAGGCTCAGTGTATACTCACCCGGTTCGAGCAGAACGCCTCCTGCTTCGATGCCGTTTTCCTTTTTCTCCCAGAGACCCTGACGCGCTGCGTCACCGATTTCCTTCATCCTTCCACCGAGCCGGGGTCCAAGCTTCCTGAAGTTCAGATCAAGCTGGAAGACAGCGTATTCTCCAATCGTGCTTCCGACCCGCACTTCCTTGACATTAATCTCATCCCGGATAATTTCCGCGAAATCCCGCGCAGCTTCCAGCCCCTCTCCGGCAACGGTAAGGGATTTCAGAGGAAGCCTCGTTCGAAGGTTGTTGGCTTCCCGGATTGAAAGCGCCACTGAGCATATCTCACGCACTCTGTCCATTTCAGCCACAAGCTTCCGCTCCTGCGGGAAAAGAGCCGGATCAGGCCAGTCTGAAAGATGCACGCTCAGTTCGCCTGTCAGTCCTCTGTATACTTCCTCCGTAAGAAGGGGAAGAAACGGCGCTGCGACCTTTGTCAGAGTGTGAAGCACAGTATAAAGAGTGTTGTACGCCTGGACTTTGTCACCGTCCTTTTCGCTTTTCCAGAAACGGTCGCGGCTCCTGCGGATATACCAGTTATTCAACGCGCCGAGGAAGGCCTGAATCGTCTGGCAGGCTGCGGCTATGTCGTACTCATCCAGAAGACGGGTCACGTCCTCGATAAGCTCGCGTGTTTTCGAGAGGATGTACCTGTCCAGAAGCTGGGTCGAGTCCGTCCTCAGTTCCGCCTTGATGCCGTCTGTGTTCGCATAAAGAGTGAAGAAGTAGTAGGCGTTCCAGATTGGATTGAGGACTATTCGGACAATCTCCGCAATAGCTTTCCCTTCGCGGTCGATCTGAAGATTGTTCCCCTTGAGAATGGCAGACGACATCAGGAACCAGCGAAGAGTGTCGGAGCCAAGCGTGTCGAATACTTCCTCGGGACTTGGATAGTTCCGGAGACGTTTGCTGAGTTTCTGCCCGTTTTCGTCGAGAACGACTCCGTGGCACACACAGTTCAAAAACGGCGGCTTGTCAAACAGAGCCGTCGCCATCACCATCATCGTATAGAACCATCCGCGGGTCTGCGCGATATACTCCACAATGAAATCCGCAGGGAAGTGGCTCTCGAACCACTCCTTGTTCTCGAACGGATAGTGGAACTGCGCAAACGACATCGATCCTGATTCCATCCAGCAGTCGAGAACCTCGTCCACGCGCCGCATCATGCTTTTGCCCGTGGGATCGTCCGGGTTCGCCCTGACAAGCTGATCTATGAACGGCCTGTGAAGGTCGGTGGGCCTGACACCAAAGTCGCGTTCGAGCTCGTCGAGGCTTCCATAAACATCTATCCTCGGATATTTCGGGTCATCGCTCTTCCACACCGGAATCGGCGCTCCCCAGAATCTGTTGCGGCTTATGAGCCAGTCGCGCGCGTTTTCGAGCCACTTTCCGAACTGACCGTCTTTGATATGCGTAGGTATCCAGTTTATCTGCTGGTTCAACTGAACCATACGGTCGCGGAAATCCGTGACGCGCACATACCAGGACTCGACCGCCTTGTAGATTAGCGGAGTGTCGGTACGCCAGCAGTGGGGATAATTGTGAGTGTACATCTCCTGGCGCACAAGCCTGCGCTCTTCTTTGAGGCGCTTGATTATCGGCTTGTTTGTGTCGAAGACATGCTCGCCGGAATAATCAGTCACTTCAGAAGTAAAGCGGCCATTATTATCGACAGGACACACCAGGCTGATCCCTTCGGCATCGCAGATTCGCTGGTCGTCTTCACCGAAGCCCGGCGCTACGTGCACGACACCAGTTCCTTCTTCGAGACTCACGAAATCGCCCGTTATTATCCGGAACGCATCCTTTCTGTCCTTGAAGTACGGAAAAAGTGGTTTGAATCTGCGTCCTGCGAATTCGCTCCCTTTTCTGGACCCGATCTTCTTTGCTTTTTTGAATTCCTTCTCGTATTTCGGAAGCACGGCCTCGCCGATTATATAGCCGACGCCGTCTTCTTCCATTATCGCGTAATCGATGTGAGCCCCGACTGCGAGAGCAAGGTTTGACGGCAGCGTCCAGGGAGTAGTCGTCCACGCAAGCATCTTGAGGGGCAGGGGATCTCCCTGTTCGGGCTCCAGTTCAAACATGATGGTGACGGCAGGATCCTGAACGGCCCGGTAGGCGTTGTCCATCCGGATTTCGAAATTCGAAAGGGGTGTTTCGCATGCCCAGGAATAAGGCATGACGCGAAATCCTTCATACACCAGCCCCTTATCCCAGAGTTGTTTGAACGCCCAGATAACGCTCTCCATATAGGAGATGTCCATGGTCTTATAGTCATGATCGAACGAGACCCATCTTGCCTGGCGGGTCACATACTGTTCCCATTCCTTCGTGTACCGGAGAACCGAGGTCCCGCAATACTCGTTGAATTTCTGAATTCCATATTCCTGAATCTGCTGACGACCCGAGATGCCAAGCTCCTTTTCAGAGCTCATCTCCACCGGAAGCCCGTGACAGTCCCAGCCGAACCTCCGCTCGACTTTCTTTCCGCGCATCGTCTGGTAGCGGGGAATCAGATCCTTCACATATCCGGTAAGAAGATGGCCATAATGGGGAAGCCCGTTGGCAAACGGGGGTCCATCATAGAAGACAAATTCCGAATTCTTCCCATCCTTCTCCGCGGGTCTGCACTCGACGCTCTTTTCAAAAATCTTTTCAGCTTTCCAGAAATTCAGAATCTTTTCTTCAATCGCAGGGAAACCCGGATTCTGAATCACGTCTGGATACGGCTTTTCTACACTCACTATTCACCTCTTGTCAGCCGGCCCGGAAACGTGCGGGCCTGCAGTTACTTTATACTATTAATAAAGGAAATCAAGAGTTTAGGCAAGGATCGGGAAGAGAAAGGTCTCTCCCTCTCATTGAGGACACTCACACATGCGTGCTGCGGTGAACGTGCGGCACTTCCGGTTGTCTGTGCGTTGCCTTGTCGGGTCTGGTTCAGGCACAGGTTTTTTCTCCCCGTCCGTCCGGATTGCCAACCCCGCCAGCGGGTGGCAATATTGCATCCATTGTGAAAACCGGAAAAAAAGCAGAGCCGAGAACCCTTCGCGGGTTCCATGACAAGCTTCCATCCGAAGCTCTTATCAAAGCAAAGATGCTCGCCGTTCTTCGGCGCGTTTTTGACTCATTTGGATTCGTTCCAATCGAGACTCCGCATGTCGAGTATCTCGAGACAATGGGCGGGGAGGAACAGACAGGCGAAGAGATTCAGAAACAGCTTTTCAAGTGGCTCGATCAGGGAGAAAGGCATGTTGCTCTCCGCTTTGATCTCACAGTCCCGTTTGCGCGTTTCATAGTTCAGCACCGCGGCGAGGTCGGAATTCCGTTCAAGCGTTACGCAATCGGAGAGGTTTTCCGCGGGGAACGTCCGCAGGCCGGCAGGTACCGGGAGTTTACGCAGTGTGATTTTGATTTTGTCGGAACTGAATCCACTGCAGCCGATGCGGAAATCATCCAGGTTATCGCGACTGCCCTCAAAGCTCTTGGAATCGGCGCGTTCCAGATCCGGGTGAACAACAGAAAGGTTCTGAATGGAGCGATGGAGATCCTGGGAATAAACGACAAAACAATTGAAGTCCTCAGGACAATCGACAAAAAGGACAAGATCGGAGCTGACGCCGTCAAGGAAGAGCTGCGTGATGGAGTCGGCCTGTCGGCTGATCAGATTGAAGGCTTTCTGAATTTTATTTCTCTGTCGTCAGGCGCTTCTCCCTGTGAAGTGCTCGAGAAGGTCAGGTCCTGGGAAGGAAAGAACGCTGTATTCGACCGGGGCATAAGCGAAATGAGAACAGTGGAAAACATCCTTTCGCGGCTCGATTCGGTCAGGGGGTGTTATATCTTCGATTTCTCGATTGCCAGAGGCCTCGGGTATTACACAGGCATCGTTTACGAGACAGTGCTGACTGCTCATACCGGCATGGGGAGTATCTGCAGCGGGGGACGGTATGACAATCTGACAAAGAACTTCTCCGACGAGGATCTGCCGGGAGTCGGAGCTTCGTTCGGTCTCGATCGCATCGTTGCCGCACTGAAGGAACTCGGCCTTGCTGAAAACACAGGAACCCCGGCGGAAGTTCTTATTCTCCAGGAGCATTCCGATTCAGCATCCGACCTGTACAGAACGGCGGAACTGATGAGAGAGTCCGGCATCAATGTGGAGGTATTTCCCGAAGCGGTGAAGCTGAAAAATCAGTTTGTCTACTCCGAGCGGCACCGTCACCCTTTCATCATGTTTGTCGAACACGCCTCCGATGGAGGATTGTCCTTCAAGCTCCGCGATGCGAAGACCCGGGATCAGAAAATTTTCAGAAGTGCGATCGATGTTTCGAACTATCTGCTCCAGAAAAGAAAATGAACTGTTTTCCGCAGAGGTTCCTGCACCCGGGTTCCCCCCGGCGACAGGCCGAAGCTGATTACAACTGCCGTTTGTAAAAAACCGATCATTGACGAATCTGCTGAAAACCCCCGAGAATGGCCAGTATCCGGAGTGGGCCGATATTTCACTTTAGACCTGAGCAGGAATTACCGACCTTTCCTGACAGGAACAACGGCAAATGACGACAGAGTTCACACCAAAAAGCTGGGAAACTGCCCGCCTGTTTGCGGATCAATTTGGAGGAATGCCTCCTTCCTTCCAGACCTGCATCCGGTCGCTCCGTCAGAATCACCTTCAGAATAAAGAACAGGGCGGCCACAGCATCGACACGACGAGCCTCAATCTTCTTCTCCGTCTTCTTCAAAGCAGAACTCTCACTGCGTGCTTCTATTTCGCTCTGTTGACCTTTTACGGGGAGCACGTGAAGAACCAGGATTATCTTTCCGGGGAAAGAGTGACAGGCCCCTTCGGGCCGGGAGCAGTCGCGAGTATTCTGGCGCTTATCTACCTCAACAAGTTCTCAAAAAAACTGATGAAGGAAGGGTGGGAATCTCATTCGCGCCGCATCCAGGAAAGCAGCGAAATCGGAGGCCTGCTTGGGCAGTCAACTCCGTCTCTCGGTTTTGACTCGAGTCTTTTCGTCGGCCCCATGCGTCACATTGCGTTCGCCGCTGTGCTCCAGAATAATCCGCGCCTTTATATCGAATACAAGAAGTTCCTGAAGAAATCCGCCGTTCCTTACAACGTCGAATGGGAACTCGAACACCTCGGCTGCACACTCGGGCAGATTGGTTCAATGCTGCTCCAGTCGTGCGGTTTTGGAGTATCGTACGCCAACGCCTTCTTCCAGGCGACTTCGGCGAAGTTCGAGACTCCGCTGAGCCGCGAGGCGACAGATTTCCGGATGGTCGCCGTTTGGTCGGAATCGATTCTTCTCGGGTGTCCAATTCCCCGGGTTGAAGGCGAGGATGAATACGCCATGGAAGAATATCAGATGCGTAACCTTCTTAACCGCGCGGAAGAAATACGCGAGAACGGCAGCAAGTATTCATTCCTCAACAGAACGAAAGACGATATATCCCCTCATAAGACGCCGCAGCTTTTTACCCCGGAGGAACGCGCGGCTGCCCCGGCATCCGAAGGCGGAAAGGATGATATTGAGGATCTCCTGACGTAGTCCTTCTTTTACCTTGATTTTCCGGCATCACCCGCGGCAGGCCATTCACACTTGTACAGTACCTGGGGAGAAATCCGCCTCCCGCGCTCGTACTTCTCTTCCCATCTCATCAAAGGCTTGAAGACAGCCGAATCGGAAGTGAGAGCCGGGTAATAATGAGGAGCAACGAGGAGATACTCCACCTTATGTTCCTGCAGATATGTGCGAAGCGCAGGGATGTTCAGCTTTTCACCTGGCCTTCTCTGGATTGCCGACCAGATTTCCGGCGTTGCGAGTCCCATGATGTCGATGATATCCCGATCTGCGATATATGCGATTACACCGATGTCGTTTACCGCGAGAACCGCCTCTGGATCCAGGTTGCTTTTCATCCACTCTGCCAGCTGTCTGTACATTCGTTCTGTCGAGTCGACGTCCATCGCCAGCAGCTTCACAGCATTGTAAGCATTCCGCCAGGGAGCCATGACGAGAAAAAATGCGCAGATACACGCAAGCAGTCTCTGTCTTCCAATCCGGACGAGAAGATCAAGACCGACAGCGCTGAGCACGGCTCCCATTACCGGAAAAAGCACGTAGTGACGGTTGGCGTGATTGGAAAGCAACCGCACCGGAGCTGTAACTCCCATTGCATACGGCAGGATAAACATTGCCGCGACAAGCAGACCGCCTCTGGCCGTTGCCTTTGTACCGAACATCCTGCAAAAGCCCAGTGCGCCGGGCACCAGGAAAAGCATCATGATAAGATTGCTGTTCGTGAGAAGATTGGCAACCTCGAGCACCTGGTTAATCGGGTAAGGCACCAGCGATCTATACGTCGCCCCCCAGTCGCGAGCGTGCAGGGCCGCGGAAAGACCGACGCCTCTGACACGTGTCTTCGCATAATAGGTTGTAGGAAACCAGAGGCTGCTGACCGCCTTGTTGAAAGCGAAATAAGGGGCGAGCGCAAGAAGAACAACCACACCCTGTATGAGAAAAGTCCTGACAGCGAGGTACCGCGCCTCTCTGGTGCCTTTCACCCAGATTGCGCGGAACGTATCGAGAAGGGCAATAGGGATGAGAACAAAGAGCTCGGGCCTCGTCATGGCTGCGAAAGCGAGCGCAACAGGCACGGCGAAACGGCGCATTTTTGACTCAGGATCCCACGAATAATAAAGGTATAAAAGCAGAAACAGGGCGAGGATCACACCCGGAAGCTCCATGCCGGACACCCAGCCCCAGAGGGGGGTCGGATGGAGCATGACCACAACAGCGGCAATTAATCCGAGAATCGGCCGCTCTGTCAGCCGCGTGGTGACCAGGTAACAGAGCGAAAGAGCTGCCGCACCGCACGCAAACGACACTGAAAGAATGGTGACGACAGGGTCTCGAAGAAAGAAGTAGAAGACAGCGAGCAGGAGTGCCCAGACTGGGGAAGTCGAAACAGAAACCCATCTTCCACGGACGACTCCCCAACCGTCACCCTCCACGAAGTTCCTGGCTACAGTCATATGAATCCACACGTCGTCCATCGTAAAGCCGATCTTCCCGACAACCCGCAGTTCCACAGCAAGAAGGTAGTAGAATACATAAACGAAGAGCAGAAGAATGAATGCCAGGTGAAGTGTCCCGGAGGCTGCAGTGAATCGGATCAGATTCTTGAGCGGCTTAAGAAACATTTTGCGATGAGAGCCTCAAAAATTTATCGTCAGTCAACTTCGGGAAATCAGTATCATGCCCGAAGAACCGGAAAAAAAAAAGAGGCTCACTCTCTCTCACAGAGGCCTCTGTTTGAATCACAGGCTCCGGCTCATGCAGAAAAGAAAGTTCGTCAAAGAATCGGAAAAGCAGAGAAGCGCAGCCGGGGATACAGCATCCTGTCCCCAAAACCTTGCCTTACTCAAGAGCAATGTGCTTTTCCGGACCTTATGCAGGGCGCTCTAATCCTCCTCCTCTTCCTTCCTCGGTCCTGCCTGAGCGAGAACCTGTTTCGCGATAAGATCAGGAACGGGGTCGTAATGCGAAAACTCCATCGTGAAGCTTCCCTGGCCGCCCGTCATGCTTTTGAGCTGGTTCTGATAATTGCTCAGTTCGGCAAGAGGCGCCTGCGCCCTGATCGAGACCATGTTGCCGGGAAGAATCTCTGTATCCTGAATCTGCCCTCGGCGCGTCGAAAGATCACCGTTGATGTCCCCCATATTGCTCTGCGGGACTGTGACTTCAATCTTCACGATCGGCTCGAGGAGTTGAGGCTTCGCATCCATGAACCCAAGCTGGAACGCTTTGCGTCCGGCGGTAATGAACGCGATTTCCTTCGAATCGACCGGATGATGTTTCCCGTCATGGAGCACAACCCGGACGTCCTGGACGGGAAATCCTGCGAGGACTCCCTGATCGAGCGCCTGCTTGACTCCTTTCTCGACGGCGGGAATGAACTGGTTCGGAATGACTCCTCCGACAATCGCGTCGACAAATTCAAATCCAGTCCCGCGGGGGAGGGGCTCGACACGCATGTACACTTCTCCAAACTGCCCTGCGCCGCCGGTCTGCTTTTTGTGTCGATAGTGACTCTCCGCCTTTGCTGCAATCGTCTCCCGGTACGCAATCTTCGGAGTCCTGGTGTCGAGATCGAGTTTGTACCGGGCACGGAATCTGTCGAGAAGCATCCGCAGATGAAGCTCGCCAATCCCGTAGACAACAGTCTCATGAGTCACATTGTCGCGGACCACTTTGAGCGAAGGATCTTCCTCGAGGGCGCGTGTCAGTGCTTCCGATATTTTCTGCTCGTCCCCCCGTTCTTTTGTCGACACGGCCAGCCCGTACATCGGCTGCGGGAGCGTGGGCGTCCTGATGTAGACATCTTCCTCCGCAGGATTGTCATGGAGAACCCCATCGCGCCTGATTTCATCGATTCTCGCGACACCAACTATGTCTCCGGCAATCGCCTCGGCGCAGTCCACATGCTCCTTTCCCTGGAACTTGAACATATGCCCGAATTTAAGCGCTTTCTTGACCTCTCCATCGTTCCTGTTGCACACAAAAACCTTCGATGCGCTGTCGATTCTGCCCTGATGAACTCTGAATGTGCTGACTCTGCCGCTGAATGAATCGATAGAGACCGAATATACATGGGCAAGCAGGTGGCCTGACGGATCGGCAGAGTACGCAAGAGGTGCCTCAGGGGCGTTCCCCTTGTAAAAATACCTCTTCACGCCGTCGACAGGGCTGGGAGCAAACTGTGCAAGAACATTCATCAGCTCTTTCACTCCTGTTGAGACCTGCGGATTCGTGTGAATACGGGAACTCACGAAACAGATGGGGACAAGGTGTCCTTCCGCAAGCGCCCTGACCATCGCCGACTGGAGCTGCTCAGGAGCGACTTCTCCCTGCTCGAGATATGTGTTCATCAGATCCTCATCCACCTCGACGACCTGATCGACAATCTGCTGATGCGCGTCCGCAACGGAGGAAAATTCCGCCTCACCCTCGGTATTGGCAAAGCAGTCGATAACGGCGCTTCGATCTTTCGCGGGAAGATTGACAGGAAGACAAACCTTTCCAAAAGTTTCCCTGATATTGTGAACGAGTTCCTCGAGGCGGACGTTTTCTGCGTCAATCTTGTTTACGATTATCATGCGGGCGAGACCTGCCTCGGCGCTCCGCTCCATCATGCGGCGCGAGACAGGCTCAATTCCTGCTGTAGCGCTGATCACGACCGCCGCGGTTTCGATGGCTGACAGTGCCATCGCCGACTGCCCGACAAAGTCCGAATAGCCCGGGGTATCGATGAAATTGAGCATGCGCTGGTCATAAGTGCAGTGGGCAGTCGCACTGAATATACTGTAACCTGTTTTCTTTTCTTCGTCCGTGAAATCACTGACCGTTGTTCCTGATTCCACTAACCCCTTCTGGTGAAGCACTCCGGCTTCCACCAGCATCGCCTCAAGAAGGCTTGTTTTTCCCGACCCGGCATGACCAACCAGGACGATGTTCCGAATGTCTGCAGTCGAATACGAAGGCATGGCTCCTCACTAAATGATACGAACAAGAACGCGTAGCTTACACTGGATTGCCGAAAAATCCAATGATACTGCCACACTGTGTGAATAGAGTACCTGACGATTCAAGTATTTCCAACGGTCGAATTCAGCTTTGAATTCGCGAGTAATAGTAGCTCCTTAATCTGCCGAAGAAAAGCGCATATGCGTTTGAGAAAGGCGCGCAGGCATTGTAAACTCCCGGCAGTCAACCAGTCAGGCACCTGTTAATCAATATAGCGATGTTCTCACCAGCAGTATGATCACGGCTATGGCAGGCGCTTGACCATCGGATGTTTGATGAAGGAGAGATAAGGAACATGCGGACTTCGAGTGAGCGCGCCGAAAAGAGAGCTGAAGGTTTTCCAGAGGAACTTCTGCTTCTGGTGCTCGAGTTCCGGTCCGGCCAGCTTCTTTCACGCGCTGCCTGCGTCTCCCACGAGGGTGAACGCCGGTTGTGCGACACGGTGCTGGGTCATAAAGGATTCGAGCGTGTCCCTGAGAACGGCGTCTCCCAGTTTATCCTGGACCCCGATGCAGTGCGTGCCATCGCCGGAACCGCCTCGCCGGGAATGCGCCCCTTCTTCAAATCATGGGAAGCGTCAGGTATCGACGGGATTAACTGCACGCTCCTGTTCCGCAACTGCCCGGAACCGAAACGCAAAGGGGATTATAACGCGTTCAAAAGTTCGATCGTTTTCGAGCTCTTCAACGACGGTGCACTACGGGCGTCCGATATTTTTGCGCGTCAGCTCCTTTGCGACTGCATCTCCGGGCTTCCACTCCGGAAATTCACGGCATCAGGGCACTCTCTTGATGAGAGCGGGCAGAATCCACTATTTCAGATGATAAGCAGCGAGGGTTCGGAAGACGGCGGTGTTCTTTCAGCGGCAGCTATCGACCGCCTGCCGAGCCTGCTCAGTCATCGCGCCGATCAACTTCTGAGAGACGGCAATCAGATCACCGCGGGCGCATTTGTCCGGGACGGTGTCCATATAGGGAAGGGGAACACTCTCCTTTCGTACGTGTTCATAGATACGGGCACATGGGTGGGAAGCGGGAATTTCATTGATTCTCATGTTTCAATCGGGAGTTGTGCCCAGATGGGGAACGGGAATCATTTCGGCGCGTTTGCCAGTCTCGAGGGTGTTCTCTCCACCGGGGAAATTCGCGTAGCTTCAGTGGGCGACAACAATTATATCGGAGCTTACACGCAGATCGGAGCAGGCATCGACGTCGGATCGAATAACTACATCGGGCCCCGCGTGCACCTTTACCGCCCGACGAAGGTGAAGGACTGCCGCGCCCGGTCGCTGACCAAAGGCGATTATCTTTCAGCTGAAACCATCGGTCTTTTCTTCAATAACATCACCATCGTAAGAAACAGTGCCCAGCGCCTGTTCAACGGCGTTGATGTTCTGCCCGGCGAATACGTTCTGTTCGAGAATGTCCCGGACTGCATGAGCAGGTTCGAGGGAGATGGAACAAGCAAGAGCGCGCATTAGCGTTCCATTTTTTCTCAGCTTTCTTGACCTTCTCCCGGGGAAATACATACTCTTGATTCAGGTGTGTTGACTAAACAGGAGTAAAGAATGGAACTGCCCGTTGCCCAGCGTCTTGAAAAACTGCCTCCGTATTTATTCGCGGATCTGCGCAGAAAAATGGCTGCGGTGAGAGAGAAGGGGATCAGGGTCATAACGCTCGGCATAGGTGACCCCGACCAGCCCGCACCGGATCCCATCGTGAAGGAACTTATTCGCGCCGTCGATGATCCTGAAGATATTAACCGCCACCGTTACGGCTGCGATGTCCCCGTCGAACAGTTCAAAGAAGAAGCCGCTTCTTTTTACAGGAGGCGGTTCGGAGTATCGCTTGCGCAGGATCAGATCGTGACCACGACCGGAAGCAAGGATGCGATTGTTCAGTTCTGCCTCGCTGTCATGAACCCGGGCGACATCGGAATAGCGCCAAGTCCAGGTTATCCCACCTACAACATCGGACACGTGTTCACAAGTTCGAATACTTTTTACACTCCGCTTCTGAAACAAAACGCGTTTCTGGTCGACTTCGATTCAATCCCGAAGGAGGTATGCCGGCTTGCCAGAATCATGTGGCTGAATTACCCGAACAACCCGACGACGGCTGTCGCCTCTCTGGACTACTTCAAGAGGGCAGTGGAGTTCGCAAGGAACAACAATATTCTGATATGCCATGACGCGGCCTACACTGAGAACACTTATGACGGGTATGTTTCGCCGAGCATGCTTCAGGTCGATGGAGCTTCGGAAGTTGCCGTGGAATTCTTCAGCCTCAGCAAGGCGTTCAACATGACAGGCTGGCGGACAGGAATCGTCGCTGGAAACACGTCTGCCGTGAAAGCCCTTTCCACCACAAAGGACAATATCGACAACGGCACTCTTAGAGCCGTTCAGTTCGCGGCTGCAAAGGCTCTTTCACAGTCGGAATCTCTTCTCCCGAAGATAAACGAGGTATACAGGCGCCGGCGCAATCTTGTGGTAGAGACGTTGAACAGGAACGGCTGGGATATCGAGAAACCCAAAGGAACGATCTATATATGGGCGCAGGTTCCTGAGAAGTTCAAAGGCTCAAGCGGAGCGTTCGCCACCGAACTTCTCGAGAAGACAGGGGTCGCTGTTACTCCCGGGCTTGGATACGGGCAGTGGGGTGAGGGATATTTCCGCATTTCGCTTACGTATCCAGATGCTGTCCTCGAAGAAGCCCTTTCACGGATAATCGAGCTTAAGGTGTGATTCAACCGCTCGTGAACTCCGGTTCGCTGATACTTCCGTCATCTGATATGCTTCGAGCATGGCGCAGCGCGTTTTATATGATTGTCATACCCATACCACCTTCTGCCGTCACGCATCCGGCATGCCGGAAGAATATGTCCGCCACGCTTTTGAGGCCGGCCTGAGAGGAATTACCTTCACATGTCATGGACCTGTTCCGGACTGGGAAGAGGCCGGGCTCCGGATGCAGGTTGATGAGCTCGCAGACTACGTTGAGCTAATTGAAAGAACACGGGCAAAGTGGGCCGGCACAGTCGATGTTCTGCTCGGTCTCGAGAGCGATTTCTTTCCGGGATTTGAACCATGGATCGAGAGGCTTCATTCAATGGCGCCGTTCGATTTTATACTCGGAAGCGTCCATCCGTTCATCCCTGATTACCAGGAGAGATACCTGAAAGAAGGTATCGATGAGTTTCAGAGGTATTATTTCCGGCATATCGCGGAAGCTGCCGAATCCGGCCTTTATGACTCGCTGTCTCATCCCGACCTCGTTAAATGCATTTTCCCCGGTGACTGGGATCCGGAAAGAATGGAGGAACCGGTCTGTGAAAGCCTGGATCGAATCGCTCAGACCGGAACGGCGCTCGAAATCAATACGTCAGGTCCGTATAAGGCATACCCGGAGCTTCAACCTTCGCCCTTCATGCTCAAAGAGGCGTGTAAACGTGACATAAAGATAACGCTGGGATCTGATGCCCACGAACCGGAGCGCGTGGCAGATGGTTTTCAGGGAGCTCTCGAAGCTGCAGCGAAAGCGGGCTGCACGCGCATCACTTACTTCAAAAAGCGCAGGCCCGAAGAAGTGGAAATATCGCAGGCAATCGAGTCGCTGAAGAACGTCTGATTCGAGCGCGTATCATTCGGCGGGCGTATTACTCGGCGCGGCCGAAGGCGCCGCAGTCGGGATCTCTGTGGGCGTCGCAGTGGCAGGAACCGGTGTTCCGCTCACCTTGACTACGTCCCCATCCTTCGGTCCGAACAGCGGATTTGCTATGTCAAACTGCTCTTCAACACTCTTGCCGGGCTCCCTGACAAATGGATCTACTTCGACTTTCCCATCTACCCCACCGTTCATTGCCTCCAGCTCAAGGGTGATTGTCGCCTGATCCTGCCCGTGCTCCCCAAAATCGCTCTGATTAAAGGAATAAATGAGGTAAACATTCGTGCCGTCTGATTCGATGAGCGCAGGCATAAGCCCGTAAACCTCGCCATTAATCGCAAACCTTCCTGAGTTCTCCACATACGCGATGTTCTCGGGATACCGGATCTTGAGCAGAATTCCTTCAGGACGCACATTCCATACGAGGATTGTAGCAAGCAGGTGGTCGCCCGGGTCGATTTTATTAGGCCTGACATGGATCTTCACCTCCGCTGCCGCCGGAAAGTCGCTGCCCCCGCCGCCACCGCCGCAGGTGATAAGAAAAAAAGATGCGATGCAAACGGCAAAAAGTGAAGCAACCTTGAAAGCGTTACGTTGCTGCGTGACCATGATCGAGCTCCATCGAGGACATTCTTAAGCCTGATTCAACTCTAAAGCCGGAAATCACGGCCGTAAAGACCGAAGTTGGCCCCGCCAGGGCGGGGCAGAATCAGCCCTTTGATTTATCTCCGTCAGAAAAGCGGCTTCCAGGTGTCGACACCATTCTCGCCATTCTCAGGCATCAGCGGACCCGGGGGAGGAGGTGTTCCTTTTCCAAGCACGGTGAAACGCCCTGCCGACTTGAAAACACGCCACTCGTGCGGAAGAAGACTGAGGGCTTTTCTCACGATCTCTCCTGTCCCCAGCAGCACAAAGTCGGGTGCAATTTCTTCGAAGGATTTAAGAAAGCCCTCACTTTCAGGCTCGAGCGCTTCTGACACACTGCGGACTGTCTCTTCCGGATATACCTCCTCGTATCTGCCGTCGAGGGATATCAGGAACCTGGGATAGAGCCTCCACATCGCAAAACTTCCCTTGTTGAAATCGACAAGAAGATTTCCTTTGAGTCCTGATGTTCGAAGCCACTCCGTCGCCTCAACGGGAAATGCCGAATAGTCAAGAACAGTGCGGGGCAGGGACGCAGTTCTGAAAAGGGCGAAACAGGCTGCCGCAATAGTAAGTCCCGCAACGGTGAAGGCAAATGCGCCGATGAATGCGCGGGGGACCTTCAGGAACTTCCGCGCCGCTGCTTCGAATTCCTCCTCGAAAAAAACCATCGCCGCCATGGAAGGTATCGCCAGAAGACGCATGTGAGCGATCCCCTGCCAGAGCGAAACGGCGAGAAACAGAACCGGCAGCAGTTTTCCCCTGGTAAGGAAAATGCCGGCGATGACGACGCTGAAATAAAGATAATTCAGGAAATTCCCCGGAGTATCGGGAAGCAGCGGCCTCCATTCAGAAATAGAGGGGCGCGGCATCGAAACAGCATCAACAACAAAGGACCAGAAGACAGCCGGTCCGTAGGGATTAACCGCGGTAACCGCAAGCATCGCCATAAACACAATTCCGGTGAAAAAAGCCTTATTCCATTCTCTCCTGATTAAAAGGACCGGCAGATACAGGCCCGTAAATGCAAATCCTGTGACGAAACCTCCGTGAGAGTTCGCCCAGACGAGCATGATCAGGGGAAATAGAAGCATGACACGGCGGTCGCCTTTACGTTCAAAAAGCGCGATTCCAAGAAATATGACGGGAAGAAACAGGTAGGTGATTACCTGCGATCTGACAAAACTTCCCCAGATGTAGCCGCACTGCAGGACTCCGAAAAAGAAACAGGGGGAAAAAACAGCCCGGGAATTCGAAAGATAAGCCGTCGCCGCCCGGTGAAGAAACCAGATGGAAAGGAAAACTGTGAAAAGGGAAAAAAAGACGATACCCCGATCTCCGCCAATCCTCGTTATCCAGTAGAAGAGGTATCCTGCGAACCATTCGTGATCGATAAAAAGCGGTTTTCGAGGGGTGAAAGCAAACGGATCGAAAAGATATACGCCATCGCGGGAAATGAGACGTCCCACCGCAACTCTCGCAAAAAGATCCGGATCCGCAGGAGGATTAAGAAGAAGTCCCGCGGCAAGGACTGAGAACGTGGATATGATGATTCCCGCAGGGGAACACAAATGCCTTATGCAGTCATCACAGATATTCTCAAATCTTCGCGCTGTCCCGGAAGGCATAAGTGCTTTTACGATAGATACAGCCAGACTGTCCAGATGACAGAGTCGTGGAATAATGAGCAACCGCCTCACGGGGGCAGGGGATTTTTTTGCCGCCGGAAAGAGTTTCAGGCCGCAACGAATATCGCAATTTCTCCCGGCATGAGATAAGCTGAAATAGTCGACTTGAGATTTTAAAGAGAATGTGAATGCCGGTAAAAAATGTTTCTGTAACGACCCGCATGGGCGCGGGGATGAAAATCGAAGCTGTCGCCCGTAACCACACCCTTGTAATCGACCAGCCCGCCGTTGCCGGTGGTTCGGATGCAGGGCCCACACCGCTCGAGTATTACCAGTTCGCACTTGGGGGATGTATCTGCTCAATCGCCCGAATCATCGCAAAGCAGAAGGGAATCAACCTGCGGGGAATTGAGGCGACCGTTTCAGGAGACCTCGATACGGATGTGCTTCTCGGAAAAAATCAGGGCGCGAGGTCGGGATTCCAGGGCTTTACAATCACCATGGAAATCGACGCCGATCTCGATCTGGAACAAAAAAAAGAATTTATTGCCGACGTCGAAGCGAGATGCCCGGTGTCCGAGAATACAAGCAATCCGACACCGGTGCACGTTGAAGTGAAGTGAGAGGAGGAGGCGCTCCTCTGCAGAGCGAGAGAAGGCCGGAGCTCCGCTTATTTCTTTTTCGCTTTTTTCTTCCTCGCAGTTCCGGAATAAACCGTCGAGCAGACGAACTGGTTCGCGCTGTCTCTCGTTACGTTAATCCAGACCACCTTCGTCGATTTTTTGCTTGAATTCGTGAAAGTAAACGAATCGGAACGCGTGTCGCAGGTGCCCGAAGGCGCGGGAATGCAGGAGGAACCGAGGCTCATGATGATTCCATTCCTCGTCACATATCCCCTGTAGGGTTCGTCCACGCCCACGACCGCCGGCACGGCGCTCAATACTTTTTTACTCTGTTCAAAATTCAGCGAAACCCCCTTCGAGTCGCCAACCTTCACAACCTCCGACGGGCAGCTCGACTGAACGGCTCTCATGCTGAAATTCCAGATTCCATTGTAAGAAGCGGCCTGCGCGCGACCAGGACCCGAAAGCAGCGCACCAAGTGCGATACACCAGATAGCAAGTTTCATATCCACCCTCCGTGTCAACAGATTCTTTCCGACTATTTACTCTCGATGCCGGGGGTTTTTAATCAAAAGTTTCCGCAAAACCCCCGAGTTTCCGATCGCCGTTCTTTAACAAAATCCTGGGGGATGACTGTGGTCATGATCTTATTCGTGAAATTCCGGTACACGAATTCCTGTTCGAGAAATGTCGGCCCTGCCGGAAGGTTTTGAAAAACGGGCGGGGCAGGGCTTTTTTCAGGGGGTCCGGCAATTCTAAATTTGACCGATAAGTAACGTTATCGGTCAAATTGCGATTCGGCCGCCAGGTCCGTTTCACGTCGCAAAATGAGGGTATGCGCCCGGATTTCCATTGTGCAGGGAGATTACGATGTCCATCAGGAACGCAAGCGCCCGGCTCACTGAAAAAGCCTTTTCGTTCCTTACAGGGCTGGCGGCCATATCAGTATTTGCGCTTTTCCTGAGCGTTGCGGATCTCGCCCTGGGACGGAACGGCCGGTTTCCCCTTGCGCCGACTGCGGCGGCTCCGCTTCTCATGCTTCCGTTTATTTTTCTGGTAATCATGCGGCAGCTCCTTCAGAAGAAGCCTTTCAGTGAACTCTTCAGCCTTTTCATAGAGGCCCGGGCCGTGATCTATTCATTCCTGTTTCTCGCGGCAATGTCGCTTGCCGGGGGGTTCGTAAGCACATCATTCTGGGGCGAAGAGAGCCGCTGGATTTTCCTCATATCGTACGGGTTTCTGATTTTCTTTTTTTCATTCGTGGTCGTGATTCTGCCTTCCATAAGATCGGCTTTCCGGACCGCGGCTTTTGTATCACTCGCTCTCGTTCTCGGGTCGCTGGTCTATGATCTTCACAACCCGGGCTTTTTTTCGATAATCGGCGGACGTGCAGGCGGATTTCCCGGAAACTCAAATTTCGGCGCGCTCGTCGTCAACATGCTCTGTGCCTCCGTACTCGCATATGAACCGAAGCGTTACGGATGGCAGGATTTTCCGGTCCTGACCGCATCGGGACTTGGTGTCTTCATGACTCAATCGCGAAGCGGAATGCTGTGCTTTGTCGCTCTGTTTCTTTACTACGCAATATGCGGACTTTCCCGGGGAAAGATCGATGTGAAGCGTGTCTTCGTCCTTCTGTTAGGCCCGTTATTTGTCATCAGCATGCTTTTCAGCGGAGGTTCCTACGTCCTCGAGACCTCGACCGCCCTTTCAGCGCGCGAATCCAGGTTCGTGCGTTATTTTTCGGCCGGCACCATCGAGGACGATTCCAGTTCAGCGAGACTCGGCGCGGTTTTCGACGCCCTGAAGCACATTCAAAAAGCTCCTGTCATGGGTCGAGGCACGGGCTTTTCGCGCAGACTCGAGGTGCTGCCGCACAATATCTATCTCAACCAGTGGTTGAACAACGGGCTTTTCGGTCTGCTTGCTTACGTCGCTCTGCTTCTCACCGCATTTATCAAGTTCCGCGAAGAAAGACTGCATCAGGGAAAAGCATTCATACTGGTCGTTTTTCTGGGAGGTTTTTTCACCCACAACATACTTGAGGAACGAACATTTCTCATGCTGCTTGGAGGACTTTTATCGATTGCAGCGATGAACTCGCTGCAGAGGCGAAAAATTATTCATGCGGCTTCCGTCCTCCGGCCTAAGCAGCCTGAGGGTTATGCGAGCGTGTCTCCGCGGCAAGATTCATCACAGACGCGCATGCAAGTTCAAGACAGAGAAGGTCACGCGGTCCCAGCTTGACTCTTCGTCTTTCTTCCTCAGATCTGCCGGTCACAATGCGAAGCCATGAGGTCTCTTCGCCAGTGAGTTTGCCGTGAACGCCCCGCGGTTTATCGCGGTACAGTTTGATCAGTATGTCGGAGTCTTCCGTCCCCTCTCCGCCTTTGAGAATGATATTTTCGTCGAGTGACTCGACACCAAAGAGAAAAGCTTTAGTCGTCGCCCACAGACCACCGACGGCATCGAGAGGCACAAGCAGATCAAGGGAGCCGGGAGCACCAGGAGAATCCACACCGTCCAATACCGGCACGTAAAAGAAACGGAGACCTTCACTTTCCGGGATTAACTGGAGGCGACCGAATGATTTGTTGATGAGAAATGTGATTCCGCCGGAGTACATAACCTTCCCCGCTTCAAAATAAGCAAAACTCTATTCCGATTCTTGCCTCATTACTTTAAGAGTCACCGGCAACCCGCCGGGTCAATAACTGCAACTCATATCACGTTCTGAAAACAAGTCCAAACCTCCGAGAAACCAGCCGGATTTAGTGAGAAAGTTGTGACAGTTACGACATTCCCGGCTTGTCGTTATTTCATCCGGAAAAGCTCCCCCACCTCCCGGCTCTCGGTCATTCCCCCGTCTCTGTAAACTGGTTCTTCCCGGTATGAGACCTGCACCGACGGAAAACCATCGACCTTCAGGCCAAGTCCAAATTTCGCGTTTCCCGCCTCAGCAAGCTTAGACCGCTCATAACATTCCGCCATGAGCTTGTCTTTCTCGGGGGAATCTTCAATCGCCTGGATAAGAGCCTCTGTCACTGCCGAGGAAATCCCGTTCACGATCTCTTCCCCCGAGAGGTTCAGGATTCTGTTCACAATGGCAGTAAGAGTACCTCCTCCACTTCTGACGAGAAGCCAGGGGTGCAGTTCCAGAAGTTTTTTCTCTACCGGAATCATCAGTGCGTTCGCGCGGCTGTAGTCCCACTGATTATTGAAGACGGAAAAGTAATGCAAATCGATGGTGAGAACCCCGATTTTCGGTCTCTTTTGCAGATCCTCTCTCCTGCATCCTTTCGCATTCCTTTTGAACCTCGGACCGACATAATCGGCCAAAAGGAGTGAACGGGCATAGTCAAGACGAACTGTCTGCTCGAGAACATTGTCCCGGAGCCGAAAGAAATCTGCTGTTGCGATGGATGGAGCGACATACTCCCGATATGAGGAGTCTTCATGAGCCTCGAACCACTTTTTCCCCTCGATAATCTCCCGATATCCCGCCTGCCGATGATCTGCGCCGCATATTTCTGCTGCATCGGCGCCCCGGACGAATGATTCACTCGTTCGGTCTTCGGGAAGGGCCTCCCCCAAAGGAGTGACTCTGGACCTCCTGCTGCAGCCTCTTCCCGCCGATTTCTTCAGGCTATGCACAGACCATGCGCACTGACCAAGAGCCTGATTCACGCGTTCGACAGTAAAGTCCTCCTTTATCAGGCGGCCGGCTGCGCATACGCTCATTACAGGTCTTGATACTGTCCGCGCTCTTTCTTCAACCTGTTCAGGGTTATCATCAAGAAACTGCCGATAGTATTCAAAACTGAAATGCTCTCCAGGTCTGAGATTTTCGCAGTACTCAGCGCGCAGCTGCCGGAAAGCATTCTTCATGCCGTTGAACCATTCCGCACCCCTCATCCTCTCATCATCATCGAAGCATTCTCCTCGAAGACTCTGAAGTTCCCTCAGGACTGCCGACATGCACCGCTCAGAGGCTCCTGGCCGATGCTCCAGCACAATAACGAATTCATCGCCGCCAAGCCGGAGCAGCTCCCCGTTAAGTCCATGCCCGGCCAGGACAGCTGTTACCCTTTCAGGCATTTCACGCAGGAAATCATCTACGTTCTGACGCATTCCGAAACGGTTTGCGTCGGACATTCCGTTGAAGTCGAAAAGGTGAATCTCCTTCGGCCCCGGTATTTCGCGGTCGAGCTCCCTTATTCCGGACGAAGTTGAAAGAATGGAAGCTCCTCTAAGCCCGGTGAGCCTGTCCCTTGCCGACAGAAAGTCTTCAACGAATGCTTCATGATGCTTGTGTGCCGCTTTCATCATGTAAAGTTATGAGCCTTCGCGGAAAAGTGTTACCTGACCGCATTATTTCGATAATGCGGCCGGGGCCCTCTCCTCCACGGACCACCTCGCAGATTTCGACAATCGACCGCTCGAATCTGTCCACTTTCTCCCGCGGTGCAAATACTACAGGGTGATGTGATCTCGAAATAGAAATCAGATCCGGACGATCAAGGGCGCTCACCACCGTTCCAATCTTCTGCATCCGCTCGTGCTCGAGAACAATCGATGACGGCCTGAGAAATCGGGGATTCAAGGGAAACGGAAAGCGTCTGCGACCGCCCTCCAATCCCTCTATTCTTTCTTGTTAAAAGTAGAGATTACCCCCCTCTTCCGGACTCTCCCCGGTGGACACTGGCTCAGCTTGAACGTGGCGCCGGCCCGGGCTGTATCTTCCTGGGATTTCTCCTCGCGATGCCCGGCATCTTTCTGCGCCGGCTCGTTCTTCGGCTGCCCGGAAGGCGGCCCTTTCTGTCGCCGTGAATATGCTGCTTCTTCCCTCTCTCTGTAAAGAATCTGTTCGTCCACCCAGTCGGCGAGCCCGACTTCATCGTTCTCGTATTTCTCGAGGCCGGTGACGTATTCACGTCCTTCCCAGTTGTCCGGCAGTTCCGGATTGAACCAGAAGCTTCTGCCCTTGACGATCCGCCCGTCGCCAAGATCAAACCATGCAAGGCCTTTTTCGGCCGACATCTCGTGCTTGAGCTCTTCCGAGCTTACGAGATCCTCTTCGTCTTCCGTCATGCTTATGCTTTCGGACTCGCCGCCGGTTATCTTTGCCTGCACGTCGAGCATCCCCCGAAGCGCGCTCGAACTCTTTCCCATCATCATTCCCGCGCCGACAGACTTGCGGGTAGTCATGACTTTCCCAATCCAGTCAGTCATGTCCTGAGCTGTACGGTTATCGCCAATACGCATCATGACCTTCACGTTGACGTTTGCCATAACGCGCTCATAGAACGCTTCGCTCAAACCAAGAGACTGATCAGTAAGACCGCCCGCCGACTGCGCCCCGAACACGAGAGAAAAGCGGCCCTTCCTTGCAAGCTCAAAAAGATTTGCCCATGTAGGGCCAAAGGTCGATGAACCTTCGTCTATGATAACAAGGTGCGGGTCTTCAAGCCTGAACTGTCTCGAAGAAGTAACTTCTCCGATTGAGACCTCGAGATCCTCTCTGAAGACTTTGACCATGCGCGCGGCACTTTCCGCTTCTTCCAGTCTGGGAAGCATGAAATAAATGATTTTCCCGCGGAGAATCGCGTCTGTAAGCACAAGGTCCGTGTACTGTGTGCAGAACACGCGGCCTATCTCGCTTGCCGATATTGAGTGAAGCTCCGACGCTATTCCTCTGAGATTTTCAGAGATCTTTGCGGTGTCCAGAACTCCCTTCAAATTGCGGTAGCTCGCGGCCAGATGGCCAAGCTCAACCATCGCCTGGCGGGCGCCGACGCGGTGAAGCATCTTTCTGAGGTGCGGATAAGCAAGATTGAAGGCAGAGAGCGCGACAGCAATATCGCGGACACTCCAGGCAAGCCCCAGGCTTTCCATCGCCCTGACCAGTCTGTAAATAGAGTCGGCAGCAAGACGATCGTAATGTTTGGTCGCGCTCTGATCCGACGTGGGAGGGAGCCCTGCGCGAAGCACTTTCCGCGCCTTCACATCAGCACGCTGGGAAGTAAGGACAAAGTTGAACGAATGAACAGGATCGAACGGATCAATAACGATGAGATCCTCGATTCTCCCTGTCACAAGCGCCATCAGAATAATATGAGCAAGAGTGCCCGAGTCTCTCTTGGCATCGATAAATGTGCACCCGCTTGCTCTGCCCCTCGCCATCTGCTGAAACATGAGCGACTCGACCCACAGAGTTTTCCCGACACCTGTCTTTGCAAAGACACAAAGGTGCCCGCACATCTCCTCATCACCTACCCAGAGCGGGCGTCCTGTGTCGAGCTCAAAGCCGACCAGATATTTGTCAATCATGTTCTTTCCGCGGGCGCGGCACTCCTCGAGCGCCTTCGCGAAGCAGTCACGCTGGGGCGGCATCCCGAGAACAGGCTTCCCTCCCCTTCTTTCGCTTTCCTTTTTCCGCTCGCGTTCAATCATGAAATCTCTCGCGAACGAGCGCGTCACATAAAGGAGCGCAAGCCCGGGAATCACGCCGAGAAGGATCATTACCCAGGGAGTAATACCGGAAAGAACCGGGAGTGAAACAACAATGAATGTGGCGAGAAACGCAAGGCAGAGATACCCGGCCAGCTTTCGCTTCGCCTCGGCTTTGAGAGTTTTATGGTCCGTAAAATGATATCTTCTCGCCATAGTTTCTCGCTGCTGCGGGCATCATGCTTCCGCGGCGTTTTCCCCTTCATCGAGAAACGCCCGCTCCTTCAGAGCCAGGAGTCTCTCATAATCTTCTCTTGTTTCCGCCATCGCTACTGCGTCCGCAAATCTGAAACACGACTGCCAGGAATGGCCGAATCGTTCTCTCAAGCGGCTTCCACGGAGCGCAACCATTGCGGGCCTTCCAGTCACGGTCTCTCCCTCTCCATCCTGAGTTCTGAGCACGACAAATACAAGCGCGCTTTCAGGCACGGATGAATTCCCTATCCGCCTTGCAAGCCAGGCGAATGAACTCAGGATTACGCGGAGCGACGACCACTCCTTGATCATATCAAGAGGAAGACCGTGCAGCGAAGACAGCTGCTTCATTTCAGGGAATGTCACCGGCTTCAGTATGCGGTTCGGAGCAGCCGCCGACTCGTCGTCCGATCTCCGCTCGCTCGAGATCTCCTGGAGGATCTGCTTCCGGCTGACAAGCGACACCAGTTCTTCGAGACGCTTCACCGTGTTTTCGTCGACAGCCCTGTGAAGAAGATCGAGGACTTTTGAAAGAGGCATCAGTATGAGATTTGTTCCGGATGTAAAAACATCACCGCCCGGACAATGACCGTGTGAAACGAGTTCCCCGAAAAGCACTTCGGAAAAGCGGCGGTTTCCCTCGGACACTATTCCAAACAGCTCTACTTCATCCGCTTCGACCTCCAGTTCGTGAGGAGAAGAAAGCATGAGTTCCGTCCACTGCCGGCACGCGCGCGAAGTCTCATCAAGATCAACCGGAAAGCGCACAAGACCAAACGGGCTGTATCTGGAAGCATAGATCAGGGCCCGCCGTATCTGCATCCTTCCTGCCCCGCTGAAATCCCCTGTGAATGAAGGACATGAATGAAGGACTGCGCGCGCCGAAAGATGAGGGAACCCGGAGGCCTTGACCCACCCTCCGTTATCCACCTTGTGCACCAGCACCTTTCCTGCCTCAAAAGAAAGAACCAGCGCAGCAAGCTCCGCGGGCGCCATCATGGAGACTGCGTTCTTCATCGACGGCCTGAGCACCCGGCGGAGATTTTCAATGAGGAAATTCTGGTACTCCGAAAGATTCATCGGAGGAACTCTCTCCCCCCTTTTTGAGGGCAGGCGGTATGCAGACTGTGCCGGTACTCCTGAACGGAATTCGGCATGAAGACTCAGGACACTTTCGATAATACAGCAGGCATTTTCTTCGAGGCTGATTTTTTCAACGAACTGCTCCAGCACTTCTTCTTCGCCTGGTGCTGTCACAAAAGCCGGCGCTTTTCCGTGAGCAGCAATTATCGACGCAAGAAGCGAATTTGTTTCATTGAGAACATCAAGGCGGGCGAGCAGTTTTCCGAGCCTGGATTCCGAAAGCTGCCTGCTGCTGCAGCGTTGCGGACATGCAAGTCCGGTTACGTAGTCGACCGGTTCCCCTGTGCCTTTCTCCTGTTTCAGAGATGCCCTTACACCTGAGTAAAACAGGCGGCCGTTTCCCGTACATCCAAGTACATCCTTTCCCTCATGAGGTTTGAGCTGCCTCATGCCTACGATTACTCCGATGATTGCCGCAAGAAGCCATACGCGGAAAGAAGCGACAAGAAAAAAGGCCATGCGAAGACTGATCTTCACAAATTGAAAGCGAAGCTCCGGCAGAAATCCTTTTGGTTCCTCTTCGGTGTCACCTTCGATTGCCGGCCCCTGGTCTTCCCAGAATGAAAGAACGAAGTTTTCGAGTGACGTGTACACTCCAAACTCGATCGCGCTCTCATGACTGGAAAGCCAGTCTCTTTGAATTGCCGACTGGTCCAAAAGCTCTTCTTCTCTCCCGGCCCAGAAATCGGTTTGTTCGCCACCGTTACGGCCTTTGCCGCCGCGAAGCGAAGCATGGAACGACAGCAAGATAAGAATAAGGATGCAGGCAGCTGCGAAGAGTCTTGCACTGGTACGGCGCCTCCGCTGCCGCCGGAGTTCGGAAACTTCCTGATCTTTGGTTCTGTTGAGGGAACCTGAATCCAAAACCATAATGCTTATGCCTGGTTGAATCAGCCTGTTTAGATAACACAGTTTAGGATTATTGTCGCGGAGTCAATCGCGGCGATATGCCTACTTTCCTGAGTCTCTACCACCCTCTCCCCATCTAAATATCTACGGCATCTGCCATATATTTTTAACTTTGATAACGCCGCTTAACTGAAGAGCTGCATACAGCATTATGTGACTTTACAAATTTGGGAGGAATTTATGTTCAAGCGCCTTGCAACGCTGACCCTGTCGCTCCTGCTTTTTTCATCATTTGCGCTCGCCGAGACGCACGAAAAGAGCGCACCGGCTGCTTCTTCCGGCAAAACTGCCGTGAAGACAAAGTCGCCCCCTGAATCGATAAAAAAAGGCGTGTCTATGGATCAGCTGGAGGGACGGAGGCTGGCGGCAGCTATCGGGCATTTCGCCAGAGCACGGAGCCTGTTGATCGCGGCAGTCCATGAATTTGACGCCGGAGCGAAGATTGGAAACCCGGATCTCCTTATAAATTCGACAGAATGGCGTAAGGTAGTGATATCTCAGGCTTCCGAGCTGGAAAGGGTACTTTCTCCCCAGCCTGCGGAGCCTAAAGGCGGTGTAAAATACGAGGGTGATTCGCGACTTTTGACTGAATCAAAGCCGTGAAGTGTGCCGATAGATAGAGTGAAGCAGATTCACCTGTAAGGATCCGGTGTATGGATAACGGAGAAGAAATACCCTGCCTCAACGAAAGCTGGACTTTCGCCGGAGCAAAGGTAAATGAGTGGATGGCAGGTCTTGCCGGCATGATCATCATTACTGAACTGCTGCAGATCAATGCCGGAAGGTCGATGCCGATTCTTCTCACTGTCTGGCTTTCCACAACTTTCGGGCTCGCAATACTGAGGCGGCAGTTCGTGGATGAAGAAAGAGGGATCCGGAACTTCGTGATGGATTCGCTTGGATTCGCACCTCCGGGGATTCCACGACCCGCATCGCTTCAGCCGTACTGGAGCGGAGCGCCGGTAAGGAAGCTCAAAGAGGACTGCTGGTTTTCGAAGCTTAAGCTCGAAGAAGTGATTGTTGTGGCTGAAGAAGGGTCCGGGGGGAACTCTGACCTGCAGTAACAGGATGAGACAGGAAGATTTATAATGCCAAAGGTTGCGGACTTATTGAAGGACAGTTCCGTTCCCGGTGTCAGGGGAGAAACGGATACCATACGTCTGTGGGAAGCGTACAAAGATCAGGCTTCGTTATGGAGGGCCATCGCCCTTCTTCAGATCCCTGCTACTGCAGTCGCTCTCATCTTTGCCCTGATAATGTGGTCGAGCCGCTCGATTACTCTGAATGTCCCGGCAAAGCCTCTTCCCGGCACGTATGCCGTAAGTGATCTGCGTGACAACGAGTTCATCGACGTCGCCACCAATTTCGTGAACCTGATTTCGACGTATCAGCCTAGAGTGGCGCGCCGGCAGTTCGAGAAGGCCGGAGAGATGCTCACCGAGCCGATCCTGAGCTATTTCACCACCGCTGTCCTGATTGACGAACTCAAGGCCATTGAAACGACCGGACGCACGCAGATTTTCTTCGCAGACCCGACAAAGACGACCGTTCGCCGGGAGGGAAAGAACGTAATCGTCAACTTTGGCGGGGACCGTATAAAGATTATAGGCGGCAGAGATTCGCCGCCGACAACGGCTTCGTACGAGATTACAATGACGACTATTCCGCGGAACTCGCTGAACCCTTACGGCATTGTGATCTCCAACGCAGTCTTTGATACGAGAAAAGATTGAAGGTTAAGAGGATGATGATGAGGATGATATTGAAAGGAAAAACAGCACTGGTCGCCCTGTCCCTTATGATGCTCCCGGTGATTGCACTCACGCCGGATCCGGCTTCAGCACGCGACGTCGAATACAACGATCAGGAACTGGAAGTGTATGTCAATCCGGGCGAGCCAACTCAACTGCAGTTCCCAGGAAGGATTTCAGGCGGATTCAAAAAGAAGAGTTCGTCAGTGACAATCGACAAAAAGGATACGGATCTTGTCGTATTTTCGCAGGAGAACCTTCCCGAGGCGGGTGAAGTGGTCATCGTGCGTCTCGAGGACGGGCGTTCCTATTCTGTCCGCATACGTAAAGCAGCGTCCAGAAAGTCCCGCGACGACATAATCCGAATCGAGGACAACAGGCCCGTCAACGCCCCGTCCAGAGAAGAAGACGAAGCCGCATACAGAGACAGAAACTTCCCCTATGCTCCGCCAAGTGTCGTGAGCGGACTTATGCGTGAAATGGTTCTGGTCGGCGAGTTCGGGAAATCTTCAATATCCGGATATCGCGCAAGCGATCGATATCAGGGACAGACAGTCCTTGATGACGGCACTTTGCTTGCGACAATCGACAGGATTTTCATCGGGCCGAACCTCTGGGGATATATCCTCGATGTCGAAAACCGGCTTGATCAGACTCAGAAACTGAATCCCGCATCCTTCCGGCTTGACGGCACCCGGGCCGTCTCGGCAAGGAACTGGGAACTGGCACCGAAGCCTGCGACAGTCGAACAGAAGGTCGCAGGTCAGGACAAGACCAAGTTGTACATAGTCACCCGGGCAAAGCAGTAGGCTGAAGGAGGAAGTATGCAGGTGCTCAAAGATTTCGCGCTTCGAGTGCGGGAAGAGAAGAAGATGAAAGTTGCTGTTATCGCTGTTCTGGCGGCGATCGCACTGCTCTTCATTCTGCCATCGGGCGGTCCGAGACGCGGTCCCAGACAGACAGCGCCCAGAGAGCAGAAAAGACCTGCGCTCCAGGATCAGGAGAATTACATCGATCTCGTGCAGAGACTTACTCCCGAACTCGATCAGCAGCGGGCCCGCATCGGCGGACTCGAGGACAAGATTGCGCAGACGAACCAGAAGATTGATCAGAACGCTGAGCGCGTTGCCCAGATATTCCAGAAGCTGATGGAGAAAATGACTCCGCAGAATCCCCTGGCCTCAAATGCTGCCGCAACCGGAGACGCATCCCTTCCTCCTCCACCGTCCGCGATTGATGTTCCGGAACTGGGCAGCACCGGAGGCGAGATGAACCAGTTTGCCGAAATGGAGAGTATCGGGATGGATCAGCAGGACGTGGCTCCTCCAGTCAAAGCCGGCCCAAGCCGTGAGGCGCTGATAGGCGCGGGAGATTCGGTGCGAGTCAAGCTTCTCGCGGGTGTGAACGCGCCCACCGATGGAACCCCATACCCTGTAGTCCTGAAGCTCACCAGCGATGTCTTCGGCCCTGATGGCTCTGCGCTCCCGCTGGGAGAAGCAAGGCTTATTGCGGCGGCTCAGGGGTCCATTACTGATGCGAGGGCACTGTTCCGTCTCACAAGTCTCAACATT
>CAYQVO010000014.1:0-3080 GCA_964421085.1 uncultured Bdellovibrionales bacterium | reverse complement strand
GGGTCGTCGGGGAAGACGGGATACGGGGTCTTGCCGGAGTGCTCCTCGATCCGCTTGGAAAAGCGATTGGAGGCGCCATGCTCGCCGGGGGTGTGCAGGGATTCGGAGCAGGACTGGAAGCGCGCAACATCACGATGGAGGACGGCGGGATGCTCGGCCTCAACTCGTGGAATGTCACCGGAAACCCGTGGGAATACGCTATCGGACGCAGCATACGTGAAGGCGCAAATGAATGGAGCGAAATTATCAAGGAACGCGTCCGCACGATGGTCCCTGTCGTTCAGGTGCTGTCGGGGCGCGATGCCACGGCAATTTTTGCCAAGTCGGTTTCCATTCGCGGACTTTACGAATCGCTTATGAATGGCTCTGATGAATCATTGGAATAAATCTACGGAATGCCGCGACTGTCTGCGCCGGGAAGGGCAGAAGGGCCGCGGCTGATAAGGAGAATGGCTATGAAGAATTTGCTTAATATTGCCGGGGTTGTGCTCATTCTGAGTCTCTGCTCCTGCAACACAATGTCGAAAGTTCTCAATCCGTTCCAGGAGACACCGCCTCCTGAAGCTCTTCTAGGCGAAAAGAACGACAAGGCACTTGCGCAGGATTCAGGAAACGCGGAAAAGGCGCGTGTCGCGCTCGAATCGATGGCGAGCTATCAGCGGACAACTCTTCCTCAGCCTTATAATCCGGTGATGAAGCCCGCTGTTGTCCGGCTTATGTGGGTCCCCGATCATTTGAACAAGTTCGGCGATCTCGTGCCTTCTCATTATTATTACCTGAAAGTGAAGGACGACGACTGGAATGTCCAGGATGCGTTCGAACTTGAAGGGCAGCTTCACAGGAAGCATCCCGGAGTTGCGGATTCCTCAATCCCCTTCTCCTACGATAAGGACACTGAGCAATAGGACACCAGGTATGCGTATTATCCTTGCATCGATTCTAGTTACGACATGGCTCTCCGCGTGCTCCGACATCAAACCGTACGACCCGTACGGTGCTGACCGGAGATATTTCTTTCATTCCGTGCGGCAGCTCCCCCCGGAGCCGGTCTACAACCGCCTTACTTATGTGAGACCTCCCAGTCCACTGCCGGGCGAGTCCTCGCCGTCGGCAAGTGCCGATACACTGCGTCCGCGCATTCAGCTCGAGATAGCGAACAGCACCCTGGAAAGAGCCGCAGGAGCGCTCGCAGGCAGCATCGGATACCAGGCGTTTGTTGATCCGGCGATCGCTTCAGTCCCTTACTCGTGCAGCATGTCCGGTTCGCTGGACGTTCTGGCCAGTCAGATGGCCGGGCAGACGAACTCCGACGTGGTCGTAGATAACGAGCAGCGGCAGATACGGTTTAGTGTCAAGGATGCGGTTGTACCAAGGTTGGAAGAGGGCGAAAATGAGTATCAGTCGAATAACTAAAGAGCGGCTGTTTCAGGATGAATCACTCTTTAATGAACTCCTTCCTTTCGCGAAATACGACAAGGAAGAGGGAGTTTTTATTCACAGTGACGCATCGTTATGGGTACTCTATGAACTGCAGCCGCTCTGGCTGACCAAAGTTTCAGACAGCGAAGCTTTCCAGGTCACGGAACAGCTCCAGGAGATGCTCGATTCTCTCGATCCTGAGATCAGCGTGCAGTTCTCCTGGATAACCACTTACGATGTCGATCCCCTGCTTCGTGATGCTCTCAACTCCTACCCGTCTTCGGGGCCGGCTGGATGGATGGCGCGACGATGGATCCGCATGCTGAAGCACGCGGCGTCAACAGGAAACCTTTATCAACGTCCCCGCCGGATGCGCCTTATTGCCGCCTTGCGGTACGATCCGCCCTGGAAGCCGAACGGCTTTGTCCAGGAGATTATCCGCAGCATCAAGATTCTTCTTCAGGGACAGATTCAGGTCACAGCTGCGCAAAGGCGCGAGGAATACATGGAGTATGTCAACAAGTTCCGGGGAATAGTTGAAGGAAAGGCCGCAAAATTTGCGGACCTCGGATTTATGCCGGCAAGAATCGACGGCCAGGGTCTCATAAATCTTCTCTACCCGCTTCTCAACCGCAGAAGCGTTAAATCCGGGAAATTCCGGAGGGGAAGAAGCGCCTCAATTCCTATTCCCGAGTACGACGAAGCCGATTACCTCACCAATCAAATCTCTGAGACTCCAATTGAGCACCCGAAAAACGGATTCATAAAGAAAGACGGGCGAGTCTTCCGCACGGTTTCAATGGCGAAGCCTCCCAAGGTATGTCTTCCTCTGATGGTGGCGCCTCTTCAGTCCACGCCTTATGAAAATATACTGACTGTCACTTATTCGAAGGACGATCAGCAGCGCCAGATGAAGAAGCTCGACGCGCTCGACACTTCGCTTGGTTTCCGCGAGTTCACGAACCGGGGCCGCAGCAATCAGAAAATTCAGCATCAGATATCAGCAATCAGGGCTGCGCGGCAGGATCTTTACAGCAACAAATCGCAGATAGTCCGCATCGGACTTCACCAGACGTTCATCTGTCAGAATGAAGACGAAGCGCAGCGCGCCTCGTCTGAAGCTCTCGCGACACTTCCCCAGCTTCATGGATCAAGAGGGATGGCGCATGAGATCTCGGATCTTGGAGCCATGATGAACTCTCTGCCGGGATGCTACGATCCGGCGACCGACGGCCCGGGCTGGACAAGCTTCATGAGATCGTCCCGCGGAGTAAGGCTTGTTCCGCTGTGGGGGAACTGGAAGGGAAGCTCCGGCTCGCTTTTCGTTCTCCCAAGCCTCTGGAACCGGGAGCTTGTAGGATTCGATCTCTATGATTCGAACGTCGCCCCGAACGTGCTCATAAGCGGCGTGTCGGGCGCGGGAAAAAGTTATCTTCTCTGCTACCTGCTCATCAATTTGAACCGCGGCCACTTTTCACGCCTTGCTTCAGGGCGGGTTGCAGAACGCCTCCCTATTACCTTTGTTTTCGACAAAGGAATGACAGGCCAGCCGTGCGGATTCGATAAAGTCGCAAAGCTGTTCGGCGGCCGGATATATGAAGCGACGCCGTCAAGAGCTCCTGCGATGAACTTCCTCGCACGTCTTGGGGAAACTCCGCCGG
>CAYQVO010000013.1:75387-80797 GCA_964421085.1 uncultured Bdellovibrionales bacterium | reverse complement strand
CCGTGATAGTTGGTATCGCCGGACTGATACACTTTTGGGGCGAGTCCTAAATAACCTGCGACCTTCTTTTTGTCAGAGAATCGGGTATGGGTAGCAATTGTGCTTGAGAATCCAATAGCCGTGGCTGCACCTACCCCAGGAACAGTCATCAAGAGAGTGGCAGCAGGGTCTTTCCTGGCTTCTCGTTCGAGACAACGGTACATGCTTACCTGGGCGCGATGGAGTTGTATCCAGCAAACCAGCAAATGTTTCAAAGACGCTTGCACCATGTAGGGCAGTGACACTATGGCATCACGCACTGTTTTGACGAACGCCGTGCCGTCCCCGCCCCTGGGGAGCACTATGCCGTGAGCTTTGAGCATGCCGCGCAGTGTATTCTTGAGCGCGGTGGCTGATTTTACTACCTGGGCACGTGCGACCAGCGATGTTCTCTGATCCCGGCACGTTCCCTCTTTGCGATGAATGGGCTTGTACCACCCAGTTGGGCAAGTTCAGCCAACACCTGTGCATCAATCCGGTCAGTTTTCTTCTTGCCATGAAGCAGGGCCTTGGCATGGCGGGAATCAATAATTTCAATTGTTGCTCCCAGACCTTCAATGGCACTACATACAGATTCCGCCAGCGGCGGAAGACTCAACTACGTAATGAGCTTTGGGGCAGAACTCCGCTACCACTTTCGTCATTTCGCTGTTCTTGCCACTCCAACGTCTTAGTACCTTCTTTCTTGAATCTATAACGCACAACGATCTCGCTCTTGTTCCTAAATCAATTCCACAGAATAATGCTGACATGGTCTCCTCCTCTAAAATTTGAGGCATTCGAAAGAATGACCTCGTTTTGCTATACAAGTAATTTTATGAGGAGACCTGTTCTCTTAACAGGCTCTTAGAAGAGAATTTCAGATCGCCTCATCGGGTTTATCCCATGTGAAATAAAAGCATTGGGTCCTCGCTCAACGGAGAGACGCTATTGGCACGGGGGGCCGTCGGTAAATTTCAAGGAATGAGACGTATATTCATCCAACGTGCACTCGAGAAACGAAGGCCCGCAAGGGGGAGCGAGCGAAGCGAGTCCCGCGTTAAAGACTTCCACCTTCGCTCCTTCGGAGTTACAGCGGACAAGCAAGCGGCTCGCCTCGCCGAAGCCTTGCGCGAAGGCGGGAACGCCGCTAACTTCAGCGTGAGGGCTTTCAGACCATAAACCTCATACAAAAGTGATAAGTCGCCGGCTGAAAGCCCCGAGCTTGTCGAGGGGGTGCGCAGAAGCAGTATGGGGCCTGGAATATTTTTTTGATTTACTCACAGGTAAATTCACCGCTCAAGGCTTCGGCGAAGGGGGATGCACGTCAGGTTTCGCGGGAGCGTAACGGTTTGCCGGATCCCCAGGCCCTCATTCAGAAAGGCAGCCTGCTTGATTTCAGCATTATGTCGATCTCCGAAATCCCTGTGTCGCGTAGTTCTTTCTTTGCCGTTTGAACTAATTCTGATGAGCTGCTTTGTACAACTATCCTTGGAGCTGCTCCAGTATTCGGCTTGAGGCCTCTTTCCCGAATCCTTTCAGCGAGCATTCGCGCCACGGCAATTCCGGCGTACCTGTCTTCATCGTTTGCAACATCGAGCACGAAAAGGGCAACTCTCTCATCGTCAGCAAATGGCGCGACTTCTTCGGGCTTTCTGCATCTCCCGCCTTGAGGATGAACAGAAAGAGATGAATAATTTTCTATCAAATCACAAACGCGCTCCATATGGATCGGATCATCTTCGAACACTACGGCAAGGCGCCCATCCTTTTCACGTTTGTTATACGTGGGGATGCCGCCGATAGCTCCCAAAAGGCAATCGTGAAGTTCTTGTGTGCCGGCTGGAAAGCAGTGACCTATATCTGTGAACATGAGTAATTCGGTACCCAGGAACTGATTCCTTTCAAACATGAGCTCCCTTCGCGATACCATGTGTTTCTGATATCCGTCGAGAAGAAATCCAGATCGCTCGTCGCGCTGCGCCAGGTCTTCGACCTTTGCAAGGACGACTCTGTCTTCAGCCAGAATCTTCGCTATCTTATTCACAGCGCTTTCCGAGCCTCCGTACGGCGGCTTGTTCAAATCGCCTCTGTAAGAGCGGTTCAGGAAAACTGATAATCTTAAATGAGTGATGAGATTTTCAAGAAACTCACGGGGAATTGCGCTTTCCTCGGATGCAGCATTTGAAAGAAAAGCTATATCAAGGTTTGCCTCGAAAAGGCCCGCTACAACTCGCCGGAGGTCGTTTGGCAAATACGGGAAGCAAAAGAGCAGCCATTGGTCGGCATTTTCGATAGTGTAATCTCTATTTCCGATAAGAGGCTCGATTGTTTCGATAAGAGAGTCAACGGTTCCCTCGCCCCCCTGACGCAGAATATCATCAACTCGCCTCATAAGAGGAAGTACTGTTGCCCGAAATACCGGGTTGTGGTGAATCTTCTCCAGCTCACGCAGCGTCCGCTCGCTATCCCATATTGCGAAAACAACGGAATATTGAAATGCAGGAGGCATGACAAGCGATTCAAGAGGAGAACCCGCTTCGCTGATAACATCTGCCGGGGATCTTTTTCTGACTTCTTCAGCCGGGATTTCAACAGGCCTGGAGATAACTTCCTCCTGAAATGCGAGACAAGCGCCTTCAGCGGAAAAATCCTGACTTAGAAAAAGTTCTCGGAGTATGTCCCTGAGAATAAGCCCCAAGTTTTCCAGAAAAAGCCTCTCGACGCCTTCACGAGACGGAGATCGGAAGCTCACTTTTCCAGGCTCGAAAGATATATCCATTCTGGTGATTACTGTCAGGGCCGGGGAATAATAGCACATGTCGGGAAGCTAAGCCGCATAAGGGAGGTTTTTTCGAAGCCTTATTGTCAAGTTCACCGATGATCGAAGGTTAAAAATGCTGTACCCGGGCGGCTTTTCCAGGTAAGGAAAGTTCAAGTTAATTCAAGAAAATGCCCGGGGGAAACGGCGAGTTATCTCTCCTCGAACTCTTCGGCGTGCGGACCAGACGGAGCAGCCCGGGTACACATGGGAACATGGGAAAATTCACCAGTCCAACAATTACCACCATTATGATCATGTCAATACGGCGTACTGACACCGTCCTTCCTTCCCTTTAGAATAAAGAAATGAAGACACAGCAGCTTCAGATACGCGTCACGCCCCAGGAAAAGAAAGCTATAAAGCGCGAGGCCGAAAAGGCCGGAAGGGATGTATCATCGTGGGTTCTGGAAAGGTGCCTGAGAGGGCCCGGGGAAGATTTTCGAGAGCTCACACGCAGGCTCGCCAAGGCTTCGGATCCGTCCTTTGTTCTTGCTGAAATAAATGATTTCCTTACAAAGCTTCCACATCAATCCTTCAGTAATGCGGTTTTCGATCCCCCCACCGGGAGCATGTCGCCCGAACTCCGGAATCGCGTCGCGGCTATGGTTGAATATGCAGCAGCAAAGAAGAACATCAAAGCTCCAGACTGGACAGGCGGGATCCCCCCCTGCAGGCGCCCAGTTTCGATTCCGGTCTGACATCTCTTCGGCTGCACCTGCTGCTTAACTCTCCACCGCCCTTCAAACGGCGGAATATCTTTCTGGATGCATCAACAGGAGACAGAGTCTGATCATGCTGCACAGGAAGGAAATTCTCAGACTGCTGAAAAGACTGAACGAACTCCTCGCAGGCAAGGGCGTAAAGGGAGAGCTTTATCTCCTCGGAGGGGCAGTGATGTGCCTGGCCTTCATTGCGCGGGCATCAACAAAGGATCTGGATGCATTATTTGCCCCGAAAAACACCATACGTGAACTTGCAGTGCAGATAGCCGCAGAAGAAGGAACTAGCGAGGACTGGCTGAATGATGCTGTAAAGGGCTTCTTCTCGGACGGCGCGTCGTTCAATTCTTTCCTTGAACTCCCTAATCTGCATGTTCTCGTCGCCCCACCTGAGTATCTCCTTGCGATGAAATGCCTTTCAATGAGGATAGGGAAAGAGTTTCATGACGAAGATGATGTGCGATTTCTCCTGAGATATCTCAATGTCGAGAAGTACGAAAAGGCGGTGGAAATAATCATTCAATACTACCCAGTCGATCGTTTCCCTCAAAAAACACTTTACGCTATCGAGGAGATACTTTCCGGGTAATCCCGGTCAGAACCCCGCCCTGAACGTCTTAATCTTATAAGGATGAAAGTCAAACCTGAACCGGCCGCCCACAGCAGTCACAGCTTCCGCCTCATCGAACTTTTCTTCCGGCAGATTCACTTCTTCGACGGAAGCCGGCGCTTTCGCCTGCGTTGATCAATTTGAAGTTTTCCACTTGCGGCATTTTTCGCGCAGAATTCAGGATATGTTCGAAGAAACACCGCACGGCGATCACTCTTATGAGGCCGTGAAAGAAGATACTGAAGCATGGTATCCGGCGGTCCGTTCCGGAGGACTTTTTGCGGGTCATGACCACCGATGGCCTTCCGTCAGGCAGGCGGTGGAAGAATTTGCGGGCGCAAGAGGGCTTACAGGGGGGTGCAGTCCTGCGGAAAGCGACATCTGGTGGATTCTCAAGTCCTGAAAGACTCTTTGCTGAACTGCGCGACTCCACTGCCCGCAATGATCGCGCTCAAGGGCTGCAGTTATTCCCCATGGCATCATCGCCCTCAGGAAAATCCCTCGATACCGCGGGATTGTTGAAGGCTTTTTCAGCCATCCCCTTCCGATTTACCTGGCGAAAAGTTCCGGTTTGGGCGAAGGAGGTTGTTGTGCAATCAACTCAAAATGAAGGATAATCCTCGCGAGGAACTGCTGTCTCCTCTGAGCACGGGGCGGTAATTATGCCGCTTCTTCTGCAAGAGGCGTCGAAGAATCATATCCGTCTTTTCGGTAGCCGGAGTGTCTTTGGCGTGCCTGTAAACTTTTTTTCAAAGGAGGTGATCCGTCAATGAACTCATCATACAACGTGACGCCTCTCTGTCGTTGCTGGATTGTTTAAGTAACGGCATTCTGGTTTTCGGCAGAAGGCGTCAATAAACCGAAAATCATTAGAGGCGGGAGAAGGCTCCCGCCTCTTCTTTTTTTCCGGGCGCTCGCGTCTGAGGGAACCTTGAGGTTCATCGCGAGCTTCACACAGTTCGAAGACCAAACATCATCATGCAAATATGATCACCATCAGCCTGTGGGAGCTGTTGAAGAACTGTCAACCTGGACATAAATGGCGGAGAGGACACTTGTCTTGAGAACGGGCGTTCTAGTTACTGAGCGGACCGATTCCTTGTGCATCTCTTGGTGGCGTGGTATTGTACTGGTTTGAGCATCCAAACAACAAAAACGTATTTTATCAAGGGTTTGTAATGGATACTAATGGCTTCAATTCCGATGTCTGGAAAGCATTCGAAGAGAATAACGTAACCC
>CAYQVO010000013.1:41682-75376 GCA_964421085.1 uncultured Bdellovibrionales bacterium | reverse complement strand
AGTGCTTCGACTAACCTGAAGAGTCTTAAAAACAAGGGTCTCGTAATCGAGGACGACAACAAGTTTCTGACGCTGTCTGAAGAGGGTGAAGGACTCGCCAGGACAATAATGTCCAGAAAGACGGTGCTTCAACAGTTCCTCACGGACGTATTGAAGGTAAGCCCGGAACAGGCTGAAATAGACACGTGCAAAACGGAGCACCTGATCAGCCCGGAGACCACCAAGAAGCTTCAGAAGTTTCTCGAGGGCTGGCAGCGCTGATCTGAACTGCTTTCGTAATTTTTGAAGGGAGATGGCCATGACGACAGTCAAAGAAGCGCTGCGCGATGGGTTGAAGCAGGCGATGAAGGCGAAAGAGCAGGTCAAGCTCAACGCAATCAGAAGCGCAATAAGCGGGATCCAGTACGAAGAAATTCAGAAGAAGGTCGAAAGTCTTTCCGACGAGGATGCCGTGTCGGTCCTCAAGCGTGAGATCAAAAAGCGAAAGGAGGAACTCGAGTTTGCGGAGAAGGCGGCGCGTACCGATCTTCAGGAACAGCTGAGGACGGAGATGGCGGCTCTTGAAGCATTTCTCCCGGGCCAGCTTTCCGAGAACGAGATTCGGAGCATCGTCGAGAAGCTTAAGGCGGAGAATCCGTCAATCAATCTCGGCACCGTCATGAAGGCCCTTAAGGAATCCTGCCCAGGGCAGTATGACGCAAAGGCGGCAAGTGATATTGCGCGGCAGGTAATCGGATGAAACATGGCACGGGCGGCAGTCGCAGGAGCATCCGGACTGATTGGCACAGCGCTTTCGAGGTATTTATCAGCCGAGGGCTTCGAAGTAACCGCTCTCAAACGGGGCCCAGACTGGGATCCATCGTCCGGCGTCCTTGATATATCGTTGTTATCTGAATGTGATTTCATCATAAACCTGTGCGGAGAAGATATTTCCGAAGGACGCTGGACCAGCGAAAAGAAGAAGCGGATACGGGACAGCAGGGTTGAAAGCACCAGGCTTTTAAGCCGTGTAATTTCGCAACTTGCTTCTCCATCCGCCGTGACACTTCTCAACGCATCTGCCGTCGGAATATATGGAAACCGCGGCGATGCTGTCCTGACAGAGGATTCCGGCGCCGGTTCAGGTTTTCTGGCAGATGTGTGCAGAGAATGGGAGGCGGCAGCTTCGACCGCCGGAGAAGCAGGATCGCGTGTCGTTAATTTACGGTTCGGCATAGTTCTCTCCCGGAACGGAGGCGCGCTTGCAAGGATGATTGGGCCTTTTTCGTTCGGTCTTGGCGGCCGGCTTGGCCCGGGCACACAGTACGTCAGCTGGATTGAAGTCGAAGACGCCGTGCGGGCAATCGGTTTCTGCATGAAGAATTCTTCAATTGACGGTCCTGTAAACATCTGCGCACCGGAACCTGTTACAAATTCCTTTTTCACATCTGCACTTGCGGAAACGCTTCACAAGCCCGCCATCGCGTGGGTTCCCGCATTCATGCTCCGGATAATGTTCGGAGAAATGGCGGATGAGGGACTATTATCCAGCGAAAGAGCGGTACCGGAAAAACTTTTGAAGGCTGGGTTCGAGTTCCGGCACGGAACGATCAGGGAAGGGGTGAAAGCCGCAGTGCAGCGCGACTGAGGCGAAGCCGAAGAACCTCGGTTCTTACTTCGGTCTTTTCCTTATCACCTCCAGCGCTGTCCCGACTACCGCGCTCACATCGGTCAGATTCGAAGGCAGAACAAGCGAAGTTGAAGCCTTCGCTATCTGTCCAAGCTGCTGGATGTAGTTTTCCGCCACGCGGAGCTGCACCGCCTCGAATCCGCCGGGCTCGTTTATCGCGACTGCTATCTGCCTCAGTCCCTCGGCTGTGGCCGTCGCGACCGCCACAATCGCCGCAGCCTGGCCCTGCGCAATGTTGATCTGCTGCTCCCTGGTTGCCTCGGACTGCTTGATTACCTGCTGTTTTTCGCCTTCGGCGACATTGATTCTTGAATCACGATCACCTTCGGAATTGAGAATCATCGCCCGCTTTTCCCGTTCTGCCCGCATCTGTTTTTCCATGGCGGCAAGCACTTCTGTCGGCGGCTGAATGTTCTTGATTTCATACCGGAGCACTTTCACACCCCACGGTTCGGAAGCCTTGTCGAGTTCGCTCACTACGAGAGCGTTAATCTGCGTTCTTTCCTCAAAGGTCCTGTCCAGCTCTATCTTGCCAATCTCGCTTCTGAGGGCAGTCTGGCAAAGCTGTGTCAGCGCGAACTCAAAATTAAAAACGCCGTAAGCGGCGCGCTCGGCGTTCACCACTTTGTAATAAAGGATTCCGTCGACTGCGACCTGCACGTTGTCCCTTGTTATGCATATCTGCTCGGGAACCTCCATCGCGACCTCCTTCAGGTTGAGGCGGTAGCGCACCTTGTCAAAAAAAGGAATCAGGAAGTGAAGTCCAGCGCCCAGTGTGTCCTGGTATTTCCCGAGCCGCTCCACCACAGCGGCCACCTGCTGGGGAACAACGATGGCTGTCTTTACAGCGACTATCAGAACGAAGATTACAATTATTGCGGGAATGAAAAATGCTCCCATTTTTATTTCTCCTTACTCTTTTTCACTCTTGACCGACAGCACCAGCCCGTTCAACTGCTCGATTCGACACTGGTCACCGGGATACAGCACGCTGCCTCCGGTGTTGACCACATTCCAGGTTGAACCCCGGAACTCCGCTTTTCCGGTATCGCCGGGCTGTATCTCAGCCCGCGAAATGGCCACACCTCCGACTACGGAATCGAAATCCATCTGCCAGCCTCTCAGGCCCATAAGTTTTCGCGCCTTTCCGCGGAAGAGAGCAAGAAGGCTGATAGCAATCACCACGAATATCGCGCCCTGAAGCCAGAAAGGACCGCCGATTCCAATGCCGACAAGAATGCCTACAAAGAGCGCGCTGATTCCAAAGAAGAGCAGAACAAAAACGCCGGGCGTCAACGCAATCTCGGCAAAGCTCATCGCGATACCAGCCAGAATCCAGATCCACCACTCCATATATCCTCCTGCCAGGGGAATGCAGCCTTGATAGTTAATACCAGATGGATTTCGGATATGAAATCAAAAAAGACGGGTTCACCTCTCCGCAATCAATGTTGCCCTCAGCGTCTTCTCATCTCTCTCAAATGAATATGTTCCGGCCCTTTTATGCTTCCTGAGCATTCTGCCATACCTGTCTGTAAACTCGGAGAGATCCTTCACTGCGTCCCACTGGGTTGCCCAGTACACTTTTGTTTCACCGTTTGATCTTTCAGAGACAACCACTGCGTCCCCGCCCCATCCGGCAGCCGCCGAAGCTGCCGCAGACGGAGTTTCACCAAGCCCTGTAAGAAGAGCGGTAACGAAGAACTCTCCGGCAATGTCCGAATAGCGCACCTGTTCGTTCGCCGGATCTTCGAGAACGGACCTTGGCTCAATCCTTATAAAGTCCTGACCATGTGCGAAGTATTTCTCCGGATGAAGAATCTCTTCGGTAGAGATGGGGGGCCGTTCGAACATCCTGTCGACTTCGTGATAACTCCCTTTTCTCAACGCCGTGTGCACGAACCTCAGCCCGCTCGTATACGGGAAAAATAGCAGCATCTGAAGGCCCTTTGGAACATTCGCCGCAGATGAAACAAGTGAAAAACCGACTATATTCTGCATCATGAGACTGTCGACATTCGCCTCGGTTTCGAGACTCTTCTGCCCGGTCATTGCGCGGAGATTATCCATCATCACAGCGGTGGCATCTCCTTCAATGAGAGCGGATCTCGCCATAAGTTCATCGCTCGAATACCTCTTCTCATCCGTAAAATCGGCCAGGTTGAAATGCTGATCCTGCAGAGCATGGGTCAGTTCATGCACCGCGACGGTTGCCTGAAGAAGGGCCGGCATCCAGCTTGCCATGACGAACCGTTTCCTGTCGGGATCATAGTACCCCCCGATCTGCGACGCGTAGAAATCAATCAGCCCGTTTTTATAGTCGAAGTCCTCGGGCAGAAATCCGACGGCTTTGTAGGCCTTCTCCTCCATCTCTATTTTCTGCGGCGCAAACTTTGTCCCAATAGTGTCGAGAATGAACTTCTTCACCTGATCCTGATTCTGAGTCGTGCACGGCACCTCTCTGAGTTTCGAGAGACGCCGGATCCGGACCGCATCCTCGAAGGACTGCTTTGCAATATCGCACAGAGGTTCTTCGGAATAGCCGGTAAGGGGAGCAAGCAGGATCGCAATAACGAGAAAAATCTTCATACACGGATCATCGCTGAGATGAAAAACGCTCACAAGATGATGTCGCCCGGAATTTCCGGGCTTTCTACAGAAGTTCCCCGCGCTCATCCCTGTAATACAAAAGGGCCATACTCACTGCGGCCAGCATCGCGTCATCCTCATTTCGAGGGAGAAATACGCGTCCCTTGTTTATGACCTCCACACCCCCGATTGTGCTTCCACGCTCCACGAAGAAATACCCGGCGGCAGTGCCCACGGGCAGAGAGATATTTTCCACTTCTGTAATTCCGCTGATGTCGATTCGCCGACTGGGACCGGAGAGCACTCCATCAAGCGCAAATTCACCCTCCCCTCTGTTCATAGTGAGAAGCCACTTCGGACCGCCGGCGTCCTCCTGCAAAGCGCAGGCGAAGTGCGTTCTCGATGAAAGCTCCATCGTAAGTTCTCCCCTGCCCCCGAGAAGGTCATGGAAATCGAGTCTGTGCCGATCCAGATTGGTTGAGCACTGAATGTTCCACTCTTTCGAAGCGCCGGTCATATCAAGAGAGAACGATGTATCGATGTCCGACGTGCTCCAGTGCGACACTCCCAGTGTAAATATTGTCTTCCATCCACGGTGAAAATCCTTCGCTGCATAGGGACCGAAGCGGATGTTTTCCCCGAAGCTCAGATCGTTCCTTCCCTGCACGTCGTAAATGACCGTGCCCTCCAGCAGTTCGGCCGGCACCCGCATCGTCATCGGAGTACATGATACGAGAATCAATAATACGCAGAAGGCAGCCGCGGAACGGATCATAAGAATCTCCCGGGAAATGACGTGGGTTCGCCTCAAAGGTCTCCACCACTGGTTGATACTCTCTCATCTATGGCGGGAGCTGACACGGGCGATGCCGGAATAAACAACGACGCAGCAGAGAAGATATGAAAAAGTTCCGTAATAAACTGCAAGATCCTCAAGCCCGATACTGTAAGAGCCGGAAACCACCAGAGGAAGAAGCACTGCGCGGTGTGAGATTGGAAAAGAATGTGTCACGCCTGAGCAACTCAGGCCATTGACTATCCAGTCGCAGGAATCCGGAAAATACCATGGGTAGGTGAGCAGCGAAAATCCTGTTCGACTGATGAGTAATAATGCGAACGGCGACAGGATGACACCCCGCAGAAACCAGGCAGCGTGCCGGCAGAAATTCTTCCGCTTGTTAATCACCCATCGCGGCATTAACATCCCGTTGTGAGCAACCGATTCCGAATACATGCCCTGGCGCTCGGCATCGTGCTCTTTCTCCACGCCGGCTTCATCACATACTGGACATGGAGACCAATTGGACCCGAAGTGCGCAACTCTGCGTACGACTCCCTTGGACTTCATCTCCTGCAGGGAAGCTCTGAAGTGGATGAAGGAACAATCGAGTGGGAAAGTTTCAAAATCGACGGCCGATCTTACATTTATTTCGGGGCATTCCCCGCTCTGATCAGAATTCTTCCCAATCTGGTGTTTCCGGAGATTACCGGAATGTGGCCCCGGGTTTCATGCCTGCTGGCGTCTCTTACCGCCATGCTCGCGTTTGCGGGGATCGTTTCCCTGATCACACAGCGTAATCGCGGAGGCGTTTTCCCTGCCGGTTATTTCGTGTTTTTCTCCATATTGGGTTTCGGGCTCGGGACTCCCCTTCTTTATCTCATGTCGTGCGGCCGTATCTACCATGAGGCGATACTGTGGGGACTTGCCGGAAGCACCGCCGCTCTTTACTTTATCGTGAAGCTTGCTTCGGGTTCGGGTGTTTATTACCACAACCTTTTCTTTTTCAGTTTCTGGACGGCTGCCACTCTCCTCGCAAGAGTGACTTTCGGGATTCCGCTCTGCCTCATAGCACTGTTTCTCTTTATTGCAGGCCTGGTCAGGACCCCCCGCGATGCCGGGACAGGCAGGATCGCAACTTCCGTCTTCGGCGCGTTTCTTCCACTTGGAATAGGCCTGCTTTTCCAGGCATGGTACAATATCGACAGATTCGGTTCGATCTTCAGTTTCATAGACTATTCTCATTTCTATATTCATCCGGAAGAGATAGGCGGGGGATTCAACATCGCAAGGATCCCTTCGAGTTTCGCAGCGTACTTCTCTCCCTTCCGCAGCTATTTTCAGCTCCGATTCCCTTATGTTCGCATGCTCAACCCGCAGTATTTCATAAATGAGATATTTTTCCACTGGCGGGAGCCCGTTCTTCCGCTCACTCTTGGAAGTCTTTGGCTCCTCATCCCCGGCACCTGGGGACTTGTACTGCTCGCCCGCAGTAAAGGAGAGTGGTTGCTGAAAGTCTCGGCAGCGGCTTTCCTTGTGGAAGCCCTGCTGATTCTCACTTATTTTTTCGTCACACAGCGCTTCGCTTCCGAGTTCATTCCGATTTTTCTTACAGGCTCCATCGTATTTTTCTCGGCGGATTCATCACGGGTTGACCATTCATGGCGTTTCGTCTCTGTTTATATTCTTCTGGTAATCATATCTGCCGCCGTCACCTGTTTTGGGACCTTATACTGGCTTGCTCATTCCAATGGCGATGGACCAGCTGAATATAAGAATGATCTTCTCAGGATGATGTATCCCGAGACGCTTCTTTCTCCGTTGAACAAAAGAAAATATCCTGTCACGCTCGAAAATGCGCTGAAAGTCGAGTTCGACAATCCCATGGGGGACATGGCGTTCGACGGCAGCAGCCTCGCGCTTCGCGCGCAGATATTTCCCCATGGAATAGGTGTGAACTCGCCGGGGAAATTGACAATATCAGTGCCTCCTGACGCCGTTGGTTTCAAAGCGCTCGTGGGGATATCCGACGGCGCTCTGGGGTGCGGCGATCCTTCGGCTGATATCCGGATTACAGGCCCGGGAGGCGAAGAGCTTTTTTCCACCGGAATAATGAGGCAGTACGATCCGCCGAAGCTTATCAGCGTCGATGTTAAAGGGCTGAACGTAATAACACTTGAAGTCGGTGACGGCGGCGACTTGCCGGACTGCGATCATGTGAATATTGCAATGCCGGGATTTGATTGACCGCAGAAAAATAAGTGATTCGTAATCAAGGCAACCGCATGCTCATCACGAGACTCCCGTGTTTGTCGCTGCCGCCTTTGATTTCCTGCGCCGTCAAAGTACATCCTTTGTTTCTGAGCCCCTCTATAATCATCAACGATTCAGCGTCGATCTTTTTGCCGACTCCCATGTCTTTTACGGGTATTTCGAAGGTTCCTTCTCCGGATTCGGCGATTGACGAAAATATCCGCTCAACTTCCCCTGCGGCGCGGAGTCCTGTATCGTATCTTGAAACTTCTCCTTGATCATAAATATTAATGTGCGACGTTCCGCATGGAATGGCCAGAACTCGCTCCGGTCTTTCTCCTGCGGCTGCGGGATCGGCCGGCGTGAGCATGGGCAGTTTAGAAAAGACGGCCTCTGAATCAGGCATCACAGTCATGTGCGCCATTCCCTGTTCGCCGTCGAAACCCGGGAACACACACGAAAACCCTTTTTCTTTGAGAGTACGCGCATATGCAATATCGTCCCGGGAGATGAGCAAAGCTCCCTCGAAGGGACCACCGATCCTTTCCAGAAATATCACCTGATGGTGTCGTTCCGGGGAGGCGATTCTTTCCTCCGAACGTCTGTTTCTCGCGATCTGTTCGAGTTCGTCGCTGCTATAGAAAGAAATTTCCCTGCCCCCGGATACGAGTGTGATGACAGGTTTCGGTAATTCCCGGGCGGTGTCGGTAGTAGAGGTCAACATTTCAGTTCCATGGTTTGTGCTTACACAGGTCTTTATGGGGTTTTTAAGGTGACAATTGTCATTTATGCAGGAAGTTCGCAGCATTTCCTCCACAGACTTTTCCCGCAGGATGCGCGTTACCTCTCTTAACCCCTCTGAAAGAAAACGCGCCATCGGGACACCCCACGCTTCCGGAAGGCTATGCCGGGCTGTTTTACGCCGGAGGTTTTCTCCCGGCAGCTCAAATTTTTTCAGCCTCAAAGGGGTGTTTTTTAATTGCCTTCGAGCCTGAGTGAGCTGATATTAATCCTCAAGTGGCACTTCAAGGGAGAATAATAATGGCGCAACGTACTGTTAAATTGGCAACCATTTTCCTGCTTATCTTCGTTTTTTCAACAGCATCGGCCTTTGCTGCGATAATCTGGGATCCCGCCTCATCAACTTACAACGGGACAGCCTTTGCCGCTGTTTCCCAGCCAGGAGTCCCGCCTGGTGTGGGTATGACAACAACAGGTGTTCCCGCGTACGGCGCCGGTTTTTCTTCTCCCGATGGAAAAGGAACTGTGTTTGGGTTTTTAAATGCGATCCCTTCCGGGTTCGGCATGCCGGAAATGTCTCAGACGGATATTAGTCCGACAGTTCTGATTGCGGGCACGTCTCTGGTTCTTGAATTCACAAAGGAGAGCACGGACCGGGTGAATTACATCGCAATGGTGGCAGCCGGCACAGGTCTCAGCTATGAGTATCTCTCGGAAACCCGTTTCCGTATTCATGCGACAATAGTGGATCCCGTTCAGTCGGCTTCAGGAGATGTTGGTGCGGCATTCGGCATTTATGTGGACACTCAGACAGGCGACACTTTTGATTATAAGGCCACTGTTTTTGTCACTGACATGCACTTTCTCAACATTGGAGCCCCGTCTGAGGCGCCGAATGGTGTTGCCGGAATATCAGCAGATGGCGTGAACGGAGTGGAGGTGAACTTTCTCGCATTCATGCCGCAGGCCGTGCTGACCAAGTTCGGGATTACCGATGTCACTCAATGCCAGGGGTATTCGGACGGACAGCAGGTTCCGGCCGGGTTCACAAACTATGGGCTCATAACAGACATGGGGTTCAACTTCGATGGGGACATCCATACGCAGGACTCTGTGCTGAAGCTTGGGATTGTGAAATCTGACTGGTCAAAGCATGACATACAGTTCGGGGTGAAACAGGCAGGTCCCACACCAACGGCAACTCCATCTGACAAGACTCCGCCGAGAGTTAAAGTCAGTGGCGGCAAGAAGAAAAATACATCAAGAGCATCCATGAAGATACGCGGGACCGTTTCAGATACAGGTTCAGGTGTCTCGAAAGTCCGTTACAGCCTTGGTTCGAAAAAATCTGAATCTGCATACAAGGATGCGAAACTCAAAGCCGGTAATACGAAATGGAACTTCACCGTGTCGAAACTCAAAAGGGGAAAGACCAGGACGGTTTATGTCAAGGCGCAGGACAAGGCGGGGAATAAAAGCGCTCCGATTACTGTCAAGATAAAGCGGAAATAACCGGTATTTTCGCACCAATTTTCGACATGGCGACAGGACTGACACCCCAATCCGTGAATCTCACAGCGCAGTGGTGATATTCGATACGGACGAACGGCTTGCCGCATTTTCGTCGACAGCTTCAAGCGACTGCTCGGTACGAAGGAAGAAAACCGGTCCCTGGGCGGCGCTGGTCTGCATTACAGACTTCGGCGCCTTTTCCGGCTCTTTCCGCCCTGCCATCTTCGTTCGACCTCCCGTCTCGACGACGGGCCCCTCCCCCGTTGGGGCCCGTGCTCGTTTCCGTCTGCGCCGGCCGATCCTGTCGCCCCGTTTCATCTGCTGCCGGCGCTCGAGCACCGAATCCAGCCAGTCCTCGTCGAGCAGCAGATCGGAAAGAGGCCGGTTCTTTCGCTTCTGCATTTCTTCGATAAGAGGCAGGAGATGGCGGACAGCATGCATCTTCAGCCGGCGGGCAAGCACGACCTGACCGAGCCGCCTTGAATCTTTCGCTGCCGCCAGCAGCCGGACGATATACCGCAGGCGCAGGCCGGGCTGCAGAGATGGATTCTCCAGGCGGACAAGAATGCGTCTGATTCTGAAAAGTAATCGCCTATAATCGAGTTTTCCAGCGTGACTTGCTGTCGAGCGATCCTCCGGCTTTCGACGGTCAATGCTGACTCGTGTCCGGGTTCGCGCTTTCGCCCGTAACGGCCGAAGCTGCTCTTTCTTCTCTCCGGAGGATGCGCGCCGGCGGCGCGAAATAGTCTTTTCAGCTTTTCCGTTATGCCTTGATGATAAAGAGCGCCCATGCCTCCGCTGCCGGACACGAATCTCGAAAAGCCGGAGAATCGACCGTATCTCAGCCCTTAATGCCGGATTTCTGCGCAGAAGCGCAAGCGAGGTTAATTTCCGTTCCCGTGCGCGAAGTTCGGCGAGAAGTCCCCGTATCGCTTTTTTGAACATGCGTTGCGCAGGTGCACGCACCCGGAGGCGCCGGGACTGCCTCTCAGAAGGCCTGTGAAGTTCAGTTAGTGCGCGCTGCCTTCGCGCACGCTGCTGCGGCGCGCGCCGCGTTTCGAGACGAGCCTTGAGCCGTCTCAAAATTCCTGCTGACCTGACTGACGACAGTGAACGAGGCAAAGCATTATCGCGCCGAAGAGCTGTTCTTTTCTCCACTCGTACCGCAGAATATTCTCGGCGCCTCCCCTGCGTTCGCATTTCTTTCGTTCTTTTTTTGGCACCGATACCGGCATTACGCCTGTAAGAAGCTTCTGCCGATCTACTACGCATGATGGATTTTCCGGCGGCGCGTGAATTCTCTCGTACCACACCTTCCTTCCCGGGTTTTCGGTCGCGCCTGAAACTCACCCTTTTCCGTTCAATTCGATTCCCTGTTTCCGACGGCTGCCCCTCCACTCGCGAAGCCGCCGGCAGCGCCTGCTCCCGTAAAGCCTGGTGCAGGCTTCTGACATACGCTGCTGTTTCCTTCGCTGACCGATCGACAGCGAGAATCGATTCAACAAGGGGACTGTGCGGCGGCGACCTCCGTTCAGAAACAGGTCCTTCAGCAGCCGGTGAGAACCGAAGCACTTCAATCGATTGAGTATCCCGCGCGGTTCGAGGCCTGTAGATAAGTAGGTCCCTCGCCTTGAGTTCCTGCTGTGCGCGCTCTGCAGGGGATTTGACGGGAAGCTGCTTCTCCGCCTCATGGGCAACCTGAACAGATAATGAGTCAGGTCGAAAGAGACGCACCGTTTCGGAATCGCGCGGCGCCTGCAGCAGATGCAGTACATCAGCCTCGCGACTGAAAATATCCTGCTGCGGCCTCGGTTCAGCCGGGCGGGAAACTGTATCCTCCCGGGATTCCTGCATACGGCGATGGTCGTCCCGAAGAAATAAAGGTTCGTCTTTATAACGCAATTCTTCCGGACGTAGATCGTCCTGATACCGACGCTCCGGCCGCGATGCTTTCTCCGCGAGCGTTTCGGCGATAAAAGCTTCTCTCACCTCCGGCGGCAATCTATCAAGACGCGCCACGAGTTCTCGAGGAAGCTCTTCAAGAATAAGCTGTCGTCTGAGTTCTGTTTCAGGCTCCCGTTCACGATGCTCCACTTCATTTTCACGCAGGAGCGGTTCCGGCGTTTCATTTCGAAGCTCTTCCTGATAAAGACTCTCCTCCGGATCCGGCGGCCGCAGTTCATCGGCTTTCAGCTCGTTCCATTCGTCGGTAATCTCTTTCAGGTCCTTCCGTAACGTGTTTTCGATCCATGCCTCTCTCTTTTCCGGGTGCATAGCGTCCAGTACCGCCCTGATCTCTGCGGCATCCTCGTCCACCTTTCGGAGATATTTTTCGATAAATTCTTCGGTGGACTGAGGCCCGCTTTCCTCCCGCTTCTCTGCAGCCATTATTATCTCGTTCACTTTATCAAGGTCGAACCTTTCTTCTCTGCGCACGACAAGCGAGTACACCTCCCCCTCTTCGGGGGTTTCAGTCACGACTGGAGCATCCCCCAGCCTGCGCATAACCTCCAGCTCCGCCCCGGGCTCCACTCTGTGAGCGAGGCAGACGACGCGATCCTTCTCATTTCGAAATTCAAGGAGATAGGAAACATCCGAGTTGTAATTCTTTGCCGAACTCATCATAAAGACCTGTTCGATCGATGCATCCTGCATCAACCCGGGAATGAGCGCCTGCTGCCGGCGAATGAGTTCCGGCAGGCGTTTTGTCCATCCATGCTCGCTGCCGCTGTCAAAATCAATGACGTCACGGTAATCCTCTCCTGAAGGAGAGATCAGCCGTTCGCCGCGTTTGCTGTAAATGAAGGGGATCGCCGGAGCGCCCTCCACAAATTCCAGGTGCTGCGAAGCCTTGGTTGCGGCCATGTTCTGCGCCGCAAGCTCCGTGTCTTCATGATCTCTGAACTGCCTGCACGCCGAGTAGACTGCCTGCTCATTATGGAAGCCGCATCCTTCGACGGTCATTGTATCAACCATTGATCTCCCCCTGCTCCCTCTGCATCGATCGAAAATGGCGGCGCACCACTGACTGCGCATCCATGTTGACGATGAGGCAAAGCTGAAACAAATACCGAGGCTCTTGCGCGGCGTTATCGCACCTCGAATAACGCCTCGAGCGGGATTACATATCCCATGCAAGCAGGTCTTCTGACTCAGCGTGTCCCCCGAAAGAAAGCCTTCAGGAAAAACATCATTATTTACGGCTCAACCTTCCCGTTTCTTTTTCAGAAACAGTGGCCTGCAACAAGCCTTGATGCGTCACGCCTCACAGCAGCGGGTCTGTGCCGGACTCTCACCGGCTTCCCTGACACTTGCATGGTGTGAGATATACCCGGGATTGAGGGTTTTGGAAAGAACCACAGGGTTTACGCGGGAAAACGGCGCCGAAGGAGGATCTCCTTCGCCTGCGGTAATCGAAGAAAGTGAAGTTTTGCTGCGCGGGAAAATCCGGGCAAATCCGCCGGGATCGCTCCTGATATTGTATCCTTTTTCAGGTCGAATAAACTGTGTAGATGCCTCCAAAATCGCTTCGCGTGCTGAATGCGAGAGAAAATAACCTCAAGAACATAAATCTCGAAATTCCGCACAATACATACACCGTGGTCACCGGTCTTTCAGGTTCCGGCAAGTCTTCGCTCGCTTTCGATACAGTATATGCTGAAGGGCAGCGCCGCTACATCGAGACCTTCTCTCCATACACCCGGCAGTTTTTCGACAAGGTCAAAAAACCGGACGTAGACGCGATTGAAAACGTCCGGCCCGCGATTGCCATCCAGCAGAGGACGAAGGTTACCGGCTCAAGATCCACTGTCGGGACCATGACCAGCATAAACGAGTACCTCAAGATAATATGGAGCAATATCGCAAAGCCTGTTTGCCCGGTGTGCGGAATCAATCTTAAGGCATGGGACCCGAAATCGCTTGCTGCGCATGTCGTCGATCTCTTCAATCTGAAGCCCGATGCCACTTTTCTCATCGCTGCGGGCGTTCAGATGCCTGTAAAAAAGGAACTCCTGCAGGAAGAACTCCGCCAGCTCCAGGAGGCGGGATTCAACAGGTATGTCAGCCCGCGCGGCCCTGAGCTGAAGCAGCTCGAAGAATTCGATGCGAAAGCTCTTCCGGACGACCGCACGGTGCTGGTGGTTCTGGATCGCGTGCGGCGGGACTCGGTTCAGGAAAAACGCCTTCGAGATTCCATCGACCAGGCGTTTTCCCTGGGGAAGGGTTCATGCTGCATAATCGACTGGAATAGTGAAAACGGCGCCCGCCGCACATGGCTCAGGATAATGAACAACCCCGGGCAGCGGAACATAAGGCCGTCGCCGTTTCGTTCAACTTATTTCCACAACACGTACAAGTGCGATGGCGGCCTGCTGAAGATTGCTTCTCCCCGCCCCTCTCTCTTCTCGTTCAACAATCCTCTCGGAGCGTGTCCTGAATGCAAAGGATTCGGAAATATCCTGACCATTGATCCTGCGCTCTGTGTGCCCGATGAAAACCTCTCGATAACTGACAAGGCGGTCTACTGCTGGAGCGGCGATGCGGCGGAAGGAGAGTACAGAAGGCTGCTTAAATTCTGCGCTGCTCAGGGGATCCCCGTTGACGCGCCCTGGAGAACGCTTACGGAAACACAGAAGGACATTATTTTCAACTATAAAAAACGCGACTTTACGGGAATCAACCCGTGGTTCTCATGGATCGAGCGGAAGAAATACAAGATGCATGTGAGGGTTTTTCTTTCGCGCTTCCGTGCCCAGACTCCGTGTCCCGTCTGCCGCGGCACAAGGCTCAAGCCCGACGCAACTGCATATAAGATCGAGGGGAGATCCATAGCGGACGTTCTCGACATGCCAGTGCGTGATCTTCTCGAATGGCTCAAGGCCCTCAGGGGGATGCTTGCTGCCGCGGATGACGGGACGCTCCCACGACAGCTTCATGACGTGTTCCTCACTGCGATTTCCCAGCTCGAATATCTCGACGATCTGGGCCTTCCATACCTCAGCCTGAACCGCCCTGCGCGGACGCTCTCCGGCGGCGAAACACAGCGTGTGAATCTCGCCACAGCGCTTGGAAGCGATCTTACATCAACGCACTTCGTTCTTGACGAGCCTTCAGTCGGCCTCCATCCCCGCGATACAAGGAGACTCATCTCCTCAATCCGGAAGCTCAAGGACCGCGGGAACAGTCTCCTTGTCGTTGAACACGATCCTGACTGCATACTTTCCGCGGACAGAGTGATTGAACTTGGTCCGGCCGCCGGAGAAAAGGGCGGTGAAGTGATCTATTCCGGCCCGAAGGATGAATGGGATGCCGCAAAGCTCAAATTTGCCGATCTTGATTCACTGAGGAAAGAATTGAGATCCCGCACGAAGCCTTCATCTTTTCTCGAAATCAAGGGCGCAAGCTCCCGCAACATAAGAAATCTCACGCTTTCCATCCCGCTCGAGCGGTTCGTGTGTCTCACCGGAGTTTCAGGAAGCGGAAAGAGCACGCTTGTTTCCGAAGTGATTCTCCGCGCGTATGAAGAGCATAAGAAGGGGCTTCCCCTTGACGCAGCGCGGGCTGTCAGCGGCTTTGAAAAGATCGACCAGGCGCTTCTTGTCGATCAGTCTCCTCTTGCAAAAAGCCCGAGGGCCAACATCGCGACATATACAGGCATATGGGACGCAGTACGGACCCAGCTTGCGGCCACAGACGACGCAATCGCAAGGGCGCTTTCCAAATCCGCTTTTTCATTCAACGTGAGCGCAGGCCGTTGTCCTGCATGCAGCGGGGCGGGCTTCATAAAAGAGGATATGCAGTTCCTGAGCGATGTTTACATTCCATGCGAGGTGTGTCTTGGAAAGCGTTTCCAGCCGAGCGTTCTTGAAGTTGAACTGAAAGGAAAGAATGTCGACGATATTCTGAAGATGAGCGTCGATACCGGCGCGCTGTTTTTCCATTCCGACACGCAGATATCAGGACCTCTTGAACTCCTTTCCCTTCTCGGCCTTGGACACCTGACGCTGGGGCATCCGCTCAGCGAACTTTCAGGCGGCGAAGCGCAGAGGCTTAAACTGATTCCATTCATCGACAGAAGTTCTTCCGGCAAATCGCTTCTGATTTTCGACGAGCCGACAACGGGTCTTCATACAAGAGACATCGAAAGGCTTCTGCAGCTTTTTGCGGAACTGAAACGGCGCGGCCACTCGATACTCTGCATTGAACATAATTTAAGTCTTATATCGTGCGCCGACTGGATTATCGATCTCGGCCCTGAAGGCGGAGAAGGAGGAGGAAAACTCGTAAAGGAGGGTACACCGCAGGAGTTCATCGAAAGCCCGGATGGATCGTACACGGCGGAGTTTCTGCTCGATCATGACAAGCATGACCCTCCGGTTAGTGCGTCCGAAGCCCCGGGCGAAACCGATACATTCCTCACTATAAGGGGCGCGCGGGAACACAATCTCAAGAATATAGATGTCCGCATTCCGCTTGATAAGTTCACAGCCTTGACGGGAGTTTCAGGGTCGGGGAAGTCCTCCATTGCGAAAGACATAGTCTACAGCGAAGGACAGAGGCGGTATCTCGACTGCCTCTCCCCGTACGCGCGCCAGTACATAAAAGAGCTGAAAAAACCCGACATCGATTCCATTCTCAACCTCAAGCCTACCATCTGCGTCTACCAGCATACCTTCCAGCCCGGGCGGCTTTCGACAGTCGGGACGATGTCGGAGGTCTATAATTTCCTCCGGCTCCTTTACTCGAAGGCCGGAGAACAGTACTGCCCTTCCCATCCCGCGCAGCGCATCTCCTCTCTTTCGCCCGAAGCGCTCTCCGAATGGGTCGGCAGTCTTGCAGACGGCAGCACCAGGATTCTTGCGCCTGTTGTGAAACTGAAAAAAGGAAACCACCGCGCTGTCTTCGAGCGCGCAGTCAGCTCCGAGATCACGGAGGTGCGTGTTGACGGGCTCTTTGTGAGGCCTTCGGAATTTCATTACGATCTCGAGCGAAATAAAGCGCACTCGATTGACTACACAGTCGCCCGTTTCAGCTCCGGGAGAATCGACGATGAAATTCTCCTTGATGCTGTGAAGCAGGCTCTGGCGCTTGGAGGCGGCACTCTCATTGTTCATACAAAAAACGGCGAAGAGATTCTCAGCGCTGAACGGACCTGCCCCGTCTGCAACAGGGGCTTTTTCAAGCCGGATCCTGAAGATCTCTCATTCCACTCGCGGAGAGGCGCCTGCCCAAAGTGTCACGGCGCCGGAGTCGACAGGAAGGGTAAGACGTGTTCCGGCTGCCATGGGACCAGGCTCACATCAACAGGCAGAAACATACGGCTTGGGGGGAAAAATATTCACGAACTCTCCCTTCTTACACCGCCGGAAGCCCGGAAGTTTCTTGCATCGCTGAAATTCGAATCGCGCACTTCAGGAATTGCGGGGAGCATCCTGAACGAACTTTTCGGCAAACTGGAAACTCTGACGGAGATGGGACTTGACTATGTCGACCTGAACAGGGAATGCCTCACTCTTTCAGGAGGCGAACTTCAGAGACTTCGACTTGCGGCCGCCATGGGCTCGCCGCTCACAGGCGTCCTGTATATATTCGACGAACCGAGCGCAGGACTTCATCCGGATGATAATGCGCGCGTTTTGAAGAAGCTTTACCAACTTAAGGACGCGGGAAATTCGATAATCATTATCGAGCACGATGCCCAGAGCATTTTGAGCGCAGAGCACGTGATAGAAGTCGGGCCCGGCGGCGGGACAGAAGGCGGACAAATCGTATTCGACGGTTCGATTGACGAGTTCAAGGCGGATGAAAACTCCCTCACCGCGCAGGCCCTTCTGAGAAAACCGCCGAAGCATTCGCCGGCAGTGCGGGAAGATACTCCTGTCCTTTCAATAAAAAATGCGTCTCTTCATAATCTCAAATCTCTGGACCTTGAAGTCCCCCTCCGATCATTAACGGCGGTCGCCGGCGTGTCGGGCGCGGGAAAGAGCTCTCTTGTGCACGGTGTGATTGCGGAAGCTCTCAAGTCGAAGGCCGGAAAACAGACAGAGTGGTCAATGAACGGAACAAAGCTGAAAAGCGATGTCCCGATCGACCGCGTTCTTCTCATCGATCAGAAGCCCATCGGCCTCAATTCGAGGTCTACCCCTGCTTCATATCTTGGAATCTGGGATCATATCCGCACTCTTTTTGCGACCACGCTCGAAGCAAAGACAAGGGGACTGACTGCAGGTTTCTTTTCATATAATACGGGGAAAGGAAAGTGTCCCGACTGCAAAGGGCTGGGCATCCAGACTCTCGAGATGAGTTTTCTTCCGGACGCGTCGGTCGTGTGCGAGACATGCAACGGGACCAGATATACCGACGATGCGCTCTCTGTGAAGTTCAAGGATCTCTCCATCAGCAATGTGCTTGCACTGACCTTCGATCAGGCCCGCCTGATATTCACCCACCACCGCAGGATTCATCATGTCCTTCACACAGCGTGCGAACTGGGCCTCGGGTACCTGACGCTCGGGCAGAGTTCAACGACACTCTCGGGAGGCGAGAGTCAGAGGATAAAACTCGTCGCGGAATTGAGCGGATCGCAGCGCGGTCATACTCTTTATCTTCTGGACGAGCCTACGACCGGACTTCATAAATGCGACATAACCCGCCTGATCAGGACTCTCAGGAACCTCGTCGATCATGACAACACAGTTATCATAATCGAGCATGAGGAAGATATTATGAGGTGTGCCGACCATGTGATTGAGCTTGGACCGGGACCCGGCGACAACGGCGGCCGGCTTATTTTCCAGGGAAATCCCGCGGAATTAAAGAAGGCAAAAACGCCCTGGGGCGCGCTGCTGCGGAAATAATTAATCAGGCGCCGGTTTGCCGGCCGGCGGATTCATGGAGCACAGCGGGCTACCGAAACTCTGAGAATATTCCTCTCGTTCCTCCGCTCATACTGCACACCAGCAGACACCTTTCTCACCAGATGTATCCCCAGCCCCCCAATTTTTCTCTCCGCAATGTTTGCGTCGAGATCGGGAGCTTCGAGAGAGAGGGGGTTAAAAGCCGGACCGGAGTCCTGAAACTCGAGATAAAGATGCTCATCGTCGTGATCACAGGCGACATCGATGTCTCCAGGCCCTTCCCTGTACGCATGTTTCACGATGTTTACGATTATCTCCTCAACAATAAGGTCGATAGTCGTGTATATCGCAGGGTCGACATCGCTTCTTCTCGCGTAGCTTCTTATGAAGTCCTGAAAGAACTGAAGAGAATCGAGCCTCGCCGGGAGAAAGAGACGCTCCGCGCGTTCGGCCTTCGTAAATGCTTTCCTCGAATCGAGTCCGCTTTCATCGAGTCTCCCCTCCTTCACATGGAAAACTGTCGCAAGACCTGAGAGTTCGAATACTTTCCTGACCTCACCGCGGACCCCCGAAAAGGAAATTTGCCCTCCGCGCGCCGTGATTTCCTTGCCCATCTTTATGAAAAGAGCCACTCCCGCGCTGCTTACATAATCAAGATCGGCGCAGCTGAACTGAAGTTCTTTCGTTTCCGAATCGACAACTCGCCTCGCCTCGCTTTCCAGTTCCTGCGCTGTGCTTCCATCCAGGCGCCCCTTGAGCGAAATGCACACTTGAAGGGCTGTTTTGTATGTCTGGACTTCCATGAATCCGAATATTGCATGAAACATGTTATTCGGGGAGTCAAAGAAAGTCATATTGCACACCCTTGAGCTGAAACCATAAAATTCCCTTATGGTTTCCGTGATAAAGATTATGTGTGACGTTTCTAATGGCGGATTGTTCACGGCCGCGACAAGCGTGGCCCTTCATTTTATTCTCATCCTCCTTATATCGATCGCCCCTTCCCCGGCGCTCGCTGACGACGGAAACAGGATATCCTTAATCCCCCTCTGGGTCCCTCAGGCGCAGTTTGCCGGATATTACGTCGCCCTCGAGAAAGGAATTTTCGCCGCGCACGGACTTGTCGTCGATATTCTCGAAGGCGGCCCTGCGCTTCCGCCTGCGCGCGCGCTGAGGACAGGACAGGCAAACTGCGGAGTCATGTTTCTTGCTAATGGTGTGGTTGAGCGCTCAAGAGGACTTCCAATCGTAAACATCGCCCAGGTTGTTCGGCGTTCTTCGCAGATTCTTGTCACGCGGGCATCATCAGGAATCAACTCGCCGAAGGACATGGACGGGAAGAAGGTTGGCCTCTGGGGAGATGAGTTCCAGGTGCAGGCCCAGGCACTCTTCCGGAAGTTCGGCGTAAGCGTCAAACCGATCCCTCAAACAACCAGCATGAGCCTTTTTCTGCGCGGAGGCGTCGATGTCGCGTCAGCGATGTGGCACAACGAATATCACATGCTCCTGAACTCCGGTCTCGAACCGGATGAACTGAAAATCTTTTTCTTTGACGAATTCGGTGTCACGTTCCCCGAAGACGGAATTTACTGTCTTGAAGATTTTGCGAAGACTCACCCGGAACAGGTCTGTAATTTCAGGAGGGCTGTTTTCGCAGGATGGGACTACGCTTTCGCGAATCCTTCCGAGGCGATAGATGTTGTGATGAATCATGCCGAAAAGAGAAATGCCGGAACGAACCGTGTGCATCAGAAATGGATGCTGAAACGGATGCAGGATCTGATGAAAGCGCCGAAGCACCCTTCTCCCAGTTTCCAGAAGGAGACTTATGGGGGTGTCACATCGGAACTTCTCTCGAACGGACTGATTGAAAGCGCTCCTTCCTGGGAAAGTTTCTACTTCAACTGCGGAGGCGCGCCCTGATGCTCGAAAACCGAAGTCTCGCCTTCAAGCTGGTCATCGCAATACTGGGAAGCACCGGGCTGATCTTTCTCGCCGTGCTCGGCTACAACTACCACCACTCGAAGGAAGTACTCCTTCAGGAGATGGAGAAGGACGCGCAGACCCTGAGCCGGCAGATGGTTTACAGGATTGAAAGCCAGCTCAGAAGTATTGAGCAGGTTCCGCTCACAATCGCCCTTATGCTCGAAAACAGAGCGTTTACCGACGAAGAGGTGAAGGGTTTTATCAGAAGCGCGATAGAGAAAAATCCGGATATCTTCGGCATGGCTGTGGCTTTCGAGCCGTATGCATTCAATCCCGCCGACCTCTATTATTCGCCCTACGGATTCAGACAGGGTAATTCCATATCTCTCTCTCACCTCGGAACTCCCGCATACCATTACTTCAATTACGACTGGTATCAAATTCCGAAGGAACTTGATGAAGCCGCCTGGAGCGAACCCTACTTCGACGAGGGAGGAGGCGGCATTGTCATGGCCACATTTTCCGCTCCCTTTTACAGAACCGTAAACGGCCAAAAGATATTTCAGGGCGTAGTGACAGCAGACATGTCCCTCTCCCGCCTGCAGGACGCAATTTCCTCTGTAAAGCTTTTTGAAACGGGATACGCGTTTCTCATTTCAAGGACGGGACTTTTCGTCACGCATAGAAACAAACCGGCAATCATGCGCGAGAGCATTTTCAGCGTCGCGGAAGAAAGAGGAGACCCGGCGCTTCGTGCCATAGGAAGGCGGATGATTCACGGGGAGGAAGGTCTTGTCCCGATAAAGGATTTTCTCGACAGAGGCGATTCATGGATGTATTTTTCGCCGCTCCCGTCAGCAGGAGCATCAGTGGGAGTAGTAGTTCCGGAAAACGAACTTTTCGGAACCCTGCGCGATATGACCGTGGGAATGCTTGCGCTTAGTATGACAGGTTTACTCGCTCTTCTCGGGGCGATAGTGCTGATATCAGGCCGTTTCACCCGGCCTATTAAGGTTCTCTCCTTAAAGGCCCTCGAGCTTGCCAGGGGAAATCTCGATGTCGATCTTCCCCAGGTAAAAAGTCACGATGAAGTCGGCACCTTAAACGAGTCTTTTCGAAAAATGCGCGCGGCCCTGAAAGAATATATCGCCGATCTCGCGGCGACTACCCGCGCAAAGGAGCGAATAGAAAGCGAACTCAAGATTGCGCGCGCTATCCAGATGAGCTTTCTCCCGAAGCGCTTCCCGCCTTTCCCTGATGAAGCCCGATTCGACATCTATGCGGCGCTTGAACCCGCGCGGGAAGTCGGCGGCGATCTTTATGATTTCTTCCTCATCGGAAAAGAAAAGCTGTTCTTCACGATCGGCGACGTTTCAGGGAAAGGAGTCCCTGCTGCTCTTTTCATGGCGGTTTCAAAGACGCTTATAAAGGGTACATGCGAGCAGGGAATATCGCCATCCGAAGTCCTGCAGCGCGTGAACCATGAACTGTGCCAGGAAAACGAGGCAAATATGTTCGTCTCTGTTTTTGCAGGAATGCTCGACTTCACGACCGGTGAACTTACCTATTCCAACGGCGGGCACAACCCTCCTCTTATCATAAGACGGGATGGCTCCGTTCACTGGCTCGATGTTGGAAAGAGTGTCGTGCTTGGAGTCTTCGAGAGCTCGACGTATACGGCCCTTCGCACGAATCTCGATCCGGGCGATACTCTTCTTCTTTATACTGACGGAATCACTGAAGCGCAGAATTCTGCCGAAGAATTCTACACTGATGACCGCCTCGTGCAGGCAGCTCATGAAAGCTCCGGGCTTCCCCCGCAGGTGCTCGTGAAGAATATAATGACGCACGTTCATGAGTTCGCGCAGGGTGCAGAGCAGTTCGATGATATGGCGGTGCTTGCGGTAAGGCAACTTGCGGTGGAGGGGTGATGTGACTGTGTTGCGCTTTCTTCCCAGGTGCGGTGATTTGATGGAAAGGGCCGGCCGAAGATTCTGGTGCTGATACGATTTATTATTGGCGGAAAGCCCACGTTTGCATACAGTGCCTCGCGAGGTATGGTACTGTCTCGCCATGGAAACCAGGAAGATATGGATATTCACGCCCTGCTTTTACTATTGCGAAGCGTTTAAGCGTCTTTCTTCAGAAATTGTCTCTTTAGCGTAAACCAGGTACGCAGACTTTGAGTTTGAAATAATTCTTATTGACGACTCCGCCGGCCAGGATCCGGCTGTTCGTCAATTCGAGGGATCCCCTGACGTTTCAATTATAACGCCGCCCTATGATCTGGGCCGCCAGGGTTCAATTGTCTTTGCCCTCCGCAAAATGGTTCATAGCATTGCCGACACTGATTTTGTTGTGACACTTGATTCCGACGGAGAAGACAATCCACGTGATATTTCGCTTCTGCTCGATCCTCTTATTGCCAATCCGGAAAATCTTTCCAGGGTTGCAGTTGCCCAGAGGACTCAAAGGCTGGAGACTTTTTCGTTCAAAGTTTCATACATATTCTTCAAGTATTTCTTCCGGCTGCTTACGGGAACAGTAATACGAAGCGGTAATTTTGCAGCGTACAGAGGCTGCCTCCTGAAGAAAGTGATTTTTCATCTCTTTTTTGATTTCTGCTATTCTTCACCCTTCGTCGGGCTGCCGTTAAACGTCCAGAATGTGCCTATACCAAGAGGCAAACGGTATTCCGGCAGGAGTAAAATGAGTTTCCTCAGCCTGGTCAATCATGGGTTCAGGATGCTCCTGCCTTTTTCTGAAAAGATTGCGGTTCGAGCGATTATTTTCTCGGGAGTCATGTCTGCATGCTGCATTACTGCCCTTCTGTTCCTTTCTCTTTCTCATGCTTCAGCGTCGGCGATCCTCATCGCCGGCGTACTGTTGATTTTGTGCATTCTGATCGCCGGCATCTCATCACCGCTGTTCGCTATTTTCAACCAGAGCCGGGCGACGGGACTGAGGACCTTCTATCCAAGTGCTCAGGAAAGCATACGCATCGGCAATGCTGACAGAGAAAAAACAGTCAAGATATTCCCGAGAAGCCGGAGCAACTGAAATTGGCTGAGACTCCCGATTCCTTCAACGAAACGCCGGTAAGGGGAAAAGGTCGCTTTGCACCTTCTTCATATTTTTACTTTGCCGTTTTTTTCATTACGCAGGTTGTTTCAGATCATTTAGTCCGGATAAAAGGCAATTCTTATTTTCAGACTTTCGGAATTCCGCTTCTCAATCCCGTGGGAGCGGATTTCAGAATTGTCCACCAGGCTTCGTCGACAATTCTGAACGGTCTTCAGGGCTATGAGAAGATTGTAAACAATGTATATCCGCCGTTTGTCTCCCTTTCGTATCTTCCTCTGACCTTTTTCTCTGAAAAAACGGCCTACTTCCTGTTTACTTTCCTTATTCTGGCAGCCGTTTTCTGGACTACGGTCAAAGCGCTTCAATGTGCCGGATCGGCTGCGCCTTTCCCTGTGGTTTCTTCCTTGATTGTTACCGGAATACTGTACGGGACGTATCCCGTTCAATTTGCACTCGAAAGGGGGAATTTCGATGCGCTTGCTGCTGCAGCACTGCTCCTGTGCCTGAGCGCATTATTGTCACATAGACAGGTCGCCGGAGGAATCGCACTTGGTATAGGCACAAGCCTGAAAATTTATCCTGTTCTGATTTTACCTGCTCTGATCTGCAGAATGCGATGGTTCATGCCTTTCGTCGCAGCGGGTGTTCTTTTGTCAGGCGTTTTTTGCCTTGGAGAAACCAGCGTCAATCACCTCGTCAGATCAATCAAAACGGTGCAGGGCGCGCCATATTTATGGCCTGGAAATCATTCGCTGGCTAATTTTTTTGCGGGCATGGGTTGGCCGCAGCAGTCGGCGACAGTCATGAGCTGCGTTATTGCCGGTATCTACTGCCTTTTTGCCGTGCTGCTCTATGTTCAGAAGCTCCGAAGGAACGTTCCCCCACAAAACGAAAATTTCTTCTCTTCTCCCGAGATTGCGCTTATCGGGCTTGCTTTTGCAGTTATGAGCCTTGCTACCGGCACAAGCCACGATTACAAAATCCTGATTCAGTTCTTTCCCTTCCTGATGATCATTGCAAACTCCGGATTTAAGACGAAAGAAGGATTCTATCAGCAAATTCTCAATGTTTTTCTATCTATCTCGGTCGGCCTTCTGTTTGGCCTCTCCTGGCAGAAGCCAAAAACGCCCCTGCTTCTCGCTATGGCGTTTATTTACAGCGCACTTTTTGTTTATTCGTATTACCAGTTATTGAAAAAACGGGGAACCATCGCCTCGGGATGAATTTTTCAGGAATGCAGGGATAAGAAATTCAGACGAGCTGCGGCCTGTTCGTGCCTTTTCTTCTGCTTATCATCCCCTCAAGTGACCTGCACCATACGCAACCCATTTGTAAGAGGTAAGCTCACGAGGCCCGACAGGACCGCGCGCATGCAGCTTGTCTGTACTTATTCCAACGACAGCTCCCATCCCGTATTCTCCTCCTCCAGAGAGACGCGTTGAGGCGTTTACAAGGACGGATGCAGAGTCGACACACTTTACGAACTGACTCGCAAGAGAAAACGAGTTTGTGATTATTCCATCAGTGTGGCCTGAACCGTACATTCTGATGTGCCTGATGGCTTCGTCAATTCCACTCACAACACGGACCGAAAGAACCGGCGCAAGATATTCCGTCCGCCAGTCTTCTTCAGTTGCTTCAGCCATGGCCGCTGCTTCCCGCGCCCGCCCGCAGCCTCTGAGCTCGACGCCCTTCTCCGCGAAGGCCTGTGCCAGGGCGGGAAGAATTCCTGCCGCGCATTTTTCATCGACAAGAAGTGTCTCAAGCGCATTGCAGACTTCGACTCTCTCGCATTTCGAATTTACGGAAACTGCCACTGACATTTCAGTATCCGCATCCTCGGCGATATAAAGGTGGCATATTCCCTCATAGTGCTTGATTACGGGTATCCTGCTTTCTTCGACGACCCGCTCGATAAGCGACCTTCCGCCTCTTGGAATGATGACATCGATGTAATCAGACATTTTCAAAAGCTCTCCTACCGCTGCACGGTCGGTTGTAGGAACGATCTGAACGGATGTCCCCGGAAGACCTGCTTTTTCTGCGGCCCGGCCCATCAATTCGGAAAGCAGCGTATTGGTCCGGTGACACTCCGAGCCCCCGCGCAGTATCACTGCGTTTCCGCTTTTCAGGCAGACTGAAGCGGCATCCGTAGTCACATTCGGGCGTGACTCGTACACAATTCCGATAACCCCGAGAGGTACTGAAATCTTTTCGACCTTGAGTCCGGATTCATTCGTGCGGCCCTCCAGGACGACATTGAGGGGATCGGGCAGCGCCGCGACTTCTTCCAGCCGTTTCTGCATATAGGCAAAAACTTTCTCCGAAATCTCGAGACGCTTTACCATTGGGGCATCCAGACCCGCATTCCTCGCTGCAGCAACCTCCTCCTGGTTCACTGCGAAGAGCTGATCCCTGCCTTTCTTGAATTCCTCTATCATCCGGGTAATAGCGTCATTTCGCTGAAACGTTGAAGATGCGGAAAGTGTTGAAGCAGCATCCTTCGCTGCCTGAGCCATTTCAGTCACAGTATTCATAAGCACCCTTATCTGACATCGAAGCTGAATTCCACTCTGCTGTCTGCTCCCGGACGCATTCTCACGGTCGCCGCAGCCCGGGACGCTGCGGTCTCGTTCCGGAGGGGCGTTTTGATAAGCTTTCCACTCCGCCAAAAATCAACCTGGTCCAGAAGATTACTGCTTCCGAGCCGGCCATCCTCTCCGCCAAGCAGCACAAAAAAGTTTTCATCCATGCCGGACAGATCGCTGATATGCCGGGCAGTTGCTCCAAAAGTGGCCGTATGAGGTTCGGCGGAAACTTGATGCGCAGTTTTCATGACGGTGAGCGACGAACCGGCGACCGGAAAAGAGTCGAGCCTGTATCTCCATCCAAGAAGAGGGATTCGTGAAAGGAAATGCCGCAGTTCCATGGTGTGAATGTCGCCCCAGACCAGGCGGGGATCGAATGATTTCTCGGCGGCATCAAAAGCCTCTTCCATGGACTTTCTCCTCAGCTCTCCTTTGTCCTCGGCAACTTCAAGGTCTTTCTCCAGGAAGCCTCCTGAAAGAAATGACTTCAGAAAAAACGCGCCAATCTTTCTTCCGTACCGCCGCGGATAATACCGCTCCATGAATTCCGCCTGCAGAAGCTCGAAGGCGCAGGCGCCCCGGGAGCCGGTATCATACCGGCCGTCCCAGTCGCGAAGAGCCTCAGAGAAGGGACTAGTCAGTTCCCGCCCTTTCATATGCCGTAGAAAGTGATCGCGAACACGGACTGCCGTCGACGAAAACACATCCATCTGTATTTCAGCCGCGTCCTGTACTCCAAAATTATTTTTCCCGCCCAGAAGTTCAGTTAACCTCTCATAGCGATCCCTCGGACTGGAGAAAAGCACCAGTGGCTGCTTTGTTTCCTCAGGCCTCTCGTTTGCCGAAGCGATAAACCCCAAGTCAGGATCGTATGTGAATGGAAGATCCATGGTGGTAAGAAAGCCTCTCCATTGCGAGCCCGGATCACCAGGGTCCTTCACCAGCTCCCGCGGATTATCGAGAGCGCCCACAGGAACACGGGCTGCAAGTACTTTGCCTATATGACCTTCCACATCGGCAAACGTGAAGTTCTGTCCAGATACCGCGTAGCTTTCGAATGCCTGCCGGAATTCGTCGAAATTCTCCGCTCTGTTCACCCGGAGAAACGCGGTGAACTCGTCCGATATTTCATGCCCGACCCATTTCAGGACAAGAGGCCGGCCATCATAGTCTTCGAACAACGGCGCATCCGTGATGATAGGACCCAGCTTCGTTTCCCGAATCGTCACCTTTTTATCCGGCAGCCACCGCCGTTTAATGATCTCTTCACGCGAGGTAACATCGAGCTCTCCCGCGTCGTAAATGGAGCTTGTCAGCACCCACCCGTTCGTCCCGCCCCAGGATATCCTGCGGTTCCGTCCCATGACAGGCAGAGGGAAACCGGGAAAAAAAAGTCCCACGGAATTTATCCCCGGAGATTCAAACCCGGCAATCATCCACAGGTTCGGGATGGAGAACCCCACATGAGGATCGTTGACCATTAAAGCTCCGCCGGTCCTGCTCAGGCGGGGCGAAATCACGAAAGAATTGCTTCCGGATTTCGCGCTGCTCTCGAGTACTCCGCCCATTGTAAGAGTCTGCGCCGTCACCGGCGATCCGCCTTTCTCGAGCAGACGCTCCAGAACCTCTTTCAGCGCGGGGTCTTCCCCGAAGGAAAGAATCTGGGAAAGCAGAAGCCAGTTAACCTCGACAGTATAGAGGCGGGCCAGAACGACAACGTCCCGGGCCGACCAGGCTTCACGCTCAATACCCAGGATCCTGAAGTCATGGGGCAGTTCCTCCATCCCGGCGGTGTAGAAGTTAATCCCCTCCGCAAAACGTTCCAGAAACCGCCTGGATTCGGCCGGCATTGCCGCAAGAATACTTTCGGCAGCTTTCCCGAGATTCAGGATGCGAAGACCGTAATCAATACCGGTGGTGACGGGTCCTGCCATCTCCGACAATCGTCCCTGGGAAATTCTCCGCATCACTTCCATCTGCGCGAGACGAAGATGAGCGTGGACTGCGCCCATGACAAAAAAAAGATCGTCGTCATTCTCCGTTTCCACATAGGGGATCTGGTAATCATCGAAGTAAATCTTCACGGGCGCTTCGATGGGCGGTTGTGACAAAGGAAACGCGGCGAGCCGCTCCCTGAGGGTGACTTTCCCCGGAAGAGCCGGGAAAAAAACACAGCCGGCCAGTGAAAGCATCGAACATATTAATACTATGACAAGCAGAATGAATGCGCGGATTTCCACGGGATTGCTTCTCTCTTGAGGCCGCCGGCTTATCAGCCGAGCTCAAAAGAGGTTACACTGAATATGTTTGAAAGGGGAAGTTCGGGCGCAGGACCATTGTAAATACGGCCTGTTTTGAAAACAGGTTTCATATGCCAGCGCGCGGCCATGGCCATCCCCGCAGCATTTGGCTCGGGAACATCGAGAAAAATCGTCTCGCCTGCGATCTGGTCGGTGAGAGCGCGAAGAAGCCTCTCAGCTGTCCCTGGAAGATCCGCAAAGAGAGGACCGACTTTCCAGCCTTCGAAGCATTTGCGTATCACCCCAAAACCGGTGATTACATCGCCCTTCTGTACGCAGTATGCGAGCGTCTCCGGCTGCTCGATCCATGCGCGGAGAAACGCCTCTCTTTGCGCCGGGAAATGCTTTCTGTCGTACGCAAGGAGCTTCGCAAAAGAAATGCTCGAAGCTTCGGTCACTTCCTCAAAAGGCTTGGGCGCAGCCTTGCCCTGGAACCTCACGTTGCTGTACGCAAGTCTAAAACCTTCACGCGCGTAATCGTCCAGCCTCTCGATAACCCCGTCACCACCCATGGTCCGGGAGCCGAGATATCCAAGAGCATGCTTCCAGAGTTTCATTCCGACGCCCTTGCCCCGGAATTCGGGATCGACTATGTAAAATCCGCCGAAAGCAAAGCGATCGTCATAAGCGACAGCAGAGATGCACCCCACTGGCGTTCCATTGTGTGTTGCTATGAAAAAGCCTTCCGGGTCCGCTGCGAAGAAGGGTTCAGCATCGTAGATCCCCGGGTTCCATCCTTCCTGCCTTGCCCATTCAATTGCGATATCAACTTCTGTTCTCGACATATTGCGGATCTCAACTTCCGCTCCTGCCGGGATTTCAGTACTCATGCCGTCTCCTCATAATGCTGTTCATTCCAAGGTATCGGCAGAATGCCGGTGAGAATCAATATTATTTTGAGAGGGTCCTCCCCCGTGCTAGCATCCCCAAATGGCGGAAATCTTTCTAAAACTCGAGACTCCGGACCGCAAAAGGGACGCGCTGGCGTCACTTGCGCTGCTGGCAGTCCTCGTCGTTTTCCGGTGGAGAGTTTTTGAAAATTTCACGACGCACCTGGTCGGAGGAAGCGAAGCTGACGCAGGTCTGTACGCATGGCTCATTCAGTCGGCCATCGACGATCTCTTCTCAAACCCCTGGTTTACAACTTCCGCGTTTTACCCTTACGGAGAATCACTTGCCTGGAGCGACAATTTCCTTCTTCCAGCCGCGCTGGCCTGGCCGTTTCTCAAAGCAGGGGCTGCTGTCCCCGTCGTCTGGAACTCCTTGTTTCTTGCGGCCCATTTTCTCGCGGGATTTTTCTGCTATCGTCTGGTTTTTCTGCTTTTCGCAAGTTTCACTCCTTCGCTTGTTTCCGGACTAATCTTCCTTACAAGTCCGGTTGTCTCCGCTCATGCCGGACATCCTCAGCTTCAGTTCACGTTTTTTTTCCCGTTCACCGCGATTCTTGTCTTCCGGTTTCTTGAAGCTCCCTCCTTTCTGAGGGCCGTGCTTTTGAGCCTTGCGGGCGGCCTTGCATTTCTGTGTTCGGTTTACTACTCAGTCTTTGCGTGTCTTCTTGCGTTTCTGCTTTTGACCTCCGCAGTAATTCTCCGTCCGTCCAGCCTGAAAGCGCGCGATTATGGAATTCTTGCCGCCGGAGTCCTGGCCGGAAGCATTCCTTTAATTCCCTTCATAATTCCCTACATACATGTCGGGGAAGCTTTTGGCGGCCGCGCCCTTTTTGAAGCCTATCACTTCTCCGCTTCCCTCTCCTCTTTTGTGTCTGCATCCGGGTGGAGTCATCTTTACGGCGGAACATCCTCTTTTACGCACGATGAGGCGCACCTTTTTGCAGGCGTTGTCGTATACCTGCTTGCGGGCGCTGCGGTTGCGAGACTTTTTCAGGCAAAACCTCTCAGGGGACTGTATCTCTCCGTCCTCCTCTCTTTTCTTCTTATTCTCCTCTGTTCGGTCCCCGCTCTCAGGTTCCCGGGAATAGAGTACGTGAGATCGCTTGCGCTGTGGTTTCTTGCGCTGTCGGGACTTCTCCTTCTGTATTTCACAGGAAAGCTCGAAGAAAAGCTCGATGTTCGTTACTTCACCAGAAGAGACATTATCGCGAGCTTCGCTCTTGCAGCCTGCGCTGCGTTCATTATCTCTTTCGGTCCTCTTGGTTTTCCCGAGGCAGGCGACGCTTCCATTACGCCCTATGCTTTCTTCCACGCATTTTTCCCCGGATTCAACTCCATACGGGCGATAGGCAGAATCGGCGTTCTCCTTCATTTTGCGCTCGTCGTGCTTGCCGGAGGAGGACTTGCCCGGATAGCGGCAAACCCGCGCTCTACACCGAAAATCATTCTACTGCTCGCTCTCTTTGCGCTCGTCGAAAATAATATCAGGACATATCCTCTCGAACCTCTTCCCCGAAAGCCTGAAATATTCGACGAACTCTCCACTCTCCGGCAGAAAAGTCCTCTGCTCGTGCTTCCGATGACAACAGCTCTCCGCGACCGCCGGTTCGTCAGGCACTGGTCTGATTTCGCAAAGCTGAATGTTCGGTACATGCTCTGGGCCCGCGGGAGCAGGCTTGATATCGTCAATGGCTACAGCGGTCTCCGTTCGAAAATCATGCGGGAACTGCCCGGTGAAGTTGCGTCCTTTCCTGACGCAAAATCGCTTGAATCGATCCGGAAGATTCACGGACTTCGATTCCTTATATACATGCCGGAGCTTGTGCCGGACTTCGACGAAGCTGCCTTTGAGGCGGCATATCAGAAGACTCCAGGGCGAAGGAAATTATCTCTTTGAAATAGATCGCACTTACCGTATCGACGAAGACTTCTGGCTTCTGGCGCCTTCATATAAAGACGCCCTTCGCCTGTCTCTGATGGCTCCTCCCGGTGAAGAACCTGCGGCACTCGATATATTTGAATTCGGGAAAGTGCTTTCTATCGGGAAGATTTTGCCTCCCTCCGATGGAAACTGGAAAGAGTACGAGGTTGAACTTCCGCCGAAATGGAATCATGTGATACCGAGAGCTTTGAGATTTTCTTTCGAGCCCGGGAGGGAAGTGTTTTTGAAGTAGGAACTTTCCCTCTGCGCCCTTTTTTGATCACGAGCATTTCGCCTTTAATTTCACCTTACCGTCCTGAATAACGACAGAGAAAGAAACTTTTTTGTTTCCAGTTTTCTTTTTGAGTTCTTTCGCCGACTGCACGAGGTGCTGATGGAACTTTTTGAAATCAAGGGTCTGCGGCTTCCCGGTCTGCTTTTCGATGGCATCCTTGTACGCTGCGAACAGATCCCGCATCTGTTTTTCTGCCTTGCCCTGGCGGGTTGCAGCCCGGGCCTCTTCTTCAGCCAGCGCGCCCCGGAGGTTGGCTTTGTAAACGTCTTTTGCGTAAGTGCCCTCTTCCCGCTCTCTCAAAACGCGCTGCCAGTAGCTGTTGTACGTCTGGTATCTCTGCTCGAGAGCCCGCAGGCGGTAGTTCATCGCTGAACTCTTGAACGGCGCTTTCTTCAGCTTCCGTATCAGCATCGTTACCTCCTGATGCTGCTTTTCAGGCGCCATCGTGATGACCCCGGAAAAATACTGCTCGTATATGATTTTAAGACTCTGCAGCGCCTGTTCGAATTGATCCAGTTCGGCACGAAGGTCGTGCCGCTCAAAAGCTCTCTCGATTAGAGTGGGCTTTCCTGATGGATTAGAAGACCCCGCCGCCATTAGAAGGTACAAACTCCCCGTTGATCGTTAAAAACGGCTTTAACAGCGCCCTTTACCGCTATGGATTCCTATCGGCAATTCTCCTAGAATTCGTGATGGAATATTTAAACGGGCGCTGCATATGGATTCCCTTGCTGTAATCGTTCTTGCCGCAGGTCTCGGAAAGAGAATGGGATCAAACATCCCGAAAGTTCTCCACAAGACCGTTGAGAAAACACTGATTGAACACGTTCTCGAAAACGCTTCTTCGCTTAATCCGGAACGAATTGTCGTCGTGACAGGGTTTGAACGCGAAAAAGTCGAGGCCCAGGTGACTGCCGCGCGGGATTCGGGCGCATTTGGAAATACACCTGTATACTTTGCCTGGCAGAAAACGCAGCTCGGCACCGGAGATGCTGTAAAGTACGCCATTCCGCAGCTCGACGGCTTCACCGGCACTGTCGTGATTCTATACGGTGACGTTCCCCTGCTTCGTCCCGAGACTCTCGTTTCCCTTCTGATCAAACATCAGAAAGAGAAAGCTTCGCTCACGCTTATGGCGGCGATATCGGACGAACAGCGCGCCTATGGGCGGGTCATAAGGGACAAAGATACCCGTAAAATCCTCCGCGTAACCGAAGCCAGGGACTGCAATGCCGAGGAGCTTCTCATTCGTGAAGTCAACTCGGGGATCTACGCCGTTCATTCCACCCTCCTCCCTCTCGCTCTCGAATCACTCAACAGCAACAATTCGCAGCAGGAATACTATCTCACCGACATTGTAGAATTCGCGGTACAGCACGGCTTCTCCGTAGCCTCTCTTACGCTTTATGAGACGGAAGAGCTTCAGGGTGTAAACAACCTTCTCGAGATATCACTGATAAACGCGACGATAATGAAAAGAAGACGGGAGCGGCTGATCACTTCAGGCGTGTTCCTTCTGGACCCGCCTTCGTTCTTTGTCGATCCGGAAGTCGTCATTGAGCCGGGCGCCACGATAGGGCCAAATGTCCAGATTCGCGGGAAAAGCGTCGTAAAAGGCGGAGTGGTCATTGAAGGGACATCTTATATCGCCGACTCCACCATCGAAGAGGGTGTGCGGATCAAGCTCGGCGTCCGGATTGAAGGATCAACTGTCGGCAGAAACGCGTCAGTCGGGCCTTTCTCCCAGCTCAGGCCCGAGTCGGTAATCGGGGAAGAGGCGAAAATCGGTAATTTTGTGGAGATCAAAAAATCGACAATCGAGTCGAAGGTGAACGTGTGCCACCTCAGCTATATCGGCGACGCCTTCGTCGGGCAGAATTCGAACATCGGGGCCGGCACTATCACCTGCAACTACGATGGGCAAAAGAAGCACAGGACCACAATCGAGAAAAACACCTTTATCGGCAGTGACACCGTTCTTGTCGCTCCTGTGACAGTGAAAGAAGGAGCATATGTCGGCGCTGCGTCAGTCATCACAAAGGAGGTGCCGAAGGACTCCCTTGCGCTCACAAGGCCTCCGATGGTCATCAAGGAAGGATGGGCTGTGATAAAGCGGAAGATGACGGAGTAGTGCCGCAAAGGCGCGCCACTGTCTCTGAAGCCTTGTGCCAGGGGGGATCTGAAGGGCCCGCTTAAGGAGGAGAAACCTGGCGTTCCTGAATGGTTCAGGACATGAGATAATTACCTCACATACCCGGAGCACCTTCCATGAAAACGCTCATAATTTCTG
>CAYQVO010000013.1:14231-41665 GCA_964421085.1 uncultured Bdellovibrionales bacterium | reverse complement strand
TTGCCGCGCTGTTCTTCCTCCCTCAGCTTTTTTTTCCAAAGGGACTCCACGCGGCGACACCATCAGGGTTTATCTCCCCTCCCCCCGTTTCCGGCTGGCAGCACTTTCCCGCCGTTAATCCCGACACTCCCGGACAGCACGGAACAGTGCTTGGGGGAGGCCGCATAAAGTACAGCTCTCCTGTCCTCGCCGATATCGACGGAAATCCCGGCAATGGCAAAGAAGCAGTGTTTATCGGCGGTGATTATCTGATTCATGCAGTAAGCTCCGGCGGCAAAGAATTATGGCGGTACAGGATTCCGGATCCTGCCTGCGCCAGCCGCCGTTCAACACGCTCATCGCCTGCAGTCGGAAATCTCTTTGGTGACGGAGTGCCGTATGTTGTCGCAGGATATGGCGGAATTCCGGGTAAATGCGACGGCGGAGTCATTGCCTTGAGGGGCCGCGATGGAAAAATCGCGTGGAAGTTCAGCGTGAAAAAGTTCAACCGGCGCCACCCGATCCGGGCTGTCAGCTTCGCAGTGACATCGACTCCCGCGCTTGCTGACGTCAATCATGACGGACAGCTCGAAATAGCTTTTGGTTCCCTTGAGCGAAACATTTTCCTTCTAAATGCGAACGGAAAGCTTCGATGGTATTACAACGCGGCCGATTCCGTTTACTCTTCAGCAGCCTTTGCGAACGTCGACGAAGATCCGGATCTGGAACTTATTATTGGAACCGCCATTACACAGAACAAAAGGCTTCGCCCCCCCTGCTCCGAACGGCGGTTATGTTTACGCATTCAAAACAAAGGCCAGGAAAAAGAAACGGATTTTCTTCCGTGACAAGAGCGCCTATCTCTGGCAGACAACTTTCGATCAGGTGATGCAGTCCTCTCCTGTCGTCGCGGATGTTCTTCCCTCTAATCCAGGACGTGAAGTCATAGTCGGGTCAGGCTGCACCTTCCCCGCACGATCAAGCAATAAAAACGGGCGTTGGGTCAAAGTTCTGAGCGCCCGCACGGGCAGGGTGCTCCAGACCTTGAATGCCTCCACATGCTTCAGCTCTCCGGTTGCCGTCGCCGATATTGACGAAGACGGGCGGCTCGAGATCGTTGCGACGGTAAACGGCGCAAAAAATGTCGGGGGCTCCGGCCGCGGCACTTTGAATGCGTGGAAGGCTGATAATCCAACGCCGATCTGGTCGATGGTTCCCAGAGTCGCCGGAAGAAACGATCCTCTTCTTGGAACATTCATGGCGCCTGTAATAGCAGACCTCGACGGAAACGGTTCACTTGAAGTCGCGGTCGCCACGAACAACGGCATCGCCGTAGTAAACGGACGCGATGGAACTCCTCTTACCTGTCAGGAAACCGGCTGCGCCGGTTCCGTTCTTCTTTATACCTTCGCGGAGGTAAGCAGCACTCCTGCAATTGGAGATCTTAACAACGATGGAATTCTCGATCTGGTAGCAGGTTCTGCGCATCAGGGGATTTCAGGCGCTGTTGGTTTTGCATGGACAGGCTTTGCGGGAATTCTCCGAAGCCCTGCCGGTTCATTTCCTCCCTATTCCGCGCCCTGGCCCATGTTCCGGGGAAACGCGCAGAGAACGGGAAGCTGGTGACGTAAATGCCGCCGCGTCACGTCGTCTCGCCCGGAGAATTTCGTCAACGACTCTCAAAGGCTCGCCCTCGTCGACAAAAAGATCATTTCGGAAGTGAATCTGCGTCTGAGAGTTCATGATTGCCGCTTCCTTCCCATTCCTCGCCGGGCCGACCAGTCTCAGCACCATGTCTCGCGCCACCTGGAACATTTCCCTTCGATGTTCCCTCTGCTCTTCCTCCCTCTTTTTCTCTTCCTTCTTTTCAGACGCGGCGCTTCCAAGCTCGGTGAGGATGCGGCCAAGCTGAACGACGGCCATTTCGCCCGTGACGGCGTCCGGCAGATTGAAAGTTACAGTGCAGAGAGGCTGTGCCGAATTGTGTGCAGCTTCATCTTTGTGCCTGTCGGTCAATGAAGGCGATGCCGCCGGAAAAAGTCCGTATTCCGCTGACCATTTTCCCTTTGCGGCGTCTCTCTTTTCCCGGGCCTTCGCTTCGGTTTTACGTTGTTCAATCTCCGCCTGCCGAACCAGTTTACGTTCCAGCTTTGCAGTCGCCCGTTGGACAACATAGCCGCGAGCCTTGTTATCTATCAGCTCTGCTTCCCTTGTGATGTTCTTCAGCAGTTCTTTATCTTCTTTCGAAATCACCCTCGAGCGCAGCGCGCGCTTTGCCATCGCAATTGCCGTTTCAGGGTCGGTCTCTATTCTTTCCTGCACACGGTCGAGGACTCGCTCCAGGCCTTCGGGGCCTTCTGCTTCAAGCCTCCTGCACACCGCTCTGCGGTAGTTCCGATAGCGCGTTGGATTTGTGTGACGGGCGTATTTTCCCAGACGAAGCTCTGTCAATTTCACAGCGTAACGGAGATTCGCTGTTTCCGGATTAGACTCCGAAGTTCGAAGCTCCTCGAGCACTCCCTTGAACGCGGGGGTGTTCTCCCCATTTGCCGGTTTCAGCAGTATCTGCCCCGCGCGGGCCCCGAGTTGATAATACCTGTGACGTGCTGTGTGAATTCTCATCCTGGTTTCAGGCTGCCGGGAGCATTCGCCGGCACATAGAAAGACATCATCCGAGCTCAGACACTGAACAGCCTGTCTCGAGACCTCGCGCAGTTGACCTCTTGTGTAGCGATGGGAACGGCCGTGTGTGTGCTTCGCCTGCAATTCGAGAAGCTCCTCGCTTCGTCCGACGAGTATGAGCATCGGTGAACGCCCGGAACTCAGGACGGATACGGCAGGAGCATGTGCGGTTTGTGAAACTTCGGGGGTAATTAACGAGGACTCAAGGCCGGCCTCAGGGTCATGGGACTGCGACACCGATGTTGAAAGAGCTTCCATTCCCGGATACCTCCTGAGAGACAAGCATGGGTATCTGTCTAATAGGACTCCGAAAGGACTCGGGTGTTTCCCTGGAATAACGTGGAATGAGGGTTCATTTACGTCTTTGTACGAACAGACTCCGGTGACAGTAATCGGCGGGAATATCTGGTGTTTACGGTTCCGAATTTACGATGAACCGCGCGCCTCTTCCTTCTCATCCTATTCTCTGCTGCTCATGCCGATAAAGGACTGGTGCAAATGCGCGCGATAGCAAACGAACCTCCTGAAGTCACTGAACTGCTTCATAATGCGCGGAATTCCCTTTCCGGAATAATCCGCGGCATGAAGGAACAAAAAGAAACCGTGCTGCTCCCCCGCACCGAAGATCTGTATGCTGAAGACGCACGGTGGAAAAAACTGTATTACATTCAGAGCGGAAATGCGATCTGGACGCAGGAGGAGCGCGATCTTTTTGTCCTCGAACCTGGCGATATGATCGGTGTGCCGGAAAACTTTGGACTCCGAATCGGCAGAATCCGCTGCGATGCTCCGGTGACAGTTCTGGAATATGATGCCGGAGAGTTTCTCGGTAAAATTTCCATGAACCGCACCTTTCACAGGATGTGGCAGGAGTTTCTGAGTTCCCAGTATACGGCGATGACCTGGCTTGCCTTTCTCATCATGGAAGGGGCAAACACGTTCACACCCCGGGTCGTGTCATACAGCGCTGGTGAAAAGATCATCGAGCAGGGCACGAATACCACCGATGTCTATACTCTTCTTGACGGCGGGTGCGCCAATGTGCTGGTTGATGGGGTTAAAGTTGCCGAAATTGGTGAAAATCAGCTCTTCGGCATGTTCGCCGCTCTTACAGACGGGGTAAGAACAGCATCCGTTGAAGCCGCATGCCCATCTCTCGGAGTGGTCGTTTCGCGGGATGATTTTGTCGACCTTTTCAAAAACATGCCGGAACTTGCGCTGAAAGCGATGAAAGATCTGGTCCTGCATGTTTCCGAACTTAATGCCAGAGTCGTGACTCTATCCAGAGAAAAAGAAAAAATTCTGGCGACACGGAAGCTGGTCTAAAGCGAAGACAGGTTCTCTGCCTTGTCACGTGTCGTGCTATGCACGCGCGGCACTATTTCTTCTTCGCCCCCGTCGCTTTTGTCAGGGCCCGGATGAGTTTCGTGCTTTCGGACTTTTTCTCCAGCCGCCTCGCCGTTGCAGATCTCTTCTTCGCAATCTTTTCATCGCGACGTCCGCGGATTCTTTTCTTCTGTACTGATATGGATGTCATTTCTCTTCTCCTATGATCAAATATCCAGGTTCTTAACCTTCAGCGCATTCTCCTCGATAAAGCGCCTTCTCGGTTCAACCTCGTCTCCCATGAGAACTGTAAAGATACTGTCCGCCTCGATTGCATCTTCTATCTGCACCTGCAGCAGCGTACGGATGCCGGGATCCATGGTGGTCTCCCACAGCTGCTCGGGATTCATTTCACCAAGACCTTTATAGCGCGTCAACGTAAGCCCCTTCCTTCCGCGCTCGTCGATGATGCGGACCAGATCCTGAAAATCCCCGCACTGCGCGACTTCTTTCCCGGTTTCAGTCGCAAGAAGCTTGAACGGGCCGCGTCCAAGCTGTCCGGCTTCAATAATGATATTCTTGAGCTTCCGGAATTCCCCTCTTGCCCAGACTTCCTTTCCAAGCAGGGTCTCTTTCCGGAGTCCGTTAAGAAGCGTTCGTACTGCTATCGCGAAGCGTTCCTCCCCGTTGCCTGCAGGAATTCGCACAACTTTCGCTTCCTTGTCGCCGGAAATCTTTTTTTCGAGAATGGCGCGCAGCTCTGCCGCAGTTTTTTCCATCTCTTCTTCCGACCTGAACTGCTCGGAAGAACTGATAGACGTTCCTGCAAACGCGTAGATAATCCGCGGGTCGACCCGTTCTTCCTTGAATCTTTCGAGCAGCCCTTCAACGTGCCTGAGACTCAAAACGTGCCTCTTTATCCCGTCTGCGTCCGATTTCTTCCCGTCGCTCGAAATAAGCTCCAGGTCGGAAGAGCCTCCGCTTATGATTATATCGATCATGGCGTCTTCGCTCCGGACATATGAATCCTTCTTGCCCCGGCGAAGTCTGTAAAGCGGAGGCTGTGCGATATAAAGGTGGCCTCGTTTAACAAGCTCGGTCATCTGACGGTAAAAGAATGTCAGGAGCAGCGTTCGGATATGGCTTCCATCAACGTCCGCATCGGTCATTATTATGATCTTGTGGTACCGGAGCTTGCTTACGTCGAAATCTTCGCTTCCGATGTTCGTCCCGAGCGCCGTGATCATCGTGCGGATTTCTTCGTATGCGATCATTTTGTCGAATCTTGCTTTTTCGACGTTCAGAATTTTTCCCCTCAGAGGCAATATCGCCTGGAATTTGCGGTCCCGGCCCTGCTTTGCGGAGCCTCCGGCGGATTCTCCCTCTACAAGGAAGAGTTCGCATTCTTCAGGATTCTCCACCTGGCAGTCAGCGAGTTTTCCAGGAAGCGAGGCGCCGTCCAGAGCGCCTTTCCTCCGCACAAGCTCCCGGGCCTTTCTGGCTGCCGCGCGCGCGCGGGCTGCTTCAAGGCATTTTCCCACGATAAGTCTCGCGATTGCGGGGTTTTCTTCGAGATACTCTGAAAGCTTGTCGCCCGTAATCTGCTCGACAAGACCCTTGACTTCGCTGTTCCCGAGCTTTGTTTTTGTCTGACCTTCGAACTGCGGATCGGGAATCTTCACGCTGACAACCGCCGTCAGCCCCTCGCGCGTATCGTCGCCCTGAATCCCCTCCTTTTCGTTTTTAAGGAGATTATTCTTGTCGGCGTAATTGTTGAGACCCCGGGTGAGAGCGGCTTTGAAGCCTATAAGGTGTGTTCCGCCTTCGGATGTGTTGATATTATTGGCATAGGTGAAAAGGTTTTCCTGGTACTCTTTGTTGTACTGAAGCGCTATTTCAACCTGAATTTGATCGCGCGCGGCCGCGATATAAATCGGCTCCGGGAAAAGAGGGTTCTTGTTCCGGTTTACGTAACCTACAAAACTCTTGATCCCTCCCTGGTAACAGTATTCAGCGGTTTTGTTGACCCGCTCATCGTTGACTATGAACTTCAGTCCCGCATTCAGAAACGCAAGTTCTCTTATCCGGTGGGTAAGCGTCTCGAGATCGAATCCTGTAGCCTCTTTAAATATCGAATGATCCGGATAAAACGTGACCCTTGTGCCGGATCCTTCTCCCGTTCCGGTTTCAGCAAGGCGGCCGACAGCTTCGCCTCTTCTGAACTCCATTTCGAAAATCTTTCCGTTCTGGCGGACCTCTACCTTAAGCCATTCGGAAAGAGCGTTAACAACCGAAACACCTACACCGTGCAGACCGCCGGAAACTTTGTAGGCATTTTTTTCGAATTTTCCTCCCGCATGGAGTTTCGTCATTACGACTTCAACGCCGCTCACACCTTCAGTCGGATGGATTTCTGCAGGGATGCCTCTTCCGTTGTCTTCTATTGAGACAGATCCGTCTATATGAAGCGTGATTTTGATGTCCGTGCAGTAGCCGGCAAGCGCTTCATCGACCGAGTTGTCTATGACTTCGTAAACAAGATGATGGTAACCACGGTCGAACGTATCGCCGATGTACATCGCGGGGCGCAGGCGCACCGCTTCGAGCCCTTCGAGCACCTTGATTTGTGTTGCATCGTAGATGGAGCCGTTACCGTTGCCGCCAGTATCCTGATTTGAAGCTTCTGCCATTTGTTTTAATGATGTTCCCGGTCGAGTCCCCCCGAATAGCCAACAGGGCAAAATGGGTGTGAACTCGCCCCTTCTTACGGGTCGAAAAAGGGGTTCTTTCAACGCTCGCTATACTATGCCTTTTTTCACTGATTTTAGCAACTTACCCTGTGGAAAAAGGCTGCTCTAACCGCCCATTTTTCAGCGTTAAAAGCTTGAAATCACCCCTCCACTTTGCTCTCAGCTCTCCATCATCAGTGCCTGTTATTATTACCTGCCGCGGCTTTGCAGAGATAGTTCTAAACAGCACGGCACGTCTTCCCGCATCGAGCTCCGAATCGACATCGTCGAGCAGCAGTACCGGGCTGTCTCCCCGGTCATCTTCGACGAGTTCCAGCATCGCAAGTTTGAGCGACAGCACAATACTTCTGGTCTGTCCCTGTGACGCGTATGCCCTCGAGTCGACTCCCCCTGTTGTTATTAAAATTTCATCTCTGTGCGGACCGTAAAGGGCTTTTTTCCGGTGCTGCTCTTTTTTGAACTCCGCATTAATAAAGTCGAAGAGTCCTTTCCAGTCGCCGGCGATACACTCGTCAGGAAGCGTGGACCGCAGTTCGAGTTTCAGGTCGCCGTCTTCTGCGCCGACCCGTTCGGCCGTCTCGTTGACCTTTTCCTGCAGCCGGCCGAGAAGTTCCTTTCGCTCCCGAAGGATCTGGAGTCCGCTTTGCGCGAGAACGACGTTCCACGATGCCATTGTTTTCTGATCGGTTCCTTCCTTCAGGAGGGCCTGCTTGTGCGAAAGCGCTCTCTGGTAACTGAGGAAGTGCCGCATGAGCGATGGTTTCAGATCTGTGATATGCTTATCGAGGAATCGTCGTCTAAGTGCCGGCGCCCCTTTAACAAGAGCAAGGTCCGCAGGATTGAAGGTTATTGTCGTAAGTCTTCCGATGTATTCGACAACTGAAGGAACTTTCGTCTGGTTAACATACAGACGTCTGCTTCCCCCTTCAAGGCTTACGGCAAGTTCAATGTCGTCGAGAACATCGTGAACCACACCGTAGATAGTCCCGGTACGTTCGCCCCACCGGATAAGCTCCTGCGTTCTGCAACTTCTAAATGACTTCGAAAGGCTCAGGACATAGATTGCCTCGAGAAGGTTTGTTTTCCCCTCCCCGTTCCTGCCCGAGATGAAATTAACGCCTGCCGAGAATGAAACTGCCTGCCCGGCGAGATTTCTGAATCCCGCTACCCGGAGATTCTTCAAAAACAAGGCTACACAAGCCTCATGGGCATCACTATTCCAATATATGATTCGTCATCTTCCGATAAGAACTTCCCCGGCCCTGTTTCGCCGTGAAGCTCGATTTGAAGCTCACGTTCCTCGCCTATCGATGCCGCAAATTCGAGAACATACCGTGCATTAAAACCAATAGTGAGCGGCTTCCCTGCATACTGAAGCGAGAGCTCCTCTTTTGATTCGCCTAACTCAGGACTGGAACTCAAAATGCTCAGGCTGTCCTGACTGAAATCAAGGCGCACGCACTTGTTTTTGTCAGTTACCATCAGAACAGCGCGCCTCAGTGCGGCTGCGAACTCCGCGGCGGGCACTGCCGCAACCACGCCCTTTTTCTGCGGAATCACCTGGTTGTAATCAGGAAACTCACCGTCAATGAGTCTTACAGACATCTTGCAGTCTTTTGATTCAACTGCGAGAAATCCCTCCCGAACATCTAATCCTATGTCGGCATCTTCTGCCGAATCGAGAAGCTTGCGAATTTCAAGAAGTCCTTTTCTCGGAACTATAACCTTTTCAATCGCTGGAACATTCTCCACTGGCCTTGTAATAATCGCCAGACGATGGCCGTCAGTCGCCACCATCCGCAGTTCGGTTGCCTTCTTCTTTGAATTCTTCGCAGCATCTCCTGTGTCGAAACACACTCCACCCAGATTGTATCGCGTTTCATCGTGAGAAACGGCGTAAATCGTCTTGTTAATCATCTCCGTAAGGAGTTTCGCGTTTATTCGGCCTTCGATTTCAAAATTTATCCCCGGAAGTCCCGGATACTCCTCGCTGCTTGTTCCGATTACTTTAAATTTAGACTTACCCGCGGTGATTTCGAGCCTGTCGCCATCCGTAACTTCAAGTTTAACATCGCCCTCCGGAAGTTCTTTCACTATGTCGCCGAGTATTTTTGCGTTTACTGTCGTGCTGCCCCGTGTTTTCACAGACGCATTCAGGCGCGCGACTGCTGTAATTTCCAGATCAGTCGCTGAGATTGTGAGACCCTCATTGGAGGCTGTAAGAAGCAGGTTCACAAGAATAGGCATCGTGGTTCTTTTCTCCACGATGCTCTGTGTCATATACAGTCCTCTGCTCAGTTCTGATTTTGGAATTGTCAAATTCATAAGTCCGCTCTTTACATCTAATTAGATTAAAATATTAGAAGTAGGAGTAGTAATACTCGAAACGATTTATAACCAGCGCAAGGTATCAGCATTTATACAATACTTCTGTTGAAAAACCAGGACAAAACTGTGCAGAGATTCACTGGTAATTCACAGCCAGTAAAATGCATCACCAGATCAGCCCTTCCTTCCCCATCAAATACAAAGCTTATCAACAGGTTTTACCGGATTTTCGCGAGCTATACCAGCTGATTAGGGCCTGTTTCCCCAAACTGCGGCGGCAGCTTAACGCCCTGACTTTGCAGGTTCATTTTGGAGCAAACAGTTTTCTTTCAATCTCTTCAACCGCATCTCTTATTGCCGGATCAACTGTCAGCTTGGACGAAACAACATGCGCGGCATGTATCACGCTTGAATGATCTCTTCCACCGAACTGGTGTCCGATCTCGGGATACGATGCTGTAGTATGTTTCCTGCACAGGTACATTGCAATGTGCCGCGGCAGCGAAAGATTTCTCGTCCGTCGCTTTGAACTCATGTCTGAAACTTTAAGGGAGAAGTGTAACGAGACGGCCTTTTTAATGTCATCAATCGAAACGCTTATGATTCTCGGCTGAAGTATGTCGCGAAGCGCCGATGTTGTGAGATTCACGTCGATTGGAGCGTTTTGGAGCGTGCTCATCGCGTGAATTCTGGTGAGAGCGCCTTCAAGCTCGCGCACATTTGAAGTAATTTTCTCCGCAAGCAGGGTTGCGACCTTTTCCGGAAGCTCAAAGGACTCGAGCGACGCCTTCCTTTTCAGAATTGCAACTCGAGTTTCAAAATCCGGGGCCTGCATGTCCGCTATCAGTCCCCAGGAGAATCTCGTCTGAAGACGCTCTTCAATTCCCACAATGGCTGAGGGAATCTTATCAGATGTCACGACGATCTGATGTTTGAGATTGTACAGCGCGTTAAATGTGTGGAAAAACTCCTCCTGCGTTCTCTCTTTGCCGGCAATAAACTGGATGTCATCGATCAACAATACATCCACCGACCTGAACTTTTTCTTGAACTCATCCATTTTTGCATTCTTGAGAGCCTGGATAAGTTCGTTGGTGAAAGCTTCCGAAGACATATAAAGCACGTTCTTCGAAGGATCGGCCTGATGAACCATGTTTCCAATGGCATGGAGGAGATGTGTCTTTCCAAGACCAACTCCACTGTAAATGAAAAGGGGGTTATAACTCCGGCCGGGCTGTTCTGCGACCCGGTATGCTGCCGCCTGGCAGAACTGGTTACTGCTGCCAACCACGAAATTAGAGAAAGTATACCGAGGGTTAAGTCCAGGAGGCGACGAGTTATGCGAACCTCTCTCAGAAGGCCGGGCGGCAACCGGAGGTGTTTTTTTTACGATTACATAGGGCGCTTCACTCGGCAGAGGGGAAAGCGGCGACTCGACTATATACTCGATATTCACATCCTTCGAACCCATCTCGTCGGACACCAGCGACTTAATCCGGTCACCGAAGTTGAGCTGCACATGATTACATACGAATCTCGAGGGAGCGGCTATTATGATTTTCGATGCGGACTCGCTCTCACCTCCATGGTTTTCCGGTACGGAATCAGGCGTTCTGAATTCCAGGGGCTCTATGTAGGCGGTGAAAATGTGCGAATCAAGCTCCTTCTTCAGGGTCGATAAGCTTCGCTCCCAGGCATCAGAGATCAGGTACTTGAAATTTGACGACCCTTGCTGCATACGCTCTTTTAAAAGCTGCGCTCTTTACAAAAAGTTATACAATTCCGATTTGTGAAGGAGAGCGTTTCTGAAAAACGCCCGGAACACAAAAAACGATCAAAAAAAACCGTCCGGGGACATCTGATGAGAAGGCACTCTATCTGAGAGAAAAAAGTTTTTACAAGCGCTTTCAAAAAAAAAATTCTATCGCAGTCTATCACAAATGAAATCAGAGCGTTTTCGGTTGCGAATTTTTTTTAGTAAAAGTGAGTTAAACTTCCTTTCGCGTATCAGGGGCGAACATGATACGTTGAGAAAAGAAACTATGCGTAAACATTGAGCTTCATACAGTGATAGCGCGAAGATCCGGCATTCGAGTTTTTAGAATCGCGAACGGCACCATAGTTCTTCTCATCATCCTCATAGCCATCACAGCGCGCGGTGTAAGTGAGGCGCTTGCAGCGGCAGCAGGCGGCGCCTATTCGCTTATCACAATTCTCCTTTATGAAGTGCTCGCAGGAAAAATCCTGTTCAACCGTAAAAGTGTAACGCTCTTTGTATTGCCCGGCCTTGCTAAAGCAATTTTCGTGTGTGCCCTTATCTGGGTGCTCCTGAGAAGTCCATCGGCTCTCTATATACCCTGGTTTCTGGCCGGCCTCCTTTCTTTTGTACCCGCCAGTCTCGTGCTGGTGTTCAGGAAGGGCGATTCCTCTTGCTGTTGACCCCGTCTCCTGTATCATCATACGATACATGTTGTTGATATTGCTCATTCAGACGCATCGGCTCCCTCAATGGAAGGTTTCACGTACTTAAGTCCATTTATCAGTCAACCCGAGTTGCAGAAGTTTGCAGCTGGAGCAGTTCTTGGCGGCGCGTTAATCGCTGTCGGCATGAAGGCGGCCGCAAGTATTAAGCGTGCTGAAGGCGTGCAAGAGGCAGTTGTCCCCTCGGCGAAGCCCTCAATCTCCTCAATCTTCGATCTGCTTGTCGAAATGTACCTGAAATATTTCGATTCTATACTTGGGCGGGAGCGGAGAGAATTTGCCCCGTTCTGCGGAAGCGTTTTCTTTTTTGTGCTTGCGGCCAATATGCTCGGGCTTATTCCCGGCATGCCCGCAATTACGACGACTATCTGGGTCAACGTAGGCATGGCGCTGGTGGTTTTCATATCCTTTAACTGGATAGGGGTGCGGGAGAATGGAGTAATTGGGTATCTCAAACACTTTTGCGGACCCGTGATCTTTGTGGCCCCGCTCATGTTCCCGCTCGAAATCCTGAGCACCTGTCTTCGAATATTGACTTTGACCATGAGGTTATATTGGAATATCAGCGCTGACCACCTTGTGCTTGCAACGTTTACCGATCTTGCAAACTATGTCGTGCCGGTTGCGTTCTATGCGATGGGGACTTTCGTCGCATTCATGCAGGCATTCGTGTTCGGCACACTGACGATGATTTATATTCTTTTAGTAATGCAGCACGAAGAGGATGAGCATCACTGAGTGCTGACGGAGTTTTTGAGGTGTTTAGAACAGGAGAACCGATGAGAAGGTATTTTGCGGGCATTCTTGCAGTATGGGCTTTGAGTCTCATTTGCTTCAGTACAGCCTCCGCGGAAGAAGCGGCAAAAGTCGCCGGCGCGGGGGATGCGGGTTTGACAGCAGTCGGCGCCAGCATTGCGGTCGCGATAGCTATACTTGGAGCGGCGCTGGCTCAGGGACGCGCGGTCACGGCGGCCCTTGAGTCGATCGGGAGGAATCCGGCCGCAGCAGGCAAGGTATTCACTCCGATGATCATCGGCCTTGTGTTCATGGAAGCTCTTGGAATTTTCGCATTCGTGATCGCGTTTACTCTGGCCGGAAAGATTTAGTTCATTCTACCCTTTCCGAATCGCAACCCAGTACAACTTCGTCGACTTCACTGCGGAAAGGGTAGAACCTACGCTGCTGACCTTGGCTCCTCGTTATTCATTCCAATCAGCGCATAGATCTCCCGTGATGCATTTGGAGAGTTTGCACCTATCTCGTGAAGACTCCGTATCTTTGAGAGAAGATGCATCCTGTTGAGGTCCAGCACTTCGCAGATCCACGGAAAGCTGAAAGGTTCGTTCCCCTCGTCGTCCTCAAACCAGGCAATAGAAGCTGCCCGCTCCTCTTCATTCGACGAAAACAGATCCCGCACGGCACGTTCGCAGATGGCAAAAAGAAGCCGCTTCTCCGACGAATTCAGGAATTCCGGCACCTCAAAAACACCCGACGAGTCTTCGTCCAGAAGTATCACTCTCTCTTCGCTGTACTCACTCATGACAGCCTCATAAAGATCTTGATAATCGTGTTCATATAAGATGCCAACGAATACTTGAGGATTCAAGAGATAATTTTATATACCGACATGAGCTGCAGCAAACTACTGAAATCACTGTAATAAATTTTCAAAGAGACTAGAAACAGCGGTAATTTCAAAGAGTTCGCCCTTGATCGGGTAAGGAAATACTATGGAAGAAGCGTGCAGGAGAAAGGAGGGAACGTCCCTGGTTGAGTACACGGTATCGGATACGCTGCGGGTACTGCCGTAAAGGCTGTCTCCGAAAAGTGGGTGTCCTGTTTCCGAAGCATGAGCCCGGATCTGATGCCGTCTTCCCGATGTCAAAAATGCCCGGACTACGGAACAACTGTGGTCGGGGATGAACTTAACCTGCTCGAACGAGGTCTGTGCCGGCTGTGTCCTTGGGGCGTCACTCGATTCAGGATAAACCCGGACTTTCTTCCCACGACGGTGTCTGCTTCCAATGCGGGAAGAAACGACCGCTGTCTCTGGAAATTCTCCTTCGACAAGCGCGAGATAAGTTTTCTTTATCTTATCTCCGGAGAACTGTTCCCTCAACGCAATCCAGACATCTCTCGTTTTTGCCGCAATAAGAACACCGCTGGTTTCGAAATCGAGCCGGTGGACAAGACCTGCGTCGTCCTCCTTGAAGGAAACGGCGCAGGCTCCGGGGTTTCTCTTAAAGAGGGAGTACGCAATGGAGTTTTCCCGCGAGCTTCCCTGCATTACTGAATGGGTGCAGGGGGGTTTGTTGATTGCGATAATAAAGTCATCCTCGAACAGGATTTCCAGAGCAGGCGAAATATCAGACATTTTTCAGGGTTTCAGCAGTTGAAAGTATCGTTGCCACAAGCCTTTCAGCCTGCTCGAAAACGAGTCCCCGGGACTCCCCGAATACTTCCTCTGAAAGTCTGGTGGCGTCATCGAGTCTTCCCTTGTTGAGGAGATCCCGTATTCTGGCAAGGAGAAGGGGCGCGGTCTCAGGATTGGCCTCCTGAAGGCGGGCAAGAAGACTCGTTCCGGCTGTCGACGAATAGATCTGGTCAAAACGGAAACAGGAGTAGATAGCCTCGAGACAGAGGAATTCATCCATGCATTCACCACGCTCGAGTCCCAGCTCAAAGGAGCGAAGCGCTCTTATCAGGAGGATTCCAAAGGCCTGGCTGTCCCTTGTTTCCATTGATCTCGATGCGACACTTGTGCAGTACGCCTGAGCGAAATACTTCCTGTTGGAATTCGTCTTTTGCAGATGTTCTACCGCATTCATGATAACCTCAGCCCTGTGTATGGGAAGGTGTTTTGCAAGGATTCGCTCACGCCCCGCCTGGCCGATTCGTCTTGCTGCGGGGATGTCGGCCAGATACGCCTTTATCTTGTCGGCAGCGTCTTTTACACCGTCCTTTTCGTAACAGACAAGGTGTTCGCCGTCCGTAAAAAGATCGAAAAGGCCGTTTTCAGAGCTTTCGGTAAGGAGAAGAGCTCCGGACATCATTGCCTCAAAAACGCGGAAATTCAGATCTCCTTTAACCGTCTGATTGACCACTATTTCGCTGTACGGGAAGATTTTCCAGAACTCGCCGGTCGTCGTCACCACCGGAACCTCTCTGCACAGCGCTTCGAAGAATCTTACACGCCCGGGATTCAGTTTCGCGTTGAGATTGCCGACAAAGACGGCACCATGCTTCTTTTCGGTCGAGGCTTCCTGAAAACGGGACGCCCAGAGCGGAAGCCAGGCGGCATCCGACCCTACCGCGCGAAACTCAGGAAGGTAGTCTTTCTGGGCTATCATGGTGAGATCAAACACATGCGCGAGGTACCGGTGAACCGCGTGATGGTGGTGCGTGTCGATTGAGTAAAGAACGGTGGGAATTTCCGTTTCAGCAAGTCCCTGCACGAGAACAGGGGAGCTGTTATCGAACCATATAATTACGTCCGGCTCGAATCCGCCGAGGTGATCTGAAAGGACTCTTTCGAGCGAGATAAAAGGCGTGGGGAGCACGGTCTCGAGATGGTTCGCCATGCCGCACGTCTTTACATCGTGACCCCATTCACGGAATTCGTCGAGAAACCAGTCCTGGTTGAAGAGGAGGATTTTCATTGGTAAGTTGAGAATATAGTCTGCAGTCTATTTTAGAAAGAGCCGGTCATGACAGGTTTTGATTGCGAATGTCTTCCACGAAGAGAGGTCCTCAAGCGTTACCGGCACGGGCCGCAGACAGGCATTTTTTCCGACGGCGCGGCGCGGCCAAACCCGGGTCCGGGCGGATGGGGCGTTGTCAGAGTGAAAGACGGCGAGATTCTCGAAGAAAAGTTCGGCCATGAGGAGGAGACGACAAATAACAGGATGGAACTTAACGCTCTTATCGAAGCCTTCAAGATGACGGGCGATAACGAAGATGTCGAGATTTTTTCGGACAGCGAGCTTTGCGTGAAGACCATCAATGAATGGGCGGCTGCCTGGGAGCGCCGCGGCTGGAAGCGAAAGGATGGTCCGGTTAAGAACCTCGATCTTGTCAAAGAACTTTATTCGCTTCATAAAAGGAAGCCAAAAGCGAAGCTTAAATGGGTAAAGGCGCATAATGGGTGGCTCTGGAATGAGTACGCCGACTGCCTTTCGACTGCATGGGCCAGGGAGGAAGTGTAGAGGGCTGTTTTTGTTCACGGTTCACGTTCCCTGCCGGAAACAGCGACTTCTCGTAATTTTTTGAACCATTTCTCTGAAAGTCCCGATCAGTGGTTGGAGACGAGCATTTCGCCGCCCGTCATCTATGTCTTTCTCGGGGGAGGTCCTTTTAATAAACTTTAAAGTATGAGAACGACTTTCCTTCAAGCCGCCCTTGCCGCTGCCTGGCTCCTCGCGCCGGCGCTTGTTTCCGGTCAGGAGAGAGACGACTCGGACCCGTTTCCTGTTCCGCCGGAGATCCGGGCGCTTTTTGAAGAGGAGGAAAATCCCCTCGATTCGATCGGGCCTGTTCAACAACCCACGCCCGCTTCCAGCTATGCGAAAATCTCGAAGCATTTCCGTTTCTCACAGGGCGAGGCGCCTCAGGTGCTCCCGACACCCACTCCCATCATGAATACTGAAGACATTCTGAAAGAGATGCGGGCTGCGATGCAGCCTGTAGATGAAGCAGAAATACCGACCGTCGATGATCTCATGAAGGCGTATCCGGCGCCGCTTATGACCACATGCATGGAGGACTCAACCAAATCGGAGAAGCTCGGCCTTAACTTCCCGGGGCTTGAGAATGAAGATGCACCAGCCTTCGACATGCTTTTCATCAGCAGCAGAGAAATTCCGAAGAATTACGAAGAGGCTTTTGGTCGCGCCACTGCAATTGTTCCCTTCGACACAGATTCTCCCAACATAAGCTGGTCGATGATCTCATCCTTCGGCGTGCCGTGTCTTCCATACAGGTTCCGCATACAGGGCAATCGCGCATATGTAGATCAGGGCGCAAACGCGCTCAAAAACTATAATATCGGACCTAAAGGGATTGCAGAGCCTGTAGTGAAGTGGAACTTCGATAAAGATCACAGGTATTCAAAAAAGAAGGAGGAGTAAGAACATGAGGCGCCTGATGCTTCTGCTGGTTTCGGTGCTTATCATCGATGTTCTGCCTGCTTATGCGCAGTCTGTGCAACCCATGCCGTTCGGCGCCCCGCCCAAGGAAGTGATTAACGAACTGAAGCATTTTCAGAAGAAAATGGAGGTCCTCGCTGAGAAGGGATACACGAAGCGTAATTTGGAGGAATTTTCAAAGAAATATGTGGAGATAGCGGGAACTCCTTCCGCGGGGAAAGCACCCTATGCCGGTCCTCCGCCACTCGGGCCATACAGCGGCGGGGTGGATTTGAGTTTACTGCTGGAGGAGAATTTAAAAAACGCCGGGGAGGTCATTCCTCACATCATGGGTCTTTTTTCGCGCCCGTTCTTCGATTCCGAGGACAAAAATTCATGCACCGCTCACCAGTATGTGCCTTCGCAGCCATGCATCAAATGCGTGAAACGCAGTAAATGGACAAAAATGTGCCTGCTTTACGCGGTCACTTTTTCAGTTGCGTACAGATATCCTGTCGAGACAGTAGAGACGACACAGAACATGTACGATTCCAGGATGGCGACAAAGGTTGTTAATAAATTTTCAAGGGAACTTACCTACGGAAAAGGAAGAGATGTCTTTGGGGCCGCTAACAGTCTTGCCGGCGGAGGGGGAATTGTGCTTCCGCAAAGCCTCCGCATGAACCTTCAGCTGAAAAGCGATATTTTTAAATACTGGGTTTCTACGTCAATGGCGGCTCAGGCAAGATCCCCTTCGGCGGATTTGAATCTCATGAGAGATATCCTGATGAAAGCATTGACGAAGGCGGAATTTGAGTCTGAGACATGGGAAAAGACGGGCGAATTCTGGGATGCACACAAACATTTGAGAGGCGTAGGCGGCGCGCTCGGCGGGATTTCAAGGAGCGTGCAGACAAGAATTGCGCCGGATCTTCCGTCCCGGTGGCTGTACAAATTTGCCGTAGAAAAAGCCGAACCGCTTCAGTTCGTTCTCTATATAACCCGCTTTCTTGATGTCTGGATTGATTTCAAGCCGCTCCCGCTTACATGTCACACCAACCTGAATCCAAAGACGTTGAAGCTTAACACCAAAATTCCCAAAGGCATGGCGAGTTCTGATTCTTTATTTGTATCATCCGCGTATGCAGACGATGAAATTGACAGTGAAATTCTTCCGATGCCTGACCCTGGCGGCTTTAAACCGGCAGTGAATGTATGCGAGCTGATGCATGTCAGAAGAGACTCCCCTCTCAGCATATTATGCGACATTAAGGCAACTGATCTTGTGCGCCCTGCAGGCATGTTTGAATACAGCCAGTGGCCGATGATGGCGGTATTCAACAATACGGCGAAACCTCTCGTAGGCTTCAGGAATCCTTTCCTTACGCTGCTTAAAAAACCGGACTTATGCAGCAGGACAGGCGGCAGGCTGCCTTCCCCGCCTGATATGGGACTAGGCGCACTTGCCAAAGCGATCACCAAGGGGCCCGATCGTTCATTATCATGGAACGAAATATGCCTTGGAAAACTTCCAGAACGGGGCAGTCCGTCGACTACAGGATTCAAGCTTGGAGACTTTGCATCTCTCGTGCCTGAAGGGCCGAAAATTCCGCACCTCTACTCGAGCATTTCGGGCATCATGAAGATGGAAAAAGCCGTTCGTAAAGATGACGGCGATGAAGAGGATGTGGTGGAAGTGAATAAAAGAGCGTTCTACAAAGCAGATTTTCATAGACTTGAGGAGAGCGAGGATAAGAGGAAATTCAAAGACTTGATTCAGGTCCTTCCCTGGCGTGTTCCTTCGAATAGAGAGACTCCGGACAATAGACGGAGAGGATCTGTTTTCAAGGATATGAAATGCCTGGGTCCGGAAGAGATTAAAGACAGAATATCGGAGGTTCTTGAAGAGCAAGGATTCAAAATGGGCACGTTTGAGTTTGCCTCCGCTTATAAGGGAGTTCTTTCAGAATCATCCGACATTCTTAACAGAGAGCCGGGGAACACGTTCGTTCACTGGAGAGCTATGAACTGCTGCCCGATGAAGGGCGCGATGCCCTGGGATGACTACGTCGAGAAGGAGAGAGACCCGTTCACCCGTTTAGTGATACGTTATCTTAACTCCATACTGGGAATGAACGGATGGGATCAGGTGCTGGAGTGACAAAAAGAGGCATTTGCGCAGTCGCTCTCTGTCTGATGTTTCTGCATGTGAGTCCAGCGTATGGGCAGGATAGTGAAAAGAAAACCGCAGGAGACTGGTTCAACAAGGGTTACGTCACCGACGCATTCGAGGGGAAGGGATCAGAAGCAAAAAAACCTCTGTATGTGAAGACTACTCCATCGCCCGGAGGAGAAGGCGGAGAAGGAACGGACGCGGTGAAGTCTTCAGCCGGCGGAGATTTTTCGGAAGTAGGCGATGAGCCGACACCAGCTCCTTCGGCTGATGTAGAGGCGGACAATATTTTCGCGGAAGGAGCAGGAGTCCCGGTAAAATCAATATCCTTAATCATGGACGGGACCAAGGAAGCGACGTTTCCAGACCTTGTCAGAACTTACCTGCGGCTTGTTCAGGGGCGCAAAATTAAACCGGGGTCCCTTTATCTTCTCGGACATTACACTCATGTCGTCCCGCTCCTTGAAAAGCATGCCAATTCGCTTATTGCCGGAAAGCGGCCGATGCCGACGATAGAGGAGCTGGAGAATAGACAGCCGCCGACGCCACTTCCAGGTGACCAGGTGAACATCGATCAGCTCATCAAGGAGAATCCCGGCGCGGTCAAAGCTCTCACTCTTTTCTCCAGCGTCCGCTTTGCATCAGAAATTCCCAGGGACTACCCTGTGAAACTCGTTCCGACATGGATCCTGAACACAGAGCCTGGAGATGTCGTGCTGGAAGGACTCAAGGATCCTTCACGTTACATCAATCAAAAAGGCGAGTTTGTGATGAATGATCTTCTTAATGCCGAAAAAAGCGAAACGAAACCTTCCGCAGAGCCGACTTTAAAGCAGCAGTGACTATCCGCAGATTGCCACGGGCTTCATGCAGCGGCGCTCCCTGCTTTGCCGCTGCCGGTTTGCGGAATATCCCGTATTGCTTCAAAATAAATCAAAACCGCGCCGCGGTTATTGCACTTATTCCGGCTTCCGGATACAACCAGACGGTATGATAAGCTACCGAAAAACCTTGACCTTTCATCTGCCGGAGCGGGTTGGTTTTCAGAACATAACCCCGGATGTGGAAAGTGCGCTTCGCGAAAGCGGGATTCAGGAGGGGCTTTGCCTCGTGAACGCAATGCATATTACTGCGAGCGTATTTATAAATGACGACGAGTCGGGACTCCACCAGGACTACAGGAAATGGCTGGAAGAACTTGCTCCTTTCGATGCAAGTCCCAGGCGTTATGCCCATAACCGGACAGGCGAAGACAATGCCGATGCCCATATGAAACGGCAGATAATGGGCCGGGAAGTGGTGGCCGCCGTTACAAAGGGGCGCCTCGACTTCGGGCCATGGGAACAGATTTTTTACGGCGAATTCGATGGAAGAAGAGACAAACGGGTTCTCGTCAAGATAATAGGGGAGTAATCAGTCCGGAATGCTTGGAAACGCATTAAAAAGAATTTTTGGAACGAAAAACGAGCGGTTTCTCGCGACACTCAAGCCCATATTGACCCGGGTCAACGAGCTTGAAAAGAAGTTCAAGGCAATGAGCGATGACGAGCTCAAGTCGCAGACTGCTCTGTTTCGCGAAAGGCTCGACCGGGGCGAACCGCTGGACAACCTTGAATGCGATGCGTATGCGGTCGTAAGAGAAGGCGCCGTAAGAAGCCTCGGAATGCGGCACTTCGACGTGCAGATTATCGGCGGCGCCGTCCTTCACAGGGGCATGATTGCCGAGATGAAAACAGGCGAAGGAAAAACGCTTGTCGCCACTCTTTCAGCATATCTTAACGCTCTTCCGGGCAAAGGCGTTCATATAGTCACTGTGAACGATTATCTCGCGAAAAGAGACGCTGAGTGGATGGGGCGTGTATACAATTTTCTCGGCCTTTCCGTGGGAACAGTCACCTCCATTCGCGAGGGCGCCGACGAGAAGGTCAGGGCCTACGAAGCCGATATCACATACGGGCAGAATAACGAATTTGGTTTCGATTATCTCCGCGACAACATGAAGTACTCGCTCGGGGACCAGTTCCAGCGGGGGCATTTCTACGCGATTGTAGATGAGGTCGACTCGATTCTCATCGACGAGGCGAGAACACCGCTCATCATTTCAGGACCTGCCGAAGAGGCGACGGACAAGTATAATAAGGTCAATAAAATCATTCCGCACCTCAAAGAGACCGAGGACTACGAAATAGAACTCCGCACAAAACAGCCGACTCTCACAGAGGCGGGTATTTCAAAGTGCGAGAAGCTGCTGAATGTCGAAAACCTTTACGACCCACGGTATATCGAACTCGTCCACCACGTAAACCAGGGCCTTCGCGCGCATACGACGATGGAGCGCGACAAGGACTATGTCGTAAAGGACGGAAAGGTAATTATCGTCGATGAGTTTACCGGCCGTCTCATGGAAGGGCGAAGATGGTCGAACGGGCTTCATCAGGCAGTGGAGGCGAAAGAAGGCGTTCCGATTGAAAGGGAAAACCAGACGCTTGCGACCATCACCTTCCAGAACTACTTCAGGCTTTACAGGAAGCTCGCGGGAATGACGGGTACCGCCGACACGGAAGCAGTCGAATTCAAGAAGATCTACAATCTCGATGTAAGCGTGATTCCGACCAACATGCCGATGATCCGGGATGATCAGACGGACATGGTGTTTAAAACCAGGCGCGAAAAATACGAGCAGGCGGCAAAAGACATCATCGACATTCACAACACAGGGCAGCCGATTCTGGTGGGAACTGTGAGCATCGAGCAGAGCGAAGCTCTCTCGAAGGTTCTCACCCGTCAGGGAATTGGGCACAGCGTTTTGAATGCAAAGCATCATGAGCGTGAAGCGGAAATTGTCGCGCAGGCAGGCCGCAAAGGTTCCGTGACAATCGCCACGAACATGGCGGGCCGCGGCACCGACATAGTGCTTGGCGGAAATGCGGAGGCCCTTGCAGCGGCGGCCGCAGGGACAAAGGAAAGAACGGATCCCCGCCACATCGAAGCTCTCGCGAAATACAAAAAGATATGCGCCGAGGAGCGGAAGGATGTCGTCGCAGCAGGCGGACTGATGATTATCGGCACTGAGCGCCATGAAGCGAGGCGGATCGATAACCAGCTCAGGGGACGTTCCGGCCGCCAGGGCGACCCCGGAAAATCCAGATTCTATGTGGCGCTCGAAGACGACCTCATGCGCAGATTCGGCGGAGAAAAGATCCAGGTCCTGATGCAGAGGTTCGGCTGGGAAGAAGGGGTATCGATTGACGGACGTCTTATAAGCCGCACAATTGAAAACGCGCAGATGAAGGTCGAACGCCTCCATTTCGAGCAGCGCAAACACCTTCTTGAATACGACGATGTGATGGGCAAGCAGCGCGAAGTCGTCTATAACCTCCGGAACAGAGTGCTTCATCAGGAAGATATTCATCAGGAAATAAAGGAGATGCTGCTCGACCTGATAGAAGAAGCGGTTCTTCAGGGCTGCGATGAGAAGATTAAACCAGCCGACTGGGATCTCGATGTGATTGTCGAGCGGGTTAACTTCCTTACAAATACAAAGTTTAAATATCCTGACGAGATGCTGTTGAATCTGCAGGCGGTTTACGACTCGGTCAAAGAGCATGTGATGGACTCACTGGAGGAACGAGTCCGGACGCAGGAGGCAAAACTGAAAGAAATCGAGACCCTCGCCTCCGGCAGCGGAATGAACATCGGATTTGGAGGGGGCCGGTTCGATTTTGTAAGTTTCGAGCAGACGACAATTCTGGAGAATCTCGACAAGTTCTGGAACATGCATCTTCAGGAGATGGATGATCTCCGGGAAGGTATTGGTCTCCGCGCATACGGGCAGAAAAATCCTCTTTATGAATACCAGTCGGAAGGTTTTCATCTCTTCCAGGTAATGCTTCGCGATCTCCGGGAAGCGGTTGTCCGGGAGGTATTCCTCACCGAGTTCATCGACCCGCAGAGTCTTGCAGCCCATATCGAGAACGAACGGCGAAGGCGGGAGGCGCTTCAGCGGCAGATGAATGCGCAGCACAGATCGATGCTCGATTCGGAAGATGGAGCGGAGGACGGAAAGCAGCAGGCTGCGCCCAAAAATCCCGAGAATGAGCGAGCAAGAATGAACCAGCAGCGAAAAGAACGGCGCCGGAAACGGTGAACGAATTTTCCGCATATATTCATATCCCCTGGTGCATACGCAAATGCCCGTACTGCGACTTTAATATTCACGTCGCCCGGCCCGTCCCCGAAGAGCGGTATACAGAAGCTCTTCTGCTGGAACTGCGGGAACGGGCTGAATGTCCGGACTGGAAAGGCAGGCGTTTGAAAAGCATTTACTTCGGCGGAGGAACTCCTTCCGTCATGAGTCCTGCGGCCATTACGAAGATTATCAGTTCCTTTCGAAGCTGTTTTCAGTTCGAAGAAGGAGGAGAAATCGCGCTCGAAGCGAATCCTGAGGATGTTTCAAGGGAGTTCTTTCAGGAGCTCAAAAGGGCGGGAGTCAACCGGATAAGTCTTGGTGTACAGTCTTTCAAAGAGCCGCTTCTTAAAAAGATTGGAAGGCGGCACACGGCAGCGCAGGCTGTTGAAGCTGTTTCGTCGGCAAAGACAGCAGGCATTGAGAACATAAATATCGATCTCATATTCGGAATCCCGGGACAGACGCTTGAAGAGTTCAGGGAAGATATCCAGGAAGCTCTCGACACGGGGCCTTTTCACTTTTCCCTTTACGGACTCGCGATAGAAGAAGGCACTCCGTTTTTCCGGGATCAGGCGGACGGAAAACTCATGCTGCCGGATGAGGAAACGTTCATCTCAATGATGGAGCTTGGCCATGAGGTTTTGACGCGGCGCGGCTTTGTTCACTACGAAATCAGCAACTTTGCAGAGCCTGGATTCGAATCGATTCATAACCTCCGCTACTGGAACGGGGGGGATTATCTCGGCATTGGCGCCGGCGCCCACAGTTTCCTAAGAAAGGACTCGCCCGTGCGGTGGGGGAATTATACGGATCCGGCGCGGTATATGGAGCGCCTGGAGCGCGATGAAATCGTTCAAAGCTGGGAGGAACGGCTGGACGAAGAGGAGGCGAGATTCGAGTTCTTCTTCATGGGCTTGAGGAAGCTGGACGGGGTGCAGGTTTGCGAATACCGGAGGCTTTTCGGGCGAAGTCTCGTGGAAGATTATGAGGATGTAATGAAGCCGCTGATTTCTTCCGGGCTTATTGCGCGCGACGATAAAAAAGTGCAGCTTACCTGGAAGGGAGTCCTGGTCGCGGACTCGGTGATTGAGGAGTTCTGCAGATAGACCCTCCGGATTTGTTGATAATTGAACAAGAGGGCCGCGCCTGTCGCGGGCGAGTATCGTGGAAATAACTTTCATATCGGCAGTCGTTCTTCTTTTCATCGTCATGGATCCGCTCGGCGGGATTCCGCTTTTTACGATAGTTCTGCGGAATGTCCCCGAATCGAAACGACTGCGGGTCATTCTCCGCGAGTGCCTCATCGCTTTCGCAGTCCTCCTTATTTTTCTTCTCTTTGGAAGCCGGTTTTTGAGCTGGGTTCAGATCTCAGAAACATCGCTCGGTATATCCGGCGGGATAATTCTTTTTCTCATCGCCATCAGAATCATATTTCCGACGAAAGAAGGATTGTTCGGCGGTATTCCTGAAGGCGAGCCGTTCCTTGTCCCGCTGGCTGTCCCTCTTATTGCCGGCCCTTCCGCGATTGCAACCGTGCTTCTTCTTGTATCAAAAGCCCCCGAAAGGCTTCCTGAATGGATTGCCGCGCTTACACTTGCAGTGATGATTTCCTCTGTTATCCTCTCGTTCGGCGCCCGGATTACCAGACTTATCGGAGAAAGGGGGACGACGGCAATCGAGAAACTTATGGGCCTTGTCCTCACCGCTATAGCCGTGGAGATGCTGCTCAACGGCGTAAGAGTGTTCGTAAAGAGTCTATAGGTACTCAATTCACCCCGGGCTCAGGCGGAGCCTCCTGGAGAAAATTTTCGTTTGTCAGAGCTTTTTCAAGCTGTGCAAGACTCTGCCACACCAGGACGCTCACAAATCCGCCTGACTCTTCTCTCGGTTTCCTGTCCTGATACAGGGCCATGGAAATGAATCCCTCGTGTCTCCGCACATTGTCGGCAACATTGATCCACTGCTGGACGAAAGCCTCCTCGTCTTCCGGAATGACTCTGACCCGGTCTTTGAGCACGACCCGGTTCGGATTAACTGAAAGGCTCCGTTTGACGGCACGCTTTATCTTCCTGAGCGTTCTGTCTCTCATGATTTATCCTGAAAATTTCGTGCAGACTTTCGACACTGGCATATTAGCGCTGGAGAAAGCATGACATCGATCACCGGATACATCCGGATCAACATTCTCCTGGATTCATGAATTCACGGATCAATCTTCAGGACGTTCTCCTGCAGGAGCCATCTTTACTATTTTCGGCTGAAAAGATCCTTTTACATTTACAAGCATCTGCTGATCCCGCATTACGTTTTCAATGTTTTTGTACGCCTGCGGGGCCTCGTCAAGCCCGGCAGAAATCAATCGCACTCCCTTTTCCTGAAGATACTCGTCGAGCATTCTCCTTGTGAAAGCTTTACGAGCGGCCCTTCTTGAGACTCTTCTTCCTGCTCCGTGAGAGCAGGAATCAAGGGAGGCGGCCACGCCTTTGCCTTCCACAATGAAACCAGGATCAGCCATCGAGCCCGGGATATAGCCCATTACCCCTTTCTTTGCAGGGGTGGCGCCTTTGCGGTGTACAATCAGCTCTTCGCCATAATGCACTTCTTTCCAGGCGAAGTTATGGTGATTTTCCAGAACAAACAGCCGAAGGCATCCGAGATTCCTGATAATTCCCTCGTGAATCAGGTGATGGTTTGCCGATGCATACTTTCCCATCAGATTCATGGCTTTCCAGTACTCTTCTCCATCTTCACGCATTGAAAGCCAGGCAAGATGCTTCAAGTCCTTCGGCAGTTCCCTGTTCAGGGACGATGCGATTTTCGAGTAATGAGTCGCGATCTGGTTTCCCGCGCCCCTGGAACCGCTGTGCGAGACGACAGCGACATACACACCTTCTTTCAGATCGGCTGCCGCTTTGTCGAGAGCGAGAAGGCCGAACTCGACAAAATGATTTCCCGATCCGCTTGTTCCAAGCTGGGACCAGGCGAGATCGTTGAGCCCCTTGACGACCGGCGCAAACTCCCAGTCCTCGTCCATTACGGGATGACTTCTGCGGTTTTTCCACTTTGCGCCGACCCCAAAACGGGTCTCGTCCTGAAGCACCTTTTCAAATACTGCCGCGTCCTTCTGGAGCTTTGCGGGGGGGACGTCGAGAACGCTGATCATGACACGGCACGCTATATCGACGCCGACGGCATATGGAATCACGGCATCTTTCGTCGCCAGAACACCCCCTATTGGAAGACCGTATCCGACATGGGCATCGGGCATAAGGGCTCCGAACCGCGACACGGGCAGAGAACAGGCATTACGCATCTGTTGATGCGCTTCACTGTCGATGTCCTTTCCCCAGGAATTGTACTCGACCATTTTTTTCCATCCACCAGTCCGATTTTACTACATGCATCAAAAAAGCAAAAATTCCAACGGCTTGAAGCGACTGCCTGCCGACAGGACATCCCGCAGAATTTCTGCTATAAGGACAATGCGGGCAGGCGCGGTTCTTTCGCCCGTGAAAACTTATTCTTTTCGTTACAGGAGTTTCGAAGTTGCTCAACATAATCGGAGTTGGATGCGCGTTTCCGGAGACGATCATTCACAATGACTGGCTTATCAAGATCAGGAAGGGGGACGATTTCTCGCGGGAATTTCCCGGTGCAAAGGTGAAAGCCAGACGAACGTGTCTCCCTCTTCAGTATATTGAAGAGACGGGAAATCAGGATAACTACAAGGTTGAGGAGTTTGTCACGGCAACCCCTGCCGATCTCGGCGTGAAGGCGGCAAGGGACGCCCTTTCTGCAGCAGGACTGCGGCCTGAGCAGCTTGGTCTCATAATCGGCGACAGCGCCACACCGTATGTCACCACACCCAGCGAGGCGCAGCGAATCACCGGCGGTCTCGGGCTCAAGGGCGTATCCTATGAAATTAATTCGGCAGGAAGCTCGCTCGCCGTTCAACTGAGCAACATAATGCAGTGGAAAGATGAACGGATTCCGGATTATGTGCTGTGCGTTTCCGCTAATACCGTCACAAACAGCGTAAATTACAGTGAGGGCCCGGAAGCAGCTTATTTCGGCGATGCCGCGTCAGCTTTCGCGGTTTCGACAAGAAATCCGGGAAAACTGAGAGTAGTTGCGGCGGCTTCCCGGACGTTTCCGACCCTTCCCGATTTTCTGACAATAGATCTTTACGGACATATTAAAATCGGCACGCCTCCATCAGACGACTCAGTGCGAAGATGGGTGGATTTGATGCTGACCGATCTGAGCGCCGTATTGGCGCTGGCGGAGCGCGCGGGCGGCCGGAGCGTCTGGATCAACCGCGCGGACGAGGACGGCACGATGATGATGGTCAAGTCCATCCGCAGCACCAATTCGTTCGAGCCTCTGGGCACGCTGGCGATCGC
>CAYQVO010000013.1:0-14221 GCA_964421085.1 uncultured Bdellovibrionales bacterium | reverse complement strand
ACCGATCTGAGCGCAAAGGATGTTCAGCCGGCCAAAGACGAGATAAAGGTGATTCTTCCTCCTCTTTTCGAAGACACAATAGGCTCGATGCTGTGCGAAAAAGGATTCAGGCAGGAGAATTTCTGGACGAACTCGGAATTCCTCGGCGACAGTTTGAGCCCATACGCTGGTTCGGTTCTTGCCGGTCACTGGGACGAAATCAATTCCCATTCCCAGGTGCTGATGGTTCAGCTCGGAGCCGGCGTAAGTTTTGGTTATGTTTTTCTTGCAGTATAGGAGGAGTGGCGATGCTGAGTGTTATAGGGATGGGTTACAGCCACGCAAAGACCGAAGTCACCAACCAGTTCATCGAGGATATCGGAGTAGATACGACCGCGGAGTGGATCGTTGACAAAATCGGCATAGAGTCACGGGTTGTATCGATGCCTCTCGAGTATATCAAGAAGACAATGAACGTCGATCCAAGATGCGCCCGGAAGGCGGCACTCACAAACACGACAAAGCTGGGAGTTGAAGCGGCGGCAAATGCTCTGGCGATTGCAGGCGTGAAAGCTTCAGAGATAGGCCGGGTAATTGTCAACTGCTGCACGCCGACTGTCCTTAATCAGCCGGAAGCCTGCAGAATTGCGCGCGAACTGGATATCAACTGCGATGCGTACGATGTGTTCAGTGCGTGCCCCGGTTTTGCCCTTCAGATGGATTATCTTCGGAACTTCCGGGAAGAAGAGCTTCCTGATTATGTTCTCTGCATTGCAGCAGCCACGATAAGCCAGAAGGTCGATTATAACGAGAGATCGGACGGCGCGATCTGGGGAGACGGCGCGGCAGCATGGATTGTCTCTCCCCGCAGGAAAGGCAGGCTGATTGTGAAGGACACATTCTTTTCCTCTGACTGCAGCCGAGTCGGAGCTGTCAGGATAAATCGCTTCGGGCACTTCTGGCAGGATGGGAGAGCTATAAGAGATTTTTCGGTCCGTCAGACAGTGCGTCTTATCAAAGTGTTCGAGAAAAAACACGGCATCGACTGGTCAAAGGACATTTTCGTGGGGCATCAGGCAAACTTCACGATGCTGAGGCAGATTACCGGAAACCGGCATATCCCCGACGAAAATCACTGGTTCAACGTGGTGAGTATCGGAAACCAGGCGGGTGCCGGCTGCGCCGTAGTTATCGCGTCCCACTGGGATGAGCTGCAGAGGGGCCAGCGAATCCTTGTCGCAGTCGTGGGCGCGGGCCTCAGCTGGGGATCTGTGCTGCTGGAGGTGCAGTAAAAAGACAATTTCCGCCTGCCGCTCTCCCTCTGCCGATGCTATCCTTTTCCCGTTCCATAACGGAGGTACTCATGAAGCACGCTTCTATCCTTCCAGCCTTTCTGGTCATCGCCGTATCCGTCGTTTCCGCACAGGAGGCGAAATTCGGCCGCACTTCCGATGGCCGCGCATACAGGGTGGATTCCGAAGGAAACAGGGTGATCGACTATATCGCCGACCTCGAGATGAATGTTGACAGCCTGAACCGGCAGGTTCAGGGTCTGGAGGACGAACTCAGGGAGAAGACGCAGATCATTCAGCAGATGCGGGATGGAAAGGTGTGCGGGACGGGAATCAGGGAACGGGACCTTCAGAAGAATGAATCAAGGTATGCAGACACGGACTTTGTGTGGTCCGGCGGTCCTGTCGACTGCTCGAAAGAAGTGAGTGCAGCTGAAAAAAAAGTCAAAGCGCAGTGTGAACTGAATGAAAATGAACGTCGGGGCGAAATCACCGCCCTGCAGGAGCGGGTAGCGATTCTGCAGAATGAGAGGCCGGTGATTCAGAAAGAGGACGTACCGCCGTTTGACGACAGCAGGATGCGGAACGAACTTGCATCGGCCGGCGCCGAAGCAGCCCGGCTCGAGCAGGAGATTCAGACGGCAACTTCCCGGATTGAACAGCTTCAGGACGAGCTCAGCGCGAAGAACTCGCAGCATGCCCTGCTGCAGACCCAGCTTGCGTCACTCGAGAAGAGATCAACGACAGTGAAAGCATCGCTTGCCCCGGCTGCCATAGTCCGGAAGGAGGAGAATTTCGTGCAAAACCGCGAGCGCGCACTCGAGTCTGTCAAAGGGAACATACGGACCGAATACAATCGGATTCAGGGGCTGATCGGGAACCGCGACCGGATGTATCAGGCGTACCAGGGTACTCAACATTCCGCTGTGGCATTCGGCCCTTCCCCCGCCCGGACGTCGGATGGAAGGGACATGAATATGCTGAAGGCTCACCTCGAAAAGGCTGCTTCAGTGCGCGAAGTATCTGCTGTGCAGAGCAGCCTGCGTGAGATCCAGCGGAAGATGAATGACGATATCGGGCTGATGCAGAGGCTCTCGCGGGAGAGGTAGGGCGCACCCCTGCGTCAAACCCGAATGGCGCCGCTGCATCAGACCCGCGGCAGTCCGGATCTGCAGAACCTGCGGAGAGCTTCAGTCGAGCGGTTTTGTTTTTGGAATACTCCCAAGCGCACCGATTACAACAAGCGCTACGAGCAGCACTTCGCTGTCTCCGAAGTTGTATTCCACAAGTCCGGCAGTCTGCCAGGAAAGGATTGCGCACCCGATGCTTCGCGCGACGGCCTTTTCATGCGCCACATTGAACGCATGGGCGAGAACGACCCAAAGCCACCATATGAAAATTCCAAGCCCGAGAAAGCCCGTTTCCGCGGTAATATTGAGAAAGTTATTGTGGAAGTGACTCAGTTCGGCAGGAATGGTGGTGGAATAGTCCTGAAGATACTTGCTGTTCTTGAGCCCGAGCCCAAGCGGGTACTTCAGAGCGAGTTCCGACCCAATCTGCCATATCTCGCTCCGGCCTCCTGTGATGAAAAAGTGCTCGGGAGACTGGAGAAGCCTCGTCCTGAGCGGTGCAAACGTGAAAACCAGAACTGCAGCGAGAAGAATAATGCCCACGACCAGACGGCGGGAATAAAGGAACGCCCATACGATAAGCCCGGCCAGCGCTCCTGCCCAGGGGCCCCGCTTGAGATTGCTCAGAAGAGCAGCAGTCATAAAGGGAAGAGAAAAAAAGAAGAGTATGGGCGATGCCGCGTGAGGAAATGTTCTTCCGGATTCCATCCAGATCCACACGGCAAGCAGCAGCGTAACAACAGCCAGTACGCTTGATGTCAGGAAAACACTTCGCGACAGCTCCTGAGCGGAGAAGACAGAAAGAATGCACAGCAAAAAGCCGGATAAAGCCGCAAGCGGGGCATATTTCAACATCTTTTCGCGAAGGTCCGGTACCGCTTTTAGCTCCGAGATGATAAGGCCAAGAGCGATAAAAAGGGTGATACCAAGCTGTCCGGATTCACTCACCTTGCCGGTCAGGAACCGGGGATAAATACCGGGGAGAATTGCGGCAATGAAGGAGTTTATTGCGGCCAGAGTCTGTCCCGCGACAAGAGAATAAAGAAGAGGTTTAGTTCCATTTTGTTCAGTGAGCGAACGGAAGGCGAAAAGGACCCCCGAAAAACAAAGGAGAGTCGCAAAGCTCCTGAGACTGTTCAACGGTGCCCGCCCGACCGCAGAGATTACGGCAAACCCAAGCACAAGAAGAAGAAACGCTTCCGGGATTTTCGAACGTGCCGGATTATTTTGTTCCCCTTCCGCTCTCCTGCCGGAGGCGAGCCAGAGCGCAAGGAGCGGGAACACGGTCCAGTACGCGAATATCAGGCGGAGCGGCAGAACAAATGCGGTGACGCACGCAAGCATATGCCCGTACCGGGTATAGATTCGCGTACACCACTCGCGGAGTTTCTGAACGGAATTTTCTGTCATGAAGGACTAGCCTTCTTCCGGAGAATCTTCCTCCCCTTCTCCCAGTGACGGGTCGATGGACATGTTCATGTCTTCATCGGCACTTTCGTCGGCGGAACTTTTAAATTCCTCGAGCGTTTTCTTCGCGAAATCGACGAGCGCAGGCTGCCGGAATGTTTCGCTGACCGTCTGAAGATATCCCTCCACGCCTTCTTCATAATTTACATGATCCCCGGCGCCGTTGAGCATTTTCTTGATGACCTCAGGATCCTTGATTGAATTGAGTTCGTCGAACACAAGTCTGAGACCATCCATCCCTGAGTTGATAAGAGCCTTGACGGCGAGAGGAGAGTATTGATCCTGCTTTTTAACGAGTTCCTGAAGATAGGGAAGAGCTTCCGGATCGGGAATAAACTCTCCAAGGCCGATGCCCCGGGAATAGTAGCCGTCAGCATCGCCGGCCTTCACTGTCTGATTATAGAGCAGTTCAGCCGCAAGCCGTGTTCCCTGATTGGTAACTGCAGCAATCGACGCTTCCTGCACCGCTTCATTGTTTGAATCCATCTGCGCGCCGAGGAACCGCACTACATCGTCTCCGCCGGAAGAAAGCTCAAGTGCCTCGGAATATGTGTCTGCTTCAGTTGCGTCCTTTGCGTTCTTTATGGAATCGACGAGTGTTGAAATGTTGTCGACACGCCCGCTCACCGCGAGAAGTTCGGCATAGTAGCCCCTGGTTTCCTGAGACGTCTCAGGAGACCTCATGAAGTCTTTCACCTGCCCGTAAAACTGATCGCACCATGTGCAGTCGGGACCCGGATGAGTGAACTGCTCAAGGACAAGATCATCATACTCAGTCGCGGCTTTCTTGACTGCTTCAAGCGCCTGATCTGCGGAGGAATACAGTTCGGTAGCCGACTTTACCTCCTCGGGCATGCTTTCTTCGCCATCGGCGGCCTCCTCGGCATCATCTCCAGCCTGGATATCCGGCGCCTGACCGGCGCCGCCTTTAACGGCCGCCTCATCCTGAGACGGGGCAGTTGAAGTGCCGCCGGTAACGGTGGTTTTTGACGGCTCTGAACGGAACACAAAGAAGAGCACCGCAGCGGCGACAATGACGAAAACGATGACCGGGAGAAATTTTTTCATTATATATCCTCGATAATCGGCCACGACCCGACTTTGCCAGGGCTACGTCGGCCAGGCAAGCGTGGCCTTCCATGAATTCCTATAACATGTTCTTCATATTTGAAAAAGTTCCGTCTCAGTCAACATATACGCAAAGTTGATACCTGGCGCCCGAGCTCCGGCAGCAGGCCGGATATGTGAACGATGGGCCTTTTTTTGGGCTTAAGGGGACTGTAAAAAACACCGATCTTATTCAGTGCAATGGGACAAAATGACTTACCACTCGATCCCTCTCTCCGGCGGGCCTACACGGTCTTTATCGAAGAAGTGACCGGCCGGGTCGATGAGGCTGTCCGGTTCTGCTCAGGTCAGATGGATCCGGAATCTTCCGATATTCATTCCCTGCAGGTCGGGTTTCACAGGATAAAGGGCGGCGCGGGTTTTTTTGGATTGTCCGAGATAGGCCGGATCTCCAGGGAGATAGAACACCTGCTTCACAGCGCAGGTCAAACTGCGGGTCGAACCGTTGAGCTTTCAAGCCTGGTGTCGGCGCTGCAGAAACAGGTTCTGGAACTTCGAGTCTCGTTGACGAGCGAACAGGAAGAGGACTGATAATGCCTGACGTAATGATTCTCTCAGTCGACAGCACTGAATCAGATCTCCTGGAGAAGCTGTGCAGCGACGCGGGTTTCCGCTGCAAAGTTACTCTTTCCACAAAGACGGCAAAGGAGTGGCTGAAAATATCCGATTTCGCCGCGATCTTCGTGCAGAGAAATATCTCACTCCGTGATCAGAGAGAGCTTGCCAATCTTCTCTGGACGGGAATCCCTGAAGCGCCGTTTGTGATGTTCGATCTGTCTTCAGATGAAGAATTCGAAGTGGGCGAAGCAAGGCTGATGGGTGCGGAAGTCGCTGTTGGAGAAGACGCTCTTGACCAGGTCCAGAAGATTCTGCAGAAGCTCCGCAGGGAGCACCCTCACAAAGAAGATGGTTTTCCCATCCTTGTGGTGGAGGATCTTGATTCTCCACGGTATGTAATTTCCCTGTTCATCGAAGAGATCGGATATGCGCATGTCGACGGTGCAGCTTCCGCGAAAGAAGCGCTGGATCTGCTCGAATCAGATCCTGAGAAGTATGCATGCATGGTGACCGATATAAAGATGCCTGTTATGGACGGGAAGCAGCTTATAGAAGCTGTTCGTTCAAATCCGAAGTTTCAGCAGATGCCCATCATAGTTCTGACCGCATACGGCACATCCGACGCTCTCATCGGATGTCTCGAAGCAGGTGCAAGCGGTTTTCTTGTGAAACCGCCGAAAAAGTCGGATCTGACGAGAGAGCTGTCCCGAGCCCGCCGCATAGCCGCCGGACACGCCGATCCGAGGCTCGCGGATCCGAAAGACGTCGAAGCGATTCGAAGAATTCTGGAGTCGAGAGGGCTGGTTTAGCCCGGAACGGCGGCGCCCCTGCGGGAAAAACAGCCGCGTTTTACCCGGCCGCGGGGTGTGTTACCCTGCTGTGATATGCGAACTCTTCCTCCCATTTCAGAGCTTTTACAGCAGAGGATACTGGTCCTCGACGGCGCAATGGGCACTTCGCTCCAGGGATACAGGCTTTCAGAGAAAGACTATCGCGGAAAGCAGTTTCAGAATCACCCGAAAGATCTCAAAGGGAACCTCGATGTACTGTGTCTTACAAAACCTGAGGTAGTCGGGAAAGTTCACAATGATTACCTCGAAGCGGGCGCCGACATCATTGAGACGAATTCTTTCAACAGCCAGGCTGTAAGCCAGAGCGATTATATGCTCGAAAGCGCCGTCTTTGACCTGAACTTTGCCGCAGCCGGAATCGCAGTGAAGGCTGCTGCCGAGTGGACAGAGAAAACGCCCGACAAGCCGAGGTATGTCGCAGGCTCAATCGGTCCTGCTAACCGGTCCGCTTCGATATCTCCCGATGTGAACGATCCATCTCTTCGAAACATAACCTTCGATCAGCTCGCATCTGCATACCGGGAGCAGATAAGAGGGCTCGTCGAAGGAGGGGTCGATCTTCTTCTGATAGAAACTGTCTTTGATACGTTGAACGCAAAGGCGGCTCTGTATGCGGCAGACGAGTTCTTCCGTTCAATCGGCCGGAATCTGCCGATTGCAGTATCAGGCACCATAACGGACGCAAGCGGCAGGACCCTTTCAGGGCAGACAGCCGAAGCTTTCTTCATTTCAGTAACCCACTCGCCTCACATTGTCAGTGTCGGATTCAACTGCGCTCTCGGCGCAGAACAACTCAGGCCTTTTCTTCAGGAACTTTCCAGGATTTCTCATCTTCCTGTCATCGTTTATCCGAACGCAGGGCTTCCCAACGAATTCGGTGAGTACGATCAAACTGCAGCAGAGTTCGGCAGACTGGTGCGGGACTTTGCGAAAAGCGGCCTCGTAAACATAATCGGGGGGTGCTGCGGAACCACCCCGGAGCATATCAGGGAGGTGTCTTCGTGGGCCGGCAGCTATGAGCCCAGGAAAGCGCCGGCGAAGAGACCGGGACTTCACTTGAGCGGACTCGAACCGCTGACGGTAAGCGCGCTCAGCAATTTCGTGAACATCGGAGAGAGGACCAATGTCAGCGGGTCAATCCGCTTTGCAGAACTCATCAGGGAAGAAAAGTTCGAAGAAGCGCTTCAGGTGGCAAGGGATCAGGTCGAGGGCGGCGCGCAGATTCTCGATGTAAATTTCGACGAAGCGCTGCTGGACTCCGAGCGTATGATGGTGAAATTTCTGAACTTGACCGGCTCGGAACCGGATATTTCCAGGCTTCCGGTAATGGTGGACTCTTCGAAATGGTCCGTTATAGAAGCCGGCCTTAAATGCCTGCAGGGCAAGGGAATCGTGAATTCCATAAGCCTCAAGGAGGGAGAGCAGGTTTTCAAAGAGCAGGCCGCGAAGGTGCGCCAGTACGGCGCTGCCGTCGTCGTTATGGCTTTCGATGAGCGGGGACAGGCGGATTCGTTCGAGAGGCGGATTGAAATAGCAGACAGGGCCTACCACCTCCTTGTTGATGAAGTCCGGTTTCCGAGGCACGATATCATCTTCGATCCCAACGTTCTCGCCGTCGGAACAGGAATAGATGATCACAATAATTACGCCGTTGATTTCATAAGAACCACAAAGTGGATCAAGGAAAACCTCCGAGGCGCGAAAGTGAGCGGCGGAATCAGCAATCTGTCTTTTTCGTTCCGCGGAAATAACACTGTCCGAGAGGCGATCCACTCGGTATTTCTGTATCACGCAGTTCAGGCAGGCCTGGATATGGGTATTGTCAACGCAGGCCAGCTCGCCGTTTATGAGGATATTCCGGACGAACTCAAAGAGCGCGTTGAAGATCTTGTCCTGAATCGAAGAGCTGACGCCACGGAGAGACTCATAGAGTATGCGGCTACGGTTCAGCCCGGAAAAAAAGACGAAATAAACGGCGAGCGGAACGAGTGGCGGCAGAAGCCTGTGAATGAGAGGCTTACCCATTCGCTTGTTCACGGAATCGTTGATTTCCTGGACGATGACATACGGGAAGCAAGGACGCTCTTCGAGAGACCTCTCCAGGTGATTGAAGGTCCCCTTATGGACGGGATGCGGGTTGTCGGAGATCTTTTCGGTTCCGGAAAGATGTTTCTTCCGCAGGTTGTAAAAAGCGCGCGCGTAATGAAAAAAGCGGTCGCTGTTCTTCTCCCTGAAATTGAAGCGGAAAAGACTGAGAAGCGGAAAAGCGCGGGAAAGGTCCTGATTGCGACAGTGAAGGGCGATGTTCACGATATCGGGAAAAATATCGTCGGCGTCGTTCTTTCGTGCAACGGCTACGAGGTGCACGACCTTGGGGTCATGGTGCCGTGCGATAACATCCTTTCTGCCGCAAAGAAAGAAAACGCCGATGTAATCGGCCTGAGCGGCCTTATCACTCCTTCTCTGGATGAAATGGTTTTTGCGGCTTCGGAGATGGAACGGCAGGGGATGAAGATTCCTCTTCTTATTGGAGGCGCGACTACTTCGAAGCGTCATACTGCGGTAAAAATAGCGCCTCAATATAAAGGGCCTGTTATTCATGTTTTGGATGCGTCTCACGCCGTGCCCGTGGTGAGCGGGCTTATGGATCGCACGAAAAGAGAAGAGTTTTTCAGACAGGTGTCGTCGGATTACGAGCGCATCCGGAGGGATCACGATTCACGTTCAGGCGAGAGAAAATACTGCACGCTTGCCGAAGCAAGAGAGAACCGGTTCCGCATCGACTGGAAGGAATTTCGGCCTGTGAAGCCGGACAAGCCGGGAGTAACAGTGCTTGATGTTGATGTCGAGCTGCTGAGCGAATTCATCGACTGGACCCCTTTCTTCCTGGCGTGGGAGATGAAGGGGGGTTTCCCCGGAATATTCAGCTCCCCTGTCTACGGCGCGCAGGCGCAAAAACTCTACGATGACGCAAGAAACCTGCTGAAAGAGATTTCGCAGAAGCAGCTGATCAAGCCACGGGCAGTCTTCGGCCTGTTTCCAGCCAACACGGTGAGTTTTGACGATATTGAGGTTTATGCCGGAGAAGACAGAAAGAGAGTGCTTGTTCAGCTCCACACCCTCCGGCAGCAGATGAAAAAGACCGAAGGGAGCTCAAATAAAGCTCTTGCGGATTTTATCGCGCCAAAGGAGACGGGAATCCCCGATTATATAGGCGCTTTTGCAGTGAGCGCAGGACGCGAAGTTGACGCCGTTTCCGCCGCGTTTCAGGAAGACCTTGACGACTATAGTTCGATAATGCTCAAGGCCCTTTCGGACAGGCTGGCGGAAGCACTTGCAGAGTATCTTCATGTCCAGGTCAGGACGACTTACTGGGGATACTCGCCTGATGAAGTCCTGACGAATGCGGACTTGATCAAAGAGAAGTATCCGGGAATAAGGCCTGCGCCTGGATATCCTGCCTGCCCTGATCATACCGAGAAAGGGACGATCTTTGATCTGCTCGGCGCGGAGGAGAAGATAGGGGTTTCCCTGACCGAGAGTTATGCAATGTCCCCGGCATCGTCAGTCTGCGGAATCTACTTCGCCGCACCGCAGTCCAGTTACTTCGGCCTCGGCCGTATCGACAGGGATCAGGTCGAAGACTATGCGAGACGAAAAGGAATGACGGCAGCCGAAGTCGAGAGATGGCTGGCGCCGAATCTGGGGTACTGACATCCCATTTTCGCCGGTAGAAACGGCTGTTCTACTGTTCGGGCCGGCGACTATGCCTTTGAGGTATACTTGAACCATGAAAAGCATAGTGAGATCCCTGCTGCTTTTTTCGTGTTCTGCCGCGCTTTGGTCCTGCGCTCCCACTGACACGTCGAGTCACGATCTCTATAACAGACCGTATTTTCCATACAGCTATCCGTACTCGCACTATGGGTCGCCGTCGTACTATGGCGGATATTACGGCACTTCCGTGTTCAGCGGATATCCCTGCTCCACCTGGTGCCGGCACAACCCGAAGTATGATCATTACCGGCATCACGACCGGTGGCGCAAAGACCACCATAAGGACCGTCACCGGGATCATTCGAAGTGGCGGGATAAAGGCAATCTTATGTGGGTGCCCAGGCAACCCAGCCAACCCGGGCATGTCGCTCCGCCTGGAGTCAGGGGCGATAGATCATTCAAGGGAGTGACGTCGCACAGGGGAGCCTGGCAGCGGTTTCACGGTTCTTCAGGCCCGCCTGCGGGGAAAGGACGGTGAGTTTCGAAATAAGGAGGCCCTTCGATGTGCAGAGGGCCTCCTTATGAGTTCAACAGGGATTTACCTCTTCTTCCCTGTCAGACTGCTGAGCACATACATCTCCAGCTCTTCATATTCGCGCCGTCCGACCATTCCGGCTATCTTCCTGTCGTCAAGGCTCCGGCTGATCTCGAGAAGCCGCAGGAAGACTGCCCGGCTGTTTGAAAGGTGAGTTGTCGCAGGCGCTTTCTGCGTGCGCATGGCCTTGATATCGAGACCTACATATTCTCCGTTTTTCCCGTAATCGTATTTATCGAGAATCCGGACCTGGTTCAGAGCTCTGCGGAGATCAACCGCCCCGAAAGTCTTGTCCTGGTCGAATTTCAGGCCATTCTGATCGTTAAGATGCACAGTCCACAACTTGTTGAACGCGAGGGCAAAGCCCATTTCGTCCGAGGGATCGAGGCCGGCAAGAATTGCGTGGGCGCTTTCAATGTTGATTCCGACGCGGTCCGGATCGACGCAGAGCTGCGCAAGCGCAAGCGCGTGACCGGTTGTCGGGATATAGGCCTGATCCATAGGCTCATTCGGCTTGGGCTCGATCGCAAGCCGAATCTCCGGATCGTACTTGAGCATGGCGTCGATGGCTTCCACCAGCCACAGTACACATTGCCGGCTGTCCTTGGATTCACGGATATAAGTGCCTTCGCGGGCAAGCCACAGCACGATGAGCTTTGTCCCGAGGGCGTTCGCAATGTCTATGGCCCTGAGGCTTCTCTCAATTGCATACTTTCTCAGCTTAGGATCGTTATTGGTGTAACCCCCGTCGATTGTGCGGGGATCCTCCCAGAGCCGCGGTGCGACAAATTCCGCAGCAAGGCCTTCTTTTTTCAGCATCTGCTTTACTGCCGACGCCTTCTTGATAATCTGCGGGGCCTTCAGGCTGTTCATCTCGGGCACTGCGTCATCATCATGAAACTGCACGCCGTCGAATCCGAGCTTTTTATACATCTTGAGCTTCGCAGCAAAAGCTATTGAATTGCGCACGGTTGGTCCAAACGGGTCTGCACCTTCGTGAATATTCCAGGGTCCGAATGTGAAACGAAATTTACCGGCCATACGAAGTTCTCCAGAAAAACGTGTTGGTTAAAGATGTTCTCGCAGACCAATCATCCTTTCGATCTTCCAAATGTCAATACTTTGGGGAAAAATCACGGTTTTGCGGTAATGTTACAATCGAAAGGGGACCGCCGAACTGAAATACAGGACTTTTATCCTCCGAATGCAGAACCACTTCTCCCCGGGCTGCAGCACCGCAGGATCGGCAACAGCGCCCCGCTCCAGGCAGCAGTATTTGAACTGACTTTCCACGGGAAGATCCGCAAGGTCGTCTCTATCGCCGAATACGCACCAGGTTACGGCATCCGAAAGATTCGTACCCTCAACTGAAATCTTTCGAAGCCCGGTTTCGAACTTGACAGACGGACATCCGGCATCATTGGGACCGAAAGCTTTGACCGTTGCGGTCTGGTTTCTCAGAAATCCATGAAGATATTCGGCGAAAATACAGGCGCCGAACTCAGGGACGTTGAGAAAGTGAAACTTAATGGCGTATTACCTCGGAACAGGATGGGGTTCTCTACGAAAATTTCTGTGGAGCGTTCTCCAACAATGACAATCAGCCGCCAGTTATTAAGATTAATCAGGAAAGCTCCGAAATTATCCCTCGAACTATTGAGGGGGAAATCAAATATTTTCTTAAAATAATGCAACGCGCCCGGCGGGTTACTCCATAACCTGAAAAAGAAGCGCGGTCCGAATGGTGTTTCCTTTCGGGTTTCTCAGCCGTGCGGGGGAAAATTTTTGGTTTTACTTCGTTATTGAGAGGCAGTATGGCAGACGTTTTCGAAACTCCAGGTCAAAATTCAAAAAAAGATGTCAAAAATAGTCGAAGTAATGAGAGCAACAGCATAGAGACGGCATCAACAGGAGTCGCAGATAGCAACACGCTGGTTAATGACACGCGGCGGGAAATGTGCATTGACAGGAAGATAGCGTCTGAACTTCAGAATGCGTTCAAAGGAATCGACGAGGAGCCTTACAAAACTTACGCTGCGCCATTACGTCAAGGTCCAAGGGCATGGTCGGAAGCGGAAATCCTTGCTTCGTACGGAGCACAGCTTGCGGTCGATATTCGCGGTAAACTCATGGAGGATTCGTCATCCCCCAAGGCTAAAGAGGACCTTCAAAAGAAGATTGCAGAGGCGGTCATGGATAGGCTTGTCCAGCCCAGGGAAAGGGCCGATGATGTGACTGACATAAGGTCGCGTATTTTTGTTGCAATCACTGCGGCGTTTTCACCTTCGGAACCCGCACTGGAAGCTCCATCAGAGGCAGATCCATCCGGAGCCGCGCACGAGACGCCTGCAGCCGAAGCGCCTGAAACAGATCCAGCCGATGCGCCTGAAATAGATCCAGCCGATGCTGAGCAAGATCCTGCCGCCGGGCCGGACCTGACTCCTGAACAGCAGAAGTTAATCAGGAATATTTCAGCCGTTATTAAAAAGTTTGCTCCGGTAAGCATGAGCGATGAAGAAAAAACAAAAATGGCCGATGACCTTGCCGCCGCGATTGTAACGAAAGGATGCATTTCCAATCCGGAGCTGATGAAGCCGGAAAATGCCGTCGCTTTGAAGATAGAACTCGAGAAAGAACTCCACGAAGCGGAAATGCTCTTTTTTCAAGCAACCGCCACAACCGAGGGCATTCTTGAAGTTCTTGGATCCAGAGTCGCAGGAGTATCACTTGATAAATCAGTTGCTCAGCAGATTGCTGAGCAGAATGTCGATCTTGAAGCAACCCCGGGAAAAGCTCTCGAGGTTGCGCTTAGAGCTTATTCCGGCGTAATGGATGAAGTTATAGGGAGGGATGACATACCTGAAGAATTTGCAGGGACAATTCAGGCGCAGATACTCGAGCAGCTCAAAGAAAAGGGGCTCGATCCGGCGCAGTTTGAAAAGGCAGTGATTCTTCTGAGGGATCTCAGAAAAGGCGACGCAGCAGCGCAGGCTCATGCCCGTGATAATACGCTCTTGATGCGGTTTAATGGAAAGCCTCAACCAGTGGAACGAATTATTTCGCTCCGTGATCCGGAAAAGACAGACACTGTCAACTTTGTCCTTGAATGCTTGAAACCCGATGCGGAGACTGAGGCGCCTCCGGCGCCGGAGGCCGAACCGATTACTGCACAACAGCTTCTCGAAAGAATTGCAGCGGAAATCTGGGGACGTTTCAAAGGAGGTGTTCCGGGTGTACAAGCGAAGTTTCCTGGAGAGAAGTATGACAAAGAGCTGAACGACACAGTTAAAGGTCAGCTTGATGAAATAAGAGCGTTCAGGAACTCACGAGGGGTAAATGCAACTCCCGAGAGTATCGCAAGGATTAATGGATATATAGACGGGCTTGTGGCGCTTCTGGGGGATTAGCAGGGCGTCCCTCCGGGAGGCCGCGGCCGTCGCGCCGCGGAGCGCTCTAAGGAAGCTCTGATCAAGTCTAAAAAGTGCCTTAATTGAGCCATTCCGG
>CAYQVO010000012.1:50779-84941 GCA_964421085.1 uncultured Bdellovibrionales bacterium | reverse complement strand
CCGTCCGGAATGGCTCAATTAAGGCACTTTTTAGACTTGATCAGAGCTTCCCTAATATTCTTTTGGCCCGAATCGATACCGATTCAATCAAAGAGATGCCTTATTTGGGAGGGAGCATCTTCGAGGCGAACTTCGAGATTCTCGGAGCAACGTCCGATCTCTGTGGAATGACATTCGACAACTTTGCTCTTACCGACGACCGCGCGGCGCGAGCGAGCAGCGGCCCCGCCTATCAGGTGCTCCGGATGGGCATGGGACATCCCTATATTCAGCAGTATGGACGCGAACTCGGAACAGAAGGTATCTCGGAGGAGCAGTATTGCCGCTACTACGGCGCCGATCGCATCCGGTTCGAAGAGAGGGCGCATGCGAGAGACAATGCATTTGCACAAGCCTGCCGGAACGCGTCCAACCTCGATTCAATCCCGGTAAGTTTAGCTATCTTGAGAGAGGATTCTATCCTTCGCCCGTTCATCGAGTCCTGCAGAGACAGCGACTACGCGTTTGCGATAGCGGACAACGCGGTGGTCGAATTCGGCGCTCAGCTCTCGGGAATTATCGAGGAGGTTCGATCACACATCAAAAACAAATCGCCGAAACTGGCCTATTTCGCCGCTGCCGACTATTTCGTGATGAAACTAACCGAAGCGGAGATTCAGCACCCGGAGGTTCCTTCATACGCTGTGGCGTCCCATCTTTTGACCTCCGGCCTTGCCGATCTTCGGATCCACAACGGAAATGAACTCTTCAGGGAGTTGAAGGCCGGCGGCGGCTGGACGCACCGGGCTGAGAACTGCCTTCGATTGCTTCAAGATTTGTACTCTCGCGACTTCAAGAGCTACGGGGCGAGAGCGAAGGCGCTCGGAATAGAGAAGTAGGCTTCCTATAACAGGGGGTGCGGAGCGCTATATTCAGAACAGGGAGGATACGCCTTGGCATTCGCATCGCTCGCCATCGAGAGCGGAAGAGGCCGCCCGAATCCCGGTTCCCCTTCGCTGTTCCACTGCCATCGTTGTGCCCACACTTCGCGCTCCTGAACAGCCCCCTTATTTAGTACCAGCCTGAATTAGAGTTTTCTCCTGTTTGACCTTCCCCCAAAAGCCAGTGCCGCCAGATTGCTTCGCTCAGAGAGAGCCTCCTGAATCGCCTCAGAATTCATCACTGAGAAAAAAGATACTCCTTCTGCTTGATTGTCTTTGTTGAATATCGCTTTACTCATTTTGTGGACTCCTTGAACGAAAGTTCTTTAAACCTCGTCTGGATCATTCCAGACTGGAGTCCACCTTTCAAACCCTGACGATTAATGGGGCAGCCTCCATTTAAAGCCTCAACACGCCAGCTCCACATATCAACCCGCTGACGCTCGGATTATCAGATTGACTTCGGTGTTATCCCTTCCTCAGCCAGCATTCCCTGCACCCTTTTTCGAACAATTTCAATCTTTCTCTGCCGAACCGTGATACGCCAGTCATCACAGCCTGTAAAATCAATTTTGTAAAAAAGCTCACCGCAACGGCTTGTGACCCGTTGCGCCAAATCCTCATTTCCTTGAACAAGTTTTTCAGTGTCTCGATTGCTTGTTATAAAGGTGGCAGGCTGTCCTTCTTCGTATCTTCTTTCAATTACATGCTGAATCAGAGCCAAACGTTCAGGATCATCTTTTGGATGCATGTCATCGATAAACACAACAGGCACCTTAATTAGAGCTTCAAGCGCATCACTTCTTTCAGGACTTGTCCATAATTCAAATAAAGGATCAAATCCTATATAAAGAACATCTGTTGGTTTTATATCAAAATATGAACATCTCTGCTTTAGGCCCTGAACTCTCTGTTCAAATACTTCCTCGGGAGTTGCAACATGGTTTTCGCCTGAATCATTTTCCAGATCATAAGATTTAGCACTCTCTTCATACGGGTCGTTAGCCATTGCGCACATTTTTTCAGCAAGAATTTCTATGATCTGTTCGTCCAGATTGCGGTAGAAATTCTCAAGCCGAATATCCAGATGTTCCCTGAGCTTCAATGCATATGCTGCCATTATATGAGTTTTTCCACAGCCTGGAGGTCCACACAGATAGGCACCTACAAGTGGCCTTAAAGGATCTCTGTCTTTACAAAGCACATGATCACCGGCAAGCAATAGACCAAATAGCTGTATGGCCTCATGGTGCTGATATTGTGGATTTATGATCTGTCCCTGGGGGTGCTCAATAAGATGCTTGAGTGAATCATCATCCATACCATCAAGATTCATCTCACAGGTTTCAAGTTGGCAATGATGAAACCCTTTAGGGATCATGCAATACTCGGCAAGGTCTCCAAACAATTCTTTTAGGATTCTCTGCCGTACAGCAAAGACTTCCTGCTTGTCGACAAGGCCATGGGGATCAATCGCCATGACTCCAGGCCCCATGGAAAAAGCACTTAAATCTTGAAGGCCTTCCTCGTCATCTGCTCCATGGGTTGCCCCTTCTGCCCCTTCAACTTCTGCCATAGACCACCTGCTTCCAAAATTTCATTAGTCCCTTGCACACCACCTAAGTCATAGTAGATATTGCGTTTGAATGACACTAACACAAGTTTACAACGAAGAGAAACAAAAGATGCGGCAAAAGCTAGATGCATATTGGCAAGTTAGTGTGATGACACTTAAATAGAGCATTGTTTTTGCGCTGCAACTTCGAATTTTCCTATTCTCTCCATGACCAGACGTATTTCTCCCGGTTCCATGTGTGGAGCTGCACTCTGTATGACATCAATGAATGGTCCAACTGTTTCTCCGAAGATGTCCCGATTCCCGTTAGAATTTGAAACGGTGGACCTGCTCATTACCATGCTGCCTTCTTGATCTCGTCAACCACTGCACCCAATGCTGTGATGAGCGCGGTTTTTTGATTCTGACCTCGAAGCTTTCTCATTGCCGTCTTCTTGTGCTGAAGAATTGCAGAGGTGATCCGGCGGAGCGGTTGCTGCGATTCCTGCGAACGCCAATTCTTGATGCGCCTTATCATTCCTCTCACAACTGATCAGAGCGACTCAATGGGATTCGTCGAGTAGAGGCTTTTTCGAAGCTCACCGTCGATCCAAGGGGCATGATGTGAACCCCGTAATTTAGACACTGGCTACTCAATTTGTTAGAGGGTGTCTATGGGAAAGAGGTATTCGTCAGAGATTCGCGCGGAAGTGCTCGGCAAGATACGGAGGGGCGTGAAGGTGTCGCAGGTTGCCAATGAGTAAGGAATAAACGAACTTACGATCCGTACCTGGCTTGAGAGGGAGGCGCAGGGAGAAGGGCCTCAAATTTTGGAGATCTCGCGTCTGAAGCGAGAGAACGAAGCGCTGTTGAGGATCATAGGCCGGCTGACCTACGAAGCTGAGCTGGATAAAAAAAATCGGCGCCGCGATGGGCGCCGGCAATAAGAGCGCAGCGGCACGAAGGCTTGGGGTCTCTCGCGCAAGCCTGTACTACCGAAAGAAATTACCGGAACGCGACGAGGAACTTCGCCATGAGATCGAGCGGGTGATGGAGGTGCATCCCGGCTATGGGTATCGAAGAATCGCCCTTACGCTCGGGATCAACGCGAAGCGTGCAGCGCGAGTGATGCGCAAGTTTGGCTTGAAGCCCGCCCGCCGGGCAAAGGCCCCGCGGAAGCCTCAAGATGTTGGTCGAGAGGCAGCGCCATATCCGGATATTCTTTCTCGAATGAGCCCCTGTGCGCCGGATGTTGTCTGGGTGAGCGACTTCACGTTCATCGCGTGGCACGGAGTCTGGGTGTATCTTGCCACGGTTCTCGATTTGTTCAGCTGGGTTCCGCCTGGCTTCAACATATCGCTCTCTCACGACGCGGCATTCGTCAAGCAAGCCGTGGTGCATGCGATTGCCCGGGCGGGACGACTTCCCGAATGGTTTCATTCGGATCAGGGCAGTGAGTACGATTCATACGAAATTGCGTCGTGGTTTCAAGCACAGGGAGTGAAGGTCTCGATGTCTCCCAAATCATCCCCATGGCGAAACGGCTCCCAGGAGTCGTTCTTCGGTCGCTTCAAAGTCGAGTTCGGGGACCCTGAACGCTTCGAGACGCTTGCTGAACTAATAGAGGCGCTTTTTCAGCACCTCCATTACTTCACCAATCTCAGAATCAAGGACGATTAATGGGGCAGCCTCTCTCCTTGCTTCTGATAATCCTGCTTTATTGTCTCAAAATAACTCCCAGTCATTGTAAGAGGAGTGTTGCGTCAAGAATTGAAGCAAACTCTGCGTCGCTCAAGCGATGCTTTCTGCTATTGTCAATATACAAGGTGCTCCAGGGAGAAAGAGGGCACATGCTTTTGCCGGCATATTCTGGTTCGCGCATGGCTCTGTCTAGTGCGATGATCGGACATATAAATGGAGAAATCTTTCTGAAGCATGCTACGGCTCTGCTAAATGTTGAATCCTCCGAGACGCATCTTTGAAGATAATTACGCCAACGCGTGGGTCTGTCAGCAGTCAGATCCAGAACACAATCGAATTCAATTCCATTCATTGTGCAATGATTAAAAGAATCGGCACCTTCGATGATTACGACGGGTACTCCCTGCGAAATTGCTTCCTCAACTGCAGCTACTCTTCGTTTCAGCTCATCAGTGTCTCGGCGCGCACCCAATTCCAATGGGAGCACGGCGACTTCAAACGGTAACCGGTCCCGAAGAATCTCTCCCAGGACATTTGCAAAGTGAGATTTCCCGGTAAATTGATAGCCGTTGACCACGGTCACGAATTGTTTTCTACCGCCGCCCTCTTTCAGTTCTTGGACTGCAGGAGCTAAATGCTGACCAAAAAATATTTCCAAAGCATCTCCAGCCGGCAAAAGGGGAAGTGGTTCGAGGTTGGCAAATATGGACCACTCTGGATCCTGCCCTGCTCCATCTGTTCCTGGAATCTCTTCAAGCGGGTGCCCTGATGTATGAATCACAAATACTCCACAGGTAATTGCTGAAGATATGATTTTAACAACTGAGGCATGCTAAGCAACTATGCAAGGCAGGAACGAATGCCCGAAATTGGGTGAAAACAGGAAAAGTCAAAAATGTTTTGATACCTGGTGATCAGGTTGAAGCTCGCTCAAGCGGTTTGAAGAGAAGAATTTTGCGCGCTGAGTTGCCGCTGTTTGACGCAACAATCAGGCGACAAGGAACTGCGTTCTCGCTCTTCTCCTTTCGCCCGCTTCGATCTGCCCGTCGTGCCGAACCTTTCCCGTACCGCGCATCGAGCAATACGAGTGGAAAACGCTGACGCCCCCGAGACGACTCGAACCCGACTTCGCCTCGCTAAACGCGAGTGCTGCGTCGGGCAGGCATCTTTCGGTAGTGATCGAAAATCCGGCACGCCCCCGGCGCGACTCGAACGCACGACCCCATGTTTAGGAAACATGTGCTCTATCCGACTGAGCTACGAGGGCGCAGGAGTGATAAATTACATCATTTTTGGCGATAGGTAAAACCGCACAAAAAAACGCAAATCAGGACCCGGACGCCCTGTTTTCTCAACGGCGGGAAATGAGGTAACCTTGAATAAATCAGGAATTCAAAGAAAGTGACCAAGCCAGTCATTGAACGCTTTTGAAGGACAGGGACTGCGACTTTTTCAGTGGTATTCACCTGCGAGGAAGGACTCGATTTCACCTGAAAAACGCGAGCGGATCGACTGCGATATATCTCCCCGCAGTGTTTCTGACGCGCACTTCGAAATGAAGATGCGGGCCGTTTGAACGCCCGGTTGAGCCCACCTCCCCTATGAAGTCGCCTCGCATTACGCGCTGCCCGCGCACGACAAGGAGTTTCTGCGCGTGTCCGTACATGGTCATCAGAACGGAGTCATCGCTTTTTATCACGAGAAGATTTCCATATCCGGAGAACCCATCGCTGCTGAAAAGGACAGTGCCGCTGTTTGCCGCGCGTATTTTTTCTCCATAATCAGCTTTTATGTCGATGCCTTCATGAAAGCGCGCGTTTCGCCACCCAAAAGGGGAACTGATGTGCGTCGACGTTACCGGCCAGTCGAGATTCCCGATGTATTTTTTCGATACGCCGAGGATGAACTTTGTCTGAGCCTTCCCCGTTTTCGACGCCCGGAGGGGAACGCGGAGCTTCCGGCCGATTTCTATCTCGTTCGGGTCTTCAATGTCGTTTGCCTCCATCACATCCTGAAGTGTGACGCCATAACGCTCGGCGATTCTTGTAAGAGTGTCGCCTTTCTTAACCGTATAGTCGGTGTAATAGGCAGAGCGAAACATACTGCTGCACGCAGTAATAAGGAGACAAGCGACGAGTCCGGACACAATCCGGAAAAATAGCCGGCAGAAAAATGGCAAACACTTCGGCTTCACTGCCCTTCGACGAAGTTGCACGGCTCAAGCTGATAAAGGGTGACTCCGCCTCCTTTCGCCTCCCAGAGAGTGAGAATCTGTCCTTTGTTGTCGCCGACCGGCGCCACCATTCGTCCGCCTGGATTTTTCAGCTGAGAAACCAGTTCGGGCTCGATTGTTTCGAACGCTGCTGAAACGATAATCGCGTCAAACGGGGAGTGCTCGGCCCAGCCGCGGCGTCCATCTCCGCTCCTTATCAGGATATTCTGGAAGCTCAGTGCATCGAGAAGCTTCCGGGTCTTTTGAGCCAGAAGACCTACATACTCGACTGCAAACACCTGGGCCCCTGCTGCTGCCATCAGAGCGCTGCAGTACCCCGAACCGCAGCCAACCTCAAGGACGCGAAGCCCTGGGCGCAATCCTATGATCCCGAGCATTCGTGCCACAGTAGAAGGTTTTGAGATTGTCTGGCCGTACCCGATGGGAAGGGCTGTATCCTCCAGCGCCCTTCTGTCAAAGGCCTGGGCCACGAACTTATCCCTGGGGACAGCAGCAAAGGCGTTGATGAGGACCTCGGCAGTGTCGTCATCAACAATTCCGGCTTTATTTACGACGGCTTCAGCAAACCTGAGCCAGCCAGGAGAAAGAGGTTTTCGTTTCGGGCAGAACAAGCGAACTCCATTACAGCCCCTTTAAGGGGGCAGCGGTCCCGGCATTTGCCATCCTGGCGTGTGTCAGGCCGCGGGGTGATATTACTACAAACTACTTAAACCAACTGCACCCTATCTTTCTAGTTGCAGAAAGGGCTTCAACGCAATAGTTTTTTGATTGAAGCCTGCCCGGTACGAGTAAGTATGGAGAACTATTACCAGATATTAGGGGTCAGACAGTCCGCGACACAGGACGAATTAAGGCGGGCATACCGTATCCTGGCTCGAAGGTACCACCCGGACGTCAATCCCGGGGAGATGTCAGGCGAGCGGTTCAAGGCCATTGCCCATGCGTATTCTGTCCTGGGCGATGCGGGCAAACGCTCCGCATACGATCTCGAGCTTGAAAAGTTTACCCGCGGCTATGCTCATGCGGCCTATCGGACTCAACAGCAGAGAGCAGGACCTTCAGCTCGCGAGAAATATGAAGCTCTGCACCGGAAAATCCGCCGGGAACAGGAGCGGGCCGCACAGGCGGAAGCCATACGGCGGGATCGGCGAAGAGATGCCGGGCTGTCAGCTCTTGCCGGAAAAAAGCTTGGTAAAGGCTTGGCCTGGATCAGGGAACGTGCTGCCGGCTTCAATGCCGGGGTCCGGAAAGCGCTTCACATCCCGGGAAAGGTCCGGGAGTCGTTCGGGAAGAAGATCTCCGTAATTGAAGTTTCGCTCACCGTCACCGAAGCTATTACCGGTCTCAAGAAAACCATTGAGGTCTCAGAACCTGAAGGTGTGCGGAAGATTTCCGTCTCCATCCCCTCCGGAGTCCGCACTGGAAGTGTAATTCACATTCCGTCACGCGGGAGACTGGAAGAAGATCTCATTCTCATCGCAAGACTGAGCTACCATCCCTTCATGAACATTCAGTCGAAAGGACTTGTTGTCGATATCCCGGTGACAGTCAAAGAAGCAGTAAGCGGCGCAACCATAAAGGTTCCCGCTGTCGATGGGTCGACGATGATTAAAATTCCTCAGGGCACGCAGAGCGGGGCGGAGATTCGTGTAAAAGAAGCGGGAATTCAGACAAAGGACGGCGAGCGGGGCGATATTTTTTACCGGATTCTGATTAAGATTCCTGAATCATCGCTGGCTGTGGGAATCGGAGACAAGGCAGGCGCGCTCGAGGAATATTATGAACGTTCAGTGCGGGCCGATCTTCCTGAAATACTTCTTCAAACATAACCGCGTCAAATGAACCTTCCAAAACCAGTCTCTTTCTTTCTCTGGTCTCTCGCGGCCCAGGCGATTGGATTTGCAGCAGCTCTGCTCGCGGGGAATTTCATCTCTGCTCCGCCCGCACAGATCCTGGCGCATTCGATCGTCGCATTCGCCTGCGCCAGGGCGATGCGGCTTTCAAAGCCCTGGCAGATTTTCAACCTTGCAGTGCCCCTTCTCGGTCCGGCCCTCACGGTTTTTCAGATTCCTTCATGGATTATAGTCGCTGCTGCGCTTGCTCTCCTTCTTGTTTATATCCCGACATTCTGGACGCGCGTCCCGTTTTATCCGACGAGTCTCCCCATGTATGAGGTGATACTGGAGCAGCTCCCCGAGAATGAACCTTTCAGCTTCGTGGATCTCGGCTGCGGCTTTGGATCGCTCCTTGTATTTCTCGCGAAAAAGAGGCCTCTCGGGCGGTTTGCAGGAGTTGAAATAAGTCCATTGCCCTTTCTCGTTTCCAAAGTGCGCGGATTCTTCTCCGGGGGCCGTATTGAGATCGCTTTTGCCGATTTCTGGAAGCTTGATTTACGCTCATACGACTATGTGTACGCTTTCCTTGCTCCGCCGCCGATGGCGGATTTGTGGGAAAAGTGCCGGGGCGAGATGAAGAAAGGAGGCATGCTTCTGATAAACAGCTTCCCGGTTCCCGCGCTGGCAGACAGGGAGATTCATGTCGAGGATGCGAGAAAGACGGTACTGTATGTGCATGGGGTCTGACGGAAGGCTATATCAATCCCAGCATCGCCTTCACATCATCCGAGGGTTCCCACGGAGGTGAAAACACCAGGTCGACACCTACCGACTTCACCCCTTCCAGCGCCGACACTTTCCTTTTTACTTCGTCCATCATCTCCGGTCCAAGCGGACACATCGGGGATGTAAGCGTCATTTTAATATTGACGTTTCCGTCTTCAATCTCGATTCCATAAACGAGCCCGAGAAACCATATGTCGATATAGATTTCGGGGTCGTTGACTGTTTTAAGGACTTCGATTATCTGGTCTCTGGTCGGCATTGGATAAGGGTACATTAATTCACTCGGCCACGACAAGCGCGGCAAAGGACTCAATGCTTTAAAACGCCCCTTGTGCTTTCCAGCAGTGAACGAAGGAGTACTTTCCCGTTAAAAGGCTTCTCGAGAACCCGCCTTGCATGGAGCGCCTGAAGAAGTTCGCTCTTTAGAGGCCTGCGGCTTGTGAGGATGATGTGAGTATTGCCCTGCGCCACTTCCGTTATCGAATCGTCCGGGGTTTCGCCGGATGAGGCGTCAAGCACCACGGCGTCATAATCTTTCTGTGTGAGAATTCGGACCGCGTCCGCCGCCGCGGAAACATTATCCACAAGTCCTCCCCATGCTTCGATTAACGAGGCTGCAGACTCCCGCGCCCCGTCGTCATCATCGACCACAAGAAAGGAATAACCAAGCAGAGGTTTAATCCTCTCTGCATCGTCAAGACTCAGAGCGCCTTCGTCCGCATCCTTTCTCGATGACCCCGGAAGATAAATATCAAAGCAGGTGCCGACTCCCAGCTCGCTTCGGACGCTGACGCGTCCGCCGGAAAGTTCGGCGAGCGCTTTTATCAGAGGAACCCCGAGCCCGTGCCCGCCCTCTTTTCGGACAGCATCATGCCAGTAGGGGTCGAACATTCTCTTCACGTCCTCAGAAGACATTCCGACGCCGTTATCCTTGACTGATATCTTCACCTCAGTGCCGGGAAAGGTGTCCTGGCAGACAACGCGCACCTCCCCACCCTCTCTGCTGAATTTTACCGCGTTATGCACGGCATTGAAGAGCATCTGCCTCAGATGCTTTGGATCCGCATATACCGCCAGGTTCTGAACTGTGGTGTCGTGCCGCAGTGAAACATGTCTTCCGCCCGCGTACGATTCAAGCAGACCGAGAACAGATTCCACAGTTGCGACAGTGTCGACGTGTCCTGGATGGGCCGTTTTGACACTGGATTCAAGCATGCTCAAATCGAGAAAATCGCTTATCAACCTCAGGACATAATCTCCGTACTCTTTGATGTATTTGAGAGACTTTCGGTGCGCAGGCTCGAGCATATCGCCGATAAGGAGGTCCAGCGCTTCCGCTGAGCAGAGAATTGCAGTGATGGGGTTCTTAATCTCGTGAGCAACTTCGCTGGCGAGATCCCCCCGCCGCCTGAGAGCGTGCCGCGCTTCGGCCAGTTCGGTTTCAAGCTCATGCAGCCTGCTCCGCCAGATTCGGTGAGTTCTGAAAGCGTGGAAACACGCGGCCAACGCGGCAATAAGTGCTGAAAACGAAAGGACTGCCTGATACATTCTTGAACGGCCAAACTTCCAGTACAACAGGAGTGAAGCACTTCTCCCCTGAAGACACCATCGTCAATAAAGGGTGTTTTCTCAAGCGGAAAAGCCCGTGTCTTCCGTTCTCGGAAAATCTCGCACGCCGTACGCCGCGCAGTTTTAAATAAACATCGCAGATCCTTCAGTTTTCGCCCGCAAATGACGACACCCTCTGTGAATACTCTGGAGGCCCGGCCTTCAACTGGGGGAATGCGTGCGACTGCACTACCGGCTCTTCCATATCCTGGCGTTCACTATCTGCGCGCCCCTTGCGGCTGTCGATACGGGCCTGTGTAAACCTCTCATGCATCCCGATGAAGCGATCATCACCAATCCGCTTCCCGTCAAAGCTGCGCCGCAGAGCATCATCAGCGAATACCGCCACTTCCAGGCCCGCTTCAAAACTTCCCGTCCATCCAGACACCTCAACAATGGTTCACGTCTGGTGCTGCTCAAAGGGAAGAAGACAAAACGGTCGGTCCCTTACCATAAATCCAAAGACCCGTGTATGAAGCCGGAAGTGAAGAAGGAGATAAGAAAGAGCCGCGGACATCTTGTGTGCAGCCCGAACTGGGTTTACCCGCTTGCTGAGATCCCCTCCCCGTCCGATCCCGGTTTTCAATATCAGTGGGGTCTTAAGAACGGATCCGTCACGGGCTTCGACATCCATGCGCTTGATGCCTGGGAGACACAGACCGGGAGCGGTGAGATTGTCGTGGGGATCATAGACAGCGGCATCAGGCTTACCCACCCCGACCTTGCTGCAAATCTATGGGTCAATCCCGGCGAAATTCCCGCCAACGGCATTGATGATGACGCCAACGGTTACATCGACGACGTGAACGGAGCCGATGTTGTCCAGCACAACGGCGATCCTCATGACAGCGTATACGGCCACGGCACAATGATGGCCGGAGTGATCGGTGCAGAAGCGGAGAATGGTATTGGAATCTGCGGAATTAACTGGAGCGTGAAGCTTCTTCCCGTAAAATTCACGGAAAACGGGAATGGCAGCAGCGCATCGGCCGTAGCTGCTTTCAATTACCTTACCGATCTGAAAATAAACCACTCGATTAACATAGTAACAGTCGTAACAGGATGGGGCTCTTCAACCGATGATCCAGCCCTGAAACTTGCAATCGAGAACGCTTCGGACGCAGGAATGGTTGTTGTAACAGCTGCGGGCAACAACGGGAAGGACAATGACATCCTTCCCTTCTATCCGGCGAACTATGCGAAGACAGTGGCGAACGTCATATCTGTCGGTTCGGTCGGATCAGGTCCTTCAGGAGGCTTTTATTCCACATTTTCGAACTTTGGCGATAAAAGCGTCGATCTTGGAGCCCCGGGGGAATATGTATATTCGACGACTGTGGGCCCCGACGATGCTGCCGGCGACTACGCTTATGGATACGGGACATCGCTCGCCGCCGCTCATGCGGCCGGTGTGGTCGCTCTCTGCGCAGCGGAAAATCCCCTCCTCGCACCCGATCAGATGCAGGCGCTGGTGCTGCAGTCGAGCGTATTCGATCTGTCACTTGTGGGGAAGATCCGCTTCGGACTTCTGAACGCGACGAATGTGGTGTCAGCATGCGCGGCAGCTCCGGAGCCGTCGCCGACACCGACCCCCTCTCATACCCCCACTATCACTCCGACATTTACCGTCACTAATACCCCCACTATAACGCCGACAAACACAGAGACAGAGACACCGACAACAACTTTCACAAGGACTCCGACAAAAACGAAGACGATCACCCCGACAAGAACGGTTACAAGGACTCCGACAATCACAAATACCCCCACAATTACGAAGACGCCGACAAACACAAGAACGCCCACCCCATCGAGAACTCCCTCCAGGACGAAGACAAAAAGTCCTGTGGCACCGACGCCCCGGCCTTCGCCGAGTCCTGCAGGGCCCACTGCCGCACCCACTGCAAAGGCGGCACTGAGCGTGGCCTTCAGCGGCCCACCTGTCTACAAGAGCAAAAGAGTGTCGGTCTCTGTGAAAATAACGGGCCTGGGAAAGCTTACGCTTGCGGTATGGACTCAAAGCTCCAGGAAGGTCCAGTCCAAAACAACAAGAAGGGGTCTTGCCGCCGGAACTTACCCCTTCAAGCTCAAATATACACTGACTCAGCGTGGACGGGTTTACGCAAAGGTTACGGACAGCAAAAAGGCGGTTAAAACCAGGCGGGTAATCTTTTTGCCTTCCGCCAAACGAAAATGATCATCTCCCTTTCCGGACAGGCACGGGGACGGGCCTGAGAGTGACGACGACAGCGGCAGCAATAAGGGAAATAAGGGAACAAATTGCAGTGGTAATCATAATTTTCAGTCTGATGATAATAAGCGTCATGTAAGCTTCTCAGATTGAGATGTTTTCCGGAACAAGAATTTGGCGGATTTTTTCACGCCCGGAGTTTTTTCAGAACTCTGTCCAGTATCGGTATGCCGAACACCGCTCATAAGCTCGATCCGAAGCCGGTCACGACAAGCTTGTCATCAGAAGCCGGTGCGACTGCTCACCTCTATACCAGCTGGATAATCTCGTTCAGCAGCTGGTTAATCGTCGTGATGATCCTGGAGTTGGCCTGGAAGCCCCTCTGCAGTGTAATCATCCTTACGAACTGGTCAGCGATGTCGACAGTGGAAAGCTCGATAGAGCCGGACTTCACAGCTCCGAGAGTTCCTGCCTGCGGCCGTCCCACAACCGGCTCACCTGATTGAGGCGACTGCAGCAGCAGATTCTTTCCTATCCTTGTAAGCCCTTCAGCGTTGGAGAAATTGACCATTCCTATCGTGCCTATGATGGCCGTCTGGCCATTGTCGAGCATCGCATAGATGTCTCCGTTTGTCTGAATGCTCAGATTCGTGACTGTTCCGATTCCCTGCCCATCCTGGGTGATCGAGAGAATGTTGGACTTGGCGGAATACTGGGTAAAATCTCCCATATCAACTTTCGTCACGCTCGGGTTGGCGCCGTTGTTCCATGGAATAGTAAGCTCAAGGCTCGATACGAGATCTGCATCTTCCGGGTCAATCGAACCATCACCCTGGAACTTGAGCACGATATTCGTATCACCGCCCTCTGTTTGAAGCAGGCGCGGGTAGCCCTGTGCCGGTGGAGTCTCGGTATCCACTTCTTCACTGTTGATATAACCCTTGACTGTATATTCCTTGCTCCCTGTGTGGAAAAAGAAATAAGTGAGGGTATGCTTTGCGCCAAGAGAATCGAACATGTCCACAACTGTTGAAAATTCGGCGACCGCATTAAGATCCGCATATGTTACGGCTGTCGACGATCCGCCCCCGTCGGCAGGGTCGGCTTCAGGTATGGTTGCCGGGTCGATTATTTCCGCTGAAGCCGCGAGATTTCCGACAACATTCACATTCCTCGTCCCGACATTGCTCTGAGAGATATTATTCACGCTGAGATCGGTAAGCGCGCCGCTTCCGTTTGCAGGAAATCCCTGAACGGCATAGTCGTGCTGGTCAGTGATTATACCGGCGGCATTAATCTTGAAGTTTCCCGCCCTTGTGTAATAGCGCTGAGCGCCGTCAGCTACGACGAAGAAACCATTGCCGTCAATGCCGAGGTCAAGCGTGCGCCCCGTATATTCCAGCGTCCCCTGCTGGAATATCGTGCTCACTGCGCTCGTCTGAGAACCGCTGCCGACCACTTTTCCCGCAGTCTGGCCGCCCGCAATCAGGTCCTCGAACTCGGCTCTTGCAGTCTTGAATCCGACGGTGGATGAGTTGGAGATATTATCGCCCACTACCGCGATGGCGGTACCATGAGATGAAATACCTGATCTACCAGCAAATAACCCATTAATGATGCTCGGCACGGTTATTCTCCTTTAAACGTGAAAACTTTACACCTTACTGCGCACCTGCCGTCGTCTTCGCGGCTCTAACTTCAACAACATCACTCAGAGGATACTCATTGCCCCCTATTATCAAAGTCGGCGTATCCCCGGGCCGATAACCAACCACGGTCCCGGCGACAAAAGCGTCAGGAGTCATTGTCCCGCCGCTCGGCGTATGTGCGGTCACCTTGACCGTGTAGTCGCCATCCGAGGCGGCTATCCCGTTCAGGGCGACAGTCTGATCGCCCGACGGCAGAGCGCCGGCTTCCATGAGGGCAACGACTCCACCGCTTTGATCGAGCAGCTGAATTTCGGTATCAACTGCCGCTTGATCCAGTCTGAATGTGACAGAACCTCCCTCGCCGTCCTTGACGTGGACAGTCTGTGAATTGAGTTTCACATCTGTTCCAAGAAAACTTGCCATTGAAGTCGCATCGGCCGATGTCGCGCCGCTCATCTTGCCGTTGATGCTGATGAGCTGCTCAAGCTGGCTGAAGGTAGCAAGATCCACCGCGAATCTGTCGTTGCTCATGGGATCGAGCGGATCCTGGTTCTTGAGCTGAGTGACAAGCATCTTGATGAAATCGTTCTTGTCGACATCGCTGTTTTTCTTCGCGGCTGCTGTTGGATACTGCGTCAGCGAATTGCTGAGTCCATTAACCGTTGTGTTCGTTGATGTTGTCATACGCTTTCTGCCTCTATGCTATCCAGCCATCATCTGCCTGACCGCCCCTGCTCACTCCCTCTTCACTCATGCCCGGGAACAGATCGGCAAGTCTGCTGCTCAGGCTTCCTCCGTCACTCTGGTTTTCACCTGCGTGCTGAGAATCAGAGGAGAAGGACTGTCCTGTTAAGTTCTGCTGCGGTTGTTCCTGCCCGACAGACACAACCACGCGCTCGAAAGGAAGGCCGAGCTTCCTGAGAACACCCTGAAGATCGAACGCTTTGTCCCTGATCAACTGTGTCACCTGCTGGGAATCAGAAGCGAGCTTTGCGTGGAGGGTGCCGTCTTTGCAGGAAACCTCGATTTTCACCGATCCAAGCTCCGGGGGATCCAGTCTGAAGGAAATTGTTTTGCCGTCCTTTGATTTAGCAACTTCTTTGAGCGCGTCTTCAATCCGCTCAATTGCTCTCGTCTGAGCGGTGCGCGGAAGCTGCTCTGTTCGCTGCGTGTGCTGGAAACCCGTCTCATTTCCCTTGTTGGCGTTCCCGAACGCCGCCATTGAGCTGGTTCCATTTCCGCTGCCGCCGGTGTTAGTGATGCCCGCCACTTCTCTGACAAGACTCATGGCGAGAGATGCGGAGGGAGACGGCGCAGCGACTCTCGGCTGAAAGTTAACCGGCTGGATGAAAGCATTTTCGTGAGCGGCGGCAGGACGATTCACCGCAGTCTTTTCAGGCGAAAGCTTGTCGGCCAGAACGTTCCTTATCGCTTCTTCCGCAGCCTGAACTTCCGGCGCGGCCTTCACAACTTCGGCCGAGGGCTTGCCGGTTTTCAGGCCGGCATCTGCCGGTTCTTTGCCTTCGGCATCTTCGGAAGCCTGCTGAACGAACTGCCGGAAATCGCCTTCACTTTCTCTCTGTTCGCCCGTCTGATCGGCTTCTGCCCGGGCCATGGCGGGTTTCACCTCTGAATCACCGAGTTCAGCTTTTTCCGCATCGACTGAGACTGCTGCTGCTTCCGAAGCAGCAGCCCGCTCTTCTTCAACCTGCACTGCCGCGTTTTTTACGAGCGGGGCTGCAGCCTGTCCACTTGCTGTGATTTCGGCTGCGCTGGTTTCTGCAACTACCTGCTTCTCCGGGCTCACGCAGGAGGCTGTATCGAGCTGCACATCTTCTTCAACTTCGACAGCCTCTGCTTCATCTGCTTTCACTTCTTTGTCTACGGCGCCTGCAGCTTCCACAGATTCTCTGGTCGCTTCGACCTCTTCTTTTTCTTCCTTCCTGACTTCTTCCGGGGCGTCCTTCTTTATCTCCTTCTTGTCTGCCCTGACTTCTTTTTCAACTTCAACAACTTCGTCTTTCACTTCCCCGACATCTTTCTTTGTTTCCTTCCAGGTATCTTTTGTATGCCGCACCGGATTCTCCGTCTTCACGGGAGGAGCTGCCAGTGTGATGTCGATGCTCATTATGGCATCCTGGTTCTGGCTCTCGAGCGTTGTGCCGATCTGCGTGAGGAGCTTCGAAAATTCCTCCATCAGCTCTTCCCTTTCAGCCGACGTTGACTGAACACCTGAACTCCGGTTTCCCTTCCCGGTGTTTTCTGCTGTTCTGAGGTTCGAAATAGTGTTCATGGCTCAATAGGCACTTTTGGTCTCGGTATGTTCAAAAGCAAGAGCTGAGCCAGGGGGAGAGTCCCGAAAAGGCCTTTAAAAACAGGCCCTTGTGGGCTCCAAGGGCGGCAAAACACCCGGCAATTTCTGTTGGAGGGAGGCAAAAGGTGCCACCCTGGGAAATGAAGGCCGGGGCGGGCAGGCCCGCGATAGTCAGGTCTGCATCACCTCCCGGATTGCGGCGAGCAGGCGCCTCATATCATCCATCGAATGCGAGGGGAAATTTGCGATGCGGATCTGTTTTTCCTTGAACTCTGAATAACCGGATCCAACCTGCAGGCCCTGCGAAGCGAGGACTCTTCGCAGATCCGACGCGGACTTCTGCACGTCGGCAACGATGACCGTTGGAGATCTGAACTTTTCATTCTCAACGAAAGCCTTCGCGCCGGGAATCGTTGAAAGCGAGCCGTAGATAAACTCCGCCTTCTCCCGCATCTCCCCGCGGATCCGGCCGATTCCATACTGGTGCATCCACTCGCTCACATTTTTCAACAGATAGATCGCGAGCACATTCGGAGTCTCATATGTCTGCGCCTGCGCGGCAAGCTCGACCAGGCTCAGGATGCTGTGATACGACTCCCCCTGAACACCCCGGGTCCGGAGAGCCCGCGCAGTTTCAACGCTTCGCCCGTTTGCAATGAGCACACCGAGTCCGGCGGGCATTCCAAAGCACTTCTGTACCGAGAAGAAGGCCAGATCCACTGCTCCAGGATCAAGCTCGACACACGGCGCTGACGACACGATGTCTACTGCGAAGAGTTTCTCCGGATATTTCGCTTTGAGCCTCGCGATGTCTTCGGGCGGTATCCATACTCCCGTGCTCGTTTCATTCTGCGTGATGCATACGAGGTCGATGTCTTCCGGAATCACCGTGTCCTGGAGGGAAAATCCCCCGCCGGCCTGCACATCGATTCTTTCGGGGTTTTTTCTCAACATATGGGAAATGTCGAAGAACCGTTTTGAAAATGCCCCGTTCACGAAATGAAAGCTTCGTGAGCCGGCACAACTCTGGATGATTCTCTCCATTGCCTCAGTGGCGGAGCTGACAAAAAGAATGTGATGACTCTCCGGCACCTGCATCAGGGCCCGTATGCCCGCCGCCGCGCCACGGTAAATCTCTCTGAACCGCTCCGAACGGTGCGATATCGAGCAGATTCCGTCGGCAAGCGCGGAATGAATCCCCTTCTGAACTGCCGGATGGAGCTGAGTCGGGCCGGGTGTGAAGTAGATCATTGTGCCCCCTTTGCCTAATACAGCACCCGGAACTTTATCGTGTCGGGGATGTTTTTGAGTTCCCGGATGAGCTCCCTGCTGTGCTGCCTGTTGACGTCCGTTATAACGTAGCCGATCTTTTCCGTCGTCTTCAGATACTGACCCAGTATGTTGATCTTGTAACGGGCAAACAGGCTGTTCATCTTCGCAAGGATTCCCGGGACATTCCTGTGCAGATGAAGCAGCCTGTGCGCGCTGCTGAGCGCAGAAAGCTGAATCTCCGGAAAATTGACGCTTCCAACAGAATTGCCGAGATTGACATAGGAAATTATTCTCTCCGCCACATATTCGGCGATATTCTGCTGAGCCTCCAGGGTGCTGCCTCCTATATGAGGAGTGATAATGACGTTCGGCAGCCCTCTGAGGGGTGAAATGAACTCTTCATCATTGCTCTGAGGTTCGTACTCGTAAACATCGAGCCCGGCTCCGCCGACCTTGCCCGACCTTATGTATTTCACCAGCGAACCTGTGTCGACAACAGGACCCCGGCTCATGTTGAGAAGTATCACACCCGGTTTCATCAGGCTGAATTCCCTGTCGCCTATCAACCCTTTGTTGGCCGGGCGCCCGTCGACGTGAAGTGTCACAACATCCGACTGTTTCAGCAACTCGGCCATTGATCTGCACTTCTTTGCGTTTCCAAGAGCGAGTTTTTCGACGATGTCGTAGTAAAGCACGTTCATCCCGAGATCTTCGGCGAGCACAGAGAGCTGCGATCCTATGTTTCCGTAACCGATTATTCCGAGTTTCTTGCCTCGCACTTCATGACAGCCCGCCGCGCTTTTTTCCCACTTGCCGCGGTGAAGCTGGATAGAGGCATCGAATGCCCTTCGGATAAGCATGATTATTTCGCCAAGCGCCAGTTCAACAACGCTGCGTGTATTGCTGTAAGGCGCGTTAAAAGCGACAGCACCCTTGTCGGAACAGGCGTCGATGTCCATTTGATCGGTGCCGATACAGAACGCACCGACCGCAAGAAGTTTCCTGGAGGCGTCGAGAACGCTCTTTGTGATGCGTGTCTTTGATCGAATGCCGAGGATGGAAACATTCGCGATCATCTTCCTGAGCGCGTCTTCATCGAACGCCTCGCGGACCGTCTCGACCTGATAACCCTCCTCTCTGAAAATCTCCCCGGCACGCGGATGAACATTCTCGAGAAGGAGAACACGGATTTTATTCTTCGGATATGATAACTGATGCGTTTCGTCGTTCACTTACAGTCACTCAATGCAGACAGCAGCCGCCTCCCCCGCCTGTTCACGACAGAGGCGGGTTTACCGCCCGGGGAAGAATGCAGACAAGAACCATCGTACCCTTGCTGTCCATGCAATGAACAGCACAGCCTCTGGAAGTATGCGCCGACTGCCTTAAGGAAGTAACCCGGGAACTTATGCTTCTGCCGGTGACGGAGTTGGGAAGTCCCGATCCATAACGGTCTTACGGCCATCGTTCTTTGCGTTTTCGATGGCCGTGTCACACCACTTGCGGATCATTTCCGAGAGAACGGGTACAACATTGGCCGAGGTGTTCATCCCGGACCTCTCTCTCACATAGCTCTTCAGCTTGGATACTACGACAAGGGTTTCCTTCCCATTTGCATTTTCGTTCATATTAAACTCCTTCAACGCCTGAAACTGGAAACGCTCCCCCGATGGATTAATCGCCGCTGAGAACGCCCATATTGCCGGTGAGACGCGGTAGGCTTTCTTTTAGCACTGTTTCCTGACATTTCATAATAAAATCACGGAAGGAGAAAGAGGGGGAGCCCGTTCAAGTGCTTAAAATTCAAGCGCTTTTTTGACGGCCGTCATTCTTTCAACTCAATTATTTGAGCTTCAATCCCTTTCAAAAAAGCGTTTAACGAGGAAACGCCGCCATAGAATGGGGGAAGACCGCTGTTCCCTCGTCTCTGGCAAAATATGCGGGGCGTCGATGACGGTTCATCCAGAGTCCGTCTCACGGCTTCTGAAAACGCGGAAGGTTCGATATCCCTCATGCAGTACTGAGACGGGAATCTGCAGCTCCAGTTGCACCCGAAACAGTCCAGAGGAATGCAGACAAGCGAGGTCAGCGGAGAATACGGCATGAACCGGCCGAAGTGACCTCCTCCAATCATAATTACATGCGGCACTCCTGCTGCTGCGGCAATATGGGCATGCGAGGTCTCCGTGCCGACGGCGATGCGGCACCGCTTCAGTATTGAAGCACACTGGCGAATCGAAGTGGTGCCGGATAGATTGACGTATCTCGCGCCGCTGGAAACACAGTTCTCCTCATTAAGCGCCCGGTCTGTTCCGGTGCCTATGGCGAGAATGTTGTAGCCGCGGGATGCGCACACTGGACGCAAGGCAGGGCCAAATATGTTCGAGGTCCTGTGCGAAAACTGAGCGCCGGAGAACACGACTACGGTCCGGGAAGGTTCAAAGCCCGCCTCCCTGTATATCCCGTCTGCAAACTCTTCATCTTCGGGCAATGTCCATATCAAAGGCTGCAGATTATCCACCTTTATGCCCAGCCCGCTGAGGAAGTCCTTGTGGTGCTCAAGTTCGCTCAGTTCATCCCTGACGGGAAATATCCGGGTGTAATGTCTTAAAACTCCGGTGCTCTCTTCTTCTTCCTTCGAGATGTTTGTGAAGTCCCCCTTGATTGTCAGCTTCTGCTTTGCGCCGGTTGCAAGGACAAGGAGATGATGGAGGAGACTCGGCGAATACACCGAACACATGGCGATGTCGGGCGAGAGAGCCTTGAGGCGCGCGATAAGCCCGTTCAGATATGACTGATTATAGAGCGCCTTCTCCTGCTCGAACGTAATTACACGGTTCACTTCAGGGCACGCCTCATAAAGCTCGAGAAGATGAGGCTGACACATCACCGTAATTGAACTTCGAGGATATTTCTTTCTGATATGGGGGAGTTGAGACATTGCGATGACTGTGTCGCCTATCGAGTCGGGCCGCACCCAGACCACTTCATCCGGCGTATCAGGCGGAGCTTCATCAGGGAAGAAAGTCCACTCGCCAATCATGTTGAGTCGTGCAGCGGGTTTTACATTGAGGAATCTGCAGGTATTAACAAGCGCATTGTCCGTGACCCAGGGGAAATAATTCCTCAGGAGAGCCGGGAACTCTTCGAGTGCATTGAGCTTTCTCCAGCTTTCAACCGCGTTCCTGTAACCGTAGTAGATCTCCTTGAACGCAAGCTGGGCGGCAGTTGCATAAGCATAATGCTGAAAAACGAGACCGGCGGATTCGGTTTCCCCGTGCAGAAACGGATTTTTCTTTCCAAGGTCCTCAACGATTCCATCCGGAGTTTTCCCGCAGAGACATGGAGGTTCGTGACTCTTCCAGAATACGCCCGGACGAACCCGCCATGTCCGCAGCCATTCGTAGCCCGAGTTGTTGCCGTATGTGTCCTTTGATGTGACGAGGAGTCCGGGCCCCACGTAGTAATGACAAAAATAATAAGCCGCCGTCTTTTCGGGATGCGCCATAAACAAAGAGTGCGCCCGCTCTATCTGCCCGCAGCTCCACAGTTCATCAGAATCGATTTCCCACAGAAGGCATTCTTCCCTGATATTCTCGAGAGGCGCACTCACCATCTCGAGCTTGCCGTCCCAGAAAATTCCCGGCGGCTTCCGGTAAATAATTACCTGATCCGGAAAGCCCCGTTTCAGTTCGTCCAGGTATTCGGTTGTGCCATCGTTGCTCCGTCCCTCCCTGTGCAGGGCCGAAGTGACGCTTCCTCCATGCTGAACGCTCCACGCAGTGTCATGCTTCAGTTCGGCGACTCCCTCGACAATATGCCATACCCAGGGCACCGGGAGTTTTCTGAATACTTCGATGTGATGCCTGATAAAGGGCATGCCGTTCAGCACTATGGTGAAGAAATGAACTGGAAGAATTCCCGGCGATCGGACTGGTGATTCCTTTATTTGTTCCGCAGGGAGACTTTCATGATTTCTTCGATCCTCCTCCGCAAGAAAACGAATAAGCATCGATGCGTCCGGATCTTCCGGGAAATGAAGAAGCTCTTCCTTCAGCGCCTCCGTTGCCTCAGCAACCCGTCCGGCCTGAAGCAGCGCGAGTGCGTAGATGTAGCTGAGGCTCTTAACAGTGATCTTCTGCCGCCTGGCCTCCTCGAGGACTGAGAGCGCATGGGATGTGTCCTGCCTGCGAAGTGCCTGAAGCGCAGCATCCATAAAACCTTGTATTTCTGCGGGGGCTGTCATCAGGACTATTCGTAGCATATTCCGGCGGCTTCGGGCTATTGGAGTTAACTTTTCAGCCGGGATGAGCCAAAGAAAACCCCTGCCAATGACAATTTCCCTGAAACATGGAAAAAAGGTTGCCTTATCCTGCGTCGAGGAGCGCGAAGGCGGCGAAAGAGACTGTTCGCGCACTCTCTCAGATCTCCGCGCCGGCGTCACGAACGCATCCAACCTGATTGCCGAGATTGCAGACGCATCTAATGAGCAGGCGGCCGAACTGAGGCGCCTCATTGCAAGGTTCGAACTGAGGCGGGCGAAGAATCGATTCGTGGAAACGTCTCTCAAGAAAAGCAGAAAAACGGAAGCCCCGTCTGAGGAGATACTTCTGGACTAGTCTGGGCCCAGGGGGTGCGGGTAAGGTATTGAAATCGCTCCTGAATAACGGTACAGTTAGTACGCCTCCGCAATAGTCTGGATCAGCGATTGAACACCAAACTCTACAGTACGCCCGGTCTTGTTGCCGCAGCATGCTGCCTTGTCGTCGTGCTGTACGCCGCGATCATGCCATTCCCGGTAAAGTACGGCGAACCTGGAACTGTCGACCATATCCAGTACTGGGCTGGACTTCGAGCCTTTGCTGACGGAAAAAATATCTACAATCCGGATGTCATGAGAACATATGAAGTTCCGGCAGGTGCTGACCCGGAGAAGGTCATCATGCTCTGGAGCCCTCCCTGGACTCCGCTTGTTCTCGCGCCCTTGATGTTCCTGCCGATTCATCTTTCGGCGTGGGCCTGGGGCGCCTTCAATCTCTGCGCGGCATTTGCCGCCGTGATACTTCTCTGGAAAAGCCGTGAAGGTCTGCCCGCGATTTTTCTGATATCGGGCATCTCCCTTCTGGCAGTCTCCGAATCTCTCAGGGGCGGAGTTCAATACGGCCAGATGGAGGGACTCCTCATGCTGGGTGTGTCCCTTTTGTTTGCAGGGTTAAGGAACGGCCGGCTCCTTCCCCTTGCCGTGTCGGTATTGATTCTCAGTCTCAAACCGCATCTGTTCATTCTCTTCGGGATAATGCTTCTTTTCCCTGCGTTCAGGGGAAGAGCAGGAGCAGGAATTTTTTATGCTGCGGCAGCCGTCTGTCTGCTCGTTCCCCTGGTTGAACTGCTCAACCCCGGGCTGACGATATCATGGATCGACGCTCTTCGCTCTCCGCCGAAAAGCGCTGTTTCAGTCGTCGACTGGCACTCGTCTTCATTCTCAGACTTCCTGAGAAATGTCTTCGGCTTCCGGCACACCTGGCTGCGTGCGGCAGTGCCGTTTTTGACGTGCGCAGTTATGCTTTTTTTCTCATTCTCGATTGTAGAATCCCGAAGGCAGCCGGATTACCGGGAATACGGAGTTCTTATGACTCTTTCCCTGATTGGAGCTCCATACAGCTGGCATTATGATCACGCAGTGCTTCTCGTCGTCCAGACCGCTCTTATTTTTGAGGCCTGCGGGAGATCTTCGTCGGAGGGCCGGCTGCTGTGGGCAGCCGCCTTCGGTTTAAATCTGTTCACAATGATTGTCTCCACTCTCTATGTGGTTTCATTCGACCAGCTTTTCTGGTACCCATTTCTGACACTCGGTCTTTGCGTGATTTCGAGAGGAAAAGATGCTCACAAGTTACCATAATCACACTCTCTGGAGCGACGGAAAGTCCCCGCTCGAAGACATGCTGTCTGCGGCACGGGAATTCAAGCTGGACGAAATCGGAATCTCTGATCATCTGACATGTTCGCCCGAAGGAAAATCATTCGACTGGAGCATGCCGCTCTCATTCCTGCCCGAGTATGTTTCAACCCTTACTGCCGCAGCCGCTGCCGAGAGGACCTCCCTGAAAATCCGGACAGGCATTGAAGCGGATTTTTTTGAAGAGACTGCTGCCGCCGTCAAAGCCGGACTCGACCGCTGTCCTTTTGATTACGTCATTGCGTCTCTTCACTTTGCGGGCGCCTTTCCTGTCGACGCAAGCCCTGAGCACTGGGAAGCATTGTCAGGAGAAGGAAGGAATGAAATCTGGCGCGTTTACTGGATCAATATGGCAAAGATGGCGGAAAGCCGCCTCGGAGACATCATCGGGCATCTCGATCTCCCCAAGAAGTTCGGAGTGAAGCCGACCGTGGATTTCTCGAGAGAGGAGGAAATCGCGCTTGATGCCATTGCAGCCTCTGGAGCCGCTGTTGAAATCAATACTGCCGGGTGGCATGTTCCGGCCGCCCAGGCTTATCCATCCCTTCGCCTGCTCAAGGAGACGTGTGCCAGAAATATTCCGCTTGTTATAAACGCAGATGCGCACGTTCCGGCGCACCTTCATCGCGATTTCGAAAAAGCGAAGGCACTGGCAAAGGAAGCGGGATACCGGGAGGTCGTGCGGTTCGAGAAGAGGAAGATGTTCCCTGTGATGATCTGAACTCTTCCCCTTCCCGCAGCTTTTACAGCAGCCCGGCCAGCGATTCGAGAGAAGTCTGGCTTATCTTGAACTCGTGCTTCTCCTCCTCTTCCTGACCTTCGACCTTGATGCGGCGGCTTGCGTACTCTGTCACCCCTGAGCCTGCCGGAATGAGACGTCCCATGATGACATTCTCCTTGAGCCCGCGCAGGTAGTCCACCTTCCCGCAGACTGCCGCCTCCGTAAGAACCTTTGTGGTCTCCTGGAAGCTTGCCGCGGAGATGAACGACTCTGTCGAAAGCGACGCTTTGGTAATTCCCAGCAGCAGCGGCTCATAAGTCGCGGGCTTTCCGCCGTTAGCCTGAATGAGCTGGTTCTCACGGACCACCTTGTACTTCTCGACGCTGTCGCCGACAAGGAAGTCGCTGTCCCCTGCGTCATTGATAATCACGCGCTTGAGCATCTGACGCACTATCACTTCGATGTGCTTGTCATGGATGCGCACGCCCTGAAGCCGGTATATTTCCTGAACTTCGTTCACGAGATACGCGGCGAGAGATGTCACGCCTTCGATACGCAGAATATCATGCGGGTTCACCGACCCGTCTGTCAGAGCTTCGCCTGCCCGCACTCTGTCGCCCTTCTGCACATTGATGTGCTTGTTTTTGGCGATAAAGTACTCGACCGCATCGCCCGCATCCGGATTAACCACGATGCGGCGTTTACCCCGGAGGTCTTCACCGAAATCAATTGAACCGTCGACTTCGCTGATAACCGCCGGATCTTTCGGGCGCCTTGCTTCGAAAAGCTCGACGACACGCGGCAGACCGCCTGTAATGTCCTTGGTCTTGGTCGTTGCACGCTCTCTTTTCGCGATAACAGCGCCTGCATCGATGTCGGAGTTATGCTGAACAACGATCCGGACGCCGACCGGAAGGTTATACGCCCTGGTTTCGCCGTTCTCGCCGTAGACAACAATACGCGGACGCCAGTCGGCGTTCTTATCCTTGGCCTGCACGACCTCGTTCTCAACGAAACCGGTGCGCTCGTCGGTTCTTTCTTCGAGAGTGTATTCATTGAGATCGTGCCACTCGACACGTCCCGCAACTTCACTCAAAATCGGCACCGAGAACGGATCCCACTCGGCAAGAAGCTGTCCGGGCTTGACGACATCGCCTTCCCGAACTTTCACACCTGCGCCGTAAACGAGGCCGTGCCGCTCGCGTTCGCGGCCGTCCTGCTGGTCAACGATTACGATTTCCGCCTTTCTCGTCATCACAACAGCTGAGCCGTCCTTGCGGTTCGCAATCCTGACGTTCTCGAACTTGACCGCACCTTCGAACCTGGCCTCAAGAGATGTCTGCTCGACACGTCCCAGAGCCGCGCCTCCGATATGGAATGTTCTCATTGTGAGCTGCGTTCCCGGCTCGCCGATTGACTGGGCCGCGATAACGCCGATTGCCTCGCCGAGATTCACAAGGTGTCCACGGGCAAGATCGCGTCCGTAACACTCGATACACACACCGTGCTCCGCCTCGCAGGTAAGCACGGATCTTATCAGGACACGGTCGAGACCGGCCGAAGTGATAAGGCCTGCCTTGTCTTCATCCACCTCCTCGTTTCTCTGCACAAGCACTTCGTTCGTAATAGGATCGCGGATATCTTCAGCCGCCACGCGTCCAAGAATGCGGTTTGCAAGGGATTCGATCTCCTCGCCGCCTTCGACCAGCGCTGTAACTTCGATACCGGACGTTGTTCCGCAGTCCTGCTCGGTGACGATACTGTCCTGTGCGACGTCGACCAGACGGCGTGTCAGGTAGCCCGAGTTGGCAGTCTTGAGCGCGGTGTCAGCCAGACCCTTCCTCGCGCCGTGGGTCGACACGAAGTACTGCAGCACCGTGAGACCTTCCCGCAGATTCGCCTTGATCGGCTGCTCAATAATGGAGCCGTCCGGCTTCGCCATCAGACCCCGCATTCCTGCAAGCTGTCTGATCTGCTGCACTGAACCCCTGGCGCCCGAGTCGGCCATGATGTAGATCGAGTTGAAAGAAGCTCCCTGCTTCTTCTCACCCGTCTCGGCGTTCACGAACTCTGTGGTTGAAATAACACGCATAAGCTCGTCGGCAACTCTGTCTCCGACGTCCGACCAGATATCGATGACCTTGTTGTATCTCTCGCCCGAGGTGATGAGACCCTCCTGGTACTGGTTGTCAATCTCGGCAACCTTCATGTCGGCATCCTGCAGCATTTCGCTCTTGCTGTCGGGAATGATCATGTCGTCGATGCCGATGGAAATGCCGGCCAGGGTCGCGAACCTGTAACCGATGTCTTTCAGGCGGTCGCAGAGTATTACGGTGGCCTTGTTTCCGGAGAGTCTGAACGCGTCGTCAATCAGCCTGCCGATCTCTTTCTTCTTCATCAGCCGGTTGTAGTAACTGAACGGAAGAACGCCCTGCGGAGCAAACGTGAAGAGAAGCACACGTCCCACAGTTGTCTCGTACATCTCCCCTTCGACACGGCACTTAATCCTGGCCTGCAGGTCGACTTCCTTTGCTTCCCAGGCAAGCTGGGCTTCCTCAGGATTCGCAAAGACGCTGCCCTCACCCTTCGAGAAAGGCCTCTCTCTGGTCATATAGTAAAGACCGAGAACTATGTCCTGCGACGGCACGATGATCGGCTTTCCGTGAGCCGGGCTGAGGATGTTGTTTGTCGACATCATGAGAACACGGGACTCGACCTGCGCCTCGACTGAGAGCGGCACATGGACCGCCATCTGGTCACCGTCAAAATCCGCGTTGAACGCAGTGCAGACAAGCGGATGAAGCTGAATGGCCTTTCCTTCAATCAGAAGCGGCTCGAAGGCCTGAATGCCGAGCCTGTGAAGCGTGGGCGCGCGGTTAAGAAGCACAGGGTGTTCCTTGATTACCTCGTCGAGAATATCCCAGACGACCGGCTTCTCTTTTTCGACCATCTTTTTCGCGCTTTTTATGGTCGTCACATAGCCGCGCTCTTCGAGCTTGTTATAAATGAACGGCTTGAAAAGTTCGAGCGCCATCTTCTTCGGCAGACCGCACTGGTGAAGCTTGAGCTCGGGGCCGATGACGATAACCGAACGGCCCGAGTAATCGACGCGCTTTCCAAGCAGGTTCTGACGGAAACGCCCGCCCTTTCCTTTCAGCATGTCGCTCAGAGACTTCAGAGGTCTCTTGTTCGGACCAGTGATGGTGCGCCCGCGGCGGCCGTTGTCGAAGAGAGCATCCACCGACTCCTGCAGCATCCGTTTTTCGTTGCGGATAATGATGTCAGGAGCGCTGAGTTCTATCAGCCTCTTAAGACGGTTGTTTCTGTTGATGACTCTCCTGTAAAGGTCGTTCAGATCGCTTGTAGCGAATCGGCCGCCATCGAGAGGAACCAGAGGTCTGAGATCGGGCGGAATGACCGGCACAACGGTGAGAATCATCCATTCGGGCTTGTTGGCGCTGAGCTGAAACGAAGTCAGCACTTTCAGACGCTTCGCGATCTTTTTCCGTCTCGCCTCGGAGCTGACCGTTGAAAGCTCCCCCCTGAGCTGGGTGCACAGCCTGTCCACATCGATCCTCTTCAACATCTCGAGGATTGTATCGGCGCCCATTCCGGCTTCGAACTTCGAGCCGAACTCATCTCTTTTCTGGCGGTACTCCTTTTCAGAGAGAAGCTCGCCATAATCGAGATCCGTCTTGTCTCCCGGATCAGTCACGATATAGCTCTCGAAGTAAAGCACCTTCTCGAGATCACGGAGCGAGATATCAAGCACTGTTCCTATGCGGCTCGGAAGGCTCTTGAGGAACCAGATATGGGCCACGGGGCATGCGAGCTCGATATGGCCGAGCCTCTCACGCCGCACTTTGGACTGGATCACTTCAACGCCGCACTTTTCGCACACAACGCCCCGGTGACGGAGTCTCTTGTACTTGCCGCATATGCATTCATAGTCCTTCACCGGACCGAAGATCTTGGCGCAGAAAAGGCCGTCCCTTTCGGGCTTCAACGTGCGGTAGTTGATCGTCTCCGGCTTCGTCACCTCCCCGTGCGACCAGCTCCGGATCTTCTCCGGACTCGCAATCGATATCTTGAGGGCGTTGAACTTGATTGGGTTCTTTGGCTTCTCAAATAAACTAAAAAGATCATCCATTTCTCTTAATCCGATCTAATTCCAAAAAATTCCAGCTTCAGGCAGCGGGTTCCTCCACTGTGAGGTCGGCGAGAGGAATAACGTGCTGCTGCTCGCCCGTATCCTCAATAAGCTCCACATCAAGCCCCAGCGACTGCAGTTCCTTCATCATGACGTTGAAGGATTCCGGCAGGCCCGGCTCGAGGACATGCTCGCCCTTCACAATGGATTCATACATCCTTGTGCGGCCGGCGACATCGTCGGACTTGACAGTGAGGAACTCCTGCAGAGTGTACGCTGCTCCATACGCCTCGAGCGCCCACACCTCCATTTCTCCAAGCCGCTGTCCGCCGAACTGCGCCTTACCGCCAAGCGGCTGCTGGGTAACCAGCGAGTACGGACCAATCGACCGGGCGTGGATCTTGTCGTCGACAAGGTGGTCGAGTTTCAGCATGTACATCACACCGACCGTCACCTTCTCCGAAAACGCTTCGCCTGTGCGGCCGTCGTAAAGAGTCACCTGCCCGCCAGGGTCGCCGCCCGCAGACTTGATAAGATTCCGGATCTCCTCCTCGTTTGCGGCATCAAAAACACCGGAAGCAAGGTGAATACCCGCCATCTCTCTCCGTGCAAGCACAAAGATATCGTCATCCGGAAGTTCTTTAATGAACTTCAGTGTGTCGCCCTGCCGGAACACGCTGAGAAGAATCTCGCGAAGCTTCGCGGCTACCTGACGTTTTGTGTCGTCGGACAGATCCGGGTGAACAACGCCTGTCTCAGGATCCATTACCTGTTCCAGCTGGAGCCTGAGATTCCTCGACATCAGCCATGACGCCCAGCCAAGGTGAGTTTCGAGGATCTGGCCAACGTTCATCCGGGACGGCACACCGAGCGGATTCAATATGACATCGACCGGTGTTCCATCTTCGAGATGCGGCATATCTTCTTCGGGAAGCACCCTCGAAAGCACGCCTTTGTTGCCGTGGCGGCCGGCCATCTTGTCACCGACCTGGATTTTGCGCTTGATTGCGACAAAGACCTTGACCATCTTGATGACGCCCGGAGCAAGCTCGTCGCCCTCTTTGAGTCTGGCGATCTTTTCGTTGAGAAACGCCCTCTTGTTGTTGATAAGCTGGCCGCTTCTAACGACGATCCTGTTCACCCGCTCCTGGATCTCTTCATTGCCGAGCTGAATATCGCGCAGGTATTCAAACGGAACGCTGCGGAGGAGGTCCTCAGTCAGAACCGTATCCTTTGCGATAAGCTGCGTGCGTTTGTCGTCGACAAGGCGCGCGCTCGTCGTCTTTCCGACGAGACTCTCGAGGATCTCCTTGAGAGCAGCATCGCGGATAATATTCACTTCATCGCGATAATCCTGCTCCAGACGCTCGATCTGCTGTTTTTCAAGGGCAAGAGTACGCTCGTCTTTGTCCGTGCCTTTCCTCGAAAAGACTTCGGCCGCGATAATCGTTCCCTCAACTCCCGGGGGGAGCTTGAGGCTTGTGTCGCGGACTTCACCGGCCTTTTCGCCGAATATCGCCCGGAGAAGTTTCTCTTCCGGACTGAGCTGTGTTTCGCTCTTCGGCGTAATCTTTCCGACGAGAATGTCACCCGACTGAACCTCGGCGCCGATACGGATAATCCCGGACTCATCGAGATTCTTGAGGGCCTCCTCGCCGACGTTCGGAATGTCCCTTGTTATCTCTTCCTTTCCAAGTTTCGTATCACGGGCCACGCATTCGAACTCTTCGATATGAATCGAAGTGAAACAGTCCTTCTTCACCAGATTTTCGCTGATAAGGATAGAATCTTCGAAGTTGTATCCGCCCCACGGCATGAACGCCACGAGAGCATTCTGTCCCAGCGCAAGTTCTGCGAGATCCGTACTCGGACCGTCTGCTATGACTTCGTTTTCGGCAACCCACTCACCTGGCCGCACGATCGGTTTTTGATTGATGCACGTGTTCTGGTTCGAACGGCGGTATTTTACGAGGTTGTAAATGTCGACGCCTGTGTCGAGACTGTCGTCCGTGGCCTTGTCCGCGCGTATAACGACCCTGTCCGCATCGACCGAAACAACGCGGCCTGAGCGCTTCGCGACAAGCGTAGCCTTTGAATCTCTGGCAACGATGTGCTCCATTCCGGTACCGACAAGCGGAGCATCAGTGCGGAGACAGGGCACCGCCTGACGCTGCATGTTCGATCCCATGAGAGCGCGGTTTGCGTCGTCGTTCTCGAGGAACGGAATCAGGGACGCCGCGACACTCACGACCTGCTTCGGACTCACGTCCATCTTGGTCACTTCCTGGGGCGCGACAAGCACGTACTCGGCGTTTCTCCGGCACGGCACTGCGTACTCCGTAAATCGTCCGTCCTTCCCGATCGGAGAACCTGCCTGCGCAATCGTCTCCCGCTCTTCTTCGAGCGCTGAGAGGTAGACAATATCGCCCGTAACTCTGTTCAGGTTGTCGATAACGCGGTAGGGAGTCTCGAGAAATCCATACTCGTTCACCCGCGCATAGACGGAGAGCGACGCAATAAGGCCGATATTTGGCCCTTCCGGTGTCTCAATCGGGCAGATACGTCCGTAATGGGTCGGGTTGACGTCGCGGACTTCGAATCCGGCGCGGTCACGCGTCAGACCGCCCGGTCCGAGAGCGGAAAGACGCCGCTTGTGAGTAATCTCAGAAAGCGGATTGGTCTGATCCATGAACTGCGAAAGCTGGGACGATCCGTAGAACTCCTTCACCACTGCCGCGACAGGCTTGTAGTTGATGAGATCCTGTGGAACAAGGGTGTCCACATCCTGCATTCCCATACGCTCGCGGACTGCGCGTTCCATCCGGACAAGTCCGACGCGGAACTGGTTCTCAATCAGCTCACCCACTGCGCGCACACGGCGGTTCCCGAGGTGATCGATGTCGTCGACTGCATACCGCACCATGTCAGTCGAATTTCTGAGCTCGATGATGTAACGGATCGTCTCTATAATATCCTGTGGAGTCAGCGTTCCGTCGTTCTGCGCCGGCGGTTCCTTGCCCTGTGACAGATAGAGCTTGTGATTGATCTTGTACCGGCCTATGTCGGAAAGATCATACCGCTCTGAATTAAAGAACAGGTTCTTGAATGCTGCGCTTGCAGTTTCAGGACGCGGCGGATCTCCCGGTCTCAGTCTTCGATAAATCTCGATATAACTGTCGACAGTCGGCTTTCCGATAAGGCGGGCGTACAGATCTTCGCGGTCCGGATTCAGCTTGTCTGTTATAACCGTCCGCCACAGAGCGTCCCCGATGTGGTGGTCGTCCATGTAGAGAACCCTGAGACTGTCGATTCCAAGGTCGCGCAGGTATGAAATATTCCCCTGCTCGACAACGTCGCCTTTTGCGTTAATTTTATCGGATGTCAGTTCTTCGCCTGCGTACACGATAATTTCGAACTTCGAAGCCGCTTCCCGCCCGTCGTTCTCGTTCATCGCGTCAATATACGGGATGATTCGCTCTTTTACGATCTCCCAGCCGATGAACACTTCGCCTTCCTCCGCGATAAGTTCACCGCCCTTCGGCACCCGGACATCTTCGGTGGAACGGATAATAGTATCTGCTGAAATCATTCCCGGAACCGAGTCGGGATCGATCTCAATAGAGTTGATTCCGGCCTCTCTCAACCGCCGAACGACCGCGCGGTTGAACTTTCCCGCCTGGCGCACGATTATCTTGCCGCCTGCCTTGATTTCTCTGAAAGCTTTCTGGCCTTCAAGCTGATCGGCGTGAAATTCCTTTGTTACAACGCCCCGCTTGCCGAAAGATATCGTATCAACCTTGTAATATTCAGCGAGGATGTCGTCGGCGGACATTCCAAGCGCGCGGAGAAGAACCGACGCATTCAGCTTTCTGCGGCGATCGATCCGCACATGCAGAATGTCTTTGATGTCGAACTCGAGATCAATCCACGAACCGCGATAGGGAATAATCCTTGCGTTGTAAAGGAGCTTGCCGGACACATGGCTCTTGCCTGAGTCATGATCGAAGAACACGCCGGGCGAACGGTGAAGCTGGCTGACAACGACACGCTCTGTACCATTGATCATGAACGTTCCGCGGTCGGTCATCAGCGGAATTTCGCCGAAGTATACGACATCTTCCTTAAGCGCGCTCAAGCTCCGGTTGCCGGTCTCTGCGTCGACATCCCACAGCACGAGCTGGATGGTGACACGCAGCGGGGCTGCCCATGTCATGCCGCGCTCGCGGCACTCGTCCACGTCATACTTCGGGTTGCCGAAGCTGTAGCCCACGAATTCAAGAGACGCGGTGTTGTTGTAGTCCTTGATCGGAAAGACCGACTTGAACACCTTCTGGAGACCGATGTCCTCCCTCTTCTCGGGGTCTGTCTCCATCTGAAGGAAACGATCGTAGGATCGTTTTTGTATTGCTATCAGATTTGGAATCTCTGCTACTTCCTGAATTTTCGAGTAGCTGTGACGTAAACGGAGATTGGTTTTTATTTTAGAAGCCATTAGCTTTGTGTTCCCACACTTCCAGACGGATGAACAAATTCAAGGACACTCGATTAGCGCGAATGGTATTGCCAGGCATGAAGTCTCAATCTGACTCCACACCTTCGGTTAAACGCACGCATCTTCCCCTTCCGGAACGCCAACCGCAGGGCATGACACCTGAACCTCGCGCTCCCCCAGAAGAGAAATTATGTTGAGTATTCTCAAGAATATGACAGCCGCCGATTAAAGGCAATACAGCCTGGAATATTGCAGCCGCTCATCGACGCTGTCAGTGAGCAAAACGCGGTTTGTTCCAGGCGTCACAAGGATTAATACAGCACAGTTCAATTCCCGGAGAAGGGCAACACCCCCCTTTGTTCAGGGCCGCACCAGGCAAGGCCTCGCAAGATCCGGGTTCGAACTGCTTACGACAACGAGCCTATTTGACCGTGGATTTCGCGCCAGCTTCTTCCAGTTTCTTTTTAATCTCGTTCGCCTCTTCCCTGGGAATCCCCTCTTTGACTGTTTTCGGGGCAGCGTCGACAAGATCCTTGGCTTCCTTGAGGCCAAGTCCCGTGATCTCCCGGATCGCTTTAATGACCTTGACTCTCTCGGCACCTGCCTCGTCGAGGGACACTGTGAACTCGGTCTGCTCCTCAGCCGGCGCGGCTGCGCCGGGCATTGCGCCTGCCATCATAGCAACAGGTGCTGCTGCGCTTACTCCGAGCTCTTCCTCGAGGCGCTTTACCAACTTTGCGGCTGCGCTCAAGGACATTCCCTTAATGTAATCGACCACC
>CAYQVO010000012.1:45699-50765 GCA_964421085.1 uncultured Bdellovibrionales bacterium | reverse complement strand
ATTCTCACTCATTTTCACGTACTCCTTTCGTTTCCTTCTAAAAACTAACTTTTTCCAAAAAAACCAATTCGAGATTGCCACGGGCGCTTCGCATCGCCCCAGTCGCACTGCGAAGCGTCCTCGCAATGACGGGCGACGGGCCCGTCACTTCCCTTCGAGCTTCTCCCTGTAGGCATCGATACAGCGCGCCAGCTGCGTGGCCGGAGCATTCAGCAGACGGACCAGCTGAGTTGCAGGCGCAAGCATGAGATTCAAAAGCATGCCCAGTGTCTCTTCGCGACCAGGCAGCCTTGAAAGCTCGACCACGCTGTCTGCATCGAGAAACGCACCTTCGACCCAGGCACCCTTTATCGTCAGTTCCTTGTTGTCCTTGACAAAGTCGGCGACGACTTTGGCCGAAGACACAGGTTCATCGGCATATACGAGCATACTGGGGCCTTCGAACAGACCCAGGAATTTCTCCACCTGAGATTCATCCTTCCCCTGAAGCGACTGCTTCGAAGCGATTCGAAGCAGCGTGTTCTTGACAACGCGGCCCTTCACCCCTTTCTCCCGGAGCTTCCTCCGGAAGGTGGTCATCTGAGAGACCTTCATGCCGCGATAGTCGAGACAAAGCGCAAGCTGCGAGTTCGAGATCGCGCTCGTCATTGCTTCAACTTCACCTTGTTTTTCTGAACGATTCATCTATCACCTCCAGCCGCGCACGCACGGCCTTTCAACATCTTCCACATTACCCGTCACACGTTACGCAGCGAGCCGACGTCCACCTTGATGCCGGGACCCATAGTAAGAGCTAACGCGACAGACTCCAGATAAACTCCCTTGCTTGTCGAAGGTTTCGCCTTGTTTATTGCCCTCATGAACGCCATGAAATTCTCCCGGATCTTCTCTGCGCCGAACGAAGCCTTGCCGATCGGGGCATGCACGATTCCGGCCTTTTCCACGCGAAATTCAGCACGGCCCGCTTTGAGCGATTTCACCGTGTCCAGCACATCGAAAGTCACTGTGCCGACTTTCGGCGACGGCATAAGACCACGGGGTCCGAGTATCTTTCCTACCTTCCCGACCTGGGCCATAAGGTCCGGTGTCGCCACAACGCTGTCGAACTCCATGAAGCCGTTCTTTATCTGCTCGGCGAGATCTTCGGCGCCGACAACATCGGCTCCCGCCTTTTTCGCCTCTTCGGCCTTTTCGCCTTTCGCAAAAACAGCCACCCGGATTGTCTTGCCGAGACCGTGAGGAAGGGAGACGCTCCCACGGACGTTCTGCTCGGCCTTTCGAGGATCAACCCCGAGGCTCACTGAAACTTCAACAGTCTCATCGAACTTTGCCGATGCAGTGCCCGCAAGCACTTCACATGCCTCCTCCACTCCGTACAACCTGCCGGCTTCGACTTTCTGCCTGGCTGCGTGATATCTTTTTCCTTTATGCGCCATAATGACCTGTCAATCTAAAACTTCCGATCAGTCTATAACATCAATGCCCATGCTCCGGGCTGTGCCCGCTACTATTTTCATCGCCGCCTCGATATCGTTGGCGTTAAGGTCGACCATCTTCTGCTCCGCAATTTTTCTCACGTCAGCCTTCCTGACCCTGGCGACCTTGTCTTTGTTCGGGGTTCCGGACCCCTTCTCGACACCTGCCGACTTCAGAAGAAGGTATGAAACCGGCGGCGTCTTCACTACGAAGCTGAATGAGCGGTCCTTGTATACCGTCAAAAGCACGGGCGTCACCTCGCCCATATTCTTCTGTGTCTGGGCGTTGAACTGCTTGCAGAACTCCATGATATTTACGCCGTGCTGGCCGAGCACAGGACCTACCGGCGGAGCCGGATTCGCCTGACCTGCCTTGAGCTGAAGCTTAACCAGTGCTGTAACTTCTTTTGCCATCTTCCACGGCCGCGACAAGCGCGGCCCTCCATTTAAAAATTACATCTTTTCCACTTGCACAAAATCGAGTTCGAGCGGCGTCGCGCGGCCGAAAATACTGATGAGTACTTTGACCTTCTGCTTGTCGGGCCGCACTTCTTCGACAGTGCCGCTGAAATCCGCAAACGGTCCGTCGATTACCTTCACCGTTTCACCCTGCTCGAAACTCACCTTTGAACGCGGTGCAAGCGCGCCTTCCTCAACCTGAGCGATTATCCTCGCCACTTCATCGTCTGTCAGCGGACTGGGATTTGTAGCATCGCCCACAAAACCTGATACTTTCGGGGTTTCCTTCACCAAGTGCCATGTGTCCTGATTCAGAATCATCTGAACGAGAATGTAGCCCGGGAAGAACTTTCTGGTTGAAGTCTTCTTCTGCCCCTTCACAAGCTCCACAACCGTTTCCTGCGGGACCCGGACATCGCCGAAGCAGTCCTGCATATTATTCAGACGGATGCGTTCCTCGAGCGCCTGCTTGGCCTTCATCTCGAAGCCGGAGTAGGCGTTCACGACGTACCACTGCTTCTCATCGGCCTTTTTCTCATCAGCTGCGGAGTCACCGCCACCGGCATCATCTACGCTTTCATTTCCATTTGTCACAGTTTCATCAGATGACATAATCGCCTCTTAGTCGTGGATCGATTCTTCCTCGTGATTCCCCTTCGTTCCTAAACCAGCAATGCTCCAATGATCTTGCTGAACACAAGGTCGAGGAGGAAAAGGCATAAAGAGATGAAAGTCATGATTAGAACAGTCACCATTACAGCCCGCATTGTCTCCTCGCGCGTGGGCCGCGTGATCTTCTTGAGTTCACCGAAGCTTTCAGTAACGAAGTTCCGGCTGCCCTCCAAAAACGAGGTATTTTCTCCCGACTTGCCTGAATTCATCTCTTGCTCTGTTACACCACAACGGATCTCAAAACTATTGACCCAGCTTTAAGTACTCAGCAAACGGGCGCAACAAGCCTTCCAGGAACATTTTTTTAAAGCGCGATGCTCTCAAAAGTGCCCTGAATCCAGAAATCCTGTCCTGGAAATTCCCCTGTCGCTTTGCAGAGATCCCCGAAAAGTAGAGGCAGAAGTTAACAAATTTCTGAGGTTAGGGCAAATTTTGGGGAGTCCGGAGCTGTAACGGCTGGGCGTGCCCCTGAGATAAAAAAATATCGAATGGCATCAGGCACATACGAATCGACCAGGACTATCGCAGCCCTCCAGTTCACCGGAGGGCTGCTTAATCGCGGCCGGAATCATCTTAATTAGCCTTCCTTCCCGCAACACCCTTCGTGCTGCCGGTAATCTTTCTTGCCTTCTCTTTAGGCCGAAGCGATCTCGTGGCCTTCCCAGCCATCCAGAACTCGCTGTTGCCCATTTCGGCAAGCTCTCTTCCAAGCCGCTTCTGATAATCAGGCCTCCCGCAGACTTCGATTACGCGTTTTGCCTCGGCGCCTGATGCGACTCTCTTATAGAGATCCCTGAAGACAGGCATGACCGCTTTCTTGAATTTCGGCTTCCAGTCAAGAGCTCCGCGCTGAGCCGTGGCCGAGCAGTTTGAATACATCCAGTCCATTCCGTTTTCATCAACGAGACGGATAAGGCTCTGAGTAAGCTCTTCGACTGTTTCATTGAAAGCTTCTGAAGGACTGTGTCCTTTCCCGCGAAGCACTTCATACTGCGCTTCCATGATTCCCGCGAGAGCTCCCATCAGCACACCGCGTTCGCCGGTGAGATCGCTGAACACTTCCTTTTCGAAATCAGTCGGAAAGAGAAAGCCGCTGCCGATGGCGATTCCAAGAGCAATGCATGTGGCGTCTTGGTGGACGGCGAAGCTGCAGTTGATGCCGCTTCCGTCAACGAAGTTGCGGCGTACGCTTGTGCCTGAACCTTTCGGCGCCACCATGATCACATCGACATTTTTCGGCGGAATAATGCCGGTGAGTTTTCTGTAGGTGATGGAAAACCCGTGCGAGAAATAAAGGGCATCGCCCGGATTCAGGCATTTCTTTATGCCCGGCCAGATGGCCTTCTGCGCCGCGTCGGAAACCAGCATCTCAATGACGGTCCCGCGCCTGGCGGCTTCTTCGATGTCGAAAAGAGTCCTGCCGGGTTTCCATCCGTCGCGAAGAGCGCGATTCCAGTCGTTTGTAAACTTCTTCGCCTGACCGACTATCACATTGAAGCCGTTGTCCCGCATGTTAAGCGCCTGCGCAGGTCCCTGCACTCCGTAGCCGATGATTGCAATCGTCTCGTTCCTGAGGATCTGTCTGGCTTTCGCCATTGAAAATTCTTTGCGTGTAATAACTGTTTCTGTGACTCCACCAAAGTCAATCTTCGCCATTGCGAATCTCCTGATAAAAAAATACTTTCGAAAAGCGTAACCCGTTATTCGCTTTCGATCCAGTTCTACATTTTCAATCTGATATTTCGCCCGCCGCCTCTTATATGCGCTTTCGGTCGCTCAAGGCATTCTGCCGGACAGGCGGGGCGCAATTTCTGTTGTCCTCCTTAATAGTCGGCCCCTCATGCTGCGAAGCGGGTATTCCGAACTTCGCGCCGGGCGGCCTGCTGAATTCTCCTGGACCGCCCTGGTGAATTCGGATGAAAGATCGACCTCGCAGCCGAGGACGCTCATGACTCGCAGAAGCTGGTCAAGAGTCTTCGTCCTGTCAGCAGGATCGAGCAGTCGTGAAAGCTGCGATGGAGAGGTGCGAAGCCGGCGCCTGATGTCCGACTTTGAAAGGCGGAGTGCCGGGCGAAATTACAGCAATCCCATTCTCTCCTGCATAACGGCCAGTTTCTTCGAAGAAATTTCCGCGGCTTTCTCGTTTCCGATTTTAAGCATGCGGTCGAGCTCGGACCTGTCCGCCGCGATCTGATGGTAGCGCTCCTGAACCGGCTTCAGGGCTTCAATTACAGCTTCGCCGGTTCGAATTTTCAAGTCTCCATAACCGCGAGCTGTTTCAAAATCCTTCTCGACTTCTTTTTTGCTCTTTCCCGTCACTGCCTGGTAAATCGTAAGGAGGTTGTTCACGCCCGCCCTTTCAGGATCGTCGCTGAAGCGAATCTCGTTTCCTGAATCAGTCTTCGCGGATTTGAAGGTTTTCATAATGTCTTCCGGAGAGTCGAGCAGATTTACCGCATG
>CAYQVO010000012.1:4892-45689 GCA_964421085.1 uncultured Bdellovibrionales bacterium | reverse complement strand
ATGAGAGTAGCTTTTCGACATCTTCACGGTGGGATCGTCGAGCCCCATGACACGCGCGCCGACGGCGTGGATCACGGGTTCCGGAACGACGAACGTTTCGCCATAAAGATTGTTGAACCTCTGGGCGATGTTTCTGGCGAGCTCCACATGCTGTTTCTGATCTTCTCCGACAGGAACCTCATTCGCATCATAAAGAAGAATGTCGGCCGCCATAAGGACCGGATAGTCAAAAAGTCCTGTGCTGACTGACTCCTGTTTCGCCGCTTTCTCTTTGAACTGCGTCATCTTCTCGAGCCATCCGACTGGAGTCACGCAGTTGAGAAGCCAGCACGCTTCCGAGTGCGAAGGGAGCCTGCTCTGCAGATATATAGTCGACTTTTGAGGGTCGAGCCCGCATGCAAACAGGAGCGCTATGTTCTTGAGGGTCTGCGCTCTCAGCGCCGCGGGGTCCGGCAGAATCGTAAGCGAATGAAGATCGACGATGAAATAGAAATGCTCATAGCCTTCCATTTCCTGAGCTTCGACCCAGTGCCTGATTGCCCCGATGAAATTGCCAATCTGAAATTCGCCTGTTGGCTGAATGCCGCTTAACGATCGTTTTTTCATTGTTATTCCCATCTCGCGCGGCCGCAAAAACCAGGCCGGACAAAAATACCTGTCAGATATCCAGCGGAGCGACGCCCACGTCGGCAAACTCCTGCCGGACCGAATCGAGAATCGCCGCCGCGGGCTTCGCCCGGAGAGCCGCTTCAGGAAGAAGCGTGGTCGCCTGGCTGAGCGACAGATATGGAATGGAAATTCCGTTCACAATCTTTTCGCTGATGGCCTGCGGCACGCTTCTGCCGTCGTCCCGTCTCTCCATTCGATCGGTAAGTCCCATTGCCGCGATCACCGGGACATCCGCCTCGATAAGCTTGTCTATTGTCTCGAGAAGAGACATACCGGTGGTGGTGACGTCCTCAAGAACGACTGTCGCGCCCCTCGGGATTCCGACAAATTCCCGATCCCTCTTCGCTCCGTGGTCCTTGGGCATTTTGCCGCGGCCCATCGCAAGGACATGGCTTCCTTTTCCGAAATTCGCGGCGGCCTTCGCCCACTTGTACTGGACAAGAACACCAAGCTTGGTCGCCCCTTCAGGCACGCCGAAGAACGTCTCCGGATATTGCGGGATTTTGCCCGCCTCGATCATGTCCTTCACAAACGCAATGACATAATCAGAGAGCTGATCGATAAGGAAGACATCCTCCGCCCCGACACGCCAGTTTACGTAGAAGGAGCTTTTCCTTCCTGATTTGAGGGTGATGGGTTCCGCGAAAAACCCGATGATGTTGTTATCAAGGACGAAATTATTGAACGAGGTCTGATTGAAGTGTGCCATGCTCTCTTATTATCCGGAGCCTGCCTCAAAAGCAACATTCGGGATTTGTGCCCGGATTGAAACCGTTTTATTGATTGGTCTGGAGGAGATGGCATGACGATAACTGTGGGAGTTCCGAGGGAAGTTCAGCCTGAAGAGAAAAGAGTCGCCTTGACGCCTGCCGGGGCAGCCGCTCTGAAGAGGCTTAATATAGATGTCATTATTGAAAAGGGCGCGGGTGTTCAGGCCGGTTATCTCGACAGCGCCTATGAGGAAAGCGGCGCCGCAATCTCGGAACAGCGGGACGGAGTATTTCAGGGATCGGATATCATTGTCCAGGTCCGGGGACTGGGCGCCAACCCGAAACTGGGGCGATTCGATATCAGCCGTTTTCGCAGAGGGCAGGCCTATATCAGCCAGCTCGAGCCGCTGGCTGCGCCGGACGAAATCCGGCAGCTTGCGGAGTCTGGAGCAGTCGCCTTTGCGCTGGAGTTCCTCCCTCGGATCACGCGGGCACAGAAGATGGACATCCTCTCATCCCAGGCGAGCATTGCCGGATACAAATCAGTAATCCTTGCCGCAGAGATCCTTCCCCGTGTCTTTCCCATGATGACGACCGCTGCGGGGACTCTTGCCGCGGCGAGGTTATTCGTAATAGGAGGCGGAGTTGCCGGTCTTCAGGCAATAGCTACTGCGCGAAGACTCGGGGCTGCAGTCACCGCATACGATGTGCAGCCCGCCGTTAAGGAACAGGTGCAGAGTCTCGGGGCGAAGTTCATTGAACTCGACCTTGAGACAGCCGAAGGCCCTGGAGGAAATGCAAAGGCTATGGACGAAGCTTTCTACGAAAAGCAGTGCGCCATGATGACAGAGACGCTCTCGTCCGTAGATGTCGTTATTACTACCGCTTCACTTCCCGGGAAACGGGCGCCCGTTCTTATTACGAATCAGATGGTTTCGCAGATGATGCCTGGGTCCGTGATTGTCGATGTTGCGGCCGAAAGAGGCGGGAACTGCGAACTGACAAGGCCCGGCGAATTAATCGAGCAGCACGGCGTTCATATCGCCGGTCCGCTCAATCTCCCGGGCTCAGTGCCGTTTCATGCAAGTCAGACATTTTCCGGCAATATCGCCGCGTTTATCGAGAACCTGGTGAAGGACGGCCGGATTGCGCTCAATATGGACGACGAGATCATACGGGATACGCTCATCTGCAGGGACGGAGCGGTGACAGCCAGACGGTTGCAGGAAGAAAACAGATGACCATAGCGTTCACCAATAATAATGTCCGGTATCTTTCATGCATGATTAATGATTGGAAAGATGAAAGAGCAGAGAGGGCATGAGACCTTTGCGCTGATTTACTCAATCGAAAACTTGAAATGGTCAAATACCCCGGGGAAGAGAAGTAAGCGTCCTTCGGCAGTCGTTCACGAAGTCCTCCGGAAACTGCAGGCAGAATCCGTGTTTTTTCCGGACCCGGGAGAAGGGGTCGCGGGAATCCTGATCTTCGAGTCCCACTATTATCTCCGCAAGAAATCGCGGGTAATCAGGCGATGCTTCGGGAAATTCCCCCCTCGCCTTCCAACCCTTCTGAACAATTTCCAGTCCGGGATCCACGCGCACCTGCCATCCTTTATGCACGATTCTCATGAGCAGATCGCGCATATGCGGAAACTCAGGTCCGCGACGACGGAATCCGCCCGCGTCAAGAAAGGCTGCCTTTCTGCAGAGAAACACTTCAGGAATAATCGGAGCGGTAAAAAGGCCTTCAGGTGAAAGCCGCAGGCGCTCGCCTTCCCTGCGAAAAAGATGCGATTCGAGTTCCTCTCCGCCAAGTCCCGTAAAGGCGATTCCTGCTGCGTCATTTTCAAAAAGCTTCACTGCACGGGCTGCAAAATCGCCGGTCACTTCGAGGCCCGGCGCAAGGCAGCATACGACCGATCCTTCGGAGTCTTCCACCTGTGAATTCACTCCCTGGAAGAAGTCCGGAGCCGCTGCGACTGATTCAGAAATAAAGGAAAGGGGTTTCGCCGTGCGGGCAGCCTTCCCTCCATAAATTTTGAACAGGGACGACATCTCGCCATAAGCGCCCGCCATCTCTTTTCCTGTTTTGGCTTCTTCGTAAATGCGGCAGAAAGCGACAGTCTCCGGAATGCGTTTAGAAAAGGCGTGTTGCTCCGATATTCGAAGCCAGAGATCAAGATCCATTGCAAAATTCAAATCTTCATTAAACCACAGTCCGTCAGGCCTGCTGACTGAGTCGAGAACATCACGCCTGAAAAATACTCCCGGTTGATCAGGCACGGCATTGAACACCCAGTATTTCAGAAGATCGAAATGCGACCTTTCGATATTCTCCACTGTCTCGTACACTCTGCCCGACCGATCCGCCCGGCCGCAGGCTCCCATCACTACGGGGTGATCCTTCAGCGCCTGCGCGATTTTTTCAAAAACTCCGGGCGCGTACCAGTCGTCGGAGTTGAGCCAGACAACAATATCTCCCGCCGCCTGAGAGACTGCCTTGTTCAGAGCGTTGGACTGCCCCCTGTCCGGCTCCGACACCCATCTCAGGTGCGGATACTGCTTCAGAACACTGAGGGTTGAATCCGTGGAACCTCCGTCGATTATTATATGCTCGAAGTCGGAGTAATTCTGAGCGAGCACTGACTCGATATTACTGCGGATGAATTCACCCTGATTCAGCGACGGAGTGATAACAGAGAATTTCACGAATGTGAGGATAACACCGAGTTCGTGTTACCGCATCCCCTCTGCCATCGTTCCCCCGGGGAGCGTTCCCGCTCTAACGCTTCCCGCTCAAAGCCCTGGTCATGGCGAGTGCGCGTTCAGGGCTCATAAGTGGAAGTATCTGGCCTATCCGCTTCTCGGACATGTGCCCAAGGAGCTGGAAAGCTGTGACCTCGTCAAGCTGATCAAGCAAATGGGCCGCTTCGGTCGGGTTCATGGAATTGTAGACATTTGCGAGCTGTGTGAGCTGGGCTTCCTGTTTCTTCTCTGTCTTTTCGCGATCGACTTTGAGCCTGCTCGAAAGCTCACGAAGCTCGTTCATCCGGGATGCAAACTCCCTGTCACGCTTTTCGATGTCCTTTTCGCGTTCATCAAGCTGCTTGTTTCGCACATCGAGTTCCGTACGCCGCGAATCAAGAGAAGTGAGAATCTGAAGCTCCTGGGGGGAATATGGTCCCTGCGCGGGCTGATGAACTGCGGGCTGCACCTGGTAGGAAGCCTGTGCCGGCTGAACTGTCATGATGCCTGAATACTCGAGAATGCTGAACGCCATTTTCACGAGCGCAAAACAGACAACAACGGAAAGAGCTGCGCCTGGCCCCCGGTTGCGGCCGCGTGCAGACCATGCTTCGGGCGGAGGAAGATCATCAATGGAGCGTGACGGCCTTCGTGGAGCTTCGACAGCCTGATCAATCGTCTCAATACTCCGGGAACTTGACGCGCCGCGCGGGGCGTCCTTCTTCAGCGCCGCCTTTATCTCCATCGCAATCTGCCGGGCTGTGGCGTCCGGAATCGCTCCCGAACCGGCGGGAGCAGCTCCCCCTTTTCTCGACTTCAGAAGCTCGACGCTTTTCTGAAGATCCTGATAAAGCTGCTTTGCGTCTTCTCTCGTAAGTGGCCGTTCCTTAGCACCTGCCATGTTCCCGTGCTCCAACTGTCAAATTTCCAATCGTTTCAGAAGTACTGCTTACCACTCCTCTGGATGCCGAATTCATCAAGCTCTTTGCCTTCGAAGAGGTCCATTTCGTGGATATATTCCTCTTTCTTCCGAGCCTTAAGCTTTTCAAGCACTTCGACCTCCCTCGAGGCTTCGATGTACTCATTCCGGGCCCTCTCCACCTCTATTTCCAGCTCTGCAATCCGCTCTGACTGCGCCTCGATTTCAGCTTTAAGGCGCTCCGCATAGAGGGCCTGCATTACTACCTCTTCAACATGCAAAACCCGTTCCGAGGATATGACATTTGCAAGCTGTGCCTCCCTCAATTTTTCGAGCCTGCTTGTCGCCTCGTAAAGGAGGGAAAGCCACTTTCCCAGTTCCCTCTTTTTTTCGTCCTTAATAAGACTCCTGAAGTGAAGGACCTTTTCGAGCCGGAAGACGAACTTCTTCATTACTGGAGTATCCTCTGAAGCGTCTGCCAGCAGTCGTCGAGTGCGCTGGGTTCGTCAAGCCGCTGTCGTAGAAACTGGTTGAGGGGATCAATCAGACGCACTGCCCGGTCTACTCTTGGATTCTGCCCGGGCTTGTACGCGCCTATTGTAATAAGATCCTCGGTCTCTCTGAACGTGGCAATCACGTCCCGGGCTGTCGCCGACATGTCGAGAATTTCTCTCGGCACGATATCTGACATGACCCTCGATATGCTTTCCGTAATCTCGATCGCCGGATAATGGCCTCTCGACGCGAGACGACGGCTCAGAACGAAGTGTCCATCGAGAATACCTCTCACCGCGTCTGCAATCGGCTCGTTCATGTCGTCGCCTTCGACGAGTACCGTGTATAAACCTGTTATCGATCCGGATGATTCGGTTGTTCCTGCCCTCTCCAGGAGACGCGGCAGCATTGAGAACACAGAAGGCGTATATCCTTTCGTGCTTGGGGGCTCTCCGATTGCAAGGCCAATTTCGCGCTGGGCCATGGCGAGTCGCGTCACTGAGTCGAGCATCAGAACGACACGCTTGCCTTTATCTCTGAAATACTCGGCGACGGCCGTCGCAAGAAATGCGGCCCGGATACGGAGGAGCGCAGACTCGTTTCCTGTTGCGACGACAACTACCGACCGGCGAATGCCTTCCGGCCCGAGATCTCTCTCTATGAATTCGCGGACCTCTCTTCCCCGTTCTCCCACAAGCCCGATCACGTTTATGTCGCTCGTCGAGTGGCGCGCAATCATTCCGAGCAGGGATGACTTGCCCACGCCCGAGCCCGCCATGATGCCGATGCGCTGACCGACTCCGACACTGAGAAATGAATTAATTGCGCGCACGCCGAGGTCGAAGCAGTCTTTGATACGCGTGCGTGTCACCGGATTGGGCGGATCTCTGAAAAGCGGAACAAGTTCTCCGCCTATGATGGGTTCGCCGCCGTCAATCGATTCACCAAGAGCGTTTATTACGCGTCCGAGGTGATTCTCCGAGACGAGAACCTCAGAGCTTGACGAGGTCGCCGTGATTTCCGCACCGCTCGCGATTCCCTGCGTGTCTGAAAACGGCATCACAAGAATGTTGTCTTTCCTGAAACCCACGACCTGCGCCGGTATTTCTCTCTGTCCGGAATGGAGAAACACGCGGGATCCGACGGAGACAAAAGGTCCGGTGCCTTCAATGACAAGGCCTCTTACATCGGTAACTGTGCCCCGCATTTCATATCTGCCTGCTGTCCTGGTCGCGGCAAGCGCCTTGTCAAATATGCTCATGAGGTTGCCTTCACTACATCATCACGAACACGTTCAAAGCCTTGTCGAGCTGATAATCGATTTCACCCGCACTCGTTTCGACGATGCATCCCGACCGGACCGTGTCGTCTGCTTCGAACCTGAACTCCGCGAATTCCCGCACTGCCTTCTGAACTCCCAGAACTTCAATGAACTCCATATCCTGAGGACTCACCCTGATCCTGCCGACATGGGCGCTGCCGACGAGTTTGAGCGCGTCCCTCACAAGCGGAATAATGTATTCCGGGTTTATCTCTACAGCGTAGCCGATAATCTTCTCTGCGATGGAAATCGAGAGATCCACAGCATTGTGCTCGAGTATCTCAAAAGTCTCCGTGAGCTGCGCCTGGTAGTCGCTGAAAACCCCGCGGAGACGCTCTTCGACATTCTTCATCTTCTTCTCGTTTTCTTCCGCCAGCCGCTCAGTCGCTTCCAGCCGTCCCCGTTCTTCCGCATCCGCTATCGCCTGAAGCATCTCTGCCTCATAGACACGGATAATTCCCTTTTCAGCGTCTTCTTCTTCCTGAGTCTTTTTCTTTACTACTTCACCAGGCTGCATGTACGGTCTTGGGACATCCGAACTCCCGTAATGACCGCCGTAATCGGGGAACATTGGATCCACGGTCATCTTCTCACCGCCCAGAGTCTGGACTTCCATCGGAAGAAAGTCTCTGTGCGGGCTCCGCTCACCTACGACCTCCCACTCCTGATCCGTATAAGCGGTTTCCTGGTAGGATGCCTGGGTCCGGTTGGCTGCAGCCTGAGTATTCTCCATCAAGGACTCCTCTAATCTTACAATCTGCCGTCATTGAGCCAGTAACGAATAAGGAGAGCTGCCTGCCTCGGGTTCTCCTTCACAACCTGAGAGTTTTCAGCAATCAACTGCTCGAGCTGTTCAAGATCGACGGGAGGCTCGAAGGTGGGCAGATGCGCCTTGCTTCTCTCAGTCTGAAGCTCCTGCTCCAGTTCCTTGATACCTGTCGGCAGCAGTCTCGAAAGATCGACTTCTGCGTCTGTCGGAGTAATGAGAAACTTGACCAGCGGCCTGACTATCACGAAGAAAAACAGGATGATGAAGAGCACCGGCACGGTCTTCGAAATCATCTTGAAGATGAAGTCGTTCTTTGCCTGCTTCTCCATCTGCTCGAGCATGTTGTCGTCCGGCGTATAGAACGGAACGTTTTCCACTGTCACTGAATCTCCGCGGTCCGATGTGTAGCCGATCGCGCTCCTCACGACGCCTTCGATCCGTGTCATGGTCTCGGGATCGAGCGGGACGAAAGTCTTCGGAGCATTCGGCGCGGCACCCGGGGCAGCAGCATAATTCCCGTCCACAAGAACCGCCGCTGAAAGACGGGTGAGCTTGCCGCGGGGAGAATTGCTCTTTGTTACCGCCCTCGAGACTTCGTAATTCTTCACTGCTTCATTGCGGTTCGTCTTCTCGGCGGTACTGTCCGGAGCTGCGACGAGATCCGGATTGTCGTTGAGATTGGAGACAACACCCGGGACTCCTCCCCTCTGGGACGAGCCTGCGCCTTCAGAAATCGTGCGCTCTGAACGGATAACCTGTCCGCTCGGGTCGTATTCTTCCTGCTGCTTTTCGCTGCTGGAGTAATCGATGTCGGCAGTAACGCGGGCGATTACCTTTCCTGGTCCGAGAACTTTGGAAAGCATAGCTTCGATTCTGTCCACATACCCGCGCTCGATGTCGTGCTGGAACTCGAGCCGTGTGGCTTCAATGCCGAACTCCTCCTTTTCACCCTTCGGGGTAAGGAGGTTCCCGTACACGTCGACAATAGTGACCTCTTCCTTCTTCAGGCCTTCGACACTTCCTGCTATCAGGTTCTGAATTCCGACTACCTGCTTCTCGGCGAGAGTTGTTCCCGGCCTGAGACGCAGCATGACGGAGGCTGTGGGCGCAGATCCCGTCTTTGCAAAAACACTCTTTTCAGGCTGAACAATGTGAACCCGGCTGCTCATGACCCCATCGATTGCCGAGATGGTTCTTTCGAGTTCTCCCTGCAGGGCCCGCTGGAATTTCAGCTTCTCCACGAACGTGGTTGTTCCGAGATTGGATGTATCAAACAGTTCATAGCCCACCGTCCCTCCTTTCGGGATACCATCACCTGCCAGCCCAATCCTGAGCTCATGAATAGATTCAGGAGGCGAAATAGCTATTGTGCGCCCGTCGCCCCGGATTTCGTATTTTATCTTCTGCTCCTTCAGACGTTGGACTACGGCTGCAGAGTCGGCCGGTTCGAGGTCGGAATAGAGTACCGCGTAATCAGGACGGTTTGCCCACTTCGACACGTAGATGATTCCGGAGACGGAAGCAACTACCAGGAGCGGAAACACTATTTTCTGAACCAGAGGCAGCTTTAAATATCCTTCCGTCAGCTGGGCAAATATGCCGGTGATATCAACACTGGTTGCCATTTAAGGGTCTCCTCTTAGAACGCAGTACGCATTACTTCCTCATAGGCCCTGATGATCTTGGCTTGAACCCTCGTCATCAGTTGAAACGCAACATCAGCCTTTTCCAACGCAATTACGGCTTCGTGCTGCGAAACTCCGTTTCTTCCTAAAGAAAGATCTTCGACCTTTTTATCGGCGATATTCTGCAGTTCATTCGCCTCGCGTATCGCATTGGCGAAGACATCGGCAAAGGATCCGGACTTTTCCGCCGCACCCTGCTGATCCTGCGCTTTCGTGGCGTCGGGAATTATCGGCTTGATGCTCTTCAGTCCAAAATCAATTCTATCGATCATCTTCCCTTCTCCTCAGTTATATCGATTGAATCCTGGTCGCGGCATCAATCATGTCGCGAACAGTCTGGACCGCGGCGACATTTGCCTGATAAAGACGGGTTGCCGTCATCAGGTCGGTCATTGTTGTCACAACATTGATGTTGGGATACAGAACGTATCCTTCCTTGTCGGCATCCGGGTGCCCGGGTTGATAGACTTTCTTCGGGTCGGACATGTCTTCCACTACCCGGTCAATCGTCGGCTTTGCCATCGTCATCCGATCAAGTTCGGACTCGAACGCGCTCCGCTGAGTTCTCGCGACCTGAACGACGTCCCGGCGCCTGAATGGAGTACCGTCTTCCGTTTTTGTGGTCTCGGCGTTTGCGATGTTCGACGCAAGAATGTTCACTCTCGTGCGTGCCGCGCTCAACCCGCTTGCGAGAACCTCGATTACATTGAACGTGCCCATGTGACCTTTCCCCCTTTCCTTATTGCGAGTTGCGGATTGCCGTCGCGAAGAACTTCAGTTTTCTCCGCAGCAGGTCGCCTCCGCGTATGTACGCGCTCCTGTTGAAATCGAGCTGCCCCATCTGAATGTCGATGTCCACATTGTTTCCATCGGCCTTTGTCGCGCCCGAGAGATCAGCGACAAGGTGAGAGTTGCCTGCTTCGCCGGTGTCGAGATGCCGTGCGTTGGTTTTCAGCATTGGACTGCTGTCTTTCTCGAACGCCTTGTCGAGTTCACCGGCAAAATCCACATCGACTGCGCGGTAGCCGGGTGTCTCGGCGTTTGCAATATTGCTGGTGATGGCCTCGTGACGTTTCCATGCAAGGTCCATCGACTTCTGGAGGCCTTTTGTGGTCCTGTCGAACAGCATGTCGGTGAAGATTTTCATATATGCCTCTGTTCAAAGCTTTGACACAAACTCCATGCAGGGGTTCCCCCTGACTGCTTCTTTGCAAGAGGTGTGCGCATTTGCCCGGCAGTACTAAATGAAGTAAAATCAGATATATACAGGCGCGAAGCTTTGGCAGAGCCCCCGTGAGCGTCAAGACTTTGGCTTTCCGCCATTGCACTGAAAAGCCCGGGCCCCGGTGAAGGCCCGGTTTTGTGGCCTTCCTGGCAATCTGATAGTTTGTACCCGTTCAGGGTAAATAAAAATGTCTACTGGAGGTTCCATGAGTTACAGGGCCGGCACAAAAGTCCTTATGGCCGTTCTTGCATTAATGCTGGTCTCAGTCGGAGCATTCATGGTTTACATGTTTCTCAAGCCGACGCCTGAAGAGGCGCAGAAAGCGCCTGCTGCTGTCGAGCAGTATCTTCCAATGCCGGAGGTTCCAAAGACACAACGCTTTCGTTTCGAGGACATCCCGTCATGGCTGTTCGTTCATGTTGCGGCAATCGCCGCTGTGCAGATCATATCCGTTATTTCGGCAGCAGTGCGATCCAGCCGCGAGCACTTGACGCGGGCTGATGTGGCGACGATTCAGTTTCTTATCGAGATCCCGATGTACCTCGGGCTCTTCGGAACGCTTCTTGGCGTCTGCCTCACGCAGTTTGTAACGGGATCCCTTGTTGCGCCGCTCGCTTACCTGACCACTATGAGCGGAATACTTCTGCATGTCGCAGGGAAACTTGGAATTCTGCTCCCGCTCAGAATTGATCAGAGAGGCGCAGAATAAGGAGATCTGCAATGCGAATGTTCCTTGTCGGCATGTGTGATATTTTTCTTCTTCTTTACCTCACGGCTCTTGCCCAGGTCGACGCGCGGCAGCTCAGCGATATCACCGTCAAAGACTATGTCAAACTGAAGGAATCCGCTGCGGCGACAGAGGCGGATCTGAAAAGCAGGGAACGGTCGGCTCAGGACACTCTTAGAAGTTTCGAGGAGGCAAAGCGCGAGCTTGATCGGATCACGGCCGAACATCAAAAGCTTGTTCAGGAGTCGCGGCGCAAGGCAAGTGCCGAGGCTGACCTGTGGAAGCGGAAGGAAGAAGCGCTCCGCGCGGCTGCAAAAGAAAAGGAACAGCTCGCCCGGAACCTTGAACACAGAAACAAGGAGGCGGAGGCGGAAGCCGCAAGACTTGCGGCCATGGCGAAAAGCTCTCAGGAAGCGGAAGCAGAGCATCGTAAAGCCGCGGAAGAGGCCAACAGGAGAGCCGCCGAGGCGGCTCAGGCTGCGGCGCGCGCAGAAAAGGAGGCCCGGGAGGCAAAGCTCAAAGCTGAAGAAGCGGGCAGGCGGGAACATGCCGCCGTAAAAACCGCGGAACTGGCTCGAAAGAGCGAGAGCGAAGCGCTCGTTAACGCCGTAAACGCCCGTATCGACGCAGAAGAAAGCGCGGAACGCGCGGAAAGAAGAATCAGGATCGCCGACCAGGAAATCTCCGAAACCAGGGAACGTATAAGTTCAATAACTCAGTCGGCAGGCGCAGCATACCAGAGAAACATTCAGAGCAGAGCCGTTCCACTCCGCGTTACTATCGGCAGGAAACGGCTGATGGGTGACGGCACAGAAACCTTCAACTTCACAGGCATCCCGGTAAAAATGGGCGATGAGCGGGTTGTATTCATTCCTGTCGGGCAGCTTGCGCTCGAATCGGCACGAGACGCGGATGATGTGGCGAAGTTGAGCATGGAAAGCGCGGGCGCCATTATCCGGAAAATATACGTTCGAGGCGTTTCGCCGGATATAGTCGGAGCTGTGCTTCCGGGGCCAGGTCCGGCTGCGGAGTCGATAGGATCCGGAGGCATTCACGACTTTATGCCGACGCTTATCGCTTTTCGAAACGGCTCCCGGATGGGATGGGGTGACAGGATACGGGATCTGAACAGAGATTATTTTCTTTTTCAGCGTGACAGGCTCGAACGCGACGCTACCGGCTTCAGTTACAGAACGAAGGGATTCCGAGGTACGGGGGACTTCGCCGAATATCTGCTGAAAGGCGACCAGATAGTGGATCTGGATGGCAACTTCCTGGGGCTTGTTACGAGTGAGAATACAATTGTTACGATACGAAATCTTCAGAACTGGAAAGCGATTGATCTCGAGGCCGATAAACCTGCGGATGCAGCTCGAAAAATCGCGGGCGGATGAGATTTGGCGCGCGCATGGCGTTCACCAGAAATTCTGTCCGGCATTTTCCAGGCGCTACCACCAATAGCTCGAAAAATTCAGGCCCTTCATGAACTCGGGCAGATCATCCTGCGCGAGATCCCGGCAATGTTTCGAGTAAACGTCTTTCTCCATTTCTATCACAAGACCCGACGGTTCCGGCGGCGTTTGTCCACCCGGAAGAAGTTTGACTTCTACATTCGCGACATGAAAGTTGCTCAGGAGCCAGTCAAGCACCTCAAAATGCCTCTCGTCCTGAACGCTAAGGTAAACGGTGTTCATACGGTCGGCCGCAGGATTGCTCTTTTGAATCTTCCGAAGAATACAGGCTTCAGGCGTGATCCCTTCGGCGACAAAAAACTGATGCGATCTGATCGAATTGAGAAGCAGGCATGCGAAGACAAATACCACTGCGACCGCCGCCCTGCCTCGGGCGCCTGCCCAGGCTGTGCAGAATGACGCTCCCAGTCCGGCAAGCGCGCAGTAGTGCAGAACTATGAATAATCCGCGCGTCCGTGGAGGCTCCGGGTACGGAGTCGTAAGTCCGTATGAAAACGCGGTCAGGACTGTGCACATCAGAATGAGAACGGCCCCTGCATTTCTCCCCTCGAAAGGCGCCCGGTTCCTCGCGATTTGAAAAATGGTGTAAAATGCGGCCACAACACCCGCTGTGACTGCGATTCGGGTTGCCAGATCACAGTACGGGCCGTATGCAAAATGCGAGTTCTCTGTCATGTACGCAAAAGAATACAGATACCCGAGCGCGTTCCAGACCCGATCCATCGCCGTAAGCGGATGTATGGAGTAGCCCGCAAGACCGAACAGGGAGTTCATATAGCTCGAATCCAGAAATCCGGGAAGCGCTATGAGCAGTCCGCAGCCGATGATGACTGCAAAACTCCTGACGAGAAACCGACGCTTCCGCGGGATCAGCAGGAAGAGCGCATAGGGCGACAGGATGATCGGGTAAACCATCCCGCCGAACAGATAAAAGGCGAAGCCGCTCAATATTCCTGTCCCAATCAGCGCCAGGCTGCCGGGCGCGACGTCCCTTCGAACCAGTTTTGAAAACAGCACGTGAAGCAGCGCCAGATGAGTCATCGCAAGGTGGCTGGGATATCCCACTTTTCCGAATTCCCATGGATATGAAGCCGTAATAAAGGCGCATCCTGCGATAAAGCCCGCAAACGACCCGAACCAGGATCGCGCCCAGAGGAATACAAGCAGACCTGAGAGGAACATGCAGAGCACGTTCGAGGACTTCCAGGCCTGGACTGTTTCTCCAAACACAGCCATTGGAAGTCCCTGCAGCATAGAGGCGAATGCAGCGTGGTTATCATAAACGCCGGCGGCAAACGGATTCATCAGAAAATGGCTCTCGCTTGCTTTTCGCGCATGATCGAAAAGCGCCCATTCGTCGCCAACAAATGCGTATTTAAATGCGGTAATCGTGCCGAGGTTCCACAGGCAGATAACTGCAGCAAGGATCAGAAACAAAAGCAGCCGGACATCGGGCGATTCATTTTCACTGCACTCAGCGCAATTCCGCATGGCGTCCTCTCAATTGACTTTCGACTTTCCGGGTTGAATTCAGTCAGACCAACAATAATGGGATTCTGCATCATTATAAAAGATGAAAATGAGCCGAAGTCCACCTCGGTTCTCAGAGGGCATGGTGCGAAATGCCCGCAATCGTCCGGCATAAGACGTCAAAATCGACCGGTTTTGTGAGATGCTCTGCAAAACCCGCATCTCTGCATCTTTTCACATCCTCTTCACGTCCATAGCCGCTGATGGCAATTCCTTTCATCTGGTTGCCGGCCCGCCGCAGATCCTGCATGAGATCGAGGCCGCTTCTGTCGGGAAGCCCGAGATCGCTTATCAGAAGATCGAATTCCTTTTCAGATGCCGCGTTCAGAGCTTCTGCGACATCTCCTGCAAGCTCCACTGTGTGCCCCATGCTCTCGAGCAGTGCCCTGGTCATGTTCGCCGTGTCGCCGTGGTCTTCCACAAGAAGTATCTGCATCGACCTTCCGGCCTCTAATGAAGAGGCCCTCTCCTCCCCGGGCTTCCTGTACTGCCGATCCTCCTCCATCAGCGGAAGAATAACCCGGAACATGGCGCCCTTTCCTGTTCCCTCGCTGTGAGCGGAGATTTCCCCTCCGTGAAGCTCGACCAGGCGTTTCGTAATTGCAAGTCCAAGACCCAGGCCTCCGAACTGCCGGGTTACCTGCCTGCTGCCCTGCTCAAACGCGTTGAAGATATTGGCTTTTGCTTCCGGCTCTATGCCGATTCCGCTGTCTTTAACTTCCACTACGACATCGCTCCCTTCTGCACGGCCAAAAATATCGATACTTCCGCCTTCTGGCGTGAACTTGATGGAGTTTTTGACGAGGTTCCAGAAAATCTGCTGCAGCCTGGACTGGTCCCCATATAGAAGATACGGGGGCTTTTCAAATCCAATGCCGAAGTTGAGCTTTCTTGCCTCGATGTCAGGCCTGCATACGTGCGCCACCTGCTCCAGTATTTCGCAGAGATTCACCGGCACTTTTTCAAGGAGAATCTTCCCGCGCGCGATCCTCGTGATATCGAGCAGGTCATCAATAAGCCTCGCCTCAAGCTCGGGATTTCGCATGATAACCCGAATGAGACCCTTCATATGCGGCGGCACATTGTCTCCCCGCTCCATGAGCTGAACAGCCGAAAAAACCGGGGTAAGAGGTGTTCTAAGCTCATGCGACAGGACTGCCAGGAACTGATCCTTTGCCGCGTTGGCGTTCTCAGCCTCAGCCTTGGCATGCTCGGCGCTGACAACCGCCGCTTTCAGTTCAGCCTCGAGGCGTTTGCGTTCGGCGATGTCAACGCAGAATTCCACGCAGGTGCTTCCGCCAAGCGAGCTGCCGGCACAAACGAGCCACTGGCGCGTACCATCGCTGCGAATGTATTCTTTTTCATAAGGACCGAAACGACCGGTTTCCCTGAACTTCTTCATCTCGGCACGACTCGCATCCGCATATTCGGGCGGAGAGAGCTTCTGCCAGGTCAGTTCACCCGCCTCCACATCGCTCCTGCTGTAGCCCATGAGCTTGAGAAACGCGTCGTTGGCGTCTGTTGTGAGGCCTGTCTTCAGATCCCAGAAGATTACGCCCACGGTTTCAACTTCGAACATCTTTGTAAGTCTCGCATGGCTCTCGCGAAGCGCCTCCTCGGCTTTTTTTCGATTAGATATATCTTCAATCGTCGCTATCGAACGCTGCCACCTGCCGTATTCGTCCTTGACCGTACGGACAGTCGCATGCGCCCAGAGCGGAGATCCATCGGCACGCTGGTAACGCTTTTCATAATCCAGGAAGTTATGCCTGCCCTCATGCAGTTCGCGGTTAAGCCTGTCGGAAAGCTCACGATCGTCGGCCCAGGTGAGTTCATGAACATCCATGCACAATAACTCTTCCCTGGAGTAACCAAGAATCTCGCATGCGCGTTCGTTTGCGGCAATGATATGATCGCCGCCTTCCACTTCGACGATACCGACGCCTGCATTTTCGAATATCGCTTTCTGCCTTTCCGAAGATCTCCAGGCCTCAAGGAGCGCCTGCGACGCGCGAAACCCGAGAAAAGATATCGAGCTTGAAATGAAAAAGAAAAAGCCAGCGCGGCGGCTTCCTCAGGGTTGCCGATCCGGAACGAGTAAGCGGGCTCGAGAAAAAAGAAGTCTGCCGCGAGAGTTGAGAGAAACGACGCAAGAATCGCAGGCCCGAAACCTGAATACCGGGCCGTGAAGGTGACTGCGAGGAAAAAGATCCCGTAGGGAATTTCAGGTCCAAGCCACGGATCGAGCACAAAACGGATTCCTGCCGCAAGAGCTACGGCCGCCGGCGGCGTTATCCATCTCAGGAGAACCTTGTGTCGGTTCATTTCACTCCTTATTGCTGTCTCCCGCCCAGCATTCAAGAATACCAGCCCCCTGGATAAGGCTCCATAGTATACACCTTCTCACATAACCAGAGGCTTTTCTTCCTTTTCTTCAGGCATGGAGATATCGCTTATAATCAAATCCGGCTTTCGTCCTTCGAGGATCTCGAGTGCGGTAAATGCCGATGCCGCGTTGATACGCGAGGCAACAAATTCCCCACGCCTTCAAGGACACTTGGAAAAAAAAGCGACAAAATTCATGGATCTCTGAAAGGCTCGAAAACAGAAAACTTTCAGGCAGGGGACATGAGCCCGATCATGGTGTTCATGTTCTAAAACTGAATAACGCCCCGGCGGTCTGTGCACGCCTGAAGGTCAGCACTCCTCTCCTCGATACTCCGCAAGCTTGTTTCGAAGCGTCCTGATGCTTATTCCCAGAAGCTCGGCAGCTCTGGTGCGGTTGTTATCAGTTGCCCGCAGAGTTTCCATGATCAGGGCCTTCTCCATTTCCGCAACTGTCAGACCGCTTCGAATTACGACAGGACCGCTCTCCGTCAGCACCGGGACCGCCTCGTCCTCGTCAACGGCGTCCGGCACAGTTATTTTCTCGAGCACAGGCGGGCTGGTAAGGAGAAAATCGTTGCTGCGGGGAGCTCGTCCTCTGGCAAGAATGGCCGCCCTTTCCACCGCGTTTTGAAGCTCGCGCACATTGCCGGGCCATGAATAATTTTCCAGAGTCTGGATCACATCTGCCGGAAGCCGGGGAGCATCTTTGCCGAGCGACTCATGCATGAAGTGTTCAATCAGAAGCTTCACATCACCCTTTCGCTGTCTCAAAGGTGGAAGAGTTATCGGAATGACATTCAGACGATAGAAAAGATCCGCGCGGAACTTGCCGGCGCCCACATCTTCTTCAAGGTTGCGGTTTGTGGTTGCAAGAACGCGGACATCGATCGAGACAGGATCCCGGCCACCCACTCTGTCAACCTCACGCTCCTGCAGCACTCTCAGAAGCTTTGCCTGAAGCGCCATTTCCATCTCTGAAATTTCGTCGAGCAGCAGGGTGCCTCCGTGTGCGAGTTCGAACTTGCCGATCTTCCGGGTAAGGGCGCCGGTGAATGAGCCCTTTTCATGCCCGAACAGTTCACTTTCGAGAAGGTTGGACGGAAGCGCTGCGCAGTTCACAGCGACAAAGGGCTGATCGGCCCTTGGACTCGAAGTGTGAATCAGTCTTGCAACGAGCTCCTTTCCTGTTCCCGACTCGCCCTGCACCAGAACAGTCGCGTCGCTTCTGGCTACAGCTTCCGCCACTTCCAGAATGCGAATCATCATCGAGTCGTTTGAAATAATCGCCTTTCCTTTCGTCCGATGTTTCCCCGCCTTCTTTTGAAACTCCCTGTTTTCAGGACTCAGGACCCGTTCCACAATCCGGAGAAGGTCGTCCGCCGAAAACGGCTTTGTCAGGAAATCCGCCGCGCCGGCCTGCATGGCTTCAACGGCCTGCGTTATAGTCCCATAGGCGGTAATCATTATGAACGGCGTGGTTGATTCCCGTTTTCGGAGTTCCGCGAGAAGTTCATGCCCCTCCATCTCCGGCATACGCTGATCGGAAACAATCAGGTCGAACGAACCGTTCTCGTACTGCTCGAGCGCACTTCTGCCGTCGGCAGTGATTGTCACATCGAAGCCCGCCCTGCCAAGACACGATTTGACCGCAATCTGCATCTGGGGATCGTCTTCAGCCACCAGAATCCGTTCAGTTCTGCTCATATCTCACTGCCTCCTGCCTGCCTCGTATTCAACGAAGGAATCGATACAATGAATTCAGCCCCGCCCGAAGACCCGGCTCTGACCGTTCCGCCATGCTGTTCCGCGATCTGGCGTACGATGGCCAGCCCAAGTCCGGTCCCTGCGCTCCTCGTTGTCACAAACGGCTCGAAGATTGTCTCTTCAATCTCAGGAGGAATCCCCGGGCCCGTATCTCTCACGATTATCTCAGTACCGCCATCTTCCAGCGCTGCCGTCCTGATTGTGATTTTTCCGTCGCGTTTCATCACCTGAGCCGCGTTTACGATCAGATTGACAAGGGCACGCCGCAGCGCCTCTTCGTTTCCTCTGACAAAAACCGGGCCTTTCAAATCCACTTCGAATCTGAGTGTTTCCGGCTCAGTTTCCTGGAAATGCGAGACCTGCTCGAATATCAGTGATGAGAGATTCACCGGCGCCATATCGAGATGCTTCTCGCGGGCAAACTGCAGAATGTTGGCGACCGTCGAATCAAGGCGTTCAATACTCGAATTGATGTGCTGAAGAACCTTTTCGGATTCAGGATTTCCCGCAAAGTCCTCTTCAAGCATCGAAAGAAACAGCTTGATCGCGCCGAGAGGATTCCTTATCTCATGAGCTATTGCTGCGGCCGTCTTGCCGAGCATCGCAAGCCGTTCGTTCCTTTTCACCTCCGCTTCTTTCTGCCTGAGGGCAGTCCGAAGTGTGACGACTTCACGCTTCAACTCTTCATACTTGTCCTGCAGAACCTGGCCGGTGCTGCTGAAACGCTGAAATGCCTCTTTCAGGGCTGCGAGTTCACCCTGCGAATCCGTTGTTTTTTCCGTAATCATCCCTGCCGGTCCTCCCCGCCTGCCCGTTTCCATTCGTAGCCTTCCGCCGCAGCCTCGAGAAGCGAGAACCATTTGTCCGACGGTGGAAACTGTTTCTGAGCTTCTGCCCGTATACTGCGCACCTTATCGACGTTGTTGAGGCCGATCGCAGCCTGGACTTGAGCGTAGTCCACCCAGCTGTCGAGGAAGTTGTCCCTGAAATCTTTCCGTCCTTTCTCGAGCCAGAACAGCGCGTCCGCATACTTACCGTCCTGAAGCGCGAGAGTCGCGAGATGGCGCATGGCCAGGGGAGTTTTTTCGTGTTCGAGAGGCACCTTTTCGAAGTGCTCCCTCGCTTCCTGGATCTTGCCGAGAGCTTCCTTCACCAGCCCGGTTTCATAATGTATCGTTCCCAGGTCTTCGATTGATGATTCCTCAAGCGCCTTTGCCAGCTTCTCTTCCGCAGCGGGATATGCGTCCATCTTGTTCAATGCCTGCCCCCAGAGAAGCCACACCTTTGCGCGGAGGACCGTCGGTTCCTGAAGTTCTCTGGAAGAACGCTCGGCAAAAAGCGCCGCAGTGGGATATCGTCTCTCCTGGTATTCAATAATCGCCCTCGAAAGCAGCACCCTTCCCTTATCGACGGGTTCAAGCGTATCTTCGCTCAATACGCGGTCGAATTCCTCCGATGCACGGGCTGTAAGACCCAGAGCCCATGCGCTCCGCGCTGCCGCAATTGTGGAGTACGAAGTGCGTCTTCGCTGAGGAATAGCCTCATAAGCCGACAGAGCTTTGAGGTAATCTCCGCTTGCGGCAAGCCTCTGGACCTCTATTGGATGCTCTGCTCCGGCAGTGGTGCAGAACATGAGGAGCGCCGCTGTGAGCCGTAATATTCCAGTGGATTTTCGAACCCGTCTCATCGTGCTTCTTCTCCGTAAATCCTGATTACTGGCAGAGCCCGGGTTCGTCGTCACACGATGCGTAGATCGAACTGCGATCCTCGAGGCCTTTCTTCTTGATTTTCTCGACAAGAGTCGTCCGGTTCAGGCGAAGAAGCTGCGCTGCGGCCTTCTTATTTCCGCTGGTCTTCGCAAGTGCCATGTTGATTAGATGCACTTCAAAGTCGTTTACAAGCTGGTTGAAATCCACGCCTTCAGGGGGCAGATCCTGCGGAGCCGCGACCGGGGTGCTCAAATTCTGCCTGTTTACCATGTAATCCGGAAGATCGCTGACAGAAATCGCCGACCCTTCATTCAACACGGCGAGCCGCTCAATCAGGTTTTCCAGTTCCCTGACGTTCCCGGGCCACGCATAGCTCATGAAGCACTCTTTGACACCTGCGCCGAGCTGAAGCATCGACTGCGAGAAAGACGCGCATGTCCTCTCCATGAAATAGTTCGCAAGCAGCATGATATCGCTTCCGCGCTCACGAAGAGGAGGAAGGTCGAGGGGCACCACCTGGAGACGGTAATACAGGTCTTCCCTGAAGCGCCCCTCTCTCACTTCCCTGCGAAGGTCTTTATTCGTTGCTGCGACAACTCGAACGTCCACGCTTATTGATCGAGTCGAACCCACAGGCTCTACAATCTTCTCTTGAAGGACTCTGAGAAGTTTGACCTGAAGCTTCGGACTCATTTCTCCAATCTCGTCCAGGAATATTGTCCCGCCATCCGCCATCTGAAACCTCCCGATGCGTGAGTTCACTGCACCGGTGAATGATCCCTTCTCATGTCCGAAGAGTTCACTCTCGAGTATTTCCTCGGGAATGGCGGCGCAATTAACCGGAACGAGTTTCCCATTACGGCCGCTTATCTTGTGAATCGCCCGCGCAATGAGTTCTTTTCCTGTCCCGCTCTCCCCAAGCAGAAGAGCAGTCGAACCCGTGCGCGCGACTTTCTGCACCAGGCTGAATACACGCTTCATTGCCGGTGCCTCGCTGATGATGCCGGCAAACGATGCCTGTCTAAGTGCTGTATGTCCTGATGAATCCGGATTCGCTGCCGGATAAGTAAAACCGGAAAAACCTTCCGCGCTCGATGCGTTTGCCTGCATTGTCCACTCCCTGGAAAAACCTCTTCGATCCTTCGAACCAACTGCTGCTGCTTCATACCGTCGGCCTTGAACTGCGGGGGCCGGCCGACTCACTGAATGCTGCCGATGTCCACGGGCCCCAAAACCCGTTTACAACATAACTCGAATAATGTCCTCAAGAACCTCTTGTTCCCGGGACATCGACAGATGATGTGTCAATCATATGGCAAGGACCATACCAACTCTTCGACGCGTTAAAAATTTGACCCTCGCCCGCCAAAAATTATCGACCTTTTATCCGATTTCATTAAAAAATCAATGCCCGAAAGTTGACGTGCAGCCGCCCGAAACACCTGAACCCGGTTTCCCGGCATTCGCGCATACCCGATGGAATTGTACATTTTCATTAGTTTGCCCGTTCAAAGTTATGCATCTTTTGCAGGCTTCGTGTCCGGACACCGCTTTCCTTTCTCCAGCAGGCGGAACATACGCTCCTATTCCGGCGATCTGACGAGCCCTTGACTCGCTGGAACTCGTCGCGCAACCTGAATATGAGAAGTTTTCTAATAATACATTTTTGAACAACGCTTTCAGCGGTCGATTTTTTGAAATTATCACGTAAAAATCTGCATCAGAGGCGATCAAAATTCGCGCCTGTTCCTCCGACGAGATTCCGAAATTTCCTGATCGTTGATTTTCTCTATTTATCTGCATTACTGATGCCGTTATATTCTGCGGCCGAGCAACAATGGTCTCCTGGTCCGGTTTCAGTTCACAATCAGTTCCCTCTGACACTCTACCGTAATGGTCTGGCGCCCGATCATCCTGCAGCAGCGAAAAAAGAAAGATTAACCATCAGGACGTCGTATTTCGCGAGCAACACCTGCGTGAAAAGAGATCAGTATACGATCGATGCTGAAAGCCATGTCTTCGAGCCGGTCGTGGAATATGGTCTGCTCAGAGATATCTCTCTCAGTCTTCGTCTCCCCATCGTCTGGCTCGGCGGAGGAAGAATGGATCGTCCTATCGACAAGTGGCACAGGATCTGGGGGCTGCCGCGGGGCCATAGAGATGAATCACCTCAAAATGCTTTCAAGATAGCGGGAAAAAACAGGGACGGCAGCAGGTTCGCGTTCGAGGATCACGGATGGGACCTCGGCAATCCCGATTTATCAATGAAGTGGATTGTCGAAGAAGGCAGTCAAAACGATCCTGCCGTCGCATTCAAGCTCTCCGCTTCTGCACCGCTGTCCACATCGTCCGATGCACCAGGGGGCAGCGATATCATCGCCGGAATTCTGCTTTCGAAAGGGGTGAACCCGCTTTTTCTTTACGCTGGTTCAGGAATCGTTTTTTTTACAGACATTGAACAAAGCGGAATATCGTATGAGCGCACTCACTTCGAGAGTTTTATTGATGCCGAATATGATCTTTGCCCGGATCTGGCCCTGCTTGCCGGCACTCATATTCAACAGACTCCCTTCAAAAACATCGATGAAAACACCTCTTTAATCATATATCTCGACACCGGCCTCAAATACGCGCCCGGCACCCTGACACTTGATTTTCTTGTAAGGGAAAATCCTCTCGGCCGTCTCACTACCGACATCACATTTGTCCTGGCACTGGAACTGAAGTTATAGGGCAGAGCGATCGTTTTTTTCTCTCCCAGGTTGTTGTTTTACCTGAAAAACGTGCTAACAATTGAGTAAGGAGGCAATCGTTGATGGCTGGCAACGCTCATTCAAAAGCGGTTCTTCACGAAGATGCCGGGGAGAACCAGGATCTCGAACAACGGGTGTCTGAAGCTCTCCTTCGTATCCCCGCTGAACTTGACGCGCTCCTCTGCCATCGTTACGGCCTGGGCAGCGGAATCCCCAAATCAATAGAAGAAGAAGCTGTCGAAGCAGGCTGCGATGCCGACGACGTAAAGAAAAGAGAAGCCCAGGCGCTTCGTCTTCTGATGGGTTACGGACGGCGGATATCGTAAATTCATTTCTGCAGTTCATTACTGCAGTTCATTACTGCAATTCATTACTGCAATTCATTACTGTGCAGGCGTCCCGGATGGTTTCCAATCCCCTGCTTTTTCCTGCCCTGTTTTTCCCCGCTCTGCGAAGTCGATAAGAAGTCTTTGCTGATTTGTGTTCAACTGTCTGAGCTCGGCGATCTCTTTCCTTGAAGATTCCAGCTCTATTCTCGCCGCATCCAGAGAATCCTCGATTTCCCTCAAGCTGGACGTCTGATACGTAAGAGCAGCAGCAAGGATGGCTATCAGTACCGCGGCTGCCAGAGCCGGGAAGACGCGGCGTTCAGATTGAATTCGTTCATCAGTCATTCATAAAGATAATCATAAGGTGAAGGCAGAGAGCAAGACCAGGAGCAGGGATGCTGCTACTGCAGAAAAACTTCGCTCTTTCCCATCATCATATCCCGGAGCGCCAGTCCCAGCGAAATCCGGAGAGATTCGGCGCGGGCTTCGATCTCACGCGCCCTTGCCCGAAGGACGGTTTTGTAGCAGATATTCTCGCCCGAGAGCTCGATTCCCATGTGCTGGAGAATTCCCTGACGCGCCTCCACCTGCTCGACCAACTGCTCTACCGTGGGAAGCCAGAGGAAAGTCGCTCTCAGTTCAGATGGTGTCATCCCATCTGGATCGACAAGGATGGAAACTCTTTCACGATTGTGGCGTTCTGATACTTCGTCGCCAATCTCAGGCTGCCATACAAGACCAGCGTGTTCCAGGTCCTCGGCCATTATTATGATTGGAACGTAAACAAGCTCTGTCATAACCTCTCGATACTCCCTCGATGGAGATATCGGTGTTTCTCCCGCACACCTTTAACTGTTAGATGCACACGACGAAACGCGCGCACCGGGAATTTACGCGGGAAAAACAGGTCATGCTTACAGGCACGTAAGCAGTTTAAAGGGCCGGCCCGTTGTCTTCGTCCGCCGGAGGAACAGGCTTAACGGGCCTTTCTTCTTCCGTCGTGATGCCGCTTTCCAGCTCGGTGGGGTCTGCCAGGAAAAAAAGGGCCGCGCCGAGAATAAGGACCAGGAATGCCAGCGAAACAACCAGCTTGAAGAACAGGACAAGAATAACACCCAGTATGATCGCGACAACGAATGCCTTTTCCGCATTCTCCTGCACCCATATCCGGGCATTGATCCATTTCTCACGATAAAGCTCTCTCCATTCCGCCCGCCGGCGCTTCCGGAGTGTTTCAAGAATCTCATCGATATTCATTGGCGTCTCCGATTTAACCACCCATAACTATTTTACCTGGTCACGGTACGCGGCCGCAACACATTGTACACTCAAAAGTGCGTCTCTATATGTATATTACCGGGCGAACCTTTGCTGTGAACCTTGAATCCCCTGCCCTCGAGCAGTTCCTGCATGTCTTCGACCATATTGGGGTTTCCGCACAGGAACACATGGCACCTTTCGCAATCCAGAGCGACCTTGCCGCTTTTGATAAAATCCTGGACATACCCCCGGGGCACATCCTCAAGTTCCTCCCGGCTTGCACTCGGAAGATACAGAAAATTCTTGTGCGTATCTGCAAAAGCAAGCAGTTCTTCCCGGTAGGCAAGATCTCTTTTGAAACGCGCACCCTGCACAAGGGTAATCGCACGCCGCGGAACCCATATCGAATCGTTCCGGAGCATTGATACGAAAGGAGCGATTCCGGTTCCCGTAGCTATCATCACAAGCGGCGCTTCTGCCGGCGATTCTTTCAACGTACACGAACCGACCAGCTTCGGCATCGCAAAAATTCTGCTTCCCACCGTGAGTCTCCAGATCCTGCCGGTAAACTCACCGCCGGGAACAAGCCCTATGCAGAACTCAAGATAGTCGTTATGCCCGCAGGGGTTTGCCGCGGAATATGTCCTCTTGATCAGCGATTTTTTCTGTTCCTCTTCACTCCCCTGACACCCGCCGGCAGCACAAGATTCATTATCGCCTGTTTCGCATCCGCATACTCCAAGCGCCATGTATTGCCCGGATTCAAACTGCGGGATTTCGAAGTCAGGCTTGATTCTGAAGATAATGACCTGCGGCGAAACTTCCTGCCTGCCGGTTATGGTCGCGTTAAAGACTTGATTTGCCATAGCTTCCCCGGAAAGGCAGGATAATAGAGCGGCCTGTAAAATGGAAGTGTGCTTCGATGGACATAGTTCTTATTAATCCCGAGATTCCCCAGAATACCGGTTCAATAGCCCGCACATGCGCCGCAACCGAGACGCCGTTGCACATAGTGGGTAAAGCTCTTTTTGAGATTTCAGAAAGACGGGTGCGAAGAGCCGGTCTCGATTACTGGCCTTATGTAAATCTGCGAATGCATGAAAGCTGGGAAGAATATCTCGAGGCATGCCGTCCAGACCGTGTCTGGCTTCTCTCGAAATTCGCCCGGCGTCTGTACTACCAGGCTGAATTCGGGCGGAACGACGCCATTGTTTTTGGAAGCGAAACAAAAGGCCTCGGAGAGGTATTCCTGAGCAGATATTCCGAAGAGCAGCACCTCCGAATTCCAATGCCGTGCGCCGGAGTAAGGAGCCTCAATCTGAGCAATGCGGTTTCCATCGTGCTTTACGAAGCGAGACGGCAGCTGGGGATGGATGAACGCGAAGACGCGGAAACATAAGAGGAAGCAGATTACCGGACAGGCCTGCCATTTTCAGGCAGCTCAGAATGGGTGCGTTCCGCACCTTGAAAGCACGATGTCCTTCCCGCCCCCTCCTTCCCACGAATCATGAACACGCGAAAAGCGCGCCACCTCGGTGAGCACACACTCTCCATCCTCAGGATTTCTCGAAGCAAACCACTGCCGCTTCGCCATAAGATATCCGGCGCAGGGGGACGGAGCTGCGCCAGGCGCAACTATTTTCACCTGCCGCTGCATATAGTAAAGGACCGGATCAAAATATTCGTCGTATAATTCCCTCACTACCTGCACCTCGTTGCTCGACACAATCCTGCGTATCTGGTCTGCCGTTTCCTCGAATCTGCACAGCGCGTTCCTTGCGCCGACACCGGAAAAGATCAGCGCGAGAAGGAAGAATTCAAAGGCAGCATATGAAGCAAGTATCCGGGTGACAGGACGTGAAGTGCCGGAAACATGCGCGGAAAAACACGCGACAAAAATCACCGTAGCGGCAATCGTGACAGACAGAAGCCTTTCATTGAGGAAGTCTTTCACAAACATGACACGGGCATCAGGAACAGACCATGCGAGGGAGACAAACCCTGCCGCAAGAACAAGGAACGCGATTAGCTGAACAGAGACCGGGGCGAATGCGTTCAAGGGCGTCCGGATGCGGGCACGTATACGGGCGGAAAAGGACACGACAAGGTGAGCTGTGTATACGCTCAGGAGAGGAAAGAGCGGTGCAAGATATGAGTACCGTTTTCCGGACGCCAGAGACAAAACGAGCAACCCTGCTGAAAAACCGGCGAAAAGCATGTTCTGCCGCACCTGCGCATTCTCGGCACCTTCCCGCACGGCCTTCACGACCTGCCGGATGCCGTACGGAACGGCGAGCATGTAAATAACAAACCATGGGAACGAACCCGATATCCCTTTCGCAGGATAATACCAGAACGGTTGACCATTCATTAATTCCCCGCCGAAGAAACGGTGAACATTTTCAAAAAGGAGCTGTCTCGCAAGGAGTGCTTCCGCTCCATTCAGGGCGGCAGCCAGATACCATGCGGGCGCCAGCACCAGGAAGACAATCCATGCCGGGCCTGCACACAGAAAGAATTCGAAAATTCTTTTCCATCCCCCTGAGACCCAGAGCGCGGCTGCCGACACAAGCAGCGGAAGAAGCAGGCCGAGCGGGCCCTTGGTCAGAACAGCGAGCGCGGCTGCAACACAGAAGATTCCGGGATTTCCACGGGGGAATAGATATGCCTGCTTGAAAGCGACAAACACAAGCAGGCTGAAAAGCATGTCGACCCTGCAGTCGAGACTGAGACGAATGAATTCATAGTTGGTGGAAAGCGCAATTCCGGCCAGAACAGGAAAAAGTTGCCCGGCCGAAGGGAACAGGCCTTGCGCGAACCGAATCGTCAGAAAAAGAACGAGCGTGGCTGCCAGAGCCGAAACGAAGCGGGCTGAATACACGGGAGAAAGCCCGCATGCCTTACTGAGGAGCATCCCTGTCCAGTGAAATAACGGCGGCTTTGATACGACAATTCCGTTTCTTTCAGGCAGCAGGGCGGAACCTGTCTGAAGCATGGATTGAATAACGTGCGCTTCTCTTGCTTCGGAAGAACTACCTATCGGAGATTGCGGGAGGAAAAACAGGATCAGTAAAAAATATGCGCCGGAGAGAAGCAGAGGAGGAACAATTGCCTGAGAGAGGACCAGGGGCCGGAACTTTACCGGCAGCCGCACGTCCACGTCACGACCATCGTCCGAATACCATGACGAGAACCATGGCGCTCGCCAGACAAAATGCGCTGAGTTCAACGATCGTCACTGACCTTCACCTCCGGAATCCTCTTACAATGCGTTTTGAAGGATTGGCAATATATACCATAAAGTGCGCCGGAAAAAGTCTGGCGGAACAATTCTTTACAAAAGAACAGCCGTTCCCAAACCCCTTTTTATGAAGACCGGGAGGTGCCCCGGCGTTTTCTTTACGGAACTAATGCCCAAAGTGTATGAATTTGCCCGTTATTCCAACAGCTTCCAGCGCGTGGTTGAGAACTTTGGTATCGTCGTAATATCCCGCAGCAAAAGATTTTTCAGAAAGAGCGTCCTCACTAAGCAGATTATATCTCAAGGCTCCCGTTACAAGCGCTTTCTTCCGGTTATCAACACGTTCGTACGCGTCCAGCAGCGCGCGGCTTGCGGCGTTTATCTGCTCCTGAAGCTTGACATCGAATCTCGGATCGGTGGTTGTCTTCTCGAATGATTTCTCGACCTCTCTTTTCAGTTTTTCGAATTCGGCATCCGGCAGGACTTCGCACAATGCCCTGAACGTCGGAATTACCGCCGGGGGGAACTGAGGAAGAGCATGTTTCTTTTTATCGAAAGGCCACATAGTAATCGGATCGATTTATACCTCCAAAAAAAGGACGGTGCAATGTTTACTCCCTCACCCTTTCCGCCCATCCGTAAATCATCTCGAAAAATAGAGAAGTGTCAATGGGCTTGCTCATGTAATCATCCATACCTGCGTCGATGCATTTCCGTCTGTGGAACTCCATTGCGTGCGCTGTCATCGCGATAATCGGCACATGCCTTTTTCCATCGTCTTCCCTCGCCCTGATGGCGGCTGTTGCCGCATACCCGTCCATGCCCGGCATTTCACAATCCATCAAAACAAGATGAAAAGGCTGAGAGGCTGCCGAGAACAGTTCCAACGCCTCATTACCATCACCCGCGACGGTCACAGTGTGCCCGTGTCTCGTCAGGAGAACCTTCATCAGCTTCTGATTCAAAAGATTGTCTTCCACAACGAGTACGCGAAGAGATTTTCTCTCTTTTTCAGCGTCGATTTCTGTTTCACAATCGCTCCCGGCGACGGATGCGCCTGGCGGCAGCCACAGCAGGCACCGGAAGGAAGAACCTTTCCCCTCTTCGCTCTCTACTGATATCATCCCGCCCATAAGGTCCGTCAATTTTTTCGAAATATGAAGGCCGAGACCGCATCCGCCCGCACTCGCAGCGACTTCAGCGTGCGCCTGTAAAAATGGTTCGAAAATAAGGCCCAGGCTTTCTGACGGAATTCCCATGCCCGAATCACTGACCACGATCTCCACAGGGACCAGTCCTTCCCGTTCATCGTTTCCCCGTCCGACCCTTAAAGTGACGACACCCGTTGACGGAGTGAACTTCACCGCATTCGCAAGAAGGTTTATTATAATCTGGCCCACTCGAACTGAATCCCCTTCCAGCATTTCGGGGAGTTCCGGGTCCATCACACTTTCAAGTTTGACGGTTTTTCCCCACACATCAGTACGGATCACCCCGACGCAGTGCTTTACGAGATCTCTGAGATTGAATGGCCGCACCTCGAGGGCATATCTTCCCGCCTCAATGCGGGAGAAATCGAGTATGTCATTCAATATTCTGAGAAGACTCGTTCCCGCCGCATCGATCAACCGAAGATACTCTCTCTCGTCACCTCTGATGTCGGATGCAAGGATAAGCTGTGTCATCCCCAAAATTCCGTTCATCGGGGTGCGGATTTCATGGCTCATATTCGCGAGAAATTCGCTTTTCGCCCTTGTCGCGCCTTCAGCAGTTTCTTTCGCCAGCTTGAGATCGTCCGCCTGCAGCTGAATCTGTGTCCGGCTCTGCTCGAGCGCCTCGGCATATCTTCGAAGCATCTCATTGGCTCGGGCCTGCTTCGCCTCAGCGCACACCTGGGCTGCCTGATCCGCAAGAGCTGCACCGAATGAGGTCTCATCATCACTCCAGTCCCTCGGCTCTCCTGTGTGTTCGCATACGACCATTCCCTCCAGCTTTCCATTCAGATGAACCCCCATGAGAAGTGCGGAACGAATTCTGCGGGGCATGAAGGAATATATCGTTGCGAACTCCCGCATGCGCTCGTCTTTGCCCATGTCTTCGCACATCACTGCGCGACAATTTGCGACTGTTTGCATGAAGAGAGGAGCGTGCCGTAAGTCCAGAGGCGGATGCTCGGTATGCCACTGAGTGTCCTGGTCAAACGCGTCCACACACCTGAAAACTGGATCTTCGTCCTCCCGCAGCCAGACACTGGCGCCGGTGACCGACAGCACTTCCGCCGCGACACGGGTGAGCACGCGGGCAAACGCAGAAATGTCTCCCCGTACGGTCTCTTCTGTCTGCAGGAGGACCCGGAGAGCTTCATTCTGACGTTCCACACGATGAAGTCTTTGAGTCTCCAGCCGCTTCCACGGGACCAATCTCGATTGTCGTGATGAAAGCAGATGACAAAGCCCGGCGCCGAGCAGAAACAGCAGTGCCTGCACGAAAAAAAGAATGTCTGGCCGCTTAAGAAAAATCGCGGACATCCCGCCCCACTTTGGAATTTTACCGTTGGAAAAATCGACAAAACTGGGTCAAAGGCAGAGCTTTTTCTGCAAAGACGTCGAAAAAATTCCAACGATTCCGAATGTTTTAGCGGTTTTTTCGAAATTTTTTAAGAATTATTGCGATGCAGGAATGTCCCCCGGCGACCCACCGACCACTTCCGGGTTCGCGGCAGTGATCGCCAGAATAAGTCCCGTGCTTTCAGCCCCTTCGGCTCCTGCAATCACGTTATCGCCATAATTAAGGCGAACCCGCGTGTCCAGAAGGAGTTCCCGCGACTTCTTCGCCTGCCAGCGCAGCCACAGAACAATTCCCTCAGGGTCTGCCGACAGAAGCCTGAGCTTTAGAATCTGGCCCGTAACAAGATGGATCTCCCGCTTGCGCTTCATCGAGACTCGAACTTCCCTCTCGCCGAGAAACTGGTATGCCTGAAAAGGAAATGCATGGAATTCACTGTCGAGATCGCTCAGGCGCGTATCAACGAAAATCCCGTCTCGCGACTTCAACCCTTCCTCTTCCAGCATGGCGACGGCTCTTATCTCTCTTATCTCGATCGCCACTTCCCTGCTTCCAGCCTTCTCGGCCAGGCATGGCCGCATCACTGACAGCGTCACAGCGATGGGGAGCGTGAGAAATAGAAGACCTGAGCGGATCCGCACTTGATTAATCACCATGAAAGAGTGGATCACTCGCCAGCCTGGGGTCAAGATAAATACCGCCCTCGTCCACATCAGGTTTGACCACAGCATCCTTCTTTCTTATCCAGAAAATCGTCGAGCGCTGGGATGGTCTGTGCACCTTGACCCTTCGCCTGCTGTGGAGATAGTCATACGGATTCCTGCCCGACGCAAGCTGCACAGGCTGGGCTTTCTGTTTCGAAGCCCTGTCCTGCCCTGTCACCGCAGCTATTCGGGCAGAAGAGACTTTCGGATCTTTCACTGCCGGAGAACGGCCTACGGTAAATATCAAAACGGCAGCAGCACATCCGGCGACGATACCGTAACTGAGTCGCCCGAAGCCAAGTGTCAGCGTATTCCAGATGGTGTCCTGATCATGGATATCGATTGATCCGAGGCGTTCTTCGTATTCGATTTTCGCCAGGATTCTATCCCACAAGTCTTCCGAAGGTTCGGGAAATGCGGCCGTGTACGAAGGGATTTCTTTCTTCAGGTTCATCAGCAGATCGACATACTTTCGGGCTTCTTCGTTCCTGCTGCAGAACCTCTCCGCGCGCAACCGTCCAATCACTCCACACTCATTGTCACAGTACCGGCCAAGCAGTCTCTCCTGAGCAGCAGTCAGTGCTTTCGACGGTTTTGATCTCTCAGTCATATGCGCGCCTTCGCCCTCACTTGTTTCCTACCCTCAACTTCCGGTCCACATCTCCGGCCTCCGCCCTCTCGTCCCCGGTGTTGCGGGCCGTGGGGGCGTAATCCTTCAATCCTTCCTGCAGTTTCCGCCTGGCATAATAAAGCCGGCTCATCACCGTGCCTTTTGAAATCCGCAGAGCCTGGGCAATCTCCTCGTAACTCAGGCCGTCAATCTCACGCAGCATGATGACCTGCCTGTGCTCGTCGCGGAGTCTGCCAAGAAGCACCTGTATCTTCTTTGCTCTCTCCCGTCTCAGCAGAATATCCTGCGGCCCGTCTGCCCGCGAGCCTGGAAGCTCCGCTCCTTCTTTTTCGAGACTCTCGTCGAGCTCTTCATGCAAACCACCCTGCCGGGCGACCTTACGCTTCTCATCAATGCAGAGATTATGCACGATCCTGTGAAGCCATGTGAGAATAGACGAATCCTGCCGGAATTTCTTCAAAGAAAAGTATGCCTTCACAAACGCGTCCTGGACCACGTCCTCGGCATCCTCCCGGGATCGAAGCATGCTGTAAGCCGCTGCAAATACTCTATTTTTGTACTTATCAAAGAGGAGATGGAAGGCTTCCTTGTCCCCGTCCTGGGCGCGCCTGATGATCTCTTTCTCATTTTGCGAAATTTTCATAGCTCGCAGCGCGCCTCACCTTTCCGGGATGATCAGTATATAATTGCCATAAACTGGAAGTACAAGGGCTGGTGCGGCGAGTTCATGGCTCACCGAACATTGCAGCCGCCTGTGCTCACGCATGTGCAGCCTCTTCCCAGGTGTCGCCGGAACCGATCTCTACTTTAAGTGGCACCCGAAGTTCCTTAACATGTTCCATCTCATGCCGGATAATCTTCCTCATGTCGTCCACTGCTTCGCTCCTGCATTCGAAAAGAAGCTCGTCGTGAATCTGGAGCAGCATCGCCAGAGGAAGTTTCTCGTCCTGAATCCGGCGGTCAATTCTTATCATCGCAGCCTTCACTATGTCGGCCGCGGTTCCCTGAATCGGCGCGTTCATTGCGGCGCGGTTGGAAAACCCCCTGGCTCTTCCCGAAGAATCAATCTCCGAAATGACGCGTCTCCTGCCGAACAAAGTCTTCACGTATCCCTGTTCCCCGGCGCACTGCTCGAAAGAAGCAAAAACCTCTCTGATTCCCGGATAGCGTTCAAAGTAATTGTCGATGTATGCCTGCGCCTCACCCACGGGAATTCCGAGTTCCCGGCTCAGACGAAACGCGCCCATTCCGTACACAATGCCGAAATTTATCGTCTTTCCAATCCGGCGGAGATCCGGCGGGACGTCTTCATCCTCAGGAATTCCCATCAGCTCCCGTGTGGTCTCGGCATGAATATCCTTTCCCTGCACGAAAGCCTGGATGAAACTCCTGTCTCCGCTCAGATGCGCAAGTACGCGAAGTTCGATCTGCGAGTAGTCCGCTGAAATGAGCACGAACCCGTCGCCCGGTACGAATGCTCTCCTTACGGCCCGCCCCTCTTTGCTCTGCACGGGAATATTCTGAAGGTTCGGGTCCGAACTCGAGAGACGTCCCGTGGCTGTGCCTGTCTGGTGGAAACTAGTGTGAAGCCGCCCTGTCCTGCGGGATATCTGGCAGGGAAGCGCGTCGATGTAGGTGCTCTTCAGCTTGAAAATCATCCTGTAACGCAGAAGTTCACGGGGAAGTTCGTACTCCGCGCTCAGGCTTTCCAGCACGCTTTGATCTGTCGAGAACCCGCTCTTTGTTTTCTTCACTCCACGGCAGGGGATCTTGAGTCTATCGAACATCACTTCGCCGAGCTGCTTCGGCGAATTGAGGTTGAACTCGCAGCCCGCAATCGCATATATCCTTGCGCGCGACTCTTCGATCTCTTCTTCGAACTTTCGTGACATTCCAGCGAGAAAATCCACGTCGAGCGCAATCCCCTTTCGCTCCATGCGGGAAAGCACAGACACGAGCGGCATTTCAAGATCGTTGAACACGCTTTCGAGTTCATTCTCCTTAAGAGCGCCCTCAAGCGCCTGCTTGAGTTCCCAGCAGTTTATCGCGTCGTCCCCCGCGTACTGTGCCACCCGGGCGATGTCGATTGCCGTTATGTCTTCATCATCTCCCGTAAGCTCGAGGAACGAGGTCGTCTCTCTGTGGAGATAATCTCGAGTGAGGCTGTCCAGCGCATAATTTCTCCTGTCGGGATTGAGCAGGTACGCGGCAATCATCGTGTCGAATACCGGCGCCGCGACTTCTACTCCGGCTTCCGCAAGAACGCCGATATCATATTTGAGGTTGTGGCCGCATTTCAGCAGGTCGGTCCGGCAGAAATGCCCGCTGCATCTTTCGAGAAACTCCCCGCAGCTCAGCTGGCGTTTTCCGGCCGGTACTTCCCTGTGGGCGAACGGAATGTAGTAAGCATCTTCCGTGGACCAGGAAAATGCCGCCCCGGCAAGAGAAGCTTCCTTGACATCGAGAGAAGTAGTCTCTGTGTCGAAAGCAAAAGCTCTTACTGATTCCAATTTTTCCAGGAAGGAAGGGAAATCATCCGCATAGACTATTTTGTATGTGCGGCCGTGACCGGGCGGCTTTGCTTTTGCGGAGCCTTTCAGTCCCTGAACGAGAGAAGCGAATTCAAACCGCTGCGAAAGATCCAGAAGCATCGCGTAGTCCGGGTCGCCTCTCAGGAGCGATGCGGCAAGGGCCCCGCCTTCCTTCTCTCCGACAGGGACGTCCGTTCGAATCTCAACAAGTTTCCGGCTGAGCCGAAGCGCATCGGCGTTGTCTTTCACGCACTGCGAGATTTTCAAGCGCCCTCTTATGGACGGGATCGCGGCTATTTGATCGGCGCCCTCTATTAAGCTCTCGATGCCGCTGAAATGGGCGAGAAGCTCCACGGCAGTCTTCGGACCGACTCCATTGAGACCCGGAACATTATCGGAACTGTCGCCTGTCATCGCCAGATATTCCACAAGCTGCTCAGGCGGCACTCCGAACTTTTCTTTGACTTCCGCTGGTCCGTACCATTTGTCCCGCATAGTGTCCCAGACCCGGATGCGATCACCCACAAGCTGCATGAGATCTTTGTCACCGCTTACTATGACGATTTCTTTTCCGGCTGCTTCAAGCCTCCGAGCCATGGTTCCGAGTATGTCGTCAGCTTCGAATCCCGGCATCTCGAACATGGGAATTCCGAGAGCTTTTGTCAGTTCGCGGAAATAGGGCATCTGTTTTTTCAAATCAGGAGGACATTCAGTCCGGTTTGCTTTGTAATCCGGATAAAGTTCGGTGCGGAACGTTTCTCGTCCGGCATCAAAGACGACGCAGAGATGATCGGCCTGGGCGTCCTGAAGAAGCTTCACGAGCATTCTTGTGAAGCCGTAAAGAGCGTTGGTAGGAAACCCTTCGCGTGTGCTCAATGGCTGAATGGCGTAGAAAGCTCGAAAGATGTAGCCGGAGCCATCCACCAGAAATATTTTTTCTCCCATCAGGGAAGCATACAGGAACCCGGGGAAATGTTCACGTATCGCCGGTCAAGAAGCAGCCGGCCCCGGGCCGGGAGAATAACTTACCGGCCCGCCATTGGAAGCGAGATTCCAAGCCGTCTGTTGAGGACGTCCCGGAGACGGTTCCTCGCTCCTGCGGGCATTTCGACTTCCGGCGGTCTCAACAGTGCGGCCGCTTCAATTACAAACCGGTAACTCTTTTCGAACTCCCGGCATTCCGGGCAGCCAGATATGTGCTCTGTTACGCTTTCTTTCAGAGCCGGATTGAGTTCGTCGTCGACATATTCCCCGAAGAGGTCCACTATATCTCTGCAAATGAGGGTTTTGTTGTCTTTGCTGTTCATAAGATTTACGTTCCGTTTCCCTTGAAGATCGACGAGAAAAAACCTGACGAACCCTGCGTTAACCTTATGCATTGCCCGACCTTCTTTAATATTTGATTCAAATCCGGGCCCGAAGATGCAAATTTATGACATTTTTTATACAAATCTGTTACAAGCAGATAAGTAGTTGAATTATTGGATTTTCTGGCCGGTGTGAGCGGCTACGCTACAAATTTATACCCGACTCCGTGCACGGTCAGGATGTGCTTGGGGCTCTCTGAGTTCTCCTCGATCTTCTGACGGAGGCGGGCGATGTGGTTATCAACAGTGCGTGTAGAGGGGTATGAATTATAGCCCCACACCTCGTCGAGAAGCTCATCCCGGGTAACTACGGAATCGCTCTTGGAGATCAGATACTGAAGGAGACGGAATTCACGGGCCGAAAGCTCGAGAGCTTCGCCCTGCCGTTTGGCCTGATACGCTTTGAAATCAATGACAACATCTGAGAACTCGGCCCGCTCGATTTTTCTCGTCGAGTGTCCCCGGCGGAGAAGAGCCTTGATTCTCGCTATTAATTCAAGCATTCCAAACGGTTTTGCGAGATAATCATCTGCTCCGAGATCAAGGCCGAGGACCTTGTCCACCTCGGCGCTTCTGGCAGTAAGAAGAATGAGAGGGGTGGAAACGCCGGCGGCACGAAGCTCCTTGCACACCTGAAGCCCGTCTTTCTTCGGCATCATTACATCAAGAACTATCAGGTCCGGATGCTCCTGATTGACGAGTTCTATGCCGGCTTCCCCGTCAGGCGCGCACTTGACTGTAAACCCTTCAAGTTCAAGATTCAGACGCAGGCTCGTGCTTACGCTCTGATCATCATCGATAACAGCGATTAAAAGATTCTCTTTTGTCATAACTGATTACGGCTGCGGCGCGCCCCGGAGCACTGACTGTGAATAATAGTATATTCAACCTTCATCAGAAAATATATCAAATTAAGGGGGGTTATGCACCCTTGACTCCCTCCCGCCCGTCCGAGGCACACATGCTCGGCAAAAGCGACGGTCACGAAGGGCGGAAGACTTGATAATCTCGGAAAAACAAAGTAACCTCAACTGCTTAATAAAAGGTGGTTGTTATGGAAAGTTCCAAATATGCAATAGTCTCCACTGGAGGAAAACAGTACCAAGTGGCGCCCGGTCAGCGTCTTTTCGTGGAAAGGCTGACAGGAGATGCGGGTTCAAGCATTTCTTTTGACCAGGTTCTCCTTGTCAGCCCCGGGCAGGATTCTTCGATTGTAGTCGGAACACCTGTTGTGGCAGGCGCCAGCGTGACTGCGAAGATTGTCAAACACGATCGCGGGCCGAAGGCTGTTACCTATAAAAAGAAGATCAGGCGGGGATTCACCAAGAAGCAGGGACACCGTCAGGAACGGACCCAGGTGCTCATTGAAAGCATTAATGTTTGATTTCGAGGAAAAAGAAGTATGGCTCATAAGAAAGCTGGCGGCAGCTCCAGGAATGGAAGAGACAGCGAAGGCAAACGCCTCGGTATAAAGCGCTACGGTGGTGAAAGTGTCCGCGCGGGCAACATACTTGTCCGTCAGCGTGGAAGCACATATCACCCGGGCGAAAACGTGGGGTGCGGCCGTGACTACACGCTCTTTGCGCTTATTGACGGGCGCGTTGAGTTCGTAAAGGGAAGACGGCATGTTGTCAACGTTGTTCCCGCTGTGCAGTAAATTTACGCGCAGTGAATTAACCCTTCCGAAAATCTGCTGATTGAAATTCATTGACGAAGCGCGCATAGAGGTCAAAGCAGGAAACGGCGGCGCAGGCATGTGCCATTTCCGCCGGGAGAAATTCGTTCCACTGGGGGGACCTGACGGCGGAGATGGCGGACACGGCGGGTCTGTACTCATAGTGGCAGACTCGAAGAAACACACGCTGCTCGATCTTCATATGCGCCCGCTGTGGCGGGCAAAGGACGGCAAAGGCGGCGGCACGAACAATCGGCACGGAAAGTCGGCGGAAGATCTCGTTATCCATGTTCCCATAGGTACGCAGGTATTCCGCGATCCGGAGAAGCGCGAATTTGTTTTCGATCTGATCGAAGAAGGCGCGCCGCAGGTTCTCGAGTGTGGAGGCAGAGGCGGCAAAGGGAATACGCACTTCAAAAGTTCAACGAACCGCGCCCCGCAATATTCGCAGCCGGGAGAAGAAGGGGGGAACGGCGCTTTTTTTCTCGTTCTCAAGCTTATGGCGGATGTCGGACTGATTGGGCTGCCAAATGCGGGAAAATCCACTCTCATATCCAGAATATCCTCGGCGCGTCCAAGGATTGCGGATTACCCCTTCACTACTCTCGTTCCGAGTCTCGGAGTCGTCCGGGCGGGCGGCGATTCGTTTGTGGCGGCCGACATCCCGGGTCTTATCCCCGGTGCGCACGAGGGAAAGGGGCTGGGGATTCAGTTCCTCAAGCATGTCGAAAGGACACGTTTGCTTGCCCACCTCATCGACTGCAACCAGGTGATCGAGGACATGGAAAACGGCGATGCTCTCAACTCGTACAGGCTTATATCGACGGAACTCTCGATGTATGCACCCGGACTTGGCGCAAGACCCCAGATTGTCCTCTTCACGAAGAGCGACACTCTCGCCGACAGAAAACGACTGGAGGAAGCGGCCTCTTTGTTCAGGGCGAAAGGTATTGGTCCCATCATTATTTCAAGCGTTTCAGGAGAAGGAATGAAAGATTTTGTGGACAAGACAGCGGCATCTCTGGCCCGGACAGTGGAAAGCGACGGGAATGATTTGCCGGGATAAAAGCGAGCTGATATAATAATCATAGGAGCATAGAGCTCGTCGTGCAGAAAACAAGGAGAGAGTACGGCCAGACATCTCTGCCAGATAGAGCCGGACAAAATTCATTCCGGCATCAAGGCTTCGACAGACCAGCCGGATCATTCAGCCCGCAAAAGTGTGCAGTTGTTTTTGAGTTCATTTATGGAGGACTGTCGTTAACATGTCGAAAGGCGCCGCAGGAAAGAAAAAAAACCTGACATCAAATCAGCTTGTAAAACACATAGTAAACTCCTGCGCTGACGCAAAAGGGCGGAATATCGTCGTTCTCGATGTGTCGAAGAATTTCGATGTGGCTTCGTATTTCGTCATCGTCTCCGGACGATCGGACAGACAGGTCCAGGGAATTTCAAACAGAATCCTGCACGACCTGAATGCCGCCGGCTATAAACCTTTTTCCACCGATGGAATCGACCAGGGGCACTGGGTTCTTCTGGACTGCGACGACGTCATCGTGCACGTGTTCTATGAACCACTCCGCGAGCATTACAACCTCGAGGGGCTCTGGACGGCCGCAAAACGCCTCAACGTGGAGAAGTATCTGGGTGTGCAGCAGAAGGCGGCATAACCCCGCAGAAAGGCTTTCCTTTACAATCCGGTTTCCTTAAAAGATACTATACGGGCGTCGCGACCCCTCGCACTGGCTCGGGGGAAAACAAGCGCGGCCCTCCATCATTCCGGAGCCCTCATGATTCGACGCATCAACAAGTTTTTCGCGCTCCTTATTGTAGTCGCCATCTGTCTTTATATTGTGTTCCGGAACTACGCCCCTCTTACCGTCCACATCTCTTCTTCCTCTTCGATAACACTTCCTGCCGGCATTATTCTTGTCGCCGTCTTCTTTTTCGGAGCAGTTATCGCAGGTCTTATCGGAGTGATATTCGGCATACGCACATGGATGCGGGAGAGACGCTACCAGTTTCAGCAGAAGCAGCGCGAGACGTTCTTCCGTGAATTCATGGAAGCGCGAAGCCTGAGCGCCTCAGGTGATCTGGGCACCGCACGCGAGAAATGGGAGAAAATCCTCAGAAGGGAAAGGGATACATCTGCGGGCGCTATCGCCCGGGTGGAATACGCGAGGCTGATCGCAAATGCCGGCGACTTGAAACAGGCTCTGCGCATACTCGACGAGGCAAGAAGCATTCTCCCTGAAAATATCGAGATCCTGTATTTTGCCGCTCAGCTCAATGAGGATCTCGGCAATAAGACGGCCGCAATAGATAACCTTGCGCTGGTAATGTACCACAAACCGGAGATAAAGGCGGCGGAGAAACTCCGGGCCCTTTCGGAAGATACGGGGCGCATCGAAGATGCCATAGAGTACAACAGAAAGGCTGAAAAACTCGGAGGAACCGCCCGGGAGTGCAGAGAAATTGAGAAATGCCTCCGATTCAAGCTTCTCGTGCGGGAAAATACCGCTGCGGGAGAGCCTGAAAAACTCCACGCACAGCTGGTTTCCCTTCTCCGGGAATGCGGAGAGTCCGTGGATGTCCTCGTTCAACTCGCCGCACTGAGCGAGTCGGAGGGACGCACGGAGGAAGCTGCCCAGTATCTTGCAAGAGCGGCAAGAGTCGCGAAGTCTCCAAGATACTGGCACGAAGCTGTAAAACTCTGGCTCCGTCATGACAACGCCGAAAGAGCTCTCGCGGCGGCAAGAGCTGCGTCCTCGGAAAGCACAGGAGAGGAAAAGATTCGCGCGAATATTGATCTCGTCCGGCTTTATCTCACACTGAACATGGTGGACGACGCGCGGAAGGCTGTGGAAGAAACAGAATTTCTGCTTCGCAGGGAAAAGCTGGGCGGCGAATTTCATTTCATGCTTCAAGTTCTGAAAGGAATCTGCCTTGCGAGACTGCACCTTTATCCTGAAGCCGAGGCAGTCTTCGAAGAACTGGGAAGATACGACGCGGCGCGTCATCTTGCGCTTCTTGACCCGGGAGTTAGAAGAGAATGATTGTCGGCAACATGGACTACTGGCGGAAATCCAGGGAAATGCAGCGATTTTCTTCCGCAATGCGGTTCCTCGAGCGCGTCTCGAGAGAAAATCTGCCTGACGGAAAATATGAGATCGAGGGCGCGCTTGTCTTTGCGATTGTCTCGTCGTACAGATCGCGGCCGCTGACAGAATGCAGATTCGAGTCTCATATGAAGTATCTGGACATCCAGTTCATCCTGAGCGGACGTGAAGAAATATGGGTGACTGACACCGCAAAGCTCACAGTAAAGGACCCTTATGTGAGCGATAAAGACCTGTGTTTCTACGAGCATGAAGAGAGAGCGCACCGCCTCGATATGTCCGCCGGAGATTTTGCCGTTCTCTTTCCTGAAGATGGCCACATGCCGGGAGTCACTGCCGCGACAGGACCGGAGGATGTTCGCAAGGTGGTGGTAAAGATCGACATTTCTGCGGTGTAACAGAGCTCCGGCAATCCACGCAACGTTTCCCGGAATTTTCCGATTTCATACCAGTGAAACGATTGGTCCTGGATGTCCTTTCAGTGCTCCTTCC
>CAYQVO010000012.1:2925-4882 GCA_964421085.1 uncultured Bdellovibrionales bacterium | reverse complement strand
CGCTGTCTCGTCTGCTAAGCGCGCGTGCACCACGCCTGCATATGCCGCAGATGCGCGCCGAAGCCTGTCTCGCGGGACCACACGAACTGCGCATGCTGCGATGGAGCAGCCCCTGAAAAAGATGAGCATGGAATTTGTGACGTGTGCAGAGCCGTCCCTCTCCTCTTCGGCAGAATCCGGTCTGCCTGGAAATATGATGAGAGAGCAAGAGCGATCATTACGACTATGAAATACCGGCCGAGCATGAAGCTCTGCAGGCTTGGGGGGCAGGTGCTGGGACAGTATGCGCTCAAAGGCCTGTGGAAAATGGACTGGGACTGCATAACCCCTGTTCCATCATCTCCGAGAAGCATGAGAATCCGGGGCTTCAATCAGGCCCAGATTCTCGGCGAGGAAGTGAGATATTCGCTTCGGGATGTCCGCCGCATTCCTCTTAGGCTCGATGTCCTGCTGTACACCGGCAGGCATAAACCGCAGGCTTCTCTTGATCCTGCCGCGAGGTTTTCCAATGTGCGGAGAATGTTCAAAGCAGGAGGGAGGCTGGACGGGAAGAAGATTCTTCTGGTGGATGATGTCCTTACAACAGGCGCTACGACAAACGCAGCGGCGAAAGTCCTTCTGGATGCGGGGGCGCGTGATGTGGATCTTCTCACCCTGGCGCGAAGCAGCACTTGGGGGGAGTCGAGATGGCGGTGTTCTGCGGATCCAGATTGCCATTTCTCAGCCGCTGCAATCCTCCGGGAAACCCGTGACCGAGTCAAAGCCGGCCAGGAAAATATCGAGTGCGGATGACTTCCCTGCCCTTTGAAGATGCTCTGATAGTGACCAGCGCATCTTTCTCTGGTATGTTCCCCTCTCATGGAGGAATCATTCAGAAAGGAGCTGGCAGAGGGCTTTCTCAAGCTTGTTCAAGTTATCGCGAAGCTCCGCGATCCCGATGGAGGCTGTCCATGGGATCTCGAACAGACGCGTGAATCTCTGAAGCCATTTATTGTCGAAGAAGCCTACGAAGTCCTCGAAGCAATCGACAGGGACCTCGATGCCCTGCCATACGAACTCGGTGATCTTCTTCTTCAGGTAGTCCTCCAGGCCCAGGTCGCATCGGATGAAAAGAAGTTCACCATCAAGGAAGTCATTGACCATCTCACAGAGAAATTAATCTACAGGCACCCTCATGTCTTCGGTGACGTAGAGGCGAATACGGCAGGTCAGGTGCTCAAGAACTGGGAACGCCTCAAGCAGCGGGAACTTGAAGCAGGACGAAGCATTCTTGACGGAGTGCCCACGCACCTGCCGGCTCTTCTGCGCGCGCAACGGATAGGGGAAAAAGCGGCGCGTGTCGGTTTTGAATGGCGCCGTCTCGACGACATAAAAGACAAAGTGCTCGAGGAAGTCCGCGAGTTTATCGAGTCGTCGAAAGACGAGACTAAAACAGAGGATGATGTAAAAGAAGAATTCGGCGATATACTTTTCGCGCTGACACAGCTTGCCCGGAGGCTCAAAGTCGATTCGGAAGACCTTCTTCAGAAAGCCACGGACAAATTCGCCAGACGCTTCAAAGAAATGGAGAAGCGCGCCCCGCGCGAACTTCACGAGCATTCTCTCGATGAGCTCGACGCGCTCTGGGAAGATATAAAGAAAGAAGAAAGGATTAAAAATGCTGCACGATCTGAGTAAGTCTCATTCCCTTCTCTCTCAATATGTCACTGAAATCCGGGACGTCCGGATCCAGCGTGACCGGATGCGGTTCCGGCGGAATATGGAGAGGATCGGTGAGATCGCCGGTTACGAGATCAGCAAACTCTTTCCTTTCAACAAGAAGACAGTGCAGACCCCCCTTGCAAAAGCGAACTGCATGGTGCTCGCCGAGCAGCCTGTCGTTGCGACGATTCTTCGAGCCGGAATTCCGCTTCAGCAGGGGCTTTTGAACGTTTTCGACGAAGCTGATGCGGCTTTC
>CAYQVO010000012.1:1327-2915 GCA_964421085.1 uncultured Bdellovibrionales bacterium | reverse complement strand
ACCGCAAGTACGATAAGGATAGCAGATTCAGGATAAAGCTCGAATACAGGGCCTATCCGCCCCTGAGCGGTAGAATTCTCATACTCGCCGATCCCTTGCTTGCGACCGGCGCTTCCATGGCTCTTACAGTAAAAACCCTCATGCTTAAATCAAAGCCGAAAGAGGTGCATATCGTCAGCGCCATAGGATGCGTGAAAGGTGTCCGGATACTGGAGCGTTCAGTGCCGGAAGCTCACATATGGTGCGCCGCGATCGATTCCGAGCTGAACAGCCATGCGTACATCGTTCCGGGGATGGGAGACGCTGGAGATCTGGCCTACGGGCCGAAGGAGTGAAGGCGTTTTGCAGGGGCCGCGGGCTGATTAATCCTTCCGGTACGTCAGCCCTTCCGACATTATGGTTAAAGTCGCCACGACAATCGGGTTCAGGTTCTCCGCCTGGGCGAGTGCGGCAGATGCGTTCTGCCGGATCTGCTGCTGCAGCATCTTGACGACTTCTTCCGCTTCCTCTGAGCCTTTAAGCTGATTCGAGATATCAAGAAATGCAAAGCCCGCGCCCCGGATAAGGTCGATGTTCTCGCCGATCACATCCAGTCCGTAATCTATCGCCTTGAGATTTTTCCTGACCTGTTCATTGAGTTCCTTTACATCGGCAAGAAGAAAAAGCCAGTCCACCCGGTGCCTGAGCTCTCTATTTTCGTCAAAGACCGTGTTGCCCTCCGGGGCCCTGCGGGGAACGTGCATGGTTGTCGTCGAACCGTCGACAATTACCTGCTGCAGGAAGGCGCTCGGAGAGATATGAATGGGCTTCGGCGCCGTCATGTGGTCCGATGCAAGGCTGTCGTCGCTCCCGCTCAGACTGAACTTTTTGAAGATCGCGGCGATTGAATCCGATGTCGCCTTGTCGAGACCGACAAGCTCGAGCGCTCCGGCGATGTCCTCCTTTGAAAGCACATCGTAATCGCCGATAGTGGCGTTGTCGACCACGCGTCTGTATTCGCCGCCCAGTCTGTGAAATTCGACGGCGAGTTTTTTTCGTGCCTCGCTGGAAGTGCTTCTGCTGCCCCCGTTTTCTGCGAGGCTGATCACCTTACCGGTAATCTTAAGTATTTCCTCGAGGTCTTCCTTTGTCGTGTTGAGGAAGCTTATCGTACTGTTCAGAATCTGAATGGATGAAGCAAAAGTCTGCGCGCCGAGACGAAGCGAACTGCTCAGACTTGTCGAAGATGATGAAGAAAGAGACACGGACGAACCTGATGACGACGACGAACTGAAAAGATTTATCAGCTTCGTGCTTACCGCTGAAGTGAGGCTCACTGTAGTCACATTCTTTCAGCCTTCCTTTGAAAAGATTGAAAAACTCCGCCTGTCTCGAAATCTCATGCAAGAAACGTGGCCGCTGGAAAGTGGTGTGATTTCAGCCGGTAAAGCCGAAGCCGGGCGGAGTAACGGGAAAATTTTTCCCGGGGGAGACCGCAGGGACGCGATCTTCCTGCGCCCCCATCTCCGGACAGCAAATCCCCGGCAGGCCTTCCCGGAATCCTCCCCGAAGAGAGGCGGCTTAATAACGAAAGGAACCGGAAACAGCC
>CAYQVO010000012.1:0-1317 GCA_964421085.1 uncultured Bdellovibrionales bacterium | reverse complement strand
TAAAGGTCAAGGACACCATCCTTACCCCTCCCTTCACGAAGAAATGAGTGCCCGGAAAGAAAGGCAGAATCAGGCCCGGGTCCCAGATCATCGGCAGCCCGAGGCCCCGGACGGCATTCTGCGTCCTGCTCACATGCACGAACGTCGAATGCGACCTTGAAAACGGAACGGTATGCATCACACCAAGAACAACTACAGGACCGTCGATGTAACGAAGCTGAGTGCCGAGGCGCCTGATGTAAACGTCGTTGATGAAAACGGAAATACTGTCCGCGGGCGGAAGCATTTGCATCGCGGCAATCGTGACAGGTCCTGACGCAGGGGCCACTTTTGAAATGAGAACCGGCGGCATGTCCAGACCTACGTTCGTGCGAAGTTCTCCTTCGAAGGGATGTCGCGAGTGAAGCGAAAAGTTCCGGCTGCGGGGATCCACCGTTGAAACTGTGTAAGGAAAGCCTTCAATCGGGGGCGGAGAATCAGCGAGGGGATTGCCGCCGCAAAGTGTGATTACAATATCAGCGCCGCTTTCAGGGGTGACCGTTCTGCTTCGCGCATCGTCGATAAAAAAGACGCTGAGCGGCGCATTGCCGGACGTTGCTTTAAGAGGACGATGAAATTTCTTGATCCTCGCGGAATACATTACGAGAGACGCGATAAGAATCAGGAAGCACAGCCTCCAGACTCCGCGCCTCCGGAGACTTTTGTCCACCGCGATGAGAACCACAAAGAAGATCTGCAGAATCATGTGGTAAAGCCACAGCGTCTGATTCAATTCCTGCCACCAGAAAAACCGCGGGAGGAAATTAAGGAAGGAAAGCACGAGACTTAATGACAGGAGGAACAGCAGGATGCGCTTCATTGTCGCATGCGCCGGATCAATCTATCGCGTTCCACTGCAGTACACCTTTCTTCCATTCATAAACAAGCGCCACGCCCAGGACAGTGACAAATATCAGCATCTGCACAAAGGCGGGCCATCCCATCTCTTCAAGTATCACTGCCCACGGATACATGAAGATGATTTCGACATCGAACAGGATGAAAAGAACTGCGACAACATAAAAGCGCACATTGAAGCGCTGCTCCCGGACAGAACCTGCCGACACAGCGCCGCACTCAAAGGGGAGCTGCTTGGTACGCGACGGCTTCTTCGGGCCAAGAAGGATTGCAGGCAGGAGCATCGAGACTGTGAGCGCAGCACAGGCGAGGAAAAAGAGGAGAAAGGCTGTGTACTGGTCCATCATCCCGGAAGATTCAAACGCACCCGCAGGGACTCGAACCCCGGACCCACTGCTTAGAAGGCAGTTGCTCTATCCA
>CAYQVO010000011.1:88198-95989 GCA_964421085.1 uncultured Bdellovibrionales bacterium | reverse complement strand
AGGGAACCTTTGAGGTTCCCTCGCTCGCTGATCGCGAGCTTCACCCTCCATTGATTCATCCTTATTTTTCCCGCTTGGCGCTTTATTTTCCCGCTCGGCGCTCGTGCCCAGGGAACCTTTGAGGTTCCCTCGCTCGCTGATCGCGAGCTTCACCCTCCATTGATTCATCCTTATTTTTCCCGCTTGGCGCTTTATTTTCCCGCTCGGCGCTCGTGCCCAGGGAACCTTTGAGGTTCCCTCGCTCGCTGATCGCGAGCTTCACCCTCCATTGATGCATTTTTTTCCCGCTCGGTGGAGCCGGCACTGTATGATCTACTCTCCGACCAGATCCATCACCCGTTTCGGGTTGAGTCTATGAACACTCAGAGGATCAGGTTTTCCGTTCACCATCGCTTCCGCGAGTCTTCTCGGAAGAGCATCGAGAAGCTTCTGCACTTCGTCTTCATTGAGACGATTAACACCATCTCTCTGCTGAGCAGAGGTATCAACCACTGCAGCATCGCTCTGCGCCGGTCTTTGAAACTGAAGCACCTTTGCCGGAACGGCATTTCGTCCGGGAACTGAAACCGGACGCGCGACATCTTGAAGCCTTGTAATGGGTGCGGGGTAGGGTCCAATTCCTTTTGATTCAGTTGTCGTGGCCGATCCTTATTACTCTTTCAGATGCTGTTCTATCCGTTGATCGCTTGAAACAGGCCTGATGCTTCAATTCTTCTGCAATCATTCTGCCATAATCGACGCCGTGCTAAGATACTGTTTTTTCTAAGTGTGTTACCGATCCAGCTTGCTAACCGTCCAGTTTTCGGACAACGTGAGGGGATGAAAGTTCGAATTAATGACATTCCGCCGAGGGGCCTCAGGGTACACGGGGGGATGGATCTGCCGGCTCTGATGAAGCTTGTCAAGGGGGAGGGGGACCCTGGCAATCGCTTCGACTTTACAGAGGCCCCGGAAGTTGACGTCATAATTCACCGGGCAAGTCATGGCGGCCTCGTAAAGGGAAAGATAACAGGACGCTATCGCCAGCCATGCGCTCTGTGCGACGATGAAGTGGATCGTGATTTCTCGCTGGACGCAGACTTTATGCTGCGGGAACGTCCTGCGGAGGTTTCGGAAGATGACGAGCAGTATCAGGATGATGCTGGAGTATACCACTTCACAGGCGATCAGGTTGATCTGGAACCGATACTTCAGGAAGTTGTAATACTCTCTCTCTCACTTTACTGGCATCCGCCGACGGATGTCTCCGGAAAGTGCACCGTCTGCGGCAGGGACTTCGATCAGGCTGATGACAGCGGTGAAGAAAAATCAGCAACGCAGTCGTTCGGCGAACTGCTGAAAAAAGCGGGAATCAAAGGGAAAATATGAAAATAACGACTATTTCAGCAATTGTTCTTTTGGTTGGGGTACTCGCCATGGTTGCGTTCCTCAACGAGCCGGGCATTGCGCAGAGTTCAGGAGGTAAATTGAGAATCGAGGACACAGTCACAGGGAAAGGCAATGAAGCGCTCAAGGGATCGAAGGTCAACGTTCATTACACTGGATGGCTTAATGAGAATGGCGGCAAGGGGAAGAAATTCGACAGTTCCCTTGATCGCGGCGAACCGTTTTCATTCACAATCGGCGCGGGTCAGGTGATTCAGGGATGGGAAGAGGGCGTTGCTGGAATGAAAGTCGGCGGCAAAAGGACCCTTTTTATTCCCTATTCCATGGGATATGGGAAACAGGGCTATCCTCCGGTAATTCCGCCGGGCGCCGATCTTATTTTTGATGTGGAGCTGCTCTCTGTGAAGAAGTAGCGGGACAGGAAAGAGCCCGGCGTTTTTCTGTTTTTTCTCCCACATATGATACCTCCCCTTCGAAACACTCATAACTGTTTCCAGAGGCTGAAGAGAATGTCTTTCGCCCCCAACGGGAGGTTTTATCATGGGTTTAAAAAACAACGTCAAATTATCATCGACGAATAGAGAGTTTTTCAATCAGAACGAGTTACCGCCAGTTGAGAAAAAACAACTGCAGCATGACTTGCGCGTTCTGATATCCGGTTACGGAATCATCGGTCCCGATGATCCATACTACGATCTTTTCAAGGCCGCTCAGAAAGGTGGGTACACGATTACCTGTGAGCATGGCATGTTTCGCTCGGGGGATATGGCTTATACTGCGAAGTTCAGGATTTCCCGGTCAGGAGGCGACAAAGGATCGGCGGCCTCAACAGAGGTATACGGCAGCATCGAAACAGCTGCTGATGCACTTGCAAAGGATGCCGGTCTGGAAAGCCTGATGCCTGTTATAATCCCGAACCTGATGAGTGAGGCAGGCGACCCAATCGTCATACCTTCAGGAGGAAGACTTCATCAATTGATGATGTCGTCGCACTTGCCCAGACCTATCGCATTCTTCAGAGGTGAAGATGACATCTGTTTTCAATTGCCGTCGAAGGGGGGCGAGTTCAGGTACTTCTCTGTTCCGTGGTCAGGCTGGCAGCAAGCGCTTGAGGAGAGGTATGGGGAGATTGATTCTCCGAAGTCGTGAGTCGGTGCTCATAATTGCGTCTCGCTCGATATTTTCAGGGATGAGCTGTCTTAGATCCATCGGGAACGTAATCAATCCAGAAATAGTGGCGCTGTTCATTTATGCGCTGAAATAAGCGCCACCCATGGGAACACCGCAAGCAGAAGATAAATAAGGCACAACACTGCGATTACAGGGCGAAACCAGTGGCGCCGGTGAGAGTAGATGGTGAGAAATCCCACAAGCACGAGAGCAATAAGCTTTGTCACGAAAAGAACAGGGAAGGAGCCGTACGCTTCCATGAGCATGTGCAGGAATGCGTTGCCTTCCATCCGGATTCCAAAGATGCTCAGCCCGGCATATGTCAGCATCCCGTCAAGGAGCTGGCAGACCGCAAGAAACAGCCCAAGCTGAAAGGCGCGCTTCGAGATTGAGTGCCGGCCGAAACGCAGAAGCACAGTGTCCCTTCGCTGTTTTTTCCCCGAGTAGGAGATTCCTTCGGTTGTCCCTTTGACGACTTCGATTTTGAGTTTCGATCCGAACATGCTGCTTAAGTGATTGTCAGGCGGTGTGCTTCCATGCGTGGTAGGAACTTCTAACCAGAGGACTCGATTCGACAAAGGCGAATCCTCTTTTTAGTCCCTCTTCCTCCATCTCCCGGAATTCGTCAGGTGTAACATATCTTTCGAGTTCCGCCTGCCGGCCTGAAGGCCGGAGATACTGCCCGATAGTTATAATATCAACGTCATGATACCGGAGATCGTTCATTACAGTAAGCACTTCTTCTCTGCTCTCGCCAAGTCCCACCATAAGGCCGGATTTCGTCTTCAACGACGGCTTCAGTTCTTTCGCCATCCTCAGGACGGACAGGGAGCGTTCATAAACAGCCTGCGGCCGGATTGCCGGATAAAGACGGGGGACTGTTTCGACATTGTGATTCAGAATGTCGACCCCGGAATCGATGATAATCCCGAGATGCTCCCGGTTTCCCTTGAGATCCGGTATCAGAAATTCGACTGTGCACCGGGGCGCATGGTGATGAATCGCGCGGGCCGTCGCGGCAAAATGCGAAGCGCCGCCATCCGGAAGATCGTCCCGGGTTACGGACGTAACGACAGCATGTTTCAATTTGAGTTCGGCTACTGCCCGCCCGACTCTCTCAGGCTCGCCGCCGTCGACCGGAGCAAGTGGAGAGGATCCTTTTTTTACAGCGCAGAACCTGCAGGCTCTCGTGCAGTACTCTCCCATTATCATGAAAGTGGCTGTTGAATGCGTCCAGCATTCGCCGATATTCGGGCACTGCGCTTCCTCACACACAGTGTGGAGGCAGCCGCCTTTCACGATCTCCCTTGTCTCAAGATATTCAGGAGCGCCGGGAGCTTTTACTCTCAGCCATTCCGGCTTCTTTGTCTGCATCTTACCTCTTACCGTTCGAGAAACATCAGTGCCGGGGTCTGCATCGCCGTCTTGAAATGCTTCAGGAAGTCCGCAGCCGCCGCTCCGTCGATTATACGATGATCTGAGGAAAGAGTCGCGCGCATGATCATTCCCGGAACTACCTTGCCGTTTTCAACAACAGGCTCGTCTTTTATCGACGAAATGGCGAGTATTGCTCCCTGACCTGGATTTATTATGGCGGTGAAGTTTTCGACATCGAGCATTCCCATGTTCGATATACTGAAGGTTCCTCCGGAAAGATCATTTGAATTCGGCCGGCCGGCTCTCGCGCGTTCGACTGCCGCCCGGGCTTCGGAGACTATCTGCTGGAAAGAAATTTTGTCGGCGTTTCTTATGACAGGAATGAGAAGGCCTTCTTCAAGAGTAGTCACGATTCCAATGTTGACTGTCTCAGGCTCGACAAGCCGGCCGTTTACGATTCCATTGTTCACTTTCGGCTGTTTTCTCAGCGCATAGGCGGCGGCCCTGATAACGAGGTGAGTGAGGGTGGTACCGTCGAAACCGGGCAGCTGCTTCAGAGTCTGCTGAAGCTTCACTGCTTCCCGCATATCTATTGCCACGGTTACGAAGAAGTGAGGACTTTCAGTCCAGCTTTTCTGCATGCGCGCGGCGATAGTCTCCCGCATTTTTGAAAGGCCCGCAGCAGGAGGCCGTGCAGGAGAAGGTTGTCTGCCTTCCAGATCTCTGCTTGTTATCCTTCCCTGAGGTCCCGAGCCGGAAATCGATTTCAGATCAATATTGCGCTCCTCGGCCAGCTTTCGTGCGAGCGGCGATGCCTTGATCCGGCCTGGATGCTCCGTGTCTGCACGGACCTCGTCCCTGTGCTCCGGCGCAGAAGAGGCGGCTGTCTCGGGACCAGGTGCAGGTGCGGGTTCCGGTTCCGGTTGAGATGGGCGGGGCGCGGCATCGACTGACTCTCCCGCCTCCCCTGTTACGGCAATCACATCTCCGACTTTGGCGACCGCATTTTCGGGGACAATGATTTTGAGCAGAACACCATCCTTAAACGCCTCGACATCGAGATTTGCTTTCTCTGTCTCGACTTCCGCAAGAGCATCGCCCCGTTTGACCGCTTCTCCTTCCTTTTTTTTCCAGATCAGGATTTTACCGCTCTCCATCGTATCGCTGAGCTGCGGCATTCGAATTTCAGTCGCCATATTCTCTCCATCTCCCAGGAAGGAAAAAATACCCGATTTCGGCAAAAACATCCAAATCAGCGTTCCTTCCTGTCGATAACCTCTGGAATATAAAAAACAACCCTTGCGCATCCGGGACAGTACCTCATTCCGGCAAGGCTTCGGGATGTCTTCCGCAGACACTTCCGGCAAAGAATGAAAAAATCGGATTCCCGGGGCTCGAGAACGAAAAGCATCAGAAGTGAAGTGATCCAGCACACAGCAAATGGGAGAAAATCAGGCGTACTCACCGCTGCGGCCGGAGAAATCAGGCGCGCAGGAACAAGAGGCGCGAGAGTGAAGATGTACCGCTGACGATCGAGTTCTTCGAGCCAGATAAGTCTGTTTCTTGATTTTCTGTGGAGGCGATGCAGGCGTTCTTTCATTGTTCCGAGAGCCGGAAAGACCGCCGCGACTGCCGCGAGGAGCGGCAGAATTACTGCGGGAATCCCGGCCCCCTGACTGCGGAAATAGACATCGATGAATGTCATTGCGATCACGATGAATGCGAGTATCCATAATGCCGCGCGCCTCGACCGGAGCAGAAACCTGTCCCGGAAGAACCGGAAAAGCAAGGAGCCGGCAAACATCTCCTGACGAAAGAGTGAAACCAGGGCAAGAAAGAGGGAGATAACCAGCGCTGTTTCAATGATAACCGGATCGAACGGCTGAATCGGAATTCTTCGGGCGGAAAGAAAGAGCAGAAAATCAAAGGGGAGTGAAATAAACACCCAGTTCCAGACTTTAATGTACTGCGAATGGTACTCTGCAGCCGGCGATCTCGCCGCCCGTCTTTCAAGGGTCACCCTGCTGTTTTTTTCCGGCAGGATGACTGCGGCAGCTTTTTTCGCGAGGTTTTTTGCCTTCTTTGTCAATACTGCCGCTGCTTTTCCTGCTTTTGGACGAAACATGAACTTTTTCCTGCGTATCTGCCCAAGTTTTGCACAGCATAGTCACACCTTGAAAGGGGTTTCCCCCATATATGCGTCAGCCTCCGGCTCAAGGAGAAGCCACTGGATGTTTAGCTCCTGATAATTTATCTTTCATCCTTATGCGCATCCAGCAGACGGCATATCTTACTGTGACGCAGGTCAACCAGCTCCTTCAGGCGGCTCTCGACGACCATGTGCCGTCTGTGAATCTGCAGGGTGAAATTTCAGAGATAACGGCTGCAGCGAGCGGTCATTTCTATTTCACATTGAAGGACGAGCAGGCGCAGATATCCGCCGTGATATGGAGAGGAAACGCGGCGATGCTGGGGTTCGAACTGAAGACCGGACTTCATGTGCTGTGTCAAGGCAGGCCGGCCGTTTACCAGAAGAGAGGAAGCCTCCAGATCATCGTACACCGGATGATCCCTGCGGGCGAAGGTATGCTTCAGCAGCGTTTTTTCGAGTTGAAGAAGAAGCTGGGAAATGAAGGACTTTTTGCTCTTGAACGGAAACGGGAACTCCCTTTTCTGCCTTCTGCTGTCGGCGTGGTCACATCCGGAACCGGCGCTGTAATTCACGACATAATGGTGAAGATCCGGGAGCGAATGCCATCGCTCAAGGTTTATCTTGTGGATGTGCGGGTTCAGGGCGAGGGAGCTGCCGGTGAAATTGCGGGTGGTGTGAATCTATTGAACGACTGCCGCATGGTGGATGTGATAATAATCGCCCGGGGCGGAGGATCTCTCGAAGACCTGTGGGCATTCAACGAAGAAGTTGTGGTGCGCGCAATAGCAGCTTCTTCTGTTCCTGTGGTTTCGGGTGTGGGTCATGAAGTGGATATTACTCTTTCTGACCTTGCTGCTGATGTGAGGGCGCCTACGCCTACCGCCGCTGCCGAGAAGGTGGTGCCGCGCAGAGATGAACTGACGGCCCGGGTCACGGATTTTTACGAGAGGCTCCAGGACACCGATCGATGGCTTCTGCCGAAAGCGCAGCAGCTTGACGACGTCGCCCTGGATCTGAAGAGAAGTTTTGCGGCTTTCTGCGCGGCGCACCGTGCGCGGCTTGATCGCGCGATGGCGTATTTGCGGGTACTCGAACCTCATCATGCGATACAGGTGTTCCGGGAAAAGCTTTCCCTGTCGGCGGAGCGATTGTCAGCAGCAGCAATGCGCGGTGTCGAGCATTCACAGCACAGGGTCGAAACTCTCTGGCGGAGGCTCGAGGCGTTGAGTCCGATGCGTGTGCTGGAGCGGGGTTTCGCTGTTGTACAGTCGAAGAAGGGGATATTGACGAAGTCTGCACAGGCGGCTCCCGGCGAGGGACTTTCGATTTACCTTGCGGATGGCGCTCTTGAAGCAGAAGTGCGACGGGTTTTTAATCAGTGGAATGAGTGCGAAAAGGAATAGGCATGGCAGGAGAGACTGGTCTTGAGAGTATTCTGGGAGAGAAGGAACCCGACTTCAAAGGAGTTCCTTTCGAGAAGGGGTTGAAGCTTCTCGAAGAGCTCGTCGGAAAGGTTGAGCAGGGAGCTCTTCCTCTGGATCAGGCTATGTGCGCGTACGAACGGGGAGTGCACCTGGTTGAGCATCTTCAGAAGCTGCTTCAGGGGGCAGAGGAGAGGCTGAAGGTCCTCAAGAAAAAAGGTGCGGGCGCAGTCAGCGGGCCGGAGGATGTGGGTCACGTGGTGAAGATGCTCAAGAAGCGGGAAG
>CAYQVO010000011.1:74720-88188 GCA_964421085.1 uncultured Bdellovibrionales bacterium | reverse complement strand
GGAGGATGTGGAAGTGTCGGAGGGATGACTATTATTTCAACCCGGGCAATTGCGTCCGGAACGCGCCGACAATCTGAATCTTTAGAACCTGGACACCTTCACGGCCTTTATCCAAAATACTTCTCCAACTGCCGCGCAGCTTCGAGCACCCTGTCATAATCCGGCTCTTCGGTCACCTCTGGGACATACTGCACATACCTGATGGTTCCAGTTTTGTCCGCCAGAAATACAGCGCGTGAAAGAAGTCCGAGTTCCCGGATGTATGTTCCGAAATCTTCGCCAAACGACCGGTATCTGTAGTCGCTCCCCATGGTGAGGGCGTTTACTCCCTCCGCCGCGCACCAGCGCTTCTGTGCAAAAGGGAGATCCATGCTTACGGTGAGAACCTTCGTTGATGGAAGAGAAGAAGCTTCCTGATTGAAGCGTTTTGTCTCAATCGAGCAGACAGGTGTGTCGATGCTCGGAACGGATGAAATGATGAGATTCGAGCCTGCAAAGGCTGAATTTTCGACATCGTTCAGCTCCAGACCTGTGACCTTGAATTTCGGAAGAGCGTCTCCGGCTTTCAATTCCCTTCCGGAAAGAGCAAGCGGACTGCCTTTGAATGTAGTTGTTCGTGCCATAAGCGTCCCTCCCTTTTGACTGTACACGCGAAGTATTCTACGGGCATCATCAAACGACAAGTTTGGATGGGGCATAACGCATTGATTTAGCTGTTGTTATTGCAGGCAGATAGTGCGGGGGGAATGGATAGAACTAGATAAAAAAAGGGACGATCCGAAGAGAATCGCCCCTGCTCGCAGAAAGGATGGTGTCATGCCTAATGTCTAGAATTTCGGCGCCTTACCGGATTTCGTTAGCTTCCGGAGCTAAAATTTTTACTTTTTCGTAAAACTTTACTAGTGTTTTTCCAGCTATTTATGGCCCGATAGCCAAGTGGTCTAAGGCAACGGTTTGCAAAACCGTGAGTCGTGGGTTCGAATCCCTCTCGGGCCTTTTTTCCCGCTCGGCGTATATGGACCCGCCCTGGGAAAGCAAGGAAATTCTTCTTCCGGCGCGGGCGAGATTTGGTAGCTGACGTATATCCGGTTTCGAAGCATCAGCTTCGCCATAATGGAGTCCGTGAGCCTTCGTTCCGTGAGTGCTCGTGAAGGATTCAATGAGATCCGGACCGAGCGACAGGTTCCACAAGGGCAGATCCAAATCAATTCTTTGCCATCAAAAGCAATTCTTCCTTGCGTGCTTTAAGGGCGTTTGAACTTCAGACCCTCCTGGAGTTCCCCGAATCGCCTGAAGGAGGAAAAAGGACACCCAAAAATTTCCCTCCACTTTTACAGTTGATTTTGGTTCGTTTCAGATCCTGTTCGTTTCGATCTGTACTGGCAGGCGACGTCGTTTTAAAGACTATTGGAGGCACCACCCATGTCGGACGGAGCGCGAAGGCCGATCTCTGCCGTTTGTTTTGCCCTTCGAAAAAGTGGGTGTCCTTTTTTCCTTCGCATGACAGCTGCAGAAGGAATCGCCTTTCCGGCTGCTGTGATTCCCATGAATTTACTGTCACCCGTCAATTGATCGCCGGCTAATGACCCTGCCGGGGTGTCGATATTGAACCCTGCTTCCCGGAACTCCTCGGATATGCGTTCGGGAGTGTAATACTGCAGCCAGTTGAAGATCTCCCAAGTTCCAATTCGTTCAATAATCAGAATACGGTCCAGGGATAACGCCTCATCAGGGTACAGGATTGTCCGCTGCATCCCGACATATTCGCCTTCAGACCAGAAACCTTTCATCAGATTCGTTTCGACAATCGTTCCCTCCTTTTTAGCAGCAAAACTTCCCGCCTGGTTTCAGCATGTCATGGATCTTCGCTGGAAGGCTCCTGCGTTGTTCCGGAGAGAGGGCACAATAGTCGTAGTAGATTAGTGTGACAACATCGAATCCAGTGGGGAGACGGACAAACGATCCGTCGGAAAGGCGATTCTCGAACCGGGCTGGAAATGGTCGGAGTCGCTGCAGCCGATTACTAATACACTAAGCTGTCAGGCGCCGCATTTCCAGTATCATATTTCGGGCACACTGGAGATACAGAATGCAGCGGAATAGAACGATCTTGATTTCGTCCAGGCCGGGAGTATAAGCTTTTTCGAAAAAGGGCCCGGACATGACGTATGTAATCGCCAAAGCATGCATTGGAAGCAAAGATCGCTCATGCGTGGAGGTCTGTCCCGTCGACTGCTTCTACGACATAAAAAAAAAGAAATACAACGATAAATACGGGGCGGCGGCCAAAGGTGAGGACTATGGCATGCTGATGATCGATCCGGACGAGTGCATCGACTGCGGAGCATGCGAATCAGAGTGCCCTGTCCATGCAATATATCACGATCCGAACGTACCCGAGGATATGAGAGAGTTTCTCGAATATCCGGTTGAAGAGTTATCCGCACTCACTGATGAGGAACGGGACAGGGTCAGGTGTACTTCCAGATAATGCTGCCGTGGGCGAGCCGGTTCGAACAGGTGTGATAACCGGCCTTTCCGGCGTGGCGAAGGATTTCGGGCTTCAAACTCAGACAGGAGTCTCCCTGGTGCTGCAGGACCTGCTGCGGGAAGGTAGAGGTGTCGAAATCATCTTTTCGAACGGAGCGTGGAAGGAGATCGGACGAAAGGACTGACTCACCTTCCTTATTATTGTTCTCCGGGAGTGTGAAGTACGCTGGATGGAACCGCAGGTCTTCGATTCCTCGTCGAATTGAAGCAGGAAGAAAAGGCAGTCTCCGACATTTGGTGTCTAATGCCCTCCGGCGCATGGCAGCTTATTTCTTCATCAATAATCATGGGCAAAAATCGTCCTGTTCCTGTAGTATCACGTCATGAAGCAATTTGAATGTGTCCGCGACTCGCGCATCCTCCTTGAGACAAAGGCATTTGGAGTTCAGGAAGAAACTCTTCTTTATTCTGACGGCAGCAGCTCAAAGCACATTACGGCTCTTCACAGGGGAGCAGTGGTGATTGTGCCTCAACGGGAGGACGGCACTCTTTTCCTTATCAGGCAGTACCGGCATTCAATAGGCCGGACTCTTCTCGAGTTTCCGGCAGGGTCGCTCGAACCCGGTGAAGATCCGCGCGTTGCGGCTGAACGCGAGATAATAGAGGAGATACAGCATGCTGCTGATGAATGGATCTGCCTCGGAATACAATACCCGACACCTGGGTTTTGCAGCGAGCTGCAGCATTGTTACCTGGCCCGCCGCCTTCACCCTGCTGCAGCGAAACCTGATGAAGATGAAATCATAGAGGTTGTAACGATGTCGGCTGCTGAAATCGAAGATGCGATAGCTTCCGGTGAGCTTTGCGATGCAAAGACAATCGCGGTTTTTAAAAAGGTAAAGATAATGGGACTGCTCAATGGATGATGTGCGGCGCTCTTGCGGGTAATCGCACTTTCCTTTCAATCATTTTCTTTGATTTTCGCCGTATGTTGAATTCCCGGGGAAGGATCTGCTCTTTTTCGAGCCACAGATAGATTTTTTCAGCCGCCAGCCGGTGCGCGATCTCGTTTGGATGAGAGTCCCTTGAAGGCCGCACCTGAAGCCTCATTTCGTGCATTCCCGTGAAGAGAGGCAGAAGATCGAGATTCACAATTCCGGCGGAATCAAGGGCGGTGCGAAGTCTCCCGTGAAGCTCCGCGAAGGGATAATCGTTTTCAAGAAACTCGAAAAGGGGAAAGATGACAGCGGTCAGGGGCACGTTCTTTTCATTTGCCGCTGTTTTCATCTTCTGCAGAGAAGCGACAAAATCGTCCCACAGCCCGGGATCCCGGTACATTCCGGAAAAATACTTTCTGTATGCGGTTTCCGTGCGACGGTTGTGCATGCGTTCAGCCGCAAATTCGCCGGATTTCCAGTAAGTGAAGATGCTCTTCCAGAAAGGTCCGGGCCTGTATTTGCCGAACCTTTTTCGGAACTCTTCGGATTCCGCCGCGAAGGGCTTCGGCTGCGGATCGTTCAGGGTCACCTGAAGAATAACGAGGTCGGTTCCCGTATCGAGAGATCTCCGGACAATCGGGAGTTCACTTGATGAAGAGTTGCCGGCTACGCCGCAGTTAATCACTTCTACACGACGGCGTCCCGGGGATAGGTTAAGCATCCTCTCGAGACGTGCAGGAAAGGCGTCGTCGAACTGAACTTTAAAAGGAGTGGTGAAGGAGTCTCCAACAACGGAGATCCGGAAGGAGCCGGGTTTTTTCCCGGGGAAAAACGGGTCCTGTGAAGGATCGCGTTCAACATCATAATAAAAGAGCGGCCGGTCACTTTTGGGAAGGCTCGGCGCCGAAGCAGCGAAAATCCTTATGGCCGCCTCAGCAGCAAGAAGTGCGATAATCACGCCGAGCGCCCCGAAAAAGAGGCGCAGCGCGCTTTCACGAAGTTTCATGGGGTGCTTATATATCAAATTCACTCCACCGTCCAATGAACTCCGTAGATCGGACAGTCCGTGCTGTGCTACGATAAACAGATGGAAAACAAAATCATTCCCGTAATCTTTGCCGTTTTATTCGCAGCGGTTACACCCCTCACTTCACCTGCGCAGGACATTATCGGAGGTGTTGCCCGCACAGTGGAAGACATAGGGGGGCAGATCATCGGCAATCAGGCTGCGAGGAACGGCGATCGCGCAGTGCAGCGGCTGCAGGAAAATGTTGACCATGACAGGGCAGCAGCCGGTGTCACTGTCCAGGAGATTCCTTCAACAGCGGATGAGGGATATATACAACTGGAGGGAGTCTACGATACGCCTGTTCCCCTGAAGGCTAAGCCCGCAAAGACTCCAAAACCCGCGATCTCAGTCGCGCCTCACTCACAGTAACATGAGAATAGTGAAACTTGCGGCATAGCTCATTGCGCTTCTTATCCCGGCACTCCCGCTTTATCTGCAATGCGAGGAGAACTGCGGCGCGCAGATCATCAAACCCGAACCGGCTGTTTCCGAACTGGCCCTCGGTGATCTCGGAGCAAAGATTGAGCAGAACAACAAATGGCTGAAGATGAAGATTTCTGACGCGCCGCCGGTCTCTGCTCTCAGCGCTTTGATTACGTTCTGTTCTTCGCCTGTGGAACCTCCGAAGCCTGTTGTCGCCTTTCTCGGCCGCTCGAGCTGGATTCGGGCGATGTATTCGTTTTCTATCCGGCATTCCGGCGGGTGAGGAAGCCTGGTCACAAGAACGGTGCCGTTGCTGCGCGACACATAATCCACGATCAGCTCTGCAGGCTTTTCCCTCCATCGCTGATTAACTTTCTCGAAAGGATTGTGAAGTACCAGAATCCTTTCGCGGGAATATGCAGCCGCAAGAATCTGGAGAATTTCTGTTTCACCCTCTGAAAGGTCCCCGCATCTTCTGTCTGCAGATCCACCGATACCGAGCTCAAGGAGGAGCGGTTCAAGAGTTTCAGGAGATGCTCCGTGAGAGATGAGAGAATCTCCAACAGTAATATCGGGCGGGGAAAACGGGCGCAGCCCGAACCCTGTCAGGATATGTTCGTCCTGCCGGAATGGAGCGTCGTTGACGAGAATGGTGAACCTGTAGCCCGACGACTCTCCGATGATTGCACGATAGTAGATTTCAATTTCACTTTCCCGTGCGGCTCCAAGCACGGTAATTCTGCCGGGCAGGCACCCGATCCTGCGGGCAGCTGCTATATTCAGCTCGCTTTTCCTTGCGGCAATGTGTGTGGTGCCGGCAGCCGCCGAGTTCGTTCAGACAGCTCCTGTGCTGAAAGAAAGCGGAGATGAGAGTCTGGAAATACTGGAAGCTTATGTTCCGCCGGTTTCTGAACTTAAATATATTGTCAGAAACGGAGTGATTGTGCGCGGTGGTAACCAGCAGACAACTCTCTTGTTTCCCGCTGTTACCGACGATCATCCATGTCTCTTCCAGGGCGCAAGATACGTGTATGTGAGGTCGGAAAAGCTCCATTCGCTTCTCGACAAACAGAAGAGGCGGGAAGCAGTGACGTTGTCCGACCTTGATCCGCTTTCAGACGAATCGGCAAATCCGGTGTATTTCATCCCTCTCAAGGTGAGAAGAAAACAGCTTCCTGCTCTCGGAGAAAGCGGCGGCATCCATCTGATTCAGGAGGAAGGCTCCCTTTCTTATTCCAGTCCGCTTTGTATTGTGGACCGGCTGACTCTTCAATAAACGCATGTCAAAAAACAACTGAAGGAATCAGCCGTTTCCGCCGATATTCACCTGTGGTGAGCTATTATGATTTATGTTCTTATAGTCATTTCAGCAGTCGTTGTTGCAGGAATCACAGGATATTCACTTAAGTCCGTGGCCGGACGAAGAACCCGTGCGCTGAGGCGCCACCTCAAGGAGAGACTTCACCGCCTCTGCCGAAGACACCGTGAGCTCACAGGGTGCGCAAGTCTCATGCGGGAACACTCCGGGACATACTTCATCGGTCTCCATGAAGCAGGACTCAGCCGCCTTATTGCAGTAATCGACGAGCTCGGCCAGGCGCTCGAGGACGGCAGGGTGCTGCTGAAGCATGACAGGCTCGAGGAGCTTGCGAGTCTGCTTTCGTATCTTCGGGGGAGCGCAGGCAGTTGTCCGCCTGAGCTTGCCATGCTTGTTTCCGCCAATCTCGAAATGCTCGAAGGATGGGAGGAAAAATGCACCGATCTCACTTCTGCGTGCATAGATGTCCTCAAAGAGTCAAGTATCGAAACTGACGAGCTGCTGATAGACAGGCGACGGCTTACTATTCACACGCTTGTCGACTTGAGGCGCGCGCTGACGCCCGGTCCCCGTTGAGTGATTACAACAACTCACAGGTAATGGTATAAGCCGTCGTGAGCGGCCGGTCCTTCATGAAGTCAAAGCAGCTCGCGACGCCGGCCTGTTTCGTGAGATTATTTCCCCTGCATCTGGCGATTCCAAGATCGAAATCACTGCACACAGGCTCGATTCCAATGCAGTAGTTCTCGCCATTCCAGGGCTGGAAGGTCCTTCCCCCGTTGGATATCCACAGTGCGCATGAAGGAAAGACCTTATTATCCCATTTGAGCGTTATCTTATAGCCGTCGTTCCTGTAGTGAAGCTCAAAGCTGCCGTCGATATTCATCAACTGCACAAGGTTCTCGCAGGGGAAAGGAAGCGGAAGCTTTGTGAGGTCGACGGTGCCCCCCAGCTTTCTTGATGTGTCAGGAACGCACGGCACGTTCTCAAGTGACGTAAAAGAAGCTCCGTGCTTCAGAAAGTAAGCACCAGGCTCAAAATCTCCCGGATGCGTGACGCCCTTTTCAAACCTGCCCGGCTTCAATTCTGCAGGAACTTTGAATGTCGGGTGCAGACCGATTGGAAGTGAGCAGTCTTCTCCCGGATTGATTGTGACTTCAAATACTGCGGCAGCCCTCTTCTCGTCGAAGGAGATTCGCTGCTGCATATTCCTGATCGGGTGATTCTTCGGGTATTCCAGGTCCATTTCAACTCCTGTTGAAGTGACCTTCACGCTCCACTCGTTGTTCGAGCAGGGACCGTGCGGAAGTTCCTCGATTCCCGAATCCGTTTTATCCGTGTAGAAAGAGGGAAGACCCTTCACTTCCCCCGGTCCGCCAAACGGAACACACGGCCAGGTCCCGGCACGCAGAAAGCGAAGAAGCGGAGGCAGGTCGAGACTTTCAGGCAGCTGTTTCCCGTACCAGGGCACTTCATGAAGCGGAGCCGCAATCTTCCCGTTCGCAAAGGCGTACCGCACCATCGTCATTCCTCCAGCTGCCTGAGCTGAAATTGTTCCCGTACCCCATTCGTGCGTTGTTTTTGACTCGACAGAGGTGTAAGCGCCCATCTTTGATCTCCTGAAAACCGCAGCCTGAAGAGACTGAAATATCACTAACAGAGGGTGCGTTCAAATATTATTGCACCTGCAGCGGTGTAAGTGATTGTAAAAGCACGCACGGTCACCATGAATTGCCGGTTTGAATCCCTGCTCCGGAATCATGTCTGGATGCCGCGGCGATACTTCAGAGGTTTTCCGCGGGGGAAATTGTGATTGCAACGCCTTAACACGGGCATTCCCAATACTGCTCATGCCGGATATTCTTTTTCCGTCATGAGAAAAATAATTCTCCCCTTCTTTCTCCTCTTTATTCCTGTTTCCGCGTCAGCGGACGATCTTCGTCTTGTTGATCTGGCGAACCGCCTCAAGGAAGAATCCATCGGCATATCCGTTGTTGATCTCGGATCAGGAAAAGAGATCGACTCATTCAGAGGCGATGCTCCGCTTATTCCGGCAAGCGTGCAGAAAGTGGTGCTGAGCGGCGCGGCCCTGAAGGCGCTCGGGCCTGAGTACCGCTTCAGGACAGTATTCTATGGAACGCAGGAAAAGAACGGAAATGTCCCTCTTCTCGGAGTGCAGGGCGGGGGAGATCCGGATCTTACAATTGAAAAACTCTGGATGATTGTGAGGGAACTTAGACAGAGAGGGGTGAGACGTATTGATACTCTTCTTCTCGATGGAACAAAGACCCCGGACTCAAAGCCGCAGACAGGAGAGCGGGCATACGAAGGTCCGTCGGGCGCACTTTCTGTGAATTTCAACGCTGTCGAAGTCGAGTTGTGCCCGGGGCGTGATGGTCGCGCCTCTATAGCGAAGATCGATCCTGTCGAGGTTGACACCCGGAAACTTTTTCCCGCGCCGCTGTCATTCCCGGCCGGCCAGTTGAAATGCAGCAAATCTTACAGAAGTGTGGGCAACCCGCTGCTCTATTTCCAGGAGATCTTTGTTGCGCTTTTGAGGCAGAACGGTATCCAGGTGAATTCTGTTTCGCAGGGGGCTGTTAGAGATGGCATGCCGGTGCTCTATGCGCATGAGTCAAAACCGCTGAGGGGGATTCTCGACGACATGAACCACTACAGTACCAATTTCATTGCGGAACAGGTACTTGCAGCGCTCGGCGGGGGAGAAGATGGCCGGCTGGTAAGACAGAGAGGGCTTTCCCGTATGCAGCAGTACGCAGAATCGCTGGGAGTGGAAGAAAGTTCGTTCAAGTTTGTTGACGGTTCCGGGCTCAGTCGCGACAACCGGTTAAGCGCACGTCTTCTGGTCCGCATTATGCAGGACATGTTTTTTGATCCCGAGGTGGGCGCCGATTTTACCGCTTCCCTCTCAGTTGCCCGCAGAAGCGGCACACTGAAAGAGAGGGACTACGGCGATTTACCAGTGTTCCGGGGGAAAACTGGTACAATCGACGGAGTCTCTTCGCTGACAGGCTTATTTTTCCTGCCCGATGGGCGCATCTTTTCACTTGCTGTGATTCAGAATCAAGTCGAAAATAAAGACAGAGCCTTTGAGTTGGAGAGGGGCTTGTTATCGGCTCTCAATGCTCGCTGATGTGAATGTGACCGTGGTGCGATTCGCATGTCTGTCGGCAGCCTCAGGTTTTAATGGTTTAGCTTTTTTCATCAACACTCACGGTATGTTTTTTTTCCGGCATAAAGCACGATCGATCGCGCGTTTCCTGATTGCATGCAGCGCCGTCATTGCCGTCGCAGCTGCCGTTTTTCCTGTTTCAGAAGGACGTGCTCAATCTTCCCAGGGGCAGATTTCTCCCGAGTTCCGCACTCCGGCAATCCTGAGAGGACGGGTGAACTTCTGGATCGAGGTCTTCACCAATTACGGAGAACACCAGAAAGTAGTTCATCACAGGCTCTTTCCCCAGGTTGTCTTCGGAATGCTTGATTTTTCAGAGGAAGCGAAGAGACTCGATCCGGTAACGCTGCACCGTCTCATGAAGAACGAAGAGGATAAGGCTGTTCGCCTTGTAAAACGGGCGCTTCAGCGCCTCGGACAGGGTAACCCGCCTTCGAGTGCTGTTGAGCGTCACATTGCGAAGTCAATGTCCATTATCCGCGGCGGGCCTAAGAAGTACATCGACGTGCTGAATAATGACTGGGTGCGGACTCAGACAGGAATCTGCGAAAAGGCCATGCTCGCTCTCAAGAGATCGGGGCGCTACCTTCCGTTTATTGAACGCATCTTCGCGGAGGAAGGTCTTCCGAAAGAGCTGACCCGTCTTCCTTTCATTGAATCGACTTTCAATTATCAGGTTGTCAGTTCTGCGGGAGCAGCCGGCTTGTGGCAGTTCATGCCTGCGACGGCAAAAGGATTCAATATGCGCGTCTCCCGTTATGTGGACGAGCGCAAAGATCCGATAATCGCATCGCGCGCAGCAGCGCAGTATATCAAGCGGGCGTACAACAGGCTTGGAAGATGGGACCTCGCTGTAACGTCGTATAACCACGGGGTAACCGGGGTGCTCAAAAAGACGAAAGAGGCAGGAACCACCGACCTTCCGCGCATCATAGAGAGCGGTGCTGCTAATCCGCTCGGGTTCGCATCCTCCAATTTCTGGCCGGAACTGCTTGCCGCCGTGGAGATATATTCAAACCCCGGAAAGTATTTTCCGAACCTCGCGATCGATGCTCCCTTGCGGCTGACCGAACGCAGGCTTCCCTCATCGATGACCGTGCAGCAGATCATGAAGCAGACAGGATTGAACAGGGATGCTCTTGAGGCCGCAAATTATGCGCTGAGTGAAGCCGTATGGCAGGGAAGGGCGCCGGTGCCCGCAGGATATGTTCTTCGCGTGCCTGATTCGTATTCTGCGCGCCTGGAATTCGCGAGTTTCCATCCTGCGCCAAAGCCTGCAGTTGCTGCTGTTGCTCAGGGATATTCCACAAGCTCGATATACGGCGGAATCAGGCACACTGTGAGGAAGGGGGATACTCTGCTGAGTATCGCAAAGAAGTACAACACGAAAGTCGATGCGCTGAAAAAGCTGAACAATATCGGGTCGAATGTGATCAAGCAGGGACAGGTGCTGGTTATCGAGCCTCCAAAGAAGTCGACCTCGACGGTCAAAAAGGCGAAAGCGGCCCCGGCAGCCGGTTCGGGCGGGAAAAAAGTCTATAAAGTGCAGAAGAAGGACACACTCCTGAGTGTCGCAAAAAAATTCAACATCACGGTTAAAGAGATCAAAAAGGCAAACAACCTCGAATCGACGAATATCAGGCTTGGCCAGGTGCTCACGCTGCCGCAGCAGAAAAATCAGTAGCAGAAAAATCCCGTCACAGGGCGGAGCGAACTCCTTCCTTACTCCTCAAATTCTTCTGCGCCTTCGCCTTCATCATAGGAAGAACCATGCGGAGCTTCTTCGGAGAATTCGTCTCCGGCCATTGCTTCCTCCGGCGAGCCGTCACGAACCATTACGTCCTCGCGGGGTACAGGTATCTGAATAGCCCTCTTGATGAAGAAGTTTGAGCCTTCCCCAAGGGCAAGTCCCGAAAGGCTTTCGAGAGTTGTTTCAGCAAATTCTTCAGTCATGTCGACAAAGCAGTAATGCGGCCTTTCGCTGAAGCGTTTGACCTCATCAGCCGGCGTATTGGAATTCTGCTCCAGGATTTCAATGAACTTTGATTTTGAAAATCCCTGGGATGTTCCGTGGCCTATGTAAAGCCGGATCTCCTTCTTTGAAGGCATCGATTGACGCGGTTCGCGATCCCTTCTTGGCGAATCGCCGCGATCGCCCATTTCGTCATCACTATTGTCGCGGCCATATCTGCCGCCATTCTGGCGTCTGTCGCCGCGTCTTCCGCCTCTGTCTCTGTCACGGCCGCCGCGATCCCCTCTGTCGCCCCGGTCTCTGTCTCTTGGCCTGTCTCTGCTGTCTCTGTAATCTTCCGAGGGCTCTCTTGACTCAGAGGGCTGATGCAGCGCGGGGAGGACCTCCAGTGTGTTCTGCAGAAGGTAGGCGATAATCTCGTCCCGGTGCTCGTCTTCGACGACGAGCTGCACAAGCGAGCCGATCTTCTCATTCTGCTTTGCATTGCGCTTCAACGCATCCTGCCGCACTTTCTCGAGTCTTGCAGAAGCAAGTTTCCCTGAATCCGGAAGATCGCTCTTCTCGATGGGGATCTGAATGATCTTTTTAAGATAGTGGAAATGGGTGATATCGAGTGGTCCAACGAGAGAGACAACTCTTTCGGGCCCGGCGTCAACGTCGCCTATCTGACCCGTGCGCTCGAGATAAACTTCAGGGTCGCTGTGAGTGGCGTGTATAATACACAGGCCGAAATCTTTCAGCCTCAGGCCCTGGGCCGCAACGTCAGTCACTACCAGAACGTTGATTTCCTCGTTCCGCACCTGTTCAATAGTAGAACCGAGCTTTGCCTGAGAGATATGTCCGATGAGTTTCCGGACTTTGACCCCCCGTTTCCTGAGTAGAACTTCAACAAAATCAGCATCTGACGGCGTGTTGCAGAAAACGATTGTGGGCTTACCCTCTGCCTCGATGAGGTCGCACAGCGCCCCCGGCTTCGCCAGGAGGTCGCCTCCTACCTCCACATAGTGATGAACGACCTTTGCTGTCGATTCGTCAGCGCCGGAGCGTTGCTCAGTTCCTTCAGTTGTATTAGTTTCGTCCTGCATGATGATGCCTCAAGCAAATCTCGTTAATAGACTCATTAATAATGGGTGTGAGCGGAAAGACCGGGAGACTTTCCCGCCTTTCCTGCACGTTATTAACTTTAAAGTAATTAATCTGCTGGTATTCAGTTTATTACTTTCTTTAATTCTCTCCGGGTGTTCAGGAATTCTACACTCCAGAGCCGCGGAAGCCGAATCAATCAATAAAGCCGGGTCAATCAATAAAGCCGGCTCAACCAATAAGAGCGATGGCGCCGCAGACCTGATTGATCATGTCACTAAAATCCCCGCAAGTCCAGACAGCCCGGTATCCGTGGATTCGATCATCTTAACCCGGAATCTCCAGAAGATTCAAATGCCTGGCGCACCTTTGTCCTTCCTTTCTCATGCGTCCTCCCCGGGATCATTTGTGTCATCAGACGAGTCCGGACGCGTAATTCTCTGGAAAAGCCCCGGAGAGGCCTACGAACTCCTTCGTTTCCCGGGACGTATCGCCCTTTTTGAGTTTAATCCGGAGACCTGGACCGTTGCGGGAGTGACAAAAAACGGGGTTATCTACGTCTATCCGCTTACAGGTAATGAGGAACCTTTCTCGAAGAACGACCTTAAAATTCAGGTCACATCCCTGGATCTGAGCCCGGACGGCAGATCGCTGCTGATCGGCGGGGCGGACAGCCGGGTATACCGATGGCGTTTTTACAAAGAGCGTGAGTCCACCTCCCGGAAGGAGCAGGAAAAAGCGTTCGAGCGGTACGTGAGTCACGGGTCGGTGGTCAGCGCCGTCCGTTTTCATCCGCTCGGCCGCATCTTTTTCAGCGGCGACTGGGCGGGGCGCCTCCATGTTGCCCTGCTTTTCGACGCCGATCGTTTCGGAGGTAAGTACGACAAGAATCTTTTTGAAGGGCTGGCATTTTCCGAGGGCAGTATCACACAGAGATCGGCGCCCCGGCAGAGCAGGGGGCCGGTAGCTTTCCTCCGCACTT
>CAYQVO010000011.1:47402-74710 GCA_964421085.1 uncultured Bdellovibrionales bacterium | reverse complement strand
CAAGAATCTTTTTGAAGGGCTGGCATTTTCCGAGGGCAGTATCACAGAGATCGGCGCCCCGGCAGAGCAGGGGGCCGGTAGCTTTCCTCCGCACTTCGCCTGATGGGAGATTTGTTCTCCTCGCTGATGAGCTTGGAAGTGTGGAGCTGTGGCAGGTGAGGTCGCTGAAGATGAGGTCGGCGACGCAGGTGCACCGCGGCACAATCGTTGACCTCGCCGCCAGCCCGGATTCTGCGCTTGTCGCCTCCCTGGGACGTGACGGCCGCCTGGTGATTCAGTCCATGCAGAAGGAAAAAACTGACAGCTACAAGCTTTCGCCCTTTCAGGAGATCGAAGTGCCGGAGGCAAGGAGGATAGCATTTGCGGGGCCACGGGACGTGATTGTCGGCTATGCAGACGGGCGCGTTCAGCTTTTTCATGTTCAGAAAGACGTAAAGACGGAGGAGACGGCGGATGGGCAGTAAGCCATGTGCAGCGGTCGCTTTCCGGGTGATTGCGGCCACGCTTCTCGTTATCGCAGTCGATCAGTATTCAAAGAGCGTAGTTCAGGAAAACATCGAACTCGGTGAAAGAATCGGCGTAATCCCCGGTTTCTTCGATATAACATTGACCTGCAATAAAGGCGTTGCTTTCGGGCTTTTCTCCGATATCAGCAGCAACTTCCTGCGCTATATGGTTCTCGGCCTGACAACACTGATCGCCCTTGCTGCCGTCGTATATTTCTTCATAAAAGAGCTGTCAGGAAGCATTTCGGGGCAGATAGCGTTTTCACTTATAGTTGGAGGCGCTGTTGGAAACATAATCGACAGGTTATGGCTCGGCCATGTTGTCGACTTTCTGCTTGTTTACTATAAAACCCACCCCTGGCCGGTCTTCAATGTAGCGGACAGCTGTATTACCACAGGGGTGGCAATTCTTCTCCTTTTTCATACCGGCAGCAGGAAAGGATAGCAGCCCATCGTCCAAAACCCTTTTTTCCACGTTTTGCAAAATCTCCCAACCTGATAAAATTTCGTTCGAATGGAAGTTCCTCGAGGATAATCATGAAAAGGCTTTTATTGATTGGTGTGCTTCTTGCCGTTGCTTCATGTGGTCCGGCCGGCGGGCATGGACACGAAGCCGCTGGAGTCGCCACGGGTGCAGCAGTTGGTGCGGGAGCAGGCGCTGCGATTGGTTACCAGGGCGGTAATACTGCCACCGGAGCTGTTGCAGGTGCGGCGACAGGCGCTGTTGCCGGCGGTCTTGCCGGTGCTGTGATGGACAGGGAGTCCGAACGCAAAGAGGACAAAGATCCGACAATCAGACGGCAGGAAAGAGAAATGAGGAATCAGCAGAAGGAAGTGGAAGATGCGGAGAGGCAGCAGTATTACAACGAACGCATGAACGAATATCTGACAACTCACTGAAATCCGCGCGCAGTTTGAAACTGTGCGCGAACAAGGACGGTTAAAATGGGAGGGGAGTATATGAAGAAGGTTGGATTAATCGCTATTATCGCTTTTTGCCTGAGCAGCTGCACGCAGCCCGGGGAGACGACAGGTGTGGGAGCCGCGGCAGGAGGCGTTATTGGCGCCGGCCTCGGTGCGATAGTCGGTAGTCAGGCGGGCAACGCAGGACCGGGCCTTGTGATAGGAGCAGCCGCAGGGGCGGGTACAGGCGCGCTCATCGCAAACGCTCTTCAGGCCCAGCAGGAAACACTGCAGGCTCAGGACGAGGCGATTGAGCGGCAGGAGCAGGTCATACGCGCGCAGAAATCCGAAATCGACGAACTGCGGCGCATGAATCCGACAGGTGAATACACGCGCCCTCAGAAGACTTCCAGGCTGAATTCGCCGGCGAAAAGTTCCACAGCAACGAGTCCGGCGTCTCCGTCTGTCAGGCATGAGGCTTTCGATACCTCAGTCAGTGCTTCGCCGAAATCTGGGTTCAAAGAGAAGGATTTCAACGCAGCCTCGGGCGGTTCATCTCTTTCATCGGAAAGGGCGTCATACAGACCGGAGGTGACTGCTGCGAAAACATCATCGACCGGCATTACGGGAACATCGGAGTGCATCGAGGCGCAGGCTGAAATGACGAAGGCAAATGCACTCCAGGAGTCTGCGGACAAGCTTTTTCATCTGAGAAGAGCGCTTCGCCTCTGTCCCGGAAATCCATCGTATCATAACGCGCTTGGAGAGCTGTATCTGAAGCTGGATCGGAAGGATGATGCGCGGTATGAATTCGATGAAGCACTGAAACTTGAGCCGGGGAATCGGCAGGCACAGGCGAATATTGAATATCTGAAGGTGAAATGAATCTTCGGCAGCGGATTTTCCGCGGTAAGAGCGTGCAGCACTCTGCTTTGCTGCTGATTGTCCTCTGCGTTTTCCCTGCCTGCGAAGACAGAAAGCTGGGAAGCACCGAAAGGGGAGCCGCCGCAGGCGGTGCCATCGGCGCGGGACTTGGGGCAATAGCAGGCAATCAGTCGGGCCAGGCGGGCGCTGGAGCTTTAGTCGGAGCAGCTTTCGGGTCTCTTTCAGGCGGCCTGATCGGCAATCAGTTCGACAGTCAGGACGAAAAACTCGAGGAACGTGCAAGGCTGGTCCGGGAGCAGGAAGCATCGCTTGCGGAGAATCGCAGATTAATCGAAGAACTGATGGGAACCGGTCTTGAGGCGCGGATATCGCCGAGAGGAGTGGTTGTAAAACTGCCGGAAGTCTTCTTTGAATTCGACAGCGCGAAGCTTACCGCAGATGCGCGGCACACAGTCAGTGAGATTGCCAGTGTGCTGAAGGGCGTGAAAGGCAGGCATATCTCAGTTGAGGGCCATGCCGATTCATCGGGGGATCCGGAATATAACCTGAACCTGTCAAAACGAAGGGCCAGAACAGTCGCAGTCGCGCTTGTACACGATGGTGTCGCAAGGAAGGCGGTGTCAACACGGGGATTCGGCGAGAACCGGCCTGTTGCACCTGACGATTCGGAAGCGGGCAGAGCGAAGAACAGAAGAGTCGAGGTGGTGATCGAGAACCGTGAAAATCCCCCTCAACAGAATTAAAGCAGGATGCTAGCCGCTAGCCCGCCATCTTCTCTTTGTGATGGACGAGCAGAGGCTGTGACGACGAACGTATTGCGTCATCGGTGATGATTACTTCGCGGATGCTTGAATCAGTCGGTGCTTCGTACATCACCCCGAGCATGCACTCCTCGATGATCGCACGAAGACCCCGCGCACCTGTCTTCTTCTCCAACGCTCTCACAGCGACTGCATCGAGTGCCTGCGGCGTGAAAGTCAGATCCACCTCGTCCATCTGGAGGAGCTGCTGATACTGTTTCACGAGCGCGTTCTTCGGTTCGGTAAGGATGCGTACAAGTGAATCTCTGTCGAGCTCGTCGAGAGCGGTAACAACAGGAATGCGCCCTACGAACTCCGGAATCATTCCGAACTTCAGAAGATCTTCCGTCTCCAGGCGGCGGAGAATCGCCGATTCTTCCGCACTGTCCGGGGCTTTATTCACACCGAATCCTATTGTCTTCTGGTCCACCCGCCGTTTGACGATTCTATCCAGACCATCGAAGGCTCCGCCGAGTATGAAAAGAATATTGGATGTGTCGACAGGAATGAACTCCTGCTGGGGATGCTTTCTGCCTCCTTTCGGAGGCACATTTGCTTTGGTTCCCTCGATGAGTTTCAGCAGCGCCTGCTGGACTCCCTCGCCCGAGACGTCTCTGGTGACTGAGGGTGAATCGCTTTTGCGGGCAATCTTGTCGATTTCATCGATGTAAACTATCCCTCTCTGTGCCCGTTCGATGTCGTAGTCGGCTGCCTGGAGCAGATTAACTATTATGTTTTCGACGTCTTCTCCGACGTATCCCGCTTCAGTAAGACTTGTTGCGTCAGCAATGGTGAAGGGAACATCGAGAACCCTGGCAAGAGTCTGCGCAAGGAGTGTTTTTCCCGAGCCTGTGGGACCCACAAGAAGAATATTCGACTTCTGGAGTTCCACATCGTTCTTTTTCATTGTGGAGTTGTTTCTGATCCGTTTGTAGTGATTGTGAACGGCGACAGAGAGAACTTTCTTCGCGTGTTCCTGGCTGACCACATATTCGTCCAGCGCCTTTTTGATATCTTTTGGCGTCGGCACTTTGATTCCCTGGGCGGAGGATGCCGAGCCTCTCATTTCTTCTGTGAGGATGTCATTGCACAGCGCGACGCACTCGTCACATATATACACTCCTGGTCCCGCGACGAGCTTTCTCACTTCTTCCTGAGTTTTGCCGCAAAAGGAACACTCAAGCTTGCTGGGGGTCTTTGAATAAGTTCGTGCCATCTGAAAAACCTGTGTCAGAAGTTCTTATCTATGAGATGCGGAAACGGGTCCAAAAGTCGCCGTTTGTCGCGTCAGGGAGCGCTGCCGACGGCAGAAACCGGCGCCTGAGAAGCGGTTGGATTTACTCTTGAATTTGTTGTAGGTTCAACAGATATAACGAAAAAAAAGTGCGCAATCGGCGGAGACTATGGAACAGGAAAAGGTAAAAGTTGGAGATCGCGTGGTATTAATCCAGAAAGAAGGGATCCAGGGGTCGGTCAAAGGGATTCACTTCGAGACCACGGCAAAAGCTGATCAGAGAGACAAGTCATTGATGATAGAAGTAATCTGGGACAACGGAACACTTTCGTATGTGACGCCGGAACAGTTGAAGCCGGCTGGCGCCGCTGCGTAGATCAGGGCGGCCTTTTTAAGCTTCTTTGTTGAAGCTGAATCTTGCCTCGGTTCCCGAACAAAGCCTCTTAAGATTGTCCTTGTGCCGTATGACGACAACTACCGCAATTCCTGCCATTGCGTAGAACGACCAGTCATCAACTGCCGCAAGAAGCGAAATCACCGGAGTGATCACCACGGCGGTTACCGATGAGAGCGATACGATCCTGCTCGCGCCGAAGGTGAGACCGAAGACGATGATGGCTGCAAGAGCCATCAGTGGTTGAAGACCAAGCACGGCGCCGAGACTTGTTGCCACTCCTTTTCCCCCGCGGAGAAGAGGGGGGATTGAGAAACAATGGCCGAGAACCACTGCAAGCCCCGCGCACGAAAAAAATGCAGGGTCGTTCGAAACGGTTCTGGCGGCAATCACGGCAATTAATCCCTTGGCGATATCGAGGAAGAGAGTGAGCATGCCGGCTTTTTTTCCAAGAACGCGCCCCACATTAGTTGCTCCCACATTGCCGCTCCCCTCACGGATAATTTCGACGCCGCGCCTTTTTGCAATTATATAGCCGACGGGCACAGCACCGATCAGGTAGAAGGGCGCCAGCGACAGGATAAAGAGAACGCTGTTCATGCCCGCAAGCTCTCGATTGCTTCCTTTCGATCGGGGTGATGGAAGACATAAGTGCCGGCCACGATACAGTCGACGCCTGCTTCTATGCACAGTTTTGCTGTTTCGGAATTTATCCCCCCGTCCACCTGGATGAGTGTCCCGCTGCCTCGTCTGTCGATCTCTTCTCTGAGAGCTGCAATTTTCGCCTGTGATTCCTTCATAAAATGCTGGCCTCCCCATCCTGGTTCAACCGACATGACCAGAACGAGGTCGCACAGTTCAAGGTGCGGAAAGACCGCTTCGGCGGGAGTCCCGGGCTTTATGGAAAGTCCTGCTCCAAGTCCGAGTTTCCTTATCTGGGTCAGTGTCGAATCGACATTATCAGCCGCTTCAAGGTGAATTGTAATACGATCGCTTCCAGCCTTCCTGAAGCTTTCAAGATGAAGGTGTGGTTCTTCGATCATGAGATGGGTATCGAGTGTAAGACCGGAAACCTTGCGCGCCGATGCGATGACTATTTCGCCGAAACTGATTGGCGGAACGAAACGGCCGTCCATCACGTCAAGATGAAGCCAGTCGGCTCCTGCGCGCTCGATGGACGAAATTTCCTCTCCGATTTCAGTGAAATCGCACGCCAGAAGAGACGGTGCAATCAGAATCCTGCGTTTCCCGGGCATTGCAGCTTTTCTCCCATCCGTAAATTCGCGCCGGCAAGAAAATCTCTGATTGTCATTCTTCGCTTTCCCTCCGGCTGAAGGTCCAGAAGAGAAAGGATACCGCTGCCGCATGAGATTTCCAGCCTGCCTCTGTCCAAGGTTATGATTTCTCCAGGTTCAGCGCAAACATCCGCCGTGTCAACGCACGAAGCTTTGAGAATCTTCAGGCGGCGCTGCTTCAGAAAGGTGTATGCTCCAGGTGACGGCGCGAGAGCGCGGATTTTGTCGTGAATTTTCCCGGCGGCTTCGTTCCAGTCAATCAGTTCTTCTTCTTTTCTCAGTTTGTGCGCGTATGTGACGCCGTCTTCCGGCTGAGGTTCGGGCTGCAGTTCTCCCGTGCAGATGCGCGGAATGGCATCGACGAGCAGTTCGCTTCCGATTTTTGAAAGTTTCTGAAATAGAGTGCCTGAGTCGTCATCGGGCAGTATCGGAAGAGACTGTCGGGAAAATACCGGACCTGAATCAAGTCCTTCTGTCACCTGCATTATGCATACGCCTGTTTCACCGTCTCCTTCCATAACGGCTCTCTGAACAGGAGCTGCGCCCCGCCACCGCGGCAGAAGGGAGGCGTGAACATTTATACAGCCATGAACAGGATTTGAAAGGACTTCAACAGGGAGCAAAAGACCAAATGCTGCCACAACTCCCAGATCGAAGGGACCGGCAGCTTCGAGACACGCGAGAAAACCGGAGATATTTTTCTTGATGCTGGAAGGCTGAAAGACCGGGATTTTGTGCGCAAGAGCAAGTTCCTTGACTGGTGAAGGCGTCGTCCTGTTTCCGCGGCCCGATGCTTTATCTTCGCCTGTGACGACACCTTTTACGCTGCAGACTCTGGAGTCAATCAGGGCGTGCAGGATTTCGGATGCGAACTGAGGCGTTCCGAAAAAAAGTATGGACAACGAAGAGGAGGACATTCGCTTTTCCCGAAAGTTCAGCACGCGGATTATTCGCAGCGTTTCATCAGGCGGCGGCTTCTGCTTCCTGTTTTTTCAACCACCGCTTGAACATCTCCTTTTTAATCCGACTCAGATGATCGATAAAGAGGATGCCGTCAAGATGATCGATTTCATGCTGAAGACAGCACGAGAGAAGTTCTTCCGCCTCTATTTCAAACTCCTTCCCGTACTCGTCCTGTGCCCTGACCAGGATTTTGCGGCTGCGGGTGACCGAGTCACGGAAGCCTGGAATGCTGAGGCAGCCCTCGTCTGAACGGATTTCACCCGATTTTTCGATTATTTCAGGGTTTATCAGCGCGACCGGCTTGCTCCCGTCTTCGGAGGTATCGATGACCACAATGCGTTTTTTTACGGAGACCTGCGGCGCTGCAAGGCCGATGCCGATATCCTTGTACATGGTTTCTTTCATGTCTTCGACCAGGTCAACCAGATCCTGATCGAACGCGGTCACCTTTTCGCACTTTTCCCTCAGGACAGGGTCAGGGTATGTGGCAACTCTTCGCTTCGTCATATTCGGACAGTATTTGTTATACCTGGAATCATAGCATAAACTGTTTAGATGTACATTTCGGCGCAAAAGCACTGCCCCAAGGTTAATTTTTCGTGAATCGCACAGTTTTCGATGCGTGAACTTACCCTCGTAGAAGCCCAGTACCTCCGAATACTCTCGGGGCTTTTCGGCAGGGACCGCGTAATCCCGCACATGAGCGTCATGGCCGTATGCGGCGGGAAGATCCCGGCGGATTATGACGTCAAAGGTTTCGATCTCGGCACATGGGCAAAACGGAGCAGGTGCCTGTTTACGGTAGTTGATGACGAGGATTGCCCGAAGGCTGTTTTCGAATTCTTTTCAGGATTCGGCGCTGTTATCGAACCGGAAGCTGTTTCGCACGAGAAATATCTCCGTCCGCTTCTTCGGCACATGGGAATAAAGTACATCACGATAAGCGAGGAGGAGTTCAGCGAGATACTCAGACCAGGCGGGAATCTGGATTTTTTTTCTTTTCTGAAAGCTCAGCTCGAGGAGGAATTCGAATAAACGGAGTCTTCCCGCACCCCGGGACACAGGGAGAATCCGGAGGCATCCGGCCGCAGCTATTGGCACTCTCCATCGATTGCTGTTAAATTCCCCGAATGAAAAACCGGATCTGGATCGGTTCAGCGGTATTCCTCTATGTAACTGGATTTGCCGCGTGGCTCGGATATCTCGAATTTGACCTCGAAACGATACAGCTTGCTGCGCTGCCGGCGGTAATACTCCTCCTTGCGTTCTGCCGGCCCGGCGGCGTGCGACTCCCGCAGATCCTCCTTTTTATCTGCGTTGCAGTGCTTCTGGCCGGGTTTTTCCGGAAGAAATGGATCCCGGCGGGGAAGGATACACCGGAGATTCTCGCCGCGCGTCTGCAGGACGATCCCTTCGATGCGCAGTCTTATCTCTTTCAGAAAAACCTCAACGAAGCATTGTCACGCCTCTCTGTCAGGGAAGTGAACCCTCTTCATTCGGCCTTCGATTCCGTCCCTGCTGTTGTGAAGTTTCTCGAAGAACACCCGAAGGTGGAGGCTGTTTTATGGGGGTCGAAGAACTGGCTTAATCTGAATTTTCAGAAGCGGGCGCCGTTTAAAATGTCCCCGTCGACTGCGGGCTCTCTGTTCCTGAGGTTTTACGGCCTGAAGTTCTGCAGCACAGTTTCCTGGAGCGGCTTGAGCGCCGAACCATCCTGGGCGACTATTCAGTTTCTCAGCAACCTGCTGGCGGGCTATTCGACAATCGATGATTATGCCCGGAGGGTGAATTCAACCTCTGCTGTATTTAACCGGCGTCATGTGCTTAACGCTGCCGGAGTTCCGGATGCGTGGAGGTCGAGAGCCCATAAGGCCCTGCCGTACTGGATTGCGGGAAATTTCCATGCTGCGGAGGCTCTTCAGCAGACACAGTACCGGCAGGATCTTTTTGAGGCGGCGATGAATTCGTACGCTGAAGCAAGTGCCGTGCTGAGACCCGATCAGAACATGGAGCTTTACACTGCGGTCCTTGTGAATGCGGGAATAGTTGCGTTTCTGCGATCCGAGTTCGAGCACAGCAGAGAATTTCTCGATAAGTCGCTGTCATTGCTGAAGAGGGCGTCTTCTATTGACAGAAAGCGGCCATACGGGAAGGATGTTCGAAATCTGGCCGTTCTCGCGCGGAGGGACCTTGACTGGATCCGCAGGCACAACTTTCACAAGAGGCCTGGTGAGAAAGGTCTCGCCAGGAAAGGGAAGGATGGGCTGAACGGAAAGAGCGGGAAGAAAAAGAAAGATAAAGACCGGAAGAAGCATAAAAAGAGAAACAAGAAACAGAAAACAGAGGTGAACAACAATGACCGATGATGCTGTCAGACAAATCATCAGAAATCAGCTTCCCCATGTGTTCAGACAGGCCGATATTCCCGAACTCGGCGATTGCTATCGCGGGAAGGTCCGGGACAATTATCTTCGCGGCGACCAGCGTATTATTGTCACTTCCGATCGGCTGAGCTGTTTCGACGTGGTCGTTGCGCATATACCATTCAAAGGTGAGGTGCTTAACAGGCTCGCCGTTTACTGGTTCGGGGCCACTTCGAGTATCTGTCCGAATCACCTCATTGCGACGCCTGACCCGAATGTCATGGTTGTCGCGAACTGTGATGTGCTGCCCGTCGAAGTAGTTGTGAGAAGATATCTGGCCGGAAGCGCATGGCGGGCATACGATGCTGGACAGGCTGTAAGCGGAATTACTCTGCCAAAGGGTCTCACCGAGTACTGCCGGCTTCCCGACCTTCTCATGACCCCGTCGACAAAGGCGGCACACGGTACGCATGACGAGCCCATTTCGGAGGACGAAATCCTCAGGAAGGGGATTGTGGACAGGAGTCTGTGGGCGGAAATCCGGGAACGATCATTTCTGCTTTTCAAATATGGAGAGAAGCTCGCGGCTGAACGGGGTCTCCTTCTTGTCGATACGAAGTACGAATTCGGCCTGAAAAATGGCGAATTGATTCTCGTTGACGAGATTCATACTCTGGATTCTTCCCGCTACTGGGTGGGAGCAACGTATGAAGAGCGCGTATCGAGCGGCCTCGCGCCGGAGATGCTGGATAAAGAACCGGCCCGGCAATGGCTTCTCAATCAGGGGTATTCAGGAGACGGGAAGCCGCCTGTTTTCAGCGATGAAAAGTGCGTAGAAATCGCGGAACATTATATTCATTCATTCAGGCAGATAAGCAGGATGTCGTTTGCTCCTGCGGCGGGGGATCCCATCCAGAGGATCCGGGAGAACCTGGCCGGGGCGGGGTATATTTAGCCGCGAAAATTTCAGCAGCATTCAGGGAAATGTCCGGGCAAGTTCCGTATAGTAGCGGACCACCCGTCGCCCCAGCGCATCCACTGTGCACTCTCCTCCGCCATGCAGTGAGCCACCATCACAAAATCGGAAAGACACGCCATTTCGAAGCACGACGGGTTGTACGTCGCCCAGATGCACGTTTTTCCGGGGATTCTCAGACCCGCGAGATATTCAGCAGCTGCCGGATCGGAAGGGCTCCCCTGCGAATTCTGGTAATACCACGCAACCGCGGGGGGGAGGCGCTGTGCGTCCGTCTGGCTTGCTTCCGCCGCGTTTACAGCTGAATGGAGCGTCGATTCCACGCTGGCATATGCCGCTTTCGCCCGGTAAACATCAAACGTCGTCATTGAAAGGTAGCTGAGAATGGCTATCAGCAGCACAACTACAAGCATTTCTATAAGGGTAAAACCTGTCTCGGACTTCATTGGGTAACACATGGTCGTAAATCTGTGCAATTCACCTGCCGGAAACGATGCCGTATGATTTCCGGCCCTTAAACGCCGCAGACAGGGCGTTTCATGCCCATTTTTGTCAACCAGGCGTTTCTCCGCGCGATTTTTGTCACATGGCTGAAGCGGCATTCGGCGCAGCAGCCCGTGCCTGCGTGGCAGCGGGAATTGTCTCCGGGCCAGAGCGCGCATTGAGAGGATTCGTGCGCGTTACGAAAAGTTCAGTGCCATCGGTCAATGTATCGCCGTCGGTGTCCCTGAGCGTCGGGTCCGTATAAAAACGGTTGAGTTCGAAGTAGTCGAAAACACCATCACGATCGCGATCCGACCTGATGCGTCTTTCTTCCCGCTGAAGCCGTCCCGTGAGATATTTCTTTATCATCTTTTCCATCTCAGCATAACCCTTCGAGTTCGGATGGATACCGTCCCATGAAAGTGTTTTCAGAGGGAGTTTATGGAAGTTCAGTTGAACCTTGTAGTCCGCGGGGTTCAAATGCGAAAGGTAGTAATTAATCTGAATGAGGAACGTCCACTGAAAAGACCTTTTTGTCGGAAGCATGTAGGCAATTGTCACCCAGGGCGGAACGCCTGTAGAAGTGCCGAGTTTCTCTTTGAACAATTTCGTAAGACGCGCGATGTTTCTGACTGTCAGGCCCGGGTCCTTTTCATCCCAGTAGTCGTTCCGTCCGACATCGATGATGATCAGGTCGGCATTATCCAGAGTCTTTTTCGTCTTCCCTGTGCCCGGCTGATTCAGGGCGGCAGTGAAATCCTGAAGGAGGCGGCCGGAGGAGCAGCCTGAAAAGCCCATTCCGATAATCTGAGCGCGCGGGAAATGGCGCCTGAGACGTTTGACATAACCGCCTTTATGGTTGTTTTTGATATCGCCGATTCCTGTGACTATGCTGTCGCCTACCGCGACAATTTTGAGTTTCCCGTCACAGTTGAGGTCGATGAGACCGTCGATGCGCGGGCACGCCCACGCGCCGATTGGCAGGAGAAAAGCCACGAGAGCAGCACCGGTCATGCAAAGGCACTTCAACTTCATAAGTGTCTAAATACATAGAAATTTCTCGAAGTCTTGTCAATCAGCCGAAAAGAGTGTTGCAGAGAATGGCGGGAGCAAACATTATCGACTTCAACAGGTTATCTCTTCAATAAAGACCAGCTAATGAAACGTCTCGCCTGGCTTTTTACAGCCGTTCTCGCCGGTGTCTACATTACGCGTCCAGTTGCAGATCCCGATCTGTGGTGGCACCTCACGATTGGAAAGTGGATCCTGAGCCGCTGGAATGTTCCGGAAGTCGATCTGTGGACCATGTTCGGTGCCGGCACCATGTGGCGCGCATACTCGTGGAGCAATGAAGTTCTTTACGCGTTTGTTGAAAGATTTTTCGGAATTGGCGGCATTGCCGTGTTTCATTTCATTCTGGGAAGCGCCCTCGCCTTTTCGCTTTTTTACTGTCTTGGCCGCATCTCACGGGACTGGTTCTTTGGAAGCCTGGCGGGACTCGCGGCGACAGCAGGCTGCCTTGAGCACTTCAGCCTGCGGCCGCAGACACTGACATGGGTGCTGCTTGTGTGGCTTATATTCGTCTCCGACCGGATCGTCGAAGAAGGAGCGCGTCCGAGACTTCTGGCAGGAGTATCGGTCATAATGTGCATCTGGGCGAACACGCATATATCAACTTTACTCGGGATTGTCGTCGTATGCGGATGGGTGTTCGATTTCACACACCCTTTTAAGACTGTTCCCGTTTTCGCGGCAGGCGTTCTCGGAACCCTGCTCACACCATATCTCGGGGGCGAATGGTTTACATTTTTTGAAACTCTCAATCACCCTCTGTCATTTACATCCATTGCGGAATTCCAGCCTGCCAATATACTCCACTATTCCACGGGCTTTCTCGTCCTTCTGCTTGTGCTGCTGGTCGCGTTCGTGCAGCGTGCACCAAAAGCTCTCTCCGCCCCGCAGCTTTTGGTCGCAGGCGCGTTTGTTCTCGGAGCGCTTGCCGTCGTCAAGTTCATCCCGTTTGCTTCTGTAATACTTGCTTCGCTTACCGCGAAGACGTGGCGGCACTCTGCTTCGCTTGGAAGCTACAACGAAGCATTCGAGAAACTCCAAAAGCTCGTGTCGCGGCTTTACGGCCAGGGATTCGCATTCGTGCTGCTCTGTCTTATTATCGTTTATGCCGTGCCTACCCTGCGAAATCCGGTAAATCCAGTGGAGATTCCGGTTTCTGCAGTGGAGTACATGAAGAATCACAACCTTCCGCACCCGTACTTGAACGATTTCAATACAGGCGGTTACCTGATGTATGCGTTCAGTAACCCCGATGGAACGTCCCGGTATCCTGTCACAATTGACGGGCGCACCAATCTCATTTCAAAAGATCTCTGGGAAGCCTACCGTGCCGCATTCGCGGGGCGTCCGGAATGGCGAAGGTATCTCCAGATGGCAAAGCCTGAATCAATTATATGGCCGAATGAAAGTCCGCTGGGCACAATTCTGGAGGCGGACGGGGAATGGTGCAGGGCTTTCAATTCGGGAGAGAAGAACAGGGGTTTTTCCGTGTTTATTAAGAAAAGCCTGGCTGAGTCGCGGGCCGGTGAGAATCTCTGCCTCTGAAGGCACAGCCGGGAACAGGTCGAACAACCGATCGAAATCTTTTTCCTCCATCTTTGCGATTTCTTTGCAGTCGAAGACATGCGCTATATCCTTCGGCACTTCGCTTTCGAGTTTCGGTTTAATGAACAGCGCGGGCGTCTTATCCAGGCCCCATGGGGATCCTTGAGATAATAACTCAATTATTGCCGAATGTCAGCTGTCCGTGCTTGTCCGGCGGAGGCACCGGTACTCACATCCGGATACCAGCAGTGGGAAGGAATGCTGTATAGTACCACGCGCTATGCCCATCACCCGTGTGTTCATCGACTGGAAGAGACCTTTCCTGAAGCAGGCTGTCGACTGGCTTTATGCCCGTTATGCAGATTCAGATTCCTTCGATATGCGGGGACATGTCCTGGTGTTTTCAGGCCAGGGGGCTCTTAGAAGGTGTACTGAACTGCTTTCAGAAAAATCCATCGAAGAAGATCTCGTATTCATTCCTCCCCGCATGACAACATCGGGCGAGCTTTCCGATCTTATCGGGGGACTTCCCGAAGACATGGTCTCCGACACGCAGTGCGTATTTGCCTGGATAACCGCGCTGCAGGCGGCAGACCGCCGCGAGCTGTCCATCCTTCTTCCTCAGCCTCCCGAGCCTGCCGACCTTTCATCATGGATGCTTCTCGCCGAGCGCATTCATCAGATATACGGAGAACTGGCGGGCGGAGACGTGGGATTCGCAGACGTCCCCGAGAAATTAAGAATGCGGGGATCGTTCCCTGACGATGAAAGATGGGAGATATTCGCGGGGATTCATGCGGCATACCGCTCGGAGCTTGAAAGTCATGGATTGAAAGACAGACACATTCGAAGACGGGAAGCGCTTGCCAGAGGGAATCTGAGTCTTCGCGGCGACCTGATCCTGATGTCGATTGTGGATCTCAACGAGATCAGCAGGAGGATGCTGGCAGGGTTGACAACGGAAGTTACAGCGCTTGTCCACGCACCTCAAAGCCTTGCGGCCGGATTTGACTCTTTCGGAAGCATCGACGTTCAATACTGGCTTTCAGCTCATATTCCGGTGCAGGAAGAGCAGTACGACATTGTAGCCAGGGCATGGGAGCAGGGAAGCGCAGTTCTCCGAAGAGTTGCAGCCGATGCCAGGGAAGTTCCTGTTACGAAAATACGTATCGGGCTGTGCGATCGCTCCGCGGGTCCGTTCATCAGAGAAGCGTTCGATGCGGAAGGGATCCGGGTTCGCGACGCAGGAGGAATGCCCTTTCGCTCATCTTCGGTCTTTATTGCGCTCAAAACTCTCCAGCAGTTTCTGGCCATCAGGCGTTTCCAGACCTTTGCATCGCTCTTCAGAGTGCCTGAGATTGAAACCTGGGTGCGCTCGCACCTTTTGAGCGAGGGGAAGAATCAGCATGCAGAGCTTGATTATCTCACCGCGCTCGATTCGTATCAGGGATCGCATCTTCAGTCGGAAATCGGGAAGAGGATCTTCGGCAGGGGAGAGGCTTCAGTCGTTCTGTCCGATCTCTATGAAGCGATTCAGGCGCTGCTCGGAGAGTTCGCGACTGCACAACAGGATATCGCCGCATGGGCGCACAGCTTTTCCAGGCTTCTTGCCCGTTTCTTCACGCTGCTTCCCATGCCCTCAGACGAGAGTTCGCAGGAGACTCGTTACGAGACGATGGACGTACTCCATTCGGTCGCCGAGGAATATGCGGCAATCTTTCCCGGGACGCTCGTAGTCGACGGGGCAGAGGCTCTTGCGTTGTTTCTCCGGTCGCTTTCTTCTCTCGAGATAAGATCGACAGCCGTCGAGCCTGCGATAGAAATGGCCGGCTGGCTCGAGCTTCGTCTCGATGATGCGCCGTATCTTTTCATAACCGGCTTCAACGAAGGGTTCGTCCCGGAATCTCTGAACTCAGATCCGTTTCTTCCTGATTCTGTCCGGCGCGCGCTTGGAATTCTCGACAATGACAGAAGATACGCAAGAGATGCATATTCCTTCTCGGCGATGCTTCATTCGAAAGAAAAGCTTTATCTCACCGGTGCGCATGAAAATACCCGGGGCGACAGACTCCTGCCGAGCAGACTGCTGTATGCCGGAACGAAGGAGGAGGTGGTGAAAAGGGTTGCGAGGATATTCACAACGGACCACGAGTCTTCGAAACCGGCGGAAGATGAAGAAGCAGGTATTTCGTTCATCCTTCCGCGCAGGCCTGAAAAGGCGGCTTCTCCTCTCCCGTCAATCCCGGTTTCAGCCTTCAGTTCTTATCTTGCGTGCCCGTACAGATTTTATCTTGGATACGTCCTCCGGCTGTCGGCCATGGATGACTCGATGCTCGAGCTCGATGCGATGCAGTTCGGCACGCTTGGGCATGAAGTTCTCGCTGCTTTCGGACGTTCGAAATTCAAGGACAGCACGGACCCTTACGAGATAACAAAAGAACTTCATACCACACTTGACCGGACAGCAGCGGGCCGTTTCGGCCGCAGTGTTCTTCCCGCGGTTCTTGTGCAGCTTGAACAGCTCAAAGAGCGCCTGCGTGGGTTTGCATTATGGCAGGCACAGTGGCGGGCGTCAGGATGGCGGATAAAGGAGGTCGAAAAGAGCTTTGAAGATGATTTCATTCTTGTCGAGCCTGAAGGATCGCTTCAGATCACCGGGCGCATGGATCGAATTGATTATCATCCGGAAACGAGGAAGCACATCATCTTTGATTACAAATTCAGCGAGACGGCGAAGACTCCCGACCAGGCGCACAGGCGGCGGAAGTCATGGGTGGACCTGCAGCTTCCTGTTTATCTGCTCTACGCCGAAAAAGTAAAAAGGCTGAAAAATGCGGGCGCTGGATATATCTGCCTTCCGCAGAAACTCGAGTATACAGGCGAGTACCAGGCTGAGTGGACAGAGGAAGAACTGGAGCAAGCCCGCAAGGTGATGCACATGGTTGCAGGAAACATTCTCAGGCAGGAATTCTGGCCCCCATCAGAGAGTGTATCAGCCGCCGCTGATGATTATGCAGTTCTATGCGGAGGGGGGCAGTTCGGCACGGCGGAGGCATCAGATGAGTAAATTTCCGCCTTGTCTCATACGCGCAAGCGCGGGAACCGGAAAGACCTACCGCCTTTCGAGCCGCTATATTGCGCTTCTCGCCGAAGGCGAAAAGCCGGACCGGATACTCGCGACGACTTTCACGAGGAAAGCCGCGTTCGAAATTCAGGAACGGATTTTTCAGCGGCTTGCAGCCGCGGCTCTGGACAGGAAGGCGGCGGCTGAACTGGAAAGCGCGACGGGCTGCCCGTGTTCCTGTTCGAAAGCTGCCGAAATGCTCGTGTCGCTCATCAGGCAGCAGCACCGGCTGAACATAAGCACGCTCGACAGCTTCTTTTTCAAGATTGCAGCAGGTTTTTCCCTTGAACTCGGTCTGATGCCGGGATGGCAGCTTGCCGAGCCGCAAACCGAGCCTGACGTGCTGCGCGACGCCCTTTTCGGCGTATGCGGGCGTCACGATACAAGGAAGATAGTCTCCATTCTTCAGCTGATGTATGCAGGCAGCGCGCAACGGGGAGTACATCAGCGGCTGGAAGGGGAGCTTGCCGCACTTTTTGACGCGTACCGTTCAAGCACGCCCGAAGCATGGCAGACGATAAAGCCGCCGGAGGGTCTCGATGAGAAGACCCTTAAAGCCGCTGCGGAACGTCTCAGAAATCTTCCCGTTCCGAAAACAAAAGCAGGTGCCGAAAACAAGCCCTGGGCATCCGCAGTCGGCAAAGACCTGGAGCGGATCGCGGAGGGCAACTGGGAGGAGTTCATCGAAAGAGGGATTGTGAATGCGATGCTCGACGGCAGCAGCAGTTACTGCAGAGTCCCGATCTCTGATGAGTTCTTATCCGCGTACCGCCCCCTCATAAAGCACGCTGCGGCTTTTATGCTCGGCAGGATGAAGGCGCAGACTGCGGCGACGTATGAACTTATGCAGTTCTTCGAGTCCGAGTACAACCGCCTCAGGCAGCTTCGTCAGGATCTCTCCTTCGAAGACGTGAAAAAGAGGCTGTCGAAGGCAGCCATTTCAGGATCGCTTGGAGAACTTTACTACCGTCTCGATCAGCAGATAGCCCATCTTCTCTTCGACGAGTTTCAGGACACATCGAGTGACGAGTGGCGGGTGCTCGATCCGGTGGTGACAGAGATACTTTCAAAAGGAGAGCACGAATTCTCATTTTTCTGCGTAGGAGACACAAAGCAGGCGATATATGCCTGGCGCGGCGGTGTGGCGGAGATATTCGATACTCTGGAAAAAACCTGGCCGCAGCTGACGCCCGAGCCCATGGAAGTGAGCAGGAGATGCTCGAGTCCTGTAATCAGCTTCGTAAACACTGTCTTCTCCCGGCTTGTCGAGAATCCGACGCTGCAGGAAGAGCAGGAGGGAGCCATTGCATGGCAGAAACGGTTCGGCACGCATTCGGCGATTGATGAAGGAAAACCCGGATACGTGAAGTGCGAGTTCCTCGAACTGCCGGAGGAAGAAGACAGGGAGCCGATGCTCAGGCGGTCTGTCGTCGATCATGTAAAGAGACTTCAGGCGGAAGCACCTTCAGCTGAAATCGGCATACTGGTGAGGCGAAATGCCGATGTCGCGGCACTTATCTATGCTCTCCACTCTGCAGGAATAAAGGCGAGTGAGGAAGGCGGCAACAAACTCACTGACTCTCCCCTTGTGTGCGCATTCCTCTCGCTTATGAAGTTTGCGGAACACCCGGCCGATCTTATTTCGAGGTATCATGTGCACATCTCGCCACTCGGGCCGATCGCAGGTCTTGACGGTTGCACTGATGAGAAGGAAGCCCTTGCAGCGGCCGAGACTCTCAGAAGAAGGTTCTTCAACGATGGCATTGGCGTCACGATTGCGCGGATGGCGGAGCAGATTTCATGTGCAGGCCGCGAAGCAAGGCGCGTGGGACAGCTTCGCGAACTGGCATATGCGTTCGAGGAGAAGAAAACACCGCGCCTTACAGATTTCGCCCGGCTCGTCGAGAGAACAGGTACGGAAGACGCCTCAGCAAGCCGGGTGCGCGTGATGACTATTCATCAGGCGAAGGGGCTCGAGTTCGATATAGTAATTCATCCGCTCTTTGACCCGTTTATGGTGAAGAATCAGAAAAGGAGTCTTCTGATTGGCAGGGAAAATCCGGCAAAGCCTCCCCGCTGCATAATAAGAGGAGCGACCAGGAACAGCGTAAGGCTCAACCCGGAACTGGAGGCGATTTACAGGGCGGACAGAACGCAGACCATTACAGAGGCGCTGAGTGTGCTGTATGTCACATTAACCAGGGCAAGAACGGCTCTTTTTGTGCTTGCCTCGGCAAAAGATGCTGCGTCTGAGGGCCTGAGCTACGCTGCGCTCCTGAGCAATGCAACCGGCGGCAGGGCTGCCCGGTTTGAAAGCGGAAACTGGAGCGGGTGCGCTGCCTTGTACCGCGGAAAAGAAAAAACCCCGGGACATCCTGCTCTGATTCCTGAGCGGAAAAAGCCGTCCGTGAAATTAGAAGCGCCGCGAATTGTGAGGAGAGTAAGCGCCTCCCGGCTCGCAGGGCGGGACTCTGAATACATTGCGGAGAAACTCAGCCTTCTTTCGCATGACGCGCGCATCAGGGGAAGCCTTGTTCACCGGTTTTTTTCAATGGTGGAGTGGGTCGATAAGGAAATGCCGGGTGATGAAAAGTTGCGCGCAGCGGCCGCACGCATCACGGATCGCGCGGTTATTATCGAAGCCGCTATTGACATGTTCAGGTCGGCTTTCGAAAGTGAGAATCTTCGGGAAGTATTTCAGCTTCGCGCGCAGAAACCAGAAAAGGGAGCGTCCCTTGAAGTTCTTTGCGAATATCCTTTTATTGTAACTGAGGAGAAAAGCATTTATGCAGGCTCTTTTGACAGGGTAGTTCTTGCATGGAAAGCAGGGAAGGTGATTGGCGCGCATCTTTACGAACTGAAGACAGACGATGTTCCGCCGGATCTTATCGACCGGAAAAGTGCTTTCTATGCGCCTCAGATTGAAATCTACAGAAAAGCAGCATCGTCGGTTTTCAGACTTTCGGCGGAAGATGTGAGGGGAAGCATGGTGTTTGTGCCGGCGGGGGAAATTCGGAAGGTATAGAACTTCCGGGAGATCTGTACGAATGCCGCATTCCTGTGCAAATATGGCTGAATGCAGAATCTCCATCTTGTAATATTTGATTTCGACGGTGTAATCGCCGACTCCGCAGAGATGTACGCAGAAGCATACAGGAAAACATACCGCCATTTTGGAAAGGAGATACCGTTTTCCTGCATTGAAAGCTTCAGGAAGTGGTATGACTCGACATGGGAGAATAACTGGCGGCACGTCGATGAAACACCTCTCAATCTGGCGATTGAAAAGTTCATGTCCTGTGTCTGCTACGACGATGTAAAGCCCTACGATAATATAGGTCCGGTCCTTTCCTGCCTCGGTGCTTCCGCCGATCTGGTAATAGCGTCGACCACGCCGTCTCCGGTCATCCGGAAATTTCTCAAAGAACATTCGCTGGACGCGATGGTGAAGAACATATATTCACCTGAGTCGGGGAGCGACAAAAAAAATATCCTGCGCCAGGCAGTAAGAGAACATGACGGCAACTCCTCCCATGCTGCAGTGGTCGGGGATACACCGGGCGACATCCGGCCGGCAAAAGAGCTGGGCTGTTTTTCCGTCGCATCGCTTTACGGCTGGTACAACGAGGAAAGGCTCCTTTTTGAAAAACCGGACGCGGTGGTCCGCGCTCCGCATGAGATTATCCCGGCGCTCAAGGGTTTTCTCGGAGTTCCTGAAGCCTGAACCAGCCGTTCTTCCATATAGCCGGGGCCGTTCAGATGACATACTCTTGAAGCTGGAGATTGTCTGATGGCGAAGACCCGGGAAGAACTCAGCAGCAGATATATGCGATGGGTAGTTGCTTTACTAATGATTGCCGGCGGCCTTTTTACATGGCGCGTTGTTCGGGACAAAGATAATGAGATGCGGGTACTGCTGCTTCAGCAGTCGCGCTCAATTTCGCAGTCAGTTCCAGTCGAGACTCTCCAGTCACTGTCAAGAAGCAGTGCCGACCTCGAAAATCCAGGCTATCTGCGGCTCAAGAAGCACCTTGCCGCCGTCCGCTCCATGGTCCCCGAGAGCCGTTTTATCTATGTTCTCGGCCGCAGTCTGGACGACCGGATTTTTTTCTTTCTGGACAGTGAGCCCCCTGATTCACCCGACTATTCATCTCCGGGCCAGGTGTACGAGGAAGCTGCGTATGAATTCCGCCGAGTCTTCGACGAAGGGCAGGAAGCAGTGGAAGGTCCCGTGAAAGATCGGTGGGGCCAGTGGGTCTCCGCTCTTATTCCCCTGCCGGATCCGATATCGGGCGAAGTTACGGCGGTATTCGTAATGGATGTCGACGCGCAAGTGTGGAGATGGAAGCTCCTCCGCGCAGCAGGCCCTCCTCTCGTTTTCACACTCATTCTTGTCGCCGTTATGTTTGCCGCTTCTCTTGTGAAATCAAGGCGTTCTCAATGGCGCTATACAGAGTCAGTAACGGCGATCATAACGGGATTTATCATAACCGGAATCTTTGCATGGTTTGCCGGCAGGAATGAGAGCCATGAGCGGCGGGAAACCTTTTTCAACCTTTCTTCTTCTCACGCAGCCCATGTTGCGACGAATTTCCAGGCGCTCTGGAGTATCGGGATCGAATCGCTTGCGCACTTCATCGAGAGCAATTCTGAGATCTCAAGAGAGCAGTTTCATGCATTCGCCACTTTCCTGATCCAGGATCCATCGGTGCAGGCATGGCAGTGGGCGCCGCTGGTTGCGGCTGAAGAGAGATCGAGTTTTGAGAAAGCTGTCGCCGCCGGCGGATTACCTGGGTTTGAAATATGGGAAAATGATGGTTCCGACAGGCAGGTCAAATCCGATCACAGCGTATCTTTTCCCGTACTTTATGTTGAGCCGCTCCCTGGAAATGAGGCCGTTCTCGGTTTCGACGTTGGATCCGGCGCGATCCGGCGCGCGGCTCTCGAGGAATCGCAGCGCACTGGAATGACGACAGGCACAGATCCCTCGACGCTGGTGCAGGAGACGGACGCTCAGAAAGGCATGTTCGTATACAGGGCTGTTTTTCACAAGGATGACCCGAAAAATGTTCGTGGCTTCGTGCTTGCCGTTCTTCGCCTGGGAACCCTGCTCAAGCGCGCAATCGCGGGAGTAAGGGGATCTGATGCCGTGACAATGAATCTCTTTCGGCTTTACCCTGAAGGCCCGCCGGAACTCCTTGCTGCGACCGATCCGCAGGAGGCGACTATGCCTCTGGAGGGTCTTTCATTCAGCTATCCTGTCTTCCCATTCGGAAAAACGCTTCTGCTGACCGCGGCGCCGACGCAGGCATTCGAAAAAATGTACTCCGGCCGCGAGATCCGGCTGACGGCGATCGCCGGAGTGGCGATTACTCTGGCAGTTGCGGTTCTGCTCGGGATAATTGTCAACCGCAGGAGGGAGCTCGAACGGCTGATTGCGGAACGAACGGAATCTCTGCGGCATCATTCCGCGCTGATCAATTCACTTCTTGATTCGATTCCCGACCTTATCTTTTTCAAGGACGTCAACGGCGTTTATCTGGGATGCAATCCCCCTTTTGCTGAATTCGTCGGGCGGGCGAGAGAGCACATTGTCGGCAAAACCGACCATGAGCTGTTCACGAAAGAGGTGGCGGCTCTTTTCCGTGAAAATGACAGGCAGATGCTCGAGCTGCGCCGGCCCCGCCATAACGAAGAGTGGATTACATATCCTGACGGAAGAAAAATCTTGATCGACACTCTCAAGACTCCATACTGGGGTCCGGACGGAAACCTGATCGGCATACTTGGAATCAGCCGCGATATCACTCTACGCAAACAAACGGAAGATGCGTTCAGGAGAAGTTCCGAAATGGTCCAGCTCCTGCTCGATTCGACTGCGGAGGCAATCTTTGGCGTCGACCTGAACGGATGCTGCACCTTCATAAACGCCGCCTGTATCAGGATCCTCGGGTATGACAGTGCGCAGGGACTTCGAGGGCGGAACATGCATGATGTCATTCATCACCAACACCCGGACGGAGGGGAGTATGATATTCACACCTGCCCGCTTTTCATGTCCATCAAAGAGGGAAAAGGGATTCATGTCAACAACGAGACATTCTGGCGAAAGGACGGGACTGAATTTCCCGTTGAATACTGGTCCTATCCGATGCGGCAGGGAGGAAAATTAATCGGCGCCGTAGTCACGTTTATCGACATTACCGAACGAAGAGAGGCAGAGCTTCAGTTGGCCCGCCATGCCAGGATAGAAAATCTGATGGCTACGACATCAATGCAGTTCATTGGCCTGCGGGCGGAAGAAATGGATGACCGTATTCAGGACATTCTGGGAGACGTCGGGCTGCTTTTGAATGCAGACAGAGTCGTTGTATTTTCCTGCAGGGAAGATCTCTGCGAATGTTCAAATTCGTATGAATGGTGCGCCGACGGCATAGAGTCTCAAATCTCGAATCTTCAGATGATACCGTCCACCACTTTGTCATGGTGGAACAGGGAAATGGCCGCGTCAGGGAAGATAGTGCTCCCCGACGTGTCACAGATGCCCCCGGAGGCTGCAGAGGCGCGTGAACTTTTCGAGTCGCAGGGCGCCAGGTCGCTGCTTGCAGTGCCGCTGCTCGGGGACGGAAAGGCGGAGGGGTTCATAGGATTTGAAACAGTAAAAGAGAGGAGGGACTGGTGCCGGCAGGATATCACGATACTGGAACTTCTTGCCGGAATCTTCCACAACGCGACAAAACGGAGAAAATCCGAGTTCCAGCTTCGGGAATTGAACGCGACTCTCGAGCAGCGTGTGGAAGAACGCACTCGCGAGCTTCAGGCCGCGCAGGCCACGATGCTTCTGCACGACAAAATGGCGTCAATAGGACAGCTTGCCGCGGGCATTGCTCATGAACTCAACAACCCTATCGCCTTCATTCAGAATAACTTTAACGCTCTGACGGAGAATGTAACTCTCTTCAAAGAGCTTTTTTCGGAGTACAGATCTCTTGCCGGCGAGCTTCAGAACGTGCCGGATTTCGGCGGCAGGGCGGGGGAACTCGCGCGAAAGGCCGAAGAATACAGGATTGATTTTGTTCTGAGCGATCTTGATTCGCTGTTTAATGAAACGAGAGACGGCTTCAAGAGGACATCGGCAATTATCGACAGCATGCTGAATTTCTCCCGCACGGATCCTTTCGGAGAAACAGCGCTGTACAGCATAAACGCCGGGATAGAGAACACCCTTGTAATAGCGAGAAACGAATACAAATATCACTGCCGGGTCGAAACAGACCTCGGAGATGTTCCTGAAATCCCTTGTGAAACAAACCAGATTAATCAGGTTCTGCTGAATATTATCGTCAATGCGGCGCACGCCACGTCTTCTCCGGAGATCAGAGACGAAGCTGCGATACGAATCAGGACATATATGGAAGGCAGCAGCATCTGCTGCGAGATTTCCGATAACGGTCCCGGCATACCGGAGGATCTCCAGGGTAGAATTTTCGACCCCTTTTTCACGACGAAAGCGCCTGGAGAGGGCACAGGCCTGGGGCTCAGTATCTGTTATGACATCATTGTGAAGAAGCATAATGGCGAGATAAAGGTTATTAGTCCCTCTAATGTGTTTTCCGCAGGAGGCAAGGGCACAACCTTTATGATAAGACTGCCTGTGAGCCGAAAAATTTCGTGAAGCGATGGGTGGATTTACAGGAATTCTTTTTCAGCCGATCAGGCATTTATTGAAAGCTTTATTTCCGCCGATGTCTGCGGGAACGCGCCTGCTTTTCGCCGCTTTCGGGGCTTCTTCTCCGGGTCTATCTGTTTTAGATACCTCCGCACTTCGACGTCACATTCCACTATATGTGGTGGTGGCGGCAGTTTCAGACTGAGGGCATGCAGGGCCTTTATAATTCCACGCGCGCAATTCAGCTTCCCTTTGTGCTTCCGCTCCTTCTTATGTACTGGATGAAGTTGAGCGCTTTCATCCCGCCACAGCGTTCATAAGCGCAGCATGGGGACAGACCGACTCCATATATACTTTCTTTCTTCTGAGCGGCTGCCTCCTGATAATCTCTTCCCCCGGCGCCTCGGCAGTGCTTATTGTTCCTGCCTGCATGTCCAAACCGCAGGCTGTCGTTGTGCTGCCTGTCGTCATCCTTGCGCTCTGCGTGAGCACAGGCCGGCGAAAAAGGATACGCATTTTCCTTGCTCTTTTCGCCCTGGCGCTCGGAGGGGTAATGCCTGTACAGGGCCTGGAGCTTCAAAATATCCATAAACCATTTTTCTTGAGCATCGGCCGGCATCCGGTAGTTTCGAAATATGCGCCGAACATGTGGTGGCTGCTCTTCGGCGGCGCCGCCGCGCATACATCCGATCAGCTCGGCAGTCCTCTTTCGTACCGGACAACGGGGTACATTATCTTCGCAGTCTCCCTGCTGCCGGCGCTGATATTTATTTACAGGTCACGCTTGAGGCCCTCGCACATCTGCCTTGCCGCCGCCTATGTATGCATCGCCTGGTTCTTTTTTCTCTCAGATGCACGAAAGATATCTTTTTCCGGCTGTTGTGCTGCTGGGAATAGGCGCACTCGAGGCCTGTTCTCTGGTTTACGTGTATGGACTTCTTGCCGCGTCTCTTCTTCTATCCTCGATGGCGATCCTGCTCGGATGGGCGCCGTTTTTTCTGACTCAAAATGTGTTTTTCAAAATTTGCGCCGGAGTTAATCTGATCTGTCTTATTTATCCCGGCTTCTTTCCTGTAAAAAGAAGGTTCATTGCGCGTCAATAAATGACTGTGTAAAGGGCCGGATGCACCGCAGCTGATGCCTTTTTTGGATTGCCGAAGGAAAATGCGTATGAACGACCGGCCTGATTTCGTTGTAATCTGCCTCCACTGCCTCGACATGAGGGATTTTCACAGCTACCTCCGGCATACGCCTTTCCTGGATTCGTTGAGGAAAACGAGCATCTCCATCCCGATGGAGCGGGCGCATGGACACAATCAACACGATTCGCTGAACGCGGAGATCCCGGGGGTGTGGAGCTGCCGGTTCTCGAACTCATTCATTGCGAAAGATGGCTATCATTGAACTGGACGGCGAGAGCATGCTTCCGTACTTCGACTCAGGGGCTTTCCCTGACCGGGAGCGTTTCGCGGAAAGCGGCCATGCAGTGAGTATGGTGCGCCCGGATGGCTTCAAGTTCGTCTCAACAGGAAGAGTCGGCGAGAACTGGAGCCACACATCACCCCGGCTCAGTGATATGGGACATCACCGGCTGGCAGTGTTCCATTTGCCGTCCGATCCATACGAGTACGTCAACCTTATTGAAACTTCCCGGGGAGAAGAGGTGTTGGACTGGGCTATAAATACTCACAAATCTCTGGATAAGACCGCATTTTCCGGGACAATCACGCGTCAGTAAATGTGGTCCTTTTGCCCGGCGCTTTCCAGATCACCTGCCACCATCGCGGCGATCTGTCCTTTATCCATGCATTTTCCGGCCGTGTACGTCTCGATTGTCGTTCTCAAGCTGTGTTCGACCTGAAAATCCCAGAAAAGATCGAGCTGATCCTGTGATAACTTATGAAACTTTACCACAGACTTGTTCACCGCAAGGAATGGAGACCAGGAAAACTGGACGCTGGAGGAGACGACCCCTTTCAGACGCATGATTTTGTGTTTGAAAGGCAACTCTATTGCGACTTCCTCCTCGGGACCGGGCGTTTCACAGTGAAGAACGTGAATCAATTTGTCGGAAACGACTGTGGTCATTGCAGCCAGAGGCGGCGGTTTCCCCGGTCGGTTTTTTCGGCCAGAATTAATGAAACTTGTTTTGTCCCCATGAATTCCGGGATGTTATTCAACTCGCTTCAGTCTCTCTTCTTTTTCCCAGCCGTCACCATGCTGTACTTCTGGACGCCGCATGCGCACCGGTGGCTCCTGCTGCTTGTCGCAAGCTGCGTTTTCTACATGGCGTTCATTCCCTCATACATCCTGATTCCTGCCGCCACGATAATCGTCGACTATAGCGCACAGCGGTCTTCATCGAACGCTGCGAAGGAGCGGGGCGAAGAGTCCTTCTCATAGCCAGCATCCTCTCTACATGTGCGATACTCGTTGTTTTCCGTTATCTTGATTTCTTTGTATCCATCTCGAACGACCTGGGCAGATTCTTCGGCTGGTCATCCATTCCTCTTCTCAGCATGGCGATTCCGGTGGGTCTTTCGTTCCAAGCTTTTCAGAGCCTGAGCTACGTCATTGAGGTGTACAAAGGGAGACAGAAGGCGGAGCATCATTTCGGCATCTATTCTCTTTGCGTCATGTTTTATCCGCAGCTGATGGCGGGACCGATAGAGAGGCCCCAGAATCTTCTGCATCAGTTCAGAGAGAGGCACTTTTTTGATTATCACCGCGCAACGATGGGTTTACAGCTCATGCTGTGGGGATTTTTCAAAAAGACTGTGGTGGCTGATCGTCTGGCAATGTGTATAGAGCCGGTATTCAGGGATCCTCGCACATTCTCCGGGTTCAGCCTGATGATGGCGGCCGTGTTCTTCGCAATCCAGATTTACTGCGATTTTTCAGGGTATACCGATGTCGCCCGTGGCGCCGCGGAAGTAATGGGCTTTCGTCTTCTGAAGAATTTCGACAAGCCTTATTGCTCAGCGTCTTTCTCGGAATTCTGGCGGAGGCGGCATATCTCTCTGTCAACCTGGTTCAGAGACTACATCTATATTCCGCTGGGAGGGCGGCGGGTGAGCAGGGGCCGGCACTATGTCAA
>CAYQVO010000011.1:35468-47389 GCA_964421085.1 uncultured Bdellovibrionales bacterium | reverse complement strand
TCGGCTTGAGCGGCTTGTGGCACGGGCCGGACTGGCGATTCATCGCATGGGGGATCCTCAATGGAATGTTTCTTATCGCCGAGGATGCTACGAGTCGTGTGCGGGAGAGAGCGCTGTTGCTGCTGGGAGGCAGCCGGGAGTCTATCCTTTATCGCGTGTGCGGGCGCCTTCTCACTTTCTCCCTTATCTGCACCGCATTCGTATTCTTCAGGGCGGCATCATTTCAGGACGCGTTCTACATGATCAGTCATTTTTCTTTCGATGCTCCTCATCTGGTGGACTCCTTCCTGAATCTTGACGCGATGAATCCCGTCGATAAAGCTTTTGTCCGCCGGATGCTGTTTCTCAGGCAGGGGCAAACGATGATCGTCAATACACTTCTGTGCATATTGCTCATCTCCATAATGGAATGGGCGCAGCGGTTCGGAAGCATCAGGGAGATCGTCGCAAGGCGTCCGGTTTGGCAGCGATGGCCGATGTACTTCAGCCTTATCTTCATCGTGCTGTTTATGCGTGCCGTCGACACCCGGCAGTCTATCTGTTTTCAGTTCTGATCATGCGCAGAGAATTCCGATATGCCGTTGTATTCGCCTGTATTCTGGCAACAGCGGTTCTCTTTTATTCCACATATCTGAAGGGGATAATTACCGGGAGCAGGGCGCAACCTCGGCAAAAAATCTGCAGGGTGTTCTCTCATGAGATCGACGCTTCTCTGATGGTTTTTGGCTCGTCCGTTGTTCTACTGGGGGTAAACACACCGCTCCTTGAGCAGGTGACGGGCCTTGACTCCTGCAATATGGGACTCGACGGGACAAAGTACCACCAGTACGAGGTGATTATTGACGAATATCTGTCATACACCAGACGTTGCAGCGCCATGCTGTTTGTACAGGAAAGATTGCACCTTACGAAGGCTTCTTTTCTTTATCAGCCTATTTTCTACCGGGATCTGCTCGATCATCCGGGGGTATACGCGGCCTTCGCCCGGGTGGACAGTGCTTTGGCGTTCGGATTGCGATTTGTCCCCGGGTACGCTTTGAACCACGCGTTTGCTTCAAAGGAAGTGCTCGAACGGTTCCTCGATATGAACAGACGGCTTGTCAGGAGAAACATTCGCCCTATAGTGATCGTTCCGCCTTTTTACTCACGGGATGGCCTCGGGGCCGAAGGACCGACCCGGCGAAGGATGAGGGAGCAATTCCAGTCGGTCGGCGCCGAGGTTCTGGATTATTCGGGAATGGACCTGATCCGGAGCAAAGAGTTTTTCGCTGATGTTTCTCATCTAAATGCCGCAGGCGCCGAAGTCTTTACGAACATGCTGGCAGGAGATATCGCGGCGCTGAATATGGGAAAAAAATAGACAGGATGGAAGCCCGGCCCGGCTCAGTTAACCAGCGGCGTTTCGTCGTCATCCACACGCACGGCTGAAACAATATGCCATTTATCTTCCTCGAAATCGGACACGACAGGCGCGAGGTGATGGCCGCCCTTTTCATTGTACTCCTGAATAATTTCTTTGATTGTGGACATGGTGTCGACAACATTTTTCCGGTTTCCAATCTGCAGAGCGCCGGTTTTAGTGTCGAACCGGACTGCGATGAAGTGTTCTTCGTCTCCATCTTCAGAAGCATAGTGAGCAACCCCGTTCACAATCCCATTGGGCATAATCGGGCAGTCAGCGTCAGTGCGGGAAAAGAGAAAGAAAGTGGCGGAATAATTTTTCATTTCTTAACAGGTCCCAGGCCGATGATCGTTTGTGCAAAGCAGAGAGTTGCTGCTATCTCCGCTCTCTTCGGAAGTAATCCAGTGCCGAAATCCTTGAAATAAACGCCGGGACCTCTGTTAAAGAAAGCCAAGCGCCGTGCGTCGTTCATTATGCTCGCGGAATTCTCCGGTACGTGAGCATCGCGCGCTAAATCGAGACGACTTTCCCCATTCCGCCCGATATTTCCGGACGGGGGCTCGATTATGAGTGTTTGTTGTTCTGGGTCTCTCTTGATTTCTTTCATAAAAACCTCTGGTGGACGAAACCTGTGTTCTTCTGAAAGTGTTATGCGACATGAAACCCGCGTGATGCATAACAGTGCGGGAAAAGATGTAAGCATTTGATCTTACGCTGGTTTTTCTATGCTTTCAGAGGCCTCCAGCCTCCGGAAAACCTGTCCGGACAGGCCTGTTCCCTTCGCCACGTCGGCGGCGGTCTCATGTTCCTGATTCGGAATTGACTGCAGCACTTCGACGACATCCTCAGGGGCGCCGTTTTTTCCCGCCTGCTCCACGATTTTTTTCTGTCGGCGGGAAAATCGATGCCTTTCACGTACTTCACAATCTCAATCGGATTTGGTTTTTTCTTCTGTTCCAGACAGCAATAATTAACAGATCAGACCCGCACATACATGAGAACGGTTATCCCGGACGTGCTGTCATAAAAGCTTGCCGCCTTATGATACCTGTCACATACTCCTCGTGATGGCCGCCAAAGTTGAAGTCCCTTTCGAAATGCTGAGTGCAGAAGCCCTTGACGCAATGCTCGAAGAATTCGTGCTCCGGGAAGGGACTGACTACGGTCATTCCGAGCACACACTGCCGGGGAAAATCGCCCAGGTGAAAGCCCAGGTTGAAGCCGGGAAGATTAGGATTCTTTACGACGAAGCAACGGAGAGCTTTGATATCGTGAGGAAAAATACGTTTGAGCAGCAGATAAAACAGCAATAGAATTTCGCCCGCTGCAAAATAATCCGTTTGATCAGCCGCCACCCCGGCCGCGATTTTGCCGGTCAAGACGCATTATGCAATACGGGATGGAAGACAGCCGGCCTTGCCGCAGTCGGGAGATAAAGGCACAATTCCCCGTGTGGAAGTGAGAATAAGAGCAGGATAGCGATGGGCAATGTCTGGTATGCGCTTGGTCTCACCCTTTTTGCCGGAATGGCGACGGGGATCGGAAGTATCATTGCTTTTACGGCCAGGCGGACCAACTACAGATTCCTCTCCGTGGCAACCGGATTCTCCGCCGGGGTCATGCTCTATGTTTCTTTCGTGGAGATCTTCTACAAGGGACTGGCAGCGCTGGCCGAGCAGCACGGAGACTACTGGGCGCAGTGGATCAACGCAGGATCCTTCTTCGGAGGGATGCTGCTCATCGGCCTTGTTGACAACCTGATTCCCGCCGCTGAGAATCCCCACGAGACCCATTCGGAGGAGGAGACGGCGCCGCTGCACAATCCCGCTGCGCCGCTGCCTGACTTCGAGAACGCCGGGTGCGCCGATTATCTCATGGACGCGCCTGTTGACGTCCATGATCACGGAAGCCATCACAAAAAGCTCATGCGAATGGGGCTTTTTACCGCTCTTGCGATAGGCATTCATAATTTCCCGGAGGGTCTTGCGACATTCATCGCAGCGCTGCACAACCCGGCGCTTGGGATCGCGATCGCAGTCGCCATCGCGCTGCACAACATCCCCGAGGGAATCAGCGTCTCCGTGCCCATCTTCTATGCTACCGGCGACCGGAGGAAAGCCTTCATTTATTCGCTCCTCAGCGGACTCGCCGAGCCGGTGGGTGCGCTGATGGCCTACCTCGCCTTTCGGCTCTTCTTCAACGGGAATATACAGGCGCTTCCCGCAGGCGTCATGGGCATTCTCTTTGCAGGGGTGGCGGGCATCATGGTCTATATCAGCCTCGACGAGCTCCTTCCGACCAGCAGGGCGTACGGCAAGGGGCATGACAGTCTCTTCGGGCTCGTGGGGGGCATGCTGGTCATGGCGCTGAGCCTGCTTTTGATGAAGTAAAAACCGGAGTCATCAGGAGCACAAGGCCGGTTTTCTGACGATTCGTCATTGCATAATCTGGATCTGCATGAGGATCGTCAAGTTTATTTCGGATTGACCCGCAGCTGTGCCCACGAGACTTTCCCCTCTCTTATTAAAGCTCGCAGCTTCTTCTGTTCCGGACTCAGCTTTGAATTGCCGCTTTTCACCTCGATAAATGTGATACCTGCGTCGGGATCGAAGTGAACAAAATCGACCGGCCGGCCGATATACGCCAGACTGGTTCCTTCCTTCCGGATATCTACCGGGAACTGATCGAGAAGGGGGGAAATCGCTTCGACTATACTCCCGATTCTTGCCTCGGCAGTCTTCTTTTCCGCCAGAATCTTCTCTCCCATTTTGTCGAGAGAGAAGACTTTCCGGGAAATGGGTTTCCTGAAGAGGTAAAAGGAAACGAGAAGGAGGAAGGGAATGAGATACTGCAGCACTTCAGTGGAGAGAAGGGATTCCATTAACGATGAGGGTTGCGGCATGCGGGAAGTTTAGCATGGGGGTGCCCGGGGCGCTTCCCCCTGATTCCGGGGGCTGGTCTTTCATGTAATATCGGGGGTAAGGCGGTGGAGTAAGCCCTTGTGCGGACTTTGAGTTCAAGGCAAATTATAGTGCATGACTGCAAAATTTCTTCTAATCACTCTTCTTGTCGTTTGTCCGCCTTTAACTGCCCTTGCCCAGGATGAATACGAACCCCCGAAAGGCCATCAGATCGTGGGATGGCTTGAAAAGCTGAAACTCTCGCCGGGAGATCTTATACTGAGAGCCCGCCTTGATCCTGCACGGAATTCCTCTTCGCTTCACGCCGAGAACATCAAGAAGATGCGCAAGAACAGAAAGCTCTGGGTGAGCTTTGAGCTCATGGATCAATATGGAAACAGCGGGAAGGTTTCGAGCGAAATCGTAAGAACCGTGAAGGTGAAAGTGGACGAAAAGAAAACAAAGGAAGATCCCGTCGTCAAACTCGGCATGTGCATCGGCAGAACGTATTTCGAAGATGAAGTCCGGCTTACCGACAAGAAGCATGAGGAGTACGACATGAAGCTCGGCCGTCAGGCCCTGGAGGGAAACTTTCTGATAGACCCGGGCGCAAAACTTACGAGCAATCCTGAATGCGGCGACAGAGGAAAGGATTTAGGCGAGGCTCAGCCGATTACCGCCGACGATTAAGGATCGGAGGACCGACACTGATGAAAACGGCAGCGATCTTTCTTTTGATGACGTTGATGCTTCCCGCGGCGCTCTGCGCCGATAATTTCACGGTTGGACGCGTCGAGAATGTGGCAATCGAACCCGGAGGTCTTGTCCTTCGGGCGAAGCTTGATACAGGAGCGGATCGCTGCTCTCTTTCCGCGGAGAAGATGGAGTATTTCCAGAAAGGGAGAGATCTATGGGTGCGGTTCACAATCCGCAACAGAACGGGAAATCAGCCCACGATGGAGATGCAGGTTCTCAAGACGGTCAAAATCAAACGGGATGGGGGAAGATTAGAAAAACGGCCGGTCGTGCGAATCGGGATATGCCTCGGGACATTTTACATGATGGTCGACGCCAATCTCACGGACCGATCTGATTTTGCCTATCCGATGTTGATAGGAAGCGACTACATAACCGGCCATATGACAGTGGATCCTGCCCGTTCCTTTACAGTTTCTCCTCACTGCAACAAAGACGCCGGCGGTAAGAAGGCAAAGCGAAAGTCTGATGAGACAAAGCATTAAACCTTTAGTCTTCCTGCTTTTTGCGGCAGGAGGGCTTCCTCTTCTTTATAAGGTGTTTTTTCTCCAGATTCCGCTCATGCCGCAGCGCCGGCCGCCGGCATTCCGGATTGAGGCGCGCGTATCTTTCCTGGGTGAAGACTCAAGGGCGCAGATCCGTCTGCAGATTCCGAAGCGACACCCGGGCTTCACGATAGAAAACGAGAATTTCGAGTCGGAAAAATTTTCCATCAGAACAACCACGAAGGATGCCGGCCGGACAGTACAGTGGGTCCGCACCCAGGCCGAAGGGGAATACGATCTATTCTATGAAGCAACCGTCAAGGCGCTTCCGGAAACGCGATCGAAAGGGACGGAATCTCCTGAAGAGTGGGTGCCTCCCGATCTTTCGCCCGAAGAGCGGCAGGCGGTTTCGTCGCTGTTCGAACGAGTGCGCGCACGAACTCAATCGCTGCGCGATCAGGTCCCTCTGCTGGCGGAACAGCTTGGAGAGATGTCTCAGAAGGATCTTCAGCTTGTCGCGGGAACATTGAAGTCTTCCGCTTTTATCGAAAGAGGACTCCGCCGGATTCTTACTGCGGCGGGAATTCCTGCAGAGCGGGTGCGGGGGTTCGATCTTGCGAATCCAAAGAGAAATCCGCCCATGCTGACGTGGATTCAGGTGTGGGACGGGACCGCCTGGAATGAGTTCGATGTCGATCGCGGAACCTGGGGAGTGCCGGAAACTTACTTCACCTGGTGGACAGGGAGCCGGCCGATTATCGACGCAGAGGGCGTCCGGGATGAGAGAGTGACGTTCGCGATAACTACAGTCGACGAAGAGAGCAGCGCTGCGATGATAGCGCGCTCGGCGGAAAAGGGGTTCGTTCTACTGTACACACTTCCGGCCGAGGTGCAGGCTGTGTACCGTGTAATCCTTCTCATTCCCATCGGCGGTCTTATCATAGTCCTGCTTAGAAACATTGTGGGAATAGAAACTTTCGGCACATTCATGCCGGTTCTTATTGCCCTGGCGTTCCGGGAAACCCGTTTATGGTGGGGTCTCCTCCTCTTTTCCGTCGTGGTGGGAGCAGGTCTTGTCACGCGTTTTTATTTCGAAAAGCTCAGGCTTCTTCTCGTGCCGCGCCTCGCCGCCACGTTGACTGTAGTCATCATGCTGCTTGTTGTCGTGTCAGGATTTGCCAATTACATCGGTCTTGATAAGGGGCCCTCCGTCGCTCTCTTCCCGATGGTAATCATGACAATGGCCATTGAACGAATGTCCGTCCAGTGGGAGGAGTCAGGGCCTCATACAGCGCTCCGGCTCGGCGCCATGACGCTCGCGGCGGCCATGCTTGTTTATGCAGTCATTACGAACGAATACCTTGCATATATTCTGTTTACTTTCCCCGAGCTTCTTTTCATCGTGCTCGCCTCTGCAATTATGCTCGGCAGGTACACGGGCTACAGGCTCTGTGAAGGCTGGCGGTTCCGTTCTCTTGCGGGGCCGGCGGCATGAAATGGATATTTCCCCGCCTTCGGCACCGCGGCGTTCTCGGCCTGAATGAAAGAGGTATTGAGTACATCGCCCGGTGCAATTCGCGGCGCAATTTTCCGGGAGCTGACGACAAACTGCTGACGAAAAAACTGGCGATCGAGGCGGGAATAAGTGTGCCGGGACTTCTTCACTTTATTTCGACAGGGAGCGAGATTCGTTCTCTTCCGGGTATCCTGTCGAAATTCGAAAGCTTCGTGATGAAGCCTGCTCACGGCTCAGGCGGCGAGGGAATTATTGTGATAGATCGCGTCAATGAAGAGGGTTTCCGGAAAACCAGCGGTGAAATGCTCGATGCCGAGACTATCAGATATCACGCTGCCGATACCCTCTGCGGTCTTTACAGTCTGGGCGGACGGCCGGACGAAGTGATGATTGAGGAAGTGGTTCGGTCTCACAATGTCTTCGAGCAGGTGACGTTCAGGGGAGTTCCCGATATCCGGATCATCGTTTATTACGGAGTCCCCGTGATGGCGATGCTTCGCCTTCCGACGCAGCGTTCGAACGGCAGAGCGAATCTGCATCAGGGAGCTGTCGGCGCCGGTATTCGCCTCGCGGATGGCATGACATCCAGGGGAGTATATGAGGACAGACCGACAGATCGGCATCCTGACACCGGACACTTGATCGGCGGACTGGTAATTCCCGGCTGGCAGCGGATCCTTGAACTCTCATCACGATGCTGCGAGTTTTCTTCTCTCTTCTATCTTGGAGTCGACTTCGTGATCGATCGGGTGCGCGGCCCGCTCATGCTCGAGATCAACGCAAGACCAGGGCTTGCAATTCAGATCGCGAATAATGCCGGTCTTACTCCCCGGCTTCGCCGCGTTGACAGCATGCGAAGCGCTTTTTTGACGGCATCGGAAAGAGTTGATTTTGCACGATCAGCTTTTGATTGAGCGGCGCGGGATTCGGCTTGTCAGCGGCGTTTTTGGAGCATCGGAAAAAATATTCTGAGAAAAGTCTGCTTATTCAAGCGGGTTAAACTTTAATACATCGCACTATTCGATGCATAAGGGTATTTTCCACACCTGTGGAAAGGTCCAGTTTTCCGGCGCCTCCTGAGGAATTTGGTTGACTTTGCATCGGTGCAAATGTACAAAGCGAAATAGAGTTGGAAAGCAAAGCTGCTTTCGATTGACTGAGAGGTCATCATCCTCGAAGCGACTGAAAAACCGGAAACGGAACAGTCGGCAGGCCGCTCGAAAGAGAGGCAGAAAAGAGGAAATCCCGAAGAGTATTTCTGAAAGGAAAGAAATTCAGGACACGAACTGAGTGCGCGCACTTTTTTCGTGGCACCGACTTTCCCATGCTTCGTCCTTCTCAGAAAACGCGATAGAGAAGGGAACGAAAAGGGATAAGGAAGTGAGTCAGGACCGAAAGGTCCGCATACTGGCGAACTTAAAGGTGCAGCTGTCAGGCGCTATCTCCCTTGAGGCGAGAGAGCGAAGAATGGAGGTTGATGCGCGGTTCTGTGACGAACGGCGTGAAAAAACCTGGCTACCTGACGGCCTCATCGGACGGAGCGAAAGTTTCGCGAGATGAGAATAGCCCCAGCGGGTTCCTGGCCCCCCGTGGCGGGCGCGTGAGAAGATGAGGTCTTCAAAAGAGGCTTTACCGGGTACGCGCCAGTGACGCTGGAAGTTGATCGTGATCTTGAAGCCTGGGTCAAACCAGGCGGAAGGAAAGCAGTTGAGTTCAGGTGACTGACTCAAGTGAAAGGCAGTCGGCGGAGATAGAGGAGAACTGCGCGGCCAAAAGCCGCTTAAAAAAGCCAGGCCAGGCGAAAGACAGTCTCCGAATACGAGCCCGCCAGGAATGCAGATGGCTTTAATAAATAAGGCCGGCGCATCAGGGGTAGCAGCCTCCGAATAATGGGCGCTTCACGGAGAGTTTCCGGCTTCGATCAGGTATGCGTGGCAGCAATGCCGTGCGAATCTGACAAAGGAGAAAAGTCAGGTCCGTCACACGACCGGGTCTTAAAAAAAAGAGCCGCAAGCTCCGATTGCGACTCTCCTCGATAAGGCCTGAGAAACTTGACTCTTCACCATGCGCGCGGCAGTCGAAAGACTGCCGCGTTTTTTTACTACCTGCCTTTTACTACCTGCCTTTTACTACCTGCTTGCTCCGAAACCTTCAACCTCGAGACAGCTGTGGTCACAGTCAAGTGACCGGCTGCCATTACCTGATCTTCTCACCCCGGGGCCGAAATAAGTGGCGAAACACACCGTTGCTTCGTAACCGTTTTTTAACCCCAGTGACTTCTCATGCGCGCGTTTACGCACCAGCCGCGGCGCGTTACTGCATTGCCGCGGCAATGGAAGATTGATCCGTCACATTGTGTTAGATTCTAGGGGAAGGGATCCGATTCCCGCAATATGCTATTTTGAAATGGACGCATGACATCTCAGACCGAATTCTTTTACACACTTCAGCCTGATCGCATCCTTGATGCGGTCGAGCACCACGGCTACCGGTGCACCGGGCGGGCGTTTCCGCTGAACAGCATGGAAAACAGGGTCTATGAGATCGAAATCGAAGTGGACGAGAAGACAATAAAGAGTCCGTCGGAACGGTTCCTTGTGGCGAAATTTTACAGGCCCGGGCGCTGGACGCGCGGGCAGATACTCGAAGAGCATCAGTTTCTTCTCGACTGTTTCAGCCGCGATGTGCCTGTTGTCGCTCCGCTTGCGGATCCTGACGGACAGACTCTTCATGAAATGAAGGAAGAAAAGATCTGGTTCACTCTTTTTCCGAAGCAGGGCGGCAGAATCGAACAAGAACTGGATGATGAGCAGCTTGCCCGCATCGGGCGGCTCATAGGCCGCCTTCACAGTATCGGGGGCATCAGTGAGGCTCTGCACCGAATGCCCCTGACGCCTGAGACGTACGGATTTCAGAATCTGGATTTCCTGCAGAGCGCGAAAATCATCCCCGGTGACTATGAAGAACTGTACCTGAACCATGCCCGGATGATCTGTGAAGCATCGTCGCCGCTCTTCCAAAATCTCAAAGTGCAGCGGATTCACGGGGACTGCCACGCCGGTAATGTGCTGTGGGGAAGCAGCGGTCCGGCACTCGTTGATTTCGACGATATGGTCATCGGCCCGCCCGTTCAGGATGTGTGGCTTCTGATTTCAGGGCGTGATGCAGATTCCCGAGCGCGACAGGAGCTTCTCCTCGAAGGATATGAACAGATGAGGCCGTTCGACCGGCGGACATTGAGGCTTATCGAACCCCTTCGCGCGCTTCGCATTATTCATTTCGCAGCCTGGATAGCGCGAAGGTGGGATGACCCCGCTTTCAAGGCGTTCTTTCCTCACTTCGGCACGGACCAGTACTGGCGCGGGCAGGTCGAGATTCTCGCAGAACAGCGGACGTATGTGGAGAAGGCCTGAGGGGTATTATCTCTCTTCGGGCTGCTGTCCGGGATCCCGGAGCGTCAGTTAATACCCAGTTCTTCCACTTTTTTTGCCAGTTCGTCCCACCGGAGGTAGAGCTTTTCTATAAGAAGTTTCTGCGCCTCGACTTTTTCCCAGATTTCATGAGCGCGTGGAGCATTAGAGACAGCTTCCGGAGACAGCATTTCCTGCTGGAGATTTCCAAGCTCCCTTTCGGCTCTGGAAATCTTTGTTTCAATCGAGTCCCAGTCCCGCTGGTCGATATATGAGAGCTTTGTAACAGGCTTTTCACGCTTCGACGTTGCAGTCTGAGCTTTCGGACGTTCCCGGATTTTCAACAGTTTTTTGTGCTCGTTCTCCCACTGATGATAATCCGCATACACACCTGACTTTCCATTCCCGTGCAGGCCGACAGCTATGGTGGCGAGCCGATCGAGAAGGTAACGATCGTGCGTGGTGATGACTATTGCCCCGGGGAAATCCTCGAGACTCTCCTCGAGGACTTCAAGAGTGGGAATGTCGAGATCATTCGTCGGCTCGTCGAGGAAGAGTATGTCGGCGGGCTGAAGCATGAGCTGCGCGATTAGAACACGCGACTGTTCGCCGCCCGAAAGACTGCCTACCACAGCCGAAAGCTGCGAAGGTTCGAAAAGAAACCGCTTCGCCCAGGTCGTCACATGAATCTGCCGGCCCTGGAAAACAACAGCATCCGAGTCGGGGCAAAGAGCTTCCTTGAGTGTAATTGTCCTGTCGAGCTTCTCCCTGTTCTGATCAAACACCAGACATCTCGCGGCCGGTGAAAGCCACAGCTTTCCTTCATGGGGTATCTTCTCGCCATACAGAACCCGCTGCAAGGTCGTCTTTCCGCTTCCATTCGGGCCGATGATTCCAAGACGCACCCCGGGCGCGAGTGTAAATGTGAGATCGCTGAACAATCGTCTCCCTTCAAGTGAAACTCCAAGATGGGCCGCTTTGAGTACTTCTTTCGACTTGCGGCCGGTGCCGGTGAAAGCAAAATCTGATTTTGCCGCCACCGAAGGAGCGCCATTCAGCTCTTCGCGGAGATCGTGAGCCGCTTTGATTCTGCCCTTTGCCTTTGTCGTTCTTGCTTTAACTCCCTGCCTGAGCCATGCAATTTCGCGTCGCACTTTGTTCGCAAGAGACGCGTAGTACTGATTCTGTCCTGAGAGAAAGTTCGAGCGGCTTTCAAGAAAATCGCCGTAACCACCGTCCACCGAATATGTGCAGTGGTCGTACCTCCTGTTGAGTTCCACAACCCGCGTCGCCGTGCGTTCGATAAAGTAACGGTCATGACTGACAATAAGGGCGGCAAAAGAGGAAGTCAGCAGAACGTCTTCAAGCCATCTGATCCCGTCAATATCAAGATGATTGGTAGGCTCATCGAGGAAAAGAAGCCGGGGTTCTCTCACAAGGGCCCGTGCTATC
>CAYQVO010000011.1:0-35458 GCA_964421085.1 uncultured Bdellovibrionales bacterium | reverse complement strand
GCCCATGAATTTTTCAATTGCGTTTTAAGAGCCTTTTTTTCCAGCCTCCTGAGAGGGTCTCTACAAGCTGCTGCCTGTCTCTGAAGCCGCACTGGCCCAGAGTCTCAGCGACCCGGCCGTCAAATACCGCGCCTGTCGCCTGTTCGACAGTTATTCCAGGGGGAAAATAATCGATCTGCGGCACCACGGCAGTGCGGCTGTCCCGGCGGCCGATTACCTCCCCTTCGTCTGCTTCTTCCTCTCGGGCCAGAATCCTGAGAAGTGTGGATTTACCGCATCCGTTTGCGCCGATAAGAACAATCCTCTCGCCTTCGTGAATCCGGAAGCGAAGGTCGTCGAAGAGAGGTTTTCCTCCCGCGTGTTTGGTAATCTGACGGGCGGTGAGCAGTGGAGACATTGAAGCAGACTAACACATTGATATTGATTATCCGACTTACTAATATTGTCTCATGAAAATCGCCATTCTCTTCACCGCAATAGTTCTTCTCTCCGCGTGTTCAACCACTGCCCACAGTTACTGCAGAAGGATGCAGGCGGAGAGCTCTTTTCCAATAGCTCTGGATGCCTGCAAAAAATGCTACGAGCGTTACGGCGAGATGGACAGAGAAATCCTTACCGGATGCGCTATCGGTATGGATGTAGTCGGGACATTCACAGAGTAACGTACTCTTCAGAATAACCATTCGCAGCTTCGGCGGCAGAGCTGCTTTACTAGCTTCGGGGGGATGGTAAAATTACCTGTAGACGTGGAACCGTACTGGAGGTTCCCGGAAGCTATCGTTATATTTTTTAGTTCACTGAAAAAGCACGCACTCTCTGGAAACCTCGCGAGCGGGTCAGTGCGGCGGCAGAAAGGAAGATGGAATCTACTGGCGATACAGAAACCGGGAGGGGACTCATACACGCTTCCGAAAGGCAGATCCGGGAGGAGATGCTTCTCTCATTTCAGTCCACGAGACTTTATGATGTTCCGGTGTCTCTGGGCGCCCCTCCTGCGAATGAATCGGCACCCTCTGTCAATGATGCACCCCCTCCGGAAACTGTTTTCTTCAGACGGAGCCGTCCCGAAAAAGTTTCGGAAATACTGGTCAAAAAAAAGCTGACCGAAGGGCATGAACTCGCGCTGCTGCAGGACACCCCGGAAGTTTCCGTGTTCGATTTTCCGAACATACTGTCTCCAAAGGCGCAGGCAGTTGCGGCTGGGAAGATGGAACTGAGTTCCGTGGCGTGGCGCCGGAAGCTCATCGAACTCGAGAGCGTGCACATGGGGCCTGAAAGTGCTTCCCTCCGGGCATATCTTCTCCGTTATGCCAGAGGCTTTGTGTCTATAGACGCCATCATGGATACAAGATTCAGGGACAACGGGAATACAGAAGAAGAAGTCATTTTCAGAGGTGACCCCGATAGCGGAACGATTGTCCGGCTTTATCAGCTCGCCCCCGCGCGGCATGGTATGGACATTTATACCATCGAAGCTCACGCAGCGTACCATCTTCGGATGCTGAGGAAGCTCGATGAGATGGAAGTCAGGCACATATTTTATCAGGAGCCCTGGGAGCCGAAGGAAACTGAAATCTTCAGGGCGTCCCAGGAGAAGCCCGGTGCTCTGAAGGATGGACTGCGCGCGCGCCTTGCCGCTTTTTTCAGGGAACGTCCTGTTGATACGGACAGGCTTTTCCCGGAAGGAGTAATTTCTTCCCGCCTCAATTTTGAACAGAAATGCGTGCTTGCGTTACTTGGAGCGGAAAAACTCTATGCTCTGCTCAGACCGGAAGTGAAGCTCCATTCATGTCTGACGTGGGGCGAGTGCGAAGAGCTTTCGACCATAATCGGGACCGGAAAAGAAAAGGGTTCCGCATCTTTTGCCTCCAGATACATGCTCATGAAAACCGTGTGGCGGCTCGACGAATTTTTCCGGAAGAACAGGGGGGCTGTTGCGGTCCTGAGCATGAACCCCGCCCACGAATTCACCACGATTGATCTTCGAAGATTTTCCAGAAGGCACCTCTTTTTTGCAGTGGGATGGCCGGCCCTGCTCAACCGCGCAGAATGGGAATCGCCGAATTCCCTGAGGAAAGCACTGGCGAATATCACTGATCCTGTGAAGCAGGAACGGATCGTTCAGAAGGCAAGTGCGGTTCCACTCGCGTCGTACCAGCACCTTCGATCCGGGATGGCCAGGCGGACAGCTCTTCCGAAGCTTGTCGGTGATATATCCGACCTCAAAGGAATAGATGCCGAGGTGGTGAAAGACTACCTTGAAAGCCATACTCCGGATCCGGCCCTCCGGAGGGTCATCAACGGCATGGCAGAAGACCATCGTGGCATATTCCGCTTTATCTACGCATCTTTCGAGGATCCCTGCAGCTTCAGGGAAGGCGGCTCGCCGCCCTGGCCGGCTTCGGGTGTTATTGCCGCATGAGCTGCCCGTGGTGACATCCGGACGGGGAAACGTTTCGGATTTTGGCGGCTTGCCGGTTCAGAAGGAAACTGAAAAAATACGGAAGCATATCAATTAGAACTGAAGATTGGAGATTTATGAGGGCAGTTTCAAATTTTCTGGTTTTTCTGGTTTCACTCTCTGCGGCCGTTCAGGCGGGGGCGCAGGAGATCCAATCATCGCCGACTCCCACGGTCACGCCCACCGCCACCAGGACCGCAGCGCCGCTCTGCGGCGGAAGGAAAATTATCGAACTCGCAAAGTTCAAGGAAGGCGGCATTCTTTACAAACCCGACAATGTGCATGGGGGGAGAGGGGCGACCCTCATAATCCAGAACTTCAAATACTGGTACGGCGGGAAGAAGAAACGGATCTTCGATTCGAAATGCAGCAAAGTTATCGGTGCTTTCGGATGGTGGAACCTTGGATTTCCTTACGGGGAAAGGTATTATTCCCGATATGTCCGCGGAAGCTGGGACTCGGGAGCAAGCCTCGCCAGGAAAGCATACCGGGCGACCCGCAAGCGCGGCGGATTGGTCATCATTTCGAGAAAGTTCGCGATCCGGGTCAAAAACTTCAGGTATCGCGACGGATTCGTGCGAAGCTGAGTAATGAAGAAAAACAACAGAACTGTCTCAAGAGATGAGATAGTGTCTTTCTGCTGCCGTTATTTGAACACCGGAAAGTTCCAGGATTACTGCGTAAACGGCCTGCAGGTTGAAGGGTCCAGGACAGTAAGCCGGGCAGTCTCCGGAGTAAGCGTGTCCGAGGAACTGATAAAAGCGGCCGTGATTCGCAGAGCGGAGCTGGTAATCGTTCATCACGGCATCTTTGGAAGTGCGCTTCCGAATCCACCGGTCATTCGAGGGTTCTGGCGAAAGCGCCTTGCGCTGCTTCTTGCCAACGACATAACTCTCTGCGGTTTCCATCTTCCCCTTGATGCGCATCCGAAAATCGGCAATAACGCAAGCCTCTGCAGACTTCTTGGAATCGGGAATATAAAGCCGTTCGAGGTCGGGTATGTCGGCACTCTGCCGAAGGCCGAGAGTCTGAAAAGTTTCGCCGCAAGAGTCGACAGGAGTGTCGGCACAAAGTCCATGGTAATAGAAGGCGGGCCGAAAAAGGTCCGCCATGTCGCGGTCATTTCAGGGGGGTCTTCCGGGCACTTTCAACAGGCCATGGATGCAGGCGCCGATACGTTTCTCTGCGGCGATATGCGGGAGGAAAATGTCCGGGCGATAGAGGAGCTGGGTCTCAACGTTGTCAATGGATGGCATTACAACACTGAAAAATTGGGGGTGCAGAATCTCGGGAAACTCATCAGTACGAAGTTCCGCATTCCTGTTGAGTTTGTCGATGTGCCCTGCGGCGTTTGAAGAAAATGTGCAAATTTCCAGGGATGAATCAGGGCGGAGAATCTTGACAGTTTGTGGAAGGCTTCGATGATTATGCGCGCAGGATCAGCAGCGGGGCCCTCTTTTTCTTCCTGTCCTCTTCATCCTCAGGCGGATCTTTAATCAGGTGAACAAGCATCCGGGGATCCGGCAGGAGGTCGGATTTGACAGCCTTCATAAGATCGGCGCCTGTGTACGTCACCATCTGCATGGATGGTCTGCCGGGCAGATCGAAATTCATCACTGTCGGCTCGGGTACACTCTGAGTTCCCTTTTCGACAAGAGGGATAGACTCAGCCGATTTCTCTTCCCGATAACTGCCGCCTGAGAGGGCATCGAGTGCCCGTTTTGCGGGCGTTCCGACACGCGACGCGGCATCAGAGATGATACGGCAGGAGTTTCAACTGTGATGTTTTCGATTTTGCCGATTGATGCTGATATCTATGCCAGTCTGAAAGGATCGCCGCTTTGAACGAGGCCAGGATATCCGTCACCAGGAAGTCCCCGCTGACTCTGAAGCGCGCTTCGACTCGCGATCCTTCCGTTCTATTTTCAGGACGTCAACTCGAGCCAGTCGCTGTGAAAAACACCGTCTCTGTCGGTTCTCTCGTAAGTGTGAGCGCCGAAGAAATCCCTCTGCGCCTGAATGAGGTTTGCCGGAAGCTGCGGGCGGCGATAGCTGTCGAAGTATGAGAGCGCAGATGAAAAGGCCGGCACGGGTATTCCCAGCTCGACGGCCGTCGACACAACGGTTCTCCACTGTTCCTGCGCGCCCTGCACCGCTTCCTTGAAGTACGGGGCAAGCAGCAGATTGCGGAGTCCAGGATCTGTGTCAAACGCTTCTTTTATCCTGCCGAGGAACTGGGAGCGGATAATGCATCCTGCCCGCCATATCAGCGCAATTTCGCCTGGCTTGAGATCCCATTCGTATGCGGCCGAAGCCTCTCTTAACAGGGCAAATCCCTGGGCATAAGAGCAGATCTTCGACGCATAAAGGGCGGCTTCAATTGCCTTGACGAGCTGATGCCTGTCGCCTCTGTACGGCTCCCGGGGGCCTTCGAGAATTTTAGACGCCGCCACGCGCTCGTTTTTCAGCGCCGACATCGATCTTGCAAATACCGCCTCGCAGAACATTGGTGCCGGCACGCCCTGTTCCAGTGCAGCTTCGGTTGTCCACTGGCCGGTTCCTTTCTGCCCCGCCCGGTCAAGAATCACATCGACAAGGGGCTGTTTCGTCTCAGGATCCTTTGCCAGGAAAATTCTTTCGGTAATCTCTATCAGGTAGCTGTCAAGCCGGCCCCCGTTCCATTCTGAAAACACACTGTGAAGCTCGTCCGCGCTCAGGTCGAGACCATACTTCAGCATAGAGTAGGCTTCACTGATGAGCTGCATGTCTCCGTACTCTATTCCATTGTGAACCATTTTCACGAAATGTCCCGCTCCCCGCGGTCCCATCCACATGCAGCAGGGCGATCCGTCCGGGGCCTTTGCAGCTATCGCCTGAAAAATCGGGGCAATAGCTTCCCAGGCCGCGAAGGATCCTCCCGGCATTATGCTCGGTCCTTTCAGGGCGCCTTCCTCACCGCCTGATATTCCGGACCCGACATAAAGCAGTCCCTTCGCTTCAAGATCCTTTGTCCTTCGTTCTGAATCTTTGTAATGCGAGTTGCCGCCGTCGATGACTATGTCGCCTTTGTCGAGAAGAGGTACAAGCTGATCTATGAAAGCATCCACCGGTGCGCCGGCCTTGACCATGAGGACGATTCTTTTTGGTTTTTCAAGAAGACTGAGGAACTCCCGAAGTGAATGCGCGCCGACGATGTTTTTCCCCTGAGCGCGGCCTGCGAGAAGATCGTCGACTTTGTTGATGGATCTGTTGAATACTGCAACCTTGAATCCACGACTTTCCATGTTGAGAGCGAGGTTTTCGCCCATTACAGCAAGGCCAATAAGTCCGATTGCAGCCTGTGTCATCATATTCTCCCTGAAATGTTTCAAAGCCCAAAATACCTTCGGGCGTGTGCGAAATCAACATTGGCTCTCAATGTGGTGAGACTGGCGTTCGGGAAGGACTGCCATAGCTTTCAGAAAGTCGGCACTACAATCCCGGCTGTTCTGTTTCTTTCGGATTTTTGAGGACCACCTTCAGAGCGGCGGAAACGAGTCCATCAACAACCAGAGATACTCCCTTTTCGGCTTTCTCGAGATGTTTGTGTGAGACGGTGTAGTCGTGCGGAGCGCGCGGCTTTTTTTTCTTCGGCCACAGCAGAGCGACCCTGTATTCCTGTCTTTTCGTCGTTCTTGCAATAAGAACATCTCCCAGTATGGTCGATACCGACACAGCCGGTTTGCCTGTGCGATCGAGAATGAGACGAATTCTCCCGAGGATTCGGTCATTGAGGATCGGAGACGATGGATGAAGCCGCGCCCAGCGAACGCTTCGAATGGTTACTCTTTCCGGATCATCGGCAACGACAACTGTCGCGTCGCTCGAATCGCCCAGTTCAGAATATGATGAGCGATTCATTGACGGCGCTTCCTCCCTGTAGGCATGCCAGTGAAGAATACCAGATTCAGAGAGGTAGTAAAGGCGCATGACTCGTTTCGCGAGAATGAATGCTCTACCTGGTGGATTAACATGCGGGATCGCGGGATAATTTTATTAGATGAACGGGGGAGTCGTCCTGTGAAATTCAAAGGCGGGATAACCGTAGAAGACAGTGGAAAAACTTCCGCAGATCCGGATTTCATCATGGTTGATCGCCGGCCGAAACCGGACGATGGCACATACACCCGGCCCCAGGAAGGATCGCCTCGGGTACAGGCGCCCGAACCGCGTATAAGAAGAATAGTCAATATTTTCAAGCCCGGCAGAGACCGGCATTTGAACCCGCCGGCGGATTCGAGCTTTATTCCCCTCATTTCGGGAAAGCTCGACGGTGCGAAATTTCAATTGGTTAACGCTCCGGAAACTGAGGATCCCTGGAAGCTTTTCAAAGATTAATTCAGAACGGACTCCGGGCGGGCTGATTCATCGCGTGGCAGCAGGCTTCATCCTGCGTCTCCCGCCTGCGGCGAATTGTCTCCGCTTCCCTCCGCAATGTTTCTCGAAGATCGGCGCTGAACGTGAATTCACTTGAGGCGTCTGTCTCCCCGCATATCAGGTTTTTCCGTTCGTCGGCCCACGACGACAGGATTTCAGAGCACAGATCCATCAGTCCGGCCAGGTGTTCTGCGGTTTCTGCTGAAGGGTCGTCGCCGTCCGGCGCCGGGCCTGTTCCGGGAAGACAGAGAATTCTTTTTCCATTCGCGAAGCATTCAAGCACAAAACCGGTCCAGCATGGGCCATCGCCGCTCACAGTTCCGTCCTTTGCGATGTTCAAAGTGGACAGGGTCGAGTAAGTATTATTCTCATCGTCTTCGCGATGAAACAGACTTTGTCCTGCAAACTTGAAGGCGTACCGCACGCCGGCCTGATCGACGATCTCGACAGCAAGTGCCATTTTCCCTGAAAGGTCTTCATTTGAAGTTACGGGCATCGTCTTTATGGAGACTTCTCTTTCTCCCGAATGAACGGCAAAAGACCTCGACTCTGAGGCCACTATCATTCGTAAAAAGAGCCTTTCTTCCGTACATAATGCTCCCTTTTCAGCACGAGATCTGCTGAAGGGCATGTCGTCGAGTTCAAGCCCGTTTGCCTGAAGCGCAAGATATGTCCCGACGAATTTGTTGAAGGATGCTTCAAGTCCGGTGCGGGCCTCGTTGAGCAAGGCTGTGCTTTTATCCTGCCGGGGTGTTCTTGAACGATCTAATAACGTGAAAATACTACTGAAAATCATCTCAAAAGGTAAAACCAAGTCTTAGTGTTTATTTTATCAGAATCCTGCAGCTGCACAAGCGCGTTCGTCTTGCATCCGGATTCAATAAGCGGGATGAGGGCGACTAATCCCTTACCCTTCAAGAGATGGTGAATTTGAAATGACAGAGATGGAAAGTGCAGACAGGCATCGGGCGTTCGACTGATGCTTATCCCTTAAGCCTCTCCTGAAGCTGCCTGAGTTCATTCCACAATTCAGCCGGGACTTTCGGGCCCAGTTTTTTGAAGAACTCGCCGTGAGCAACTGCCTCGCTGCTCAGACCTTCATGATCTATCGCCACAATTTCATTGAAAAGCGATTCAGACATCCCGCTGAGCCCCTTCCATTCGATATCCTGATATCGCGGCATATAGCCGAGAGGCGTCTCGACTGCCCCGCCGTTTCCGTTCGTGCGGTCGAAGATCCATTTCAGGACGCGCATGTTTTCCCCGTAACCTGGCCAGAGGAATTTCCCGTCAGGACTTTTCCTGAACCAGTTTACCTTGAATATCTTCGGAGGATTCTCGAGCGATTTGCCGATATTGATCCAGTGCTGGAAATAATCGGCGATGTGATACCCGCAGAAAGGAAGCATGGCGAAAGGATCGTGCCTGATATCGCCCACTGCTCCTGCCGCTGCAGCCGTCTTTTCGGAACCCATCGTGGCTCCGACATAAACGCCGTGCGTCCATGAGTACGCTTCGTAGCAGAGGGGAACAACCGTGCTCCGGCGTCCGCCGAATATGAACGCATCGATCGGAACACCTGCCGGATTCTCCCAGGCAGGATCAATCGTGGGACACTGTGATGCAGGTGCGGTGAAGCGCGCATTTGGATGTGACGAAGCTCTTCCGGAGTCCGGAGTCCATGGCTGTCCCCTCCAGCATGTGAGCGATGCCGGAATGGTATCAGTCATGCCTTCCCACCATACATCACCGTCAGGCGTCAGTGCGACGTTCGTGAAAATACTGTTCTTCGTCAGCGTTCGAATCGCATTTGGATTCGACTTCATCGATGTGCCCGGTGCAACGCCGAAGAACCCGCTTTCCGGGTTGATTGCGTACAGTCTTCCATCAGCACCCGGCTTAATCCAGGCAATATCGTCCCCTATTGTGTGGATCTTCCATCCTTCGAAGCCGGCAGGCGGTACAAGCATGGCAAGGTTTGTTTTTCCGCAGGCGCTCGGGAATGCGGCTGCAATGTATTTCTTTTCACCCTCAGGAGACTCGACGCCAACTATCAGCATATGCTCGGCAAGCCATCCTTCTTCGCGCGCCATTGAGGAGGCGATTCTCAGGGCGAAGCATTTTTTTCCCAACAGTGCGTTTCCCCCGTAACCGCTGCCGTAGGACCAGATGGTCCTTTCCTCCGGAAAATGGGCGATAAACTTTGTGGCGTTACAGGGCCACGCAGCGTCTTTCTGCCCGTCTGCAAGCGGCGCACCCACCGAATGCAGGCATTTTACGAAATCCCCATTGGCGCCGAGAACAGACAGAACGCCGGGACAGACGCGGGTCATGATGTGCATGTTGACCACAACATATGGCGAGTCGGTGAGCTCAATGCCGATATGAGAGATCGGCGAACCGACAGGTCCCATTGAGAACGGGATAACGTACATTGTCCTGCCGGTCATGGAACCGTCGAACAGCCCGAGCAGAGTGGCTTTCATCTCTTTCGGGTCGATCCAGTTATTGGTGGGGCCCGCATCGTCCTGGTCGGCGCTGCACATAAAGGTCCGGTCTTCCACGCGGGCGACATCTCCCGGGTCAGACCATGCAAGATAGGAATTCGGCCTGATTTTTTCGTTCAGTTTTCTGAATGTTCCCCCGTCGATAAGCAGGGAGGAGATCCGGTTGTATTCTTCCGCAGACCCGTCGCACCATTCAACGGCAAGGGGCCTGCAGAGGCGGGCCATTTCATCGACCCATTTTACGAGTTTTTCATTTCGGGCAGGTAGCTTCATCTTGGCCTCCGCAGGTTCATAAGTGAGGCTTCGGGGGCCCGTCCCGAGTGAGACAAACCCTTCGAGGTAAAAATCGCTTTAACTGAAGCAATATGGAAATGCAACATGTTTCGGCCGAATCCTTCATAAAAGATCCATCAATCATACAGGGATCGGAGTGGAAATGGGAAATGCCGAATGGTACACTCATTAAAATTTTCAGCCTGTTAATGCTTCTTTTTTTCATATTTTGCCGGTGAAACTGCATCGAATTATTTTTTTTCTTTCTGCGGCAGTGCTCTTTTCCTTCGCCGCATGCGGAGGTGGAGGAGGAAACGAAGAACCTGTTTTGTCTACCGATGCGTGCGGTGTCATCGGACTCCCGGCCAAGGTCGTCGGCGGAAGCGCCTGCGGACGAGTCGAATCCGCCCCGATAGTCCGTGTTCTGAAACTTGTGAATGATGAGGCGGGCCTGAGGTATGTTCCCGCCTGCACAGGCGCAATGCTCTCCCCGGTGCATGTCCTTACTGCCGCCCATTGTTTTGCCCCGGATCCGCTTTTTCCTCCCCCGGGAGGGGCGGCTGCAGGCGTTGGCGAACTCGAATCGATGCAGATAGTTGAGGCGTCGAAGCTCCTGATACATCCCCGATATCGCGCAAATGGCCGGCTCCTCGAAAACGATGTGGCCGTGCTTGCTCTTGAAGAAGCTTTGTCAGTATCCCCTCTTCCCATTCTTATGAGTATTTCTCCGGAGCCCGGCATGCCAGTGGATGTGTTCGGGTACGGCCGGACCGTGACAGGCGATCTTGAGGATTCCGCTTCGTTCGGCGATCTCCACAGCGGGCAGATGCGCATCTCCGATGTGACATCGACCCATCTCTTTGCGGAGTACGATGGGCAGGGAGTCAATGTGTGCTTCGGGGATTCAGGCGGACCAATGCTTTTCAGTGAGGGCGGCAAGACGGGAATCGCCGGCATCGTGTCGCAGAGCACCAGACGTGACTGCGCCCCGGGGGACATGACAACTTTCACAAACACCTCTGATATGGGGGTCCTTGACTGGATCCTTTCGGTGGCGCCGGATACTGCAGGCATATGAGCAGGGGCGAGAGAGACGAAAAGTTCAGTGTGGACAGGACGCGCGTGGGGCGGGAGGCCCGCGAGCTTTTCTGGGGATTCTTCTCCGGAACAACTCTGAAGCCTGCCCTGCGGGCCGGACTCGCCGCTTTTTTAGTCTTCAGCGCTGCTGCACTCACAGCGATCGCAACGGGAGCAGGTTATGCTGCACGTCTGTGCCGGACGGGGCCAGTGTTCGAACCCCCCGCCGAATGCACATCGGTTACTCCGGAAATCGTCGTCCTCTTTCTGCCGGCGATGTTCGTGCTTCTGCTTGGGAGCTATCTCTCCAACAGGAGGCGCAGAGAGAAGATTTTCCAGCAGTCTTCGCTTGAGACCGCATTCGTGATTCTTTTCACCCTTATCGCGCTTCTTCGGTCCGGAATAGAAGGTCTTCTTGCGGCAACACTGGTGACCGCGGCCTTTCTGGCGATGTTTTTCGGATACAGACTCTCATTTCTCCCGGAGAAAAGCGGGTGAATTCCTTTGATGATGCATCTGGGATAGAATCCGCACGATTTCCGGGGAGAGGAAAAGTGAAATACGAACAGGGCGTGTTGCATATCGGAGGGCTTCTCATAGTACTGTTTCTGGCCGGCGCCGCTTTTTATTTCTTCGCCGCCATGCAGCAGCTCCCGCAGATGGAAGAGCAGATCGAGTTTCTCGAGCAGCGTATCAATGTAATGCAGAAGCAGCTTGACGACATCGATCTGCGGCAGCGGATAAGCGAGCTTAAACCAGAGAAATGAAGTTCTTCCTGAAAATTCTGGCGGCAGTATCCGGCGCGCTTGCAGCAGCAGCAGCAGCAGCAGCAGCAGCACCCGCGGACGCGCAGGAGACTCTTTCCACATCAAGATTCGGAACGATACGTCTATACGGCGACAGGAACGAGCCTCAGTCATTCATAATGCTGCTTTCTGACGCAGCGGGCTGGGACAGGGGCGCTGAAGCTGCGGCTGAAGCCCTCGGTAAGGCAAGATCACTTGTTGCCGGGATTGATACCAAAGACTATCTCGCGAAACTTTCGAGTGACGACGAGGGCTGCCATTATCCTGCTGGAGAATTCGAAAGGCTGGCCCAGGTGATCCAGCAGAATACAGGTTTGAAGGCTTATCACAGGCCGCTCATTGCGGGATACAGGACAGGGGGCGCGCTTGTTTACGCAATCCTCGCGGAAGGACCAGGAAGCATCGACGCCGGCCTCTCTATCGGGTTCTGTCCTGTACTCCCCCTCGACGGCCCGATATGCGGCGATGGTGATCAGAAGATTTCGGAGCCTGGTGATGCAGAAGGAACCGTCAGGCTTCTTCCTGTGAAGAAAGCTGCTGTTCCATGGTTCGTGAAGCCGGTGAAAATGAACGCGTGTGATGAAGATGCACAGCGCGCTTTTGCATCGCAGATTGGCAATGCTCAGATCGCAGATGATAAAGGCGCATCTTCCGGCAATGTCTTTGCAGAATTTCTCGCGTCAGGAACAGGCAGGATGTCTGAAAACAAATTTTCCACGGGCGACCTCCCGTTGATAGAAGTTCCCGCTCAACGGAAAGAGCGGGACTATTTTGCGGTCTTTGTGTCGGGAGACGGAGGATGGGCCTCCATTGACAGAGAGATCGGAGACTTGCTGGCTGAAAAAGGAATCAGTGTCACAGGCCTTGATGCGCTGAGGTATTTCTGGTCAGAAAAATCACCAGGACAGGCCGGAAAGGATCTCGAAAGAATTATCCGGGATCGATTCGAGGACTGGAACCAGAGCAAGGTTGTTCTGATAGGTTATTCCCTGGGCGCGGACGTTCTTCCCCCGATGTACAATGAATTAAGCCGTGAAGTGCAGGACAAGGTCGTAAAGGTGGTGCTCCTGAACCCGTCAAAGTCCGCCGATCTGCAGGTCCATCTAACGGACTGGATAGGGCTCGACAACGGGGAGGGAAAGATTCCGCTGCTGCCGGAACTCAGGAAGATCGGGGCCCGGAAGCTCTTCTGCGTTTATGGTCTTGATGATGACGATACGATCTGCAGAGGACTTGACCCTGCAGTCGGCAGGGCAGTGGGGCTTGAGGGATCGCATCATTTTGATGGAAACTACTCCAGGCTGGCCGGCCTGATTCTCGAGGAACTCCCGCAGCGGTAGGGCGCCGTACATATGCAGAAATGGAATTTATCAGCAGCGCGCAGAATTCTTGGCTGGCGGAGACTCTTCAATTTTCTTCTGAAAATTCTTCCCACCGCGCTCCTCGTGTTTTTTCTTGTGATTCTCCGGGACATCCTCCAGTCGTACAACCTCGATGACGTAATGCGGGAACTCAAGAACGCCGAAACACAGAGGATTACTCTCGCCCTGGTATTCACGCTGACTAATTACTTTGTTTTTACCTTCTATGATGCGATTGGTTTTCAACTTCTCAACAAGAAGGTCGACTTTTCATACCTCAGTCTGACAGCCTTCCTCAGCTATGCTTTCAGCAACACGCTTGGTTTCTCCGTACTGAGCGGAGGCGCGACCCGATACAGGCTGTATTCATATATCGGAATAACTGCCGGGGAAGTAGCTCAGATACTCGCGTTCAACGCGATTCATTTCTGGATGGGGCTGTTTCTCCTCGCAGGACTTACGTGCTTCATGAATCCGGTCTCGGCCGCCCAGGCGTTTGATGTCGATATAGTGCACGCATATATTGCGGGCCTTTCTTTTCTCCTTCCAATTGCCGCATATCTTATCGCAACCACCATCAGGCGCTCTCCAGTCAGGATATTAAGCTGGGAAATACCTGTTCCCACGACGGGAGTCACTCTTACCGGGCTGCTCATTGCAGGTGTCGACTGGTTCCTGGCCGGCGCGACCCTTTACTGCGTCCTTCCGCCCGTCGGGCCCGAAGCGTTCCCCCAGGTCCTCTCGGCCTTTCTCATCGCGATGGCTGCAGGCGTTCTGACCCATGTCCCGGGTGGTATCGGGGTCTTTGAAACAGTCATCATCGTGTCGCTGCGCGATGTTTACCCGGGCCCGAGCATACTCAGCGCGCTTATTCTTTTCCGGGTCATCTACTATCTTGTTCCTTTTGCCCTCGCCGTCGTTCTTTTCGGCGCAACAGAGCTGCGGCGGCGGAAGGTATTTTTCCGTTCCATTCTCGACAAGCAGCGGCATGCGGTCTGGATACTGCTTAGTGTCGTTGTGCCGCCTGTTTTAGCCGCATCAACCTTCATCGGCGGCTCGATCCTTCTCTTCTCAGGGGCGACGCCGACCGCGGAAGACCGGCTGTGGTGGGTGCATACCGCGCCGCTTTTCCTCATTGAAACATCGCATTTCATCAGCAGCGTGACGGGGGTCGGACTGCTCGTGCTTGCATGGAGTATACTCAAAAGGATTGACGCCGCCTACAAGGTTACACTGATTCTCCTCGAACTCGGCATAGTCGTGTCGATAGCCAAGGGCTTCGACTACGAAGAAGCTCTCTACCTGTCTTTTATCATGTTGATGCTGATTCCATGCCGCCGGTATTTTTACAGGAAAGCTGTGCTTTTCAGCGAGATTTCGCCCGGCTTCATACTGGCTGTGCTGGTTATTTTCGGCTCTACGATATATCTCGGTTTCTTCTCGTATCGTCACGTCGAGTACAGCAATCAGTTGTGGTGGCAGTTCTCCTTCGAAGACCATGCTCCACGTTTTCTCCGAAGCACAGTGCTCGTGATGCTTTTTGCGATGGCAATAGGTCTTGTCCGCGCGCTGAAACCCGCAAGGCCTGTCGTGGACGTTCCGTCCGAAGAAGATTATGTGCATATCGAAAGGTGCATCCAGACCTCGGACAAAACATCATCCGGTCTTGCGTTTCTACGAGACAAGTACTTTTTATTCAATGAAGAGAAAACCGGCTTCGTGATGTATGGAATCCGGGGAAGGAGCTGGGTTGCTGCCGGCGATCCTGTCGGGCCTCCGGATGTCCGCAGGGAGCTTGTATGGGCGTTCCGTGAGTTTGTGGATACGCACGACGGATGGTGCGTTTTTTACCAGGTGTCCAAGTCGGATCTTCCCAATTATATTGATGTCGGTCTCGAGCTGTACAAAGTGGGAGAGGAGGCGACGCTCCGTCTCGACCGGTTTTCGCTCCGAGGTCCGGCATACAAGAGCTTTCGTTCGACATCCCGCAAACTCCAGAAAGAAGGGTTCAAGTTCGAAGTCGTCCCGGTCCTTTCTGTGCCGGGAATCATGGAAGAGATTCGCGGAATCTCGGATGAATGGCTTGCCGCGAAGAATGTGAAGGAAAAGGGGTTCTCCATGGGCTGGTTCAATGAGGAATATATCGCTCGAACCTCTGTGGGCATTGTCACGCGCGACGGGAAGATTTATGCGTTCGCAAACATTCTGGTGAGCGGAACCAGAAAAGAGCTCTCGGTCGATCTTATGCGGTATTCGAAAACAGCTCCAAACGGCGTCATGGACTTTCTGTTCACCCAGTTGATGCGCTGGGGGCGCGACCATGAATACAAAAAATTCAACCTCGGGATGGCCCCTCTCTCAGGTCTCGAGAACAGGCTGCTTGCGCCTCTCTGGAACCGGGCCGGCGCCCTCATCTACAGCTACGGCGAGAATTTCTATAACTTCGACGGTCTTTACCGCTACAAAGACAAGTTCTCACCGGCATGGGAACCCAAATATATCGCCTGCAACGCGAGCCTCGCGCTGCCGAAAGTTCTTGCCGATATAGCTGCGCTTATAAGTTCGGGAAAAGTGTGGTCTGCCGAAACGGGACCTGCGAAAAAAGTTACGCCCGCAGATCCTTCATGGTGAGGTTGTATTTCTTCAAAGTCGCAGCCAGACCGAGTTTATCTATTGTCCTGAGAATTCGTGTAGATACTTTGATTCGGACAAAGGCGTTCTTTTCCGGCACGAAGATTCTCTTTTCTTGAATGTTGGCCCGAAACACATGTTTACGCCTGTTCTTGGCGTGGCTGACCCTGTTTCCGACTTGTCTGTCACTTTTTGAAATTGCACATCTGTGTGACATAGCTTTGCCTGCTCCACTTACTCGGCCGCCCCTCGACTCACGGAAGGGCATCCGACCCATAATCATTTAGAAGAACAGGAATAATTGACTTTTTCGCGTTGAAAATCAAGGTCTCGCCAATTTAGTGGATAAACCGCGATTCCATGGTATCAGGAAGGGTTCTGATAACCGGGCGGGAAGCTTGAGCGTCAGGAGGTCCTTCGGCTGACACATCGACGAAGGACCTCCTCTTTTTCAGCCATACGTGCTCTTCTCCTACCCGGCCGTAATGGCAATTCTTCTCGGCTTCACTGCCTCGGATTTCGGGAGAGTGAGCGTCACTACTCCATTTTTCAGCTGTGCAGATATTCCTTCCACATTGATATGCTCAGGAACTGCAAACTGCCTGCGGAAACCGTACGGCCTGAATTCCTGCCACCCGAGCTTGTAGTTCTCGAAGTTCGAGTTGTCGAGATCGCCCGTCACAGTGATTTCGCGGTCGTGATATTCCACGTCAAGTTTGTCCTGCTTTACTCCCGGCATATCGAGATAGACACGAAACGAATCTGCGTCTTCCGTTATATCGTACGCGGGAATCCTGTAGTCCTTTCTCCTGTTGCCGCCGTTTGCGTTTGTCTGTGCCATATGACCCTCCCTCAGTGTGTCTGGATGTCAATTTTCTTAGGCTTCTCTTCTTCCCTTCGCGGAAGAAAGATTGCAAGCAGCCCGTCGCGAAGTTCGGCTTTCATTCCCTTCTCATCGATATCGAAGGGCAGAGTCACGCTCCTCATGAAAGAGCCGAACTGTCTGCTCTCGGAAACTACTTTTTCTGTTTTCGGAAGTTCAGGCGTTCGCCTCGAGCCCTTTATCACAATGGTGTCGCTGCCCACGACATGTGCTTCGACATCTTCCTGAGCCACGCCCGGAAGCTCAGCAACCACGCAGGCGCCGTTTTCATTGTACCAGATGTTCCTTGGCGGATAGCCTGAGGAAACCTCCGAAAAAGGCTCGCCGAAAACGCGATTCACCTCTTCTTCCATTCTGCGGAAAGCTTCCCAGGGATTTATCGGGAAGCTCTGATAACGAATAGGTCTTTCTCCTCCTATCATGTTCAGATCCTCCGAAACTTTGTCAGTAAAGTAAAAGTGCCTATTTTCAGTTAAGTTCAGGCCCGGCGGTTTTCAAGGATGGAATGAACTTTTAACAGAAGAACCCGCGAATTCCGGAAAAATTACCTGCTCAAAATCCCGCAAACGAGAAGGATCTCCATATACCTGCAACTCCCGGGCCGGATTCCAGCTTCGTGCAAAAGATGCGAAGATGATGCATGATTTCACAGAAGACTTTGGAAGGTGACGTGCATTTATGAGTCAGCGAAAACTCCCGCCAAATCCACTTCCGCAGGAAGAATATGAAAGGAGGCTCGAGCCCCGGCAGGAAGACGTGCGCGGCGCTTTTTTCCGGGATCAGACAGCCGTTCTTCACTCTCTTCCGTTCCGCAGGCTGAAGCACAAAGCACAGGTCTTTTTTTCCCCCAACAACGACCATGTGTGCACCCGCATAGAACACTCACTTCATGTCGCGACAGTTGCGGCGACTATAGCCCGTGGACTCGGATTGAACGGCGAAATGGCTTACGCGATAGGACTTGCGCACGATCTTGGACACGCTCCCTTTGGTCATGCAGGTGAGACTGTTCTCAACAGAAAATCGGGAAGATTCATTCATGAGGTGCACAGTCTTCGGGTGGTCGATGTACTGGGAAACCGTGGAGCGAGTCTGAATCTGACGTATGGGGTGCGGGACGGGATCCTGTGCCACTGCGGCGAAAAGCTCGATCAGGAACTGACGCCCCGCAGTGAAATCCTGGATCTTTCAACCGTGACGGGCCGCGATCACTATCCGTGCAGCTATGAGGGATGTGTCGCGAGGATGTCCGATCGCATTGCGTACCTCGGACGGGACCTGGAGGACGCGATTTACGGGGGCTTTATTCATCAAAGCGATATTCCGCGGGAAATAGCTGATGAACTCGGACAGAAGAACGGAGAGATTATTGACGCGCTCGTCCTGGACGTGATCCGGGAATCAGAGAAACGTGGGGCGATTGCTCTTTCTGACGCGAGATTTTCGGTCCTCAAAGAACTCTCCGCCTTCAGCAGCAGATGTATCTACCATCATACGAAAGTTCTGAGGTACCGGCTGTTCTGCGAGAGGATGATTGAGCAGATTTTCGATTATCTGATGTCTCTGCTGAATCAGAACGGCCGCGAATTCGAACCATATGCCCGCTCTGAATTTTCGCTCGATAGAAAGTTCGGGATGTATCTTCGAAGTATGAAGCGCATCTACGAAGGGCAGAGTGATGTCCGGGCCGTCACGGATTACATCGCCGGCATGACAGATGCTTATGCGCTGCAGTGGATGAAAGGAATCAGCCTTCCTGAGGAGCTTTCTTTTGAAAACACCTGATATGATCTTCGTCATGAGGGTGCGGCACTTCTGAAGAAAAGAAGCTGATACACTATGCGGCATGATTGGTGATTATTCCGGTTTTTGCCGAAAATATATGGGCGGTGTCTGTACGTGCCCGATTTGCCTGAAGGATCGGAGAGAGAATCATGCGCGCCGCGCGGCGGCATGGCCGTTGAGGGACCACATCGCGGCAGTTCGTAATCGTCTTCAGCATGAGGAAAGACGCTTCTGGTTTATCCGGTTCTGAGCCGCCGGAGTCTGCCGGCGGACCGGGTTATATTGACGGGACAGGCACCTTGTAGCGTTCCTCTCTGATCTCATTCCGGTATCGCTTTTCCCGGTGGTGGGGCCTTAGAACGACCGCGGTCCGCGGAGGCAACGGGAACCTGAGCAGGTGATGCACTTTGAAATCAATCTCGCGTAATTCAGTGTCGTAGAGCTTCCCGCGTTCGAGCCGCCCGGCTCCGCCATAAGCGGGCGAGTCAGTATCGAATACGATTTCGTAGGTGTCTTCTTCCAGTTCTATCTCGAAAGGATCCCGGTTTCCCGCCGGACTGAAATTGAAAAAGAAATAATGTCCGGAACGTGTGAACCCAAGCACCTGGTTGTCGATATGTGAGTAGATTTTCCACGGACCGGAATCATGAAATATGCCTCTCTCTTTCATGAAAGCAATCATGTCGAGGTCGAACTGAAAAAGCCGGCTGTACTGGAGCTCGGGGTTCGACATGAGACTCCATTGTCGCCGGGCCCTTTCATGTGACCAGTTGTTTCCCGGGCGTGGAAAATCAATCCACTCCGGATGCCCGAATTCATTTCCCATGAAATTAAGATATCCGTACGAAGCGGTGGTCAGTGTCACGAAGCGCATGAGCCTGTGCAGTGATATTCCGCGTTCGATAAAGTAATCCTGCTCGGTGTTCCGCATTCTGAAATACATGGCTGAGTCAAGAAGCCTGAAAATCATGGTCTTGTCGCCGACAAGCGCCTGATCGTGAGACTCAACGTAACTGATCGTCCTTTCGTCGCTTCTGCGGTTGGTGAGGGCGTAAAACATCCCTTCAACATGCCACTGATCGTCGCTCCTGGTGAGCGCGTTAATCCAGAAGTCAGGTATCCCCATTGCGAGCCTGTAATCAAACCCCACCCCGCCTGATTCCCGGGGCGCTGCGAGTCCTGGAAGACCGCTCACGTCCTCTGCGATGGTTACGACATTGCCTGCCTGATGCGCCACTTTGTTCGCGAGGCTGAGGTAAACAAGCGCGTCCATATCGATCCTCCCGCTGAAGTACTTTTCATAGGAGGAGAAGGGTTCCCCGAGGCCGTGATCGTAATAGGTCATGCTGGTGACGCCGTCAAAGCGGTATCCATCGAACTTGAACGCGTCATGCCAGTAACGGACATTTGAAAGGAGAAAGTGCAGGACCTCGGTTTTCCCGTAATTGAAAAGCCGCGAGTCCCATACGGGATGGTCGATACGGTCGCCGTCATGAAAGTACTGATGAAGAGTGCCGTCGAACCGGCTGAGTCCTTCCACTTCATTCTTCACAGCGTGTGAATGCACGAGGTCGAGGAAAACCGCCAGGCCCTGCCTGTGAGCCTCGTCGATAAGCGCGCGCAGTTCGTCGGGAGTGCCGAAGCGCGAGCTTGGGGCGAAGAAATTAGATACCTGGTAACCATACGACGCGTAATAAGGGTGCTCCTGAATTCCCATCAGCTGGATGCAGTTGTACCCGCACCTTTTTATATGAGGAATGAGCTGCTCCCGGAATTCGCTGAAAGTCCCGATTCGCTTCTCTTCGAGAGCCATTCCGACATGAGCTTCATAGATGAGAAGAGGGCCGTCCTGCCGCACGAAGTCAGGTACCTGCCACTCATAGGGATGCGGGGGGTCCCAGACGCCCGCAGAAAAAATGTGGGTGTCCCGGTCCTGAACAACATAACGTCCCCATGCAGGAAGTCTCTCTCCACTTCCCCCGTGCCATTCGATGACGACCCTGTAAAGATCAAGATGGCGGAGCGTCTCAAGGGGAATTTCGATTTCCCAGATCCCGTTCCGGATGTGATGCAGCTCGAACTTCGAATCTTTCTTCCAGTCTGAGAATGTGCCGATAAGGAAAATCGCTCTGGCGTTCGGAGCCCATTCCCGGAACGCCCAGTGATCACCAGTCTTGTGCAGGCCGAAGTACTCGTGGCCGAGCGCAAAGTCGTTAAGGGACATAGTCCCGCCGGTCAGACGCAGTTCGGCGTCGAGCACTCTTCTTCTCAAGTCGTGAAAAAAGCCTTCATGAGGCTTCAGCCACGGGTCATCTTTCAGAATCTTAAATTCTCTTACGGCATCGTCTGAAAATACTCTTGTGGCTTCTCCGGCATTGCTTGTCATAAAGAAATCCGCCCCCTCACGCATCTGAATATTCCACGAAGCGGTGGAAAGTTAAAGGCATCGGCTTTCTCTTCTTAATGCAGGCAAACGGCCTCAGGTACGGGACAATAAAGCCCTATAGCCTTCTTCCCGGGAATGGATTAATTTGCTCTTATTGTTATAATATCTTTCAATCCTGACCGTCCTGGAGAGTGAGCGTGAGTGAAGTAAAGAAAGGCAGCACCGTTCGAGTGCACTACACCGGCACATTGAACGATGGAACTGTCTTCGACACATCGAGAAACGACGAGCCCTTCGAGTTTCGAATCGGAGAAGGAGTAGTTATCCCGGGATTCGAAAGTGCGCTTATAGGGATGAAAAAAAACGAAACGAAACACGTGGTGATATCCCCGGATGAAGCTTATGGGCAATATGATCTCGAGCTGCGTGTCGTCGTTCAAAAAGGAAAGCTTCCTCCTGACATAGAATACCAGGAGGGGATAGTTCTTCAGATTGATACAGCTGAAGGGTACACCGCTCACGCAACAGTTGTGGAAATCAAGGAAGACGCTGTCACGCTTGACGGCAACCACCCTCTTGCAGGCGAAACTCTCAATTTCGACATCGAACTGGTCGATGTCTTCTGACCGCGTATGCCGCTCGAACGAATCTTTCTAAAGAGTGCAGAGGCGAAAGAGAAAATTCTTTCCGATCGGACTGTCGGTGAACGCGGGCATGCCGCAATGAAGCGACTCCTCGAGGCCGACCTGGCGGGCGGGACTATTTACTCGGCAGGGACGGGAGCGTTCCGCATCAAAGCTGCGCATTTCTACGAGGAGCTGGCGTGCCGTTACACGGCAGGGGCTCCATTCGGACGTCCCGACCGGGGCAAGATTCGCGGGGAGAGTCTCGGTGATAAGCCTGAAGACCTGCTCGTTGAAACTGTCCGGAGCATTGCCGGAGTCCGGCATGCCTTTGTATTCTTCTCGGGATCGAATCCGAAGAAAGAGGAAGCAGAAGCTGTCCGCGCTGCAAAAGGAGGGGGCGCATATGTTCTCGTAATGGCGGGCGAGGGGGCGAAAGTTCTTTCAGAAGAAGCCGATGATGCATTCCTCATCCCGTCGGATGACGCGGCAGTTTTATGTTCAGTGCAGAGCACATTAATTCACGCCCTTTGTGAGGGTTTCGAACCGGAGTATCTGCCGGCAGATGAGGGAAATTCCTCTGTCATCGGCCGCCGCAGGGCTGTTTTTCCGGAAAGCCTGGCAGAATCTGTCGCTCTCGATCGAAGTATTGCGGAGAACGTGCATCTCCTCAACTCCATCAAATGCGCGCATGACGAGATGGAAAAAAGGGCCTGTAGAGGAGCCAGGCTGTATTTCGCGGGGAACGGCGGATCTGCCGCCGATGCTCTTGAACTTTACGGGCAATGCTGCAGAAGAAAACTTCCTGACGGAAAAGTCCCCCGCGTGAAGCATTTTCTGGATCCATGCTTTCTTACGTGCGCGTACAACGACGGGTATTCTCCTTTCGCCCGGGAGATCGAGCGTGAGTCGAAAGAGGATGTGCTGCTCGTTTACTCTACGTCAGGGAAATCGGAGAATATAAACAAGGCAGTCCAGGCGGCGAAGGATCAGGGTATCTTCACAATAGGGCTTACCGGTAAGGATGGCGGCGAGCTCGCGAAAATTGCCGACATCAGCATCATCGTTCCTTCGAAGAATACGGGGCGTATTCAGGAGGTCCACTCACTGATCGGCGCGCTCCTGCTGCCGGGAGTCGCAGCATGAAAGTTCTTCTGCAGAGGGTGGCGTTCGCAAAAGTGGCGGTCGATGGAAAGATCGCCGGCGAAATAGGGAAAGGCCTTCTTCTCCTTGTGGGTATTGCGCAGGGGGATGACGGGAAGAAGCTCGCCCCGATGGCGGCGAAGATAACGAACATGCGGATCTTCGAAAATGAAAAGAGCCATTTCGATCGCTCTCTCATGGACGTCGGGGGAGGCGTTCTGCTTGTCCCTCAGTTCACTCTGTTTGCAGATACGTCTAAAGGCCGGAGGCCGGAATTTTTCGGGGCAATGGAGCCGAATGGAGCCTCTGCTTTTTTTGACAGATTCGTGGAAGAATTCCGAAAACTCGGAGTATCACCTGTACAGACGGGTATTTTCGGGGCCCATATGCACGTAGAGCTCGAAAACGACGGTCCTGTGACCCTGATGCTCGAGGCGTGATCAATTAGTAAATATCTGTTAAAAGAACAGATTCGGGGTTTAACCAGGTGGAATTCATGATGAGAGACTCGTACTTCATCGAACTTATGCTTGTATTTCTCCTGGCCGTGCTCGTTGGACTGCTCCGGGCGGGGGAAGTTTCGATTGCAGCTGTATTGAAGACGCGAATGAAAGAGCGGGCCGAGGGAGGGGACGCAAGAGCAGCGTGTGCTCTCCGGCTTGCAGAGAATCCCGAGGGCATGCTTACAGCCCTTCATATTGTGGCTGTGTTCGCCCTGATTCTGCTCGGCGCATATGCCGGCTCAACTCTTGCCGTAAGACTCGCGGAAAATATTTCATCTTTCTTATTTCCCGGGGAATACTCCTGTGTGGCGGGTTATATAGTCACTTTCATCCTGCTCAGCTTTTTTGTGATTCTCACCGGAGAGATAATACCGAAACGCCTGGCGGTCACTTTCCCTGAAACTGTCTCGCGAACACTGGCGCCCGGCATGCTGCGCATGACGTTGCTGCTTTCCCCCATAGCGAAAGGTCTCGAAGCAATATCGAAACTAGTGTTCCGTCTCTTCGGCATTTCCTGCGAAACAACGGACGCTGTCACGGAGGAAGAGGTCAAGGAGATGATCCGTGAGGGAACGGATCTCGGAGTTTTCGAGCAGGCCGAAGAGAGGATGGTCAATAAAGTGCTCAAACTGGGAGATAAAACGGCGGCTGCGCTTATGACTCCGCGCAACGACATTGTCTGGCTGGACACAAACAGAGAGCTTCCGGAACTTCTGAATGTCGCTTACGAAAGCGGGCACTCGAATTTTGTGGTTGCCCGTGAAACTCTCGACACCGTTCTTGGAATCGTCTCTATCGGAGATCTCTCGCAGTTCGCTCTGAGCGGGCACAAGACGCCGGAGCTTTCCTCGATTCTCCGGGAACCTCTCCTGATTCCAGATAATCTTTCGGCGCTGAAAGTGCTGGAGCAGATGCGGGAAGCCAAGAGGCATATCGCCCTCGTCGTGGATGAATACGGTGGTCTTGACGGATTAGTGACCACGCACGATCTGATTGAAGCGGTAGTCGGCGAGATTGCCGATGAGGATGAAGAGGAGGTGAGTATCGTCGAGAGATCCGACAACTCCTGTCTGATCGATGCCGCGATGGATGTCGACGAAGTTCTTGAACGTTTCAACATGACCGCGTTGAGGGAGGAGGAAAAACGGGGCTACCATTCTCTCGGCGGTTTTATTCTTTCTCAGCTTGGCCATATTCCCCTTGCGGGGGAGGCTTTCGAATATGAGGGACACCGGTTCGAGGTCGTAGATATGGATAAAAACCGCATTGACAAAGTCCTGATACGAAAACTTCCTGGTGCAACCGCCGGGGAGTGATCTGAGAAATTAAGAAAAAGAGAGAGGGATTCTAATAGAACTGCCCATTGCGGCCGAATGGTTCATTATCTTCGAACGGCATGCAAGGCCTGTTGAAGGGGAGGTTGCAATGTTCCGGTTTTTAGTATCGATGCTTTTCTACGTTGTTATTGCCCGCTGGATGTATGCGGAAGCGGCCGTGATTGTCCCCTGGGCCACGCCGTCGATAGACCGTTTCCTTGCCAGTGTTGAACTTCCCACTCACGATGAGCTTACCCGGGAGTCTTTCGAGAAAGTCGCTTACAGCGCCGACTCTATCATACGGCGGATATCGAATGATACCGTTTCTCCTGTGGAGAGCTGTAAAGTATTTCTTGAAAGAGTTGCCGCCGGCCCGGAATTGTCATGAAATGAAATCTCCGGGAGACAGCCCCGGTGTTCACAATGGGCGCCCGAATGCGCTATCGTGCGCAGAGATTGATGAAAAGCATGATGCCGACCACACGCCTGAATTTTCAACTTGATGCGCAGGATTCCTCCTCCTGTGCCCGAGCCGGAACATTCTCCACCCTTCACGATACGGTCAAAACGCCCGTATTCATGCCTGTTGCTACGGCAGGCGTTATTCGAAATCAGAGGACTGACGATGTGGAGGAAGCCGGGTTCCTGATTATTCTTGCAAATACATACCACCTGATTCTGCGTCCGGGCCGGGAGGTTCTCCAGCGGTGCTCCGGACTGGGGAAGTTCATGAACTGGAAGCGATCTATCCTCACAGATTCTGGAGGATTTCAGGTTTTTTCGCTTGCGCATTCCGCAAGACTGGAGGAGGAAGGAGCTTTCTTCAAAAGCTATATCGACGGAAGAACAATATGTCTGAGCCCCGAAAGCAGTATAGCAGCCCAGCTCGATACAGGAAGCGACATCATGATGGCGATGGATCAGTGCGTCCCGTCAACTGCCGATGAGCCGTTGATAAGGTGCGCGGTGGAGCGGACAGCGAGATGGGCGGAGAGAAGCCTTGCGGCTCGGGGAGACTCAGCCCGGTCTTTGTTTGGAATTGTTCAGGGAGGATGCGTTCCCTCTCTCAGGAAAATAAGCGCGGGCCATATTACATCCCTTCCTTTCGATGGCTTCGCAATCGGGGGGCTGGCAGTCGGGGAATCGGAGGAGGAACGAAAGGAGATGACCGAGGTCACGGCAGCGCTGCTTCCGAAAGACTCGCCCCGATATCTGATGGGAGTGGGCACTCCTTCTGATATTCTCGAAGCGGTCGCCCGCGGTGTAGACATGTTCGACTGCATAATTCCGACACTTTTTGGAGAGCAGGGAATCTGCTGGACATCAAGAGGCCGTCTCGATCTCCGGCGGGGTGTCTATCGCGGCTCTGATCGTCCTGTTGATGAAGCCTGCCTGTGTCCTGCATGCACAAGATATTCCCGCTCGTATCTGCATCACCTTGTGAAGTGCGGGGAGTATTTCGGAAAGCATCTTCTCGGTCTTCACAATCTCGTATTCTATCGGACATTCATGGATGATGTGAGAGAGTCTATAATAAACGGCGCTTTTTCGAGTTTTTACAACACACACCGGGATTCGCTGCGCGCTGTGGATGAAGAGTTCGTGCGAAATCCGCCCGGAAGAAAGCACCGTCCTGCGAGGGAACTCGGCGACTACGAGATTATCAGCCGGGTTGAGGGTTTTCACAGCATTCGCCAGAAAAGTTCCGGCGAGGTGATGCATTCAGTAAGCAGGCCCCTCGAGGAGGCAATGCAGGTTTACGTGATTCCCGCGGATATCGACGGGGAAATCGAAAAATCCGGCCCGGCACCTGTTGTGGTGTGGGATGCAGGTCTTGGGGCGGCGGCGAATGCGATGGCTCTGATTTTTCACCTTGAAAAGCGGGCGGGGAGGGAGCAGCGGCGGCCTGTCCATATCCTGAGCTTTGAGCGTGATATGGATCCGCTCCGCCTTTCGCTTCGGCACTCCGCGCTTTTCCCGCATCTGCACCATCCGGCTCCATTCTCGCTTCTCGAGAAGGGAAAGTGGATTTCCAGGGATCATTTTATTGAATGGCATCTTCGCGAGGGCGACTTTCTGGCAAGAAGCGGCGAAGCTCCTTCGCCTTCGCGCATTTTCTACGATCTATTTTCTCTCAACACAGAGCCGGAGCTCTGGACCGAAGAAACATTTGCGAATATCTTCAGGAAGTGTGAGCATCCTGCCAGACTGCACACTTACTCGGCGTCAACCCGCGTCCGGTGCAGTCTTCTCGCTGCGGGGTTTTATGTCGCGAAGGGGCCGGCAACAGGGCCGAAGGAAGAAACCACTATCGCGTATTCATCTCCTCTGCACTGCGATGCGCGCTTTGAAATGCTGGGAAACCACTGGCTCGAGCGTCTTGAAAGAAGCGGATGTGAGATCAGCCCCGGGCTCAGGGACAGGGCGGTGAAGCATCCGCAGTTCGCGGACTGCTTTACCTCGCGTACTGCTCCAGCACCGTCTCCAGAAGCTCCCTGCTGATATGGGTCTTGCTGAAGTAAGCGTCGATGCCGATGTTTCCGCTCTCTCTTCTTCCGCTCCCCGTGGGCATGGCAGTGAATGCGACTATCCCTCCGTTGTACCCTGCGTCCCGGATCTTCTGCACTACTTCGAACCCGTTCATGTCGGGCATGTGGATATCCACAATTATTAAACTATAGGGCCTGTTACGCTTGAGGGCTTCGAGCGCAAAGCGGACTCCTTCAGGGCTGTTGCCTGTGGGAACGGGGATGACACCCAGATCGCCGAGTATTGCCGCCAGAATGTCGCGGGCATCCTGATTGTCATCTATGATAAGGACCTGCTTCAAATTCTTCTCCAGAGTCTGCATCAGCATGACCGTTCCGCCTCCCGCCTGGGGCGCGAATCGCGACGGCCTGAACGGTTACGCATCAGGATACATTAGCGGAAAAAAGCAGCTTCGGCCAGAAGGTGCCGGGGATCCAGGAGAAAAAACAAAAGCCCGCATACCCTGCTTTCCGGGTACACGGGCCTTGAAGAGCCGGGCGAGGAAAGTGTCGCCCGGGTTTTTCTTTATCGGGCCGCCCTTACAGGCTTTACTGGAAGCCGGCGCGCATATTTTGCGGCCTTCATCCGCCGTTGAACTACTTTCTTCTGCTTCGCAGCGTGCAGTCGAATCTGCCGAAGCTGCGTCTGCATCTGTGCCAGTGTATAACGTATCGTCAGGCACGGCCTTGCAGCAGCCACCTCTGCCGGATTCAGCCCAAGCCAGTTGTTAAGCTTGTTTTTATCCGTGGCAGTGACAAACGAGAGGCGGAACTGCGTGCGTCCAAGACGATAAATATAACGAAGCGCTTCTGACTCCAGGTTGCCTCCATGATGGCCGGCTGCAGTGACAGTCAGTCTCACCGCTCTGCTCATGGAACTCGCATTCTGGAAGTCAGCCGATTGCAGGCTTGCACTGCTGCCGAAGCCGCCCTGGGAGATGTGAGCATAAAGAGGCTCCATCTGGGTGGTCGTCCGGTTGGTGTACGAGTCGGTGAAATCCAGACTCGCAGATATGATCCGTGCATTTGCCGGCAGAACCGACGTGTTGAAAGACACGATCGATTTCACCTGTCTGTTCCTGCTGTCATCACCCAGCCGCAAACCTGTTTCTTCTGTTCCAGTTCGGTTGACTGTGCCGCCCCGGCCTGATCCGGCCGAAGACTCCACAATGTATCCATCCTCGGAAGAGATGGAGTAAAGTTTGACCTCAACTGTCCCCGGTTCAGGCGTCGAAACGACGGAAGTCGGGGTTGCCGGAACCGAAGTTGCCGTCGGGCTGACACTCGTTGGAGTGGCTGGAGGAACTGAAGTCGCAGTGGGAGGCACCGGAACCGGTGTCGACGCAGGTGCAATCGCCGTCGGCGATGCACTGCGCGTCGCAGTGCGCGTTGGAGTACGTGTCGCAGTCCCCGTGGCGGCCCGTGTGGCGGTACGTGTTGGAGTGCGCGTTGCGGCGGAAGTCGGCGTCGATGTTGCCTGAGGCGAAGTCGGTGTCACAGTAACTCCCGGCTGAGGCACACCTCCATTGTCGAAGCTGAAGAGCCACTTCTCCACGTTGGTATAGCCCGAACCATCAGGAGCCGGATCGTGCGGGTTCGCAGGAGGAGTGATTGCCCTGTGGGTTTCTGTTGCCTGACTCATAGACGGTACAGAGGTTACATAAGAACCATCCCATGTGTTGTTCTTGACCATATCGATGATTCTCTGATCCTGGTTGAATCTGGCCCAGGGCCTTGGACCGGCGTTGGCCAGATTATGAGCATGGGCAGCAGTGTGGTCCATCGCAACCGCATTTGACGGGGTGAAAGCTGCGCTCGAAGATCCAGGTGTGTAACAGTTATTCGTGTTGCTTCCCCAAATGGTCGCAGAACCACCGCTCACACACGAACCGCCTCTCAGATAAGTATTTCCCTCGAAGCGGACCTTGCTTGAACCGCCGCTGGCCAGCAGACCGTTTCCTGAGTTGCTGCCGTAGCCGTAAACGGTATTGTTGACCCACTCAATAGTCCAGTTGCCGTTTATCTGCGGATTCCTGTAGAGGTTTCTTGCAATGATGTTGTTAATGGCGCTCGCGGAACCACCACCGCTGTAAAAATACCAGACGAAAGAGTGGTTGTCCTCACCATCGTCCGAATGAGTGCAGTTGGCAAGAGTCTCGTAGACAAGACTGTTGCTTATAGTCCAGTTCCTGGACGATTCGCCGGACCATGTACTGATGTTCTGATCGCCTCCCCAGGCTATCGCAACGTGGTCAAGAACCACGTTTTCCGCTCCCGCTCTCCATTCAAGAACACGGGACTGGCCGCACTTGCCCGACGACAGCGCCGTAGTCACCCGGAATGATACGTGCCGGATGATGACATCGTGCGTGGCTATCATAATCAACCCCTGATTTCCGGTGCCTGTTATATGGATTCCATTTCCCGGCGCGGTTTCCCCTGCGATTGTAAGGTATGGCTTTGAGATGGTGATGCTGTCACCGATGTTTATCTGCCCGCTGACTGTGAAATAGCAGATGCGCGGACCCGAGGCATTGATGCATCCTTTCAATGTTCCTGCACCTGTCCCGCCGGAAAGAGAATTGATTTCATATAACGTGGGGGTGCTTGTCTGACCATTTCTCTTCGCGCCACCGGCTGTAGTGGAACCAAATCCGACAGCTCCCGGAAAAGCTGGAAGCGCCAGCGCCGCAGACGGGATCGCGAACATGATCAACAGGAAAGCGTACGACGCAAATCTCGATAAACGAGGCAGGACCCGGCCCAATTCCCAAGAGAGTCTTTTTCCGGAACCGTGCCTGGTCGTCGCCCTGCAGTTATTGTCTCCTGTGAGACTTGCCTTTACTGCATTCAAGTACATTACTATCTCCTTTTTTCTGGATGTATTTAATTCGATCCCTCAGGTCGGAGTGGCTTCAGGCCGGTTCCGGTGTGCTTTTCAGCACGAAACTGGAGGGATTGAATGGTGAATTCAGCAAGTGATCGCAATTATCGGGCCAGGAGCAGGACGGCGTATGACGCGCACCAGGGGAGGCATTAATGACGAGTACGAGGATTTTTTACCGCATCATCGGATTGCAGTCTCATTCTCGAAGACGAACAGGAAATGAGTCAAACAGATCGAAAAACATTTTGCGTACGGATTTGTTCATTAATGAACCTGATATATATTGCTGGTCCCCGAAAAACGCGCATTCTTTTGAAGAGCTGAGCGCAGCAGGGATCCTGGCGATGTTCTCGACAAGTGCGGGGATGACAGTGCGGCAGGGAATATTGGTGGCAGGTTCAGCCGTCTCCTGCAGCTTCCGGCCTCTGTCCTTGACAGCTTTGGGGGGTCTTTTGTATATCGGAAAGAGTCTTAAATAGGAAAATCTTGTGTGAAGCAGGACCGCGAAGGACTTGATGACAGGCTCGAACAGTTCAGGCTTGCATGCCGCAGAGAGGGCATGAAGATAACTCATCAGCGACTCGAGATCTTCCGGGAGATGGCAACAAGCACGGTGCACCCGGATGCTGAGACGGTATATCGAAATGTGAGGAGGCGGGTGTCGACGGTATCTCTCGATACTGTGTACCGTACGCTGTGGTTTCTGAACGACCTCGGGTTGGTTAAAACTTTAGGACCGCGCCGGGAGGCTGTGCGCTTCGACGGCAAAGTAAAACCCCACCATCACTTTATCTGCGTGAAATGCGGAACGGTCACCGACTTCGAAAGCTCTGATCTCGACACGCTTTCTCTGCCGGAGAAGGTAAATGGATTCGGCAGCATTCTGGGTTCCCAGGTGGAAGTAAAGGGACTCTGTCGTAAGTGTGGTGGGAAAACGGGGAGAACGAGGAGGTGCCGAGGTAGAACGGGCGGATGAAAAAGAAATAGCAGTGACCTTTTATTGCAGGGAGAAAATAAATATGGAACAGCACGTAAGGCTTCCTTTGATCGGCGAACCGGCTCCATCGTTCCAGGCTGAGACTACCCAGGGCCCGCTTAATTTTCCCGATGATTACAAGGGCAGCTGGGTGGTTTTCTTTTCACACCCGGCTGACTTCACGCCGGTTTGCACAACCGAGTTCATGACATTTGCGGCGATGCAGCCCGAATTTGAAAAGCTGAACTGCAAACTTCTTGGTCTGTCGATAGACAGTACATACAGCCATATCGCATGGCTGCGCACCATAAAGGAAAAAATCGCTTACAAGGGCATGAAAGACATTGAAGTCACGTTTCCTGTGATCAGCGATCTTACTATGGAGGTTTCCAGGGCGTTTGGAATGCTGCAGCCTGCCGCGAGCACCATTCAGGCAGTAAGGGCTGTTTTCATGTTTGATCCCGATGCGGTTGTAAGGTCGATTCTTTACTATCCGATGAGCAACGGTCGGAATATTCAAGAGATCAAGCGGATGTTGACTGCGATGCAGCTCTCCGACAAGCACAAGGTGGCAACTCCGGCCGGCTGGCAGCCTGGGGATGAGGTAATTGTCCCGCCGCCGGGATCCTGCGGAACGGCAAAGGAGCGGATGGAGAGTTCAGCCGGTGATGTTCGCTGCCTGGACTGGTTCATGTGCCTGAAGGCCTGCCCGAAATGAGGCACAGGTGAGTCAGACAGTTTTCAGAGGGCGTCAGGCGGCTTTCAACTCGCCTCTGCGGTGCAGCAGTTCGAGCCGGTTGAGCGCCCCAAGAATCTTGTGATAGCCGCGCTGGCGGAGAAAGTCAGCCATGGTCCGTCCCGACCAGAAGGCTGCTTTTCTGTTGAGGCATTGATTTATCAAGCCTGCGTGCTGGATGAAGTATTCGCGGAGATTTCCGGTACTCCAGTGGCTCTTGAGATCATAGGTAATACCTTCTTTCTCGGCGAGAGATCGCAGGAAATCGAGATTCAGGCCGAAGCACTTTTCACGCTTCAGAATCTGGTCGCTCAGGCCTTCCATCAGATCCAGAACTTTGAGCGCCTCATGGGCGTGTTCTCCGGTCAGGCCGTTGCCGGCTGCGCATGTTCCGAGGCCGAGACCCTGAAGATCGAGCCTTGAGAATGCCATGTATACGTGGTCGAGAGCCTCATAAAGAAGAATCGTCATTACATCGCGTTCGTAATGCTTCGCGACTGAATCGGCAAGCCTTTCGGCGAGCACGAGACGCCGCACCGCCATGTCGAACCTGTTCAAATGACGGTAAGCCGAAAGGATGAGGCCCTTCAGTTCCGCAAACCTTTTGTACGTGTCCGCATCTTCAGCGAACCTCTTTCCAACTGCTTCGAGGTAGTCTCTCATACCCTCAGTACTGCCGGGTTCCATAAACGATCTCCTTTTGAGAGGTAGTTCATTCTCTCACAATGATATCGGTGGCGGGCGGTTTTCTGGTTCAGATTATCGACACGCTCTGCTGCCCGGAAACCGAATCGCCGCTCCAGGAGATCACATTCGAATTCCGCATCGAGAAGATTCATGCGAAAATTTCGCACGGGCCGGCTGAAGGGCAACTGGAGACTGCACGGGCTTGATTCTCAGCAGTTGTGTGAATGGAGAGCAGGGGAGCGCCCCCGAAATGACGAACTGGCGGAGACGGTCGGCAGAATCTTTTTTCCGGGCCGTTTTCCGCCAACGCTTCATAACTGTTACACCGGCTTCACATAACGATATGAGGCGATGATCTGCGTACTTGAATTCCTGCTGTGCAGAGAGCTTGTGCACACACACTTCACTTGACAGGGGCGCTGTATACATTGCGATCGAAACATTTGACGCTCGGCGCATTCGTGACGGGGTCCTGAAAAATAAATATTTCGGGTTGATCAATGTCATTCTTTTCGTTAATTAACCCACACGGCAGGTGAGAGAGAGCAAAAGCGCTCCTTCACATGAAAATACCCCCCGACTCCGGATAGTGGGAAGCCTTCCGGGATCGAACAGACAGAAACAGGAAAATAACAGGAGAACAGTAATGCACGTCAAAACTGCGCAGCGCGGGATCATGCTCATCAGGCAATGCCTCGCGGTGATCCTGGCTGTCGCAGAAATTCAGTGACGCATCGGCATTCCCCGGCTGCTGACACAGTCAGCAGTCAGCGCCGCTGCTGATCGCAAACACAAAGAAAACAAGATGCACGGGAAAGGACGATTCAGGGATTCCTTCAGGCGCATTCTTGCCCATTTTTATCGAGGATTATCGCTTATGTTGTCTAAGAAATTTCTACCAGTACTCTTCATATCGCTGCTTCTTCCGGTTGCGGCTTCAGGGCTGCCTGCGTTTCCCGGAGCGGCAGGCTTCGGCAGTGATGCGACCGGCGGTTCTGTCAGAGCGGGCGCAGGAAAGTCCGCAATCATGAGGATAACGAATCTGGACGATGCGGGGACGGGGAGCCTTCGGGCCTGTATCGACGCGTCCGGTCCGAGAATCTGCGTATTCGAAGTCGGCGGTTACATTACTCTCAATTCTCCGCTCGTCATCAGGAACAACAACATAACCATCGCTGGACAGACCGCGCCCGCGCCGGGTGTTCATCTTAGAAATGGCGGAAACAAGGGCAGTGTGATGCAGACAAGGGCGGGAAACATAATCATCCAGCATATTGGAATCCGCGCCGGGGATGACGGCTGCACAGTTGGAACATGCGATCAGAGAAGAGCACTGGAGGTGAACGGGGGTTCGAACATGATATTTGATCATTTAAGTCTCACGTGGGGCATAGATGAAACGTTCGATACCTACGCGAATTCGAACCCGACCAACTTCACAGTATCGAACACTCTTATAGGAGAGAATCTCAGGCACAGTTTCCATTCAAAGAACAGAACGAGCGCAGATGGTCATTCGTATGGAACCATGTTCAATACGGTCACAGGGAGCGACATAAAGGCAACCTTTTCGGGCAATCTCCTGACAGGGAGCTATTACAGAAATCCGCTTCTGAAGAGCGGCTGGAATCTCGAATTCATCAATAACGTCGTCTATGGATGGGGAGGCGGCAGTTCGGATACGATGTACCAGCAGGGTTCGAACAATCTGATTTTTGCAGGCAATTATTACAAGAAAGCATCGTGGTCGGCGCGTTCGAACTGTCTGACCGGCAGCGACGGGATAGTCTATGCGCCCGATGGATCAAACAGCTGCCCGTCCTCTCTGGGCACAGCAACCGTCTCAAGCGCGAAATTTGCACCATCAAATGCTGCGCATGGATACAATGATTCCCCCGCCGATACCCTCACGGAAGTGTTTGGAAATGTCGGCATGCGTCCCTGGGACAGGTATTCGGCCGACAAGAGGATGATTGATGAAGCAAGAAACGGTACAGGAGGTTTCAAAGACTGTGTCAATCAATGCGGGCAGGGAATGACAAATGTGCCTGTGGATCCCAGCGGACGGTGGCCGGGTATTCAGAGCACAAAACGGGCGCTGGCGCTTCCATCCGGCCCTGACGCGATACAGTCTTCCGGATACTCGAAGATAGAGGAATGGCTCTTCGGGTTTTTGAAGGGAGATAATTCACAGTCCGTGAAAGACTCCACCGTGCAACCTGCCGGCACGGTTGCAGCGCCAAAGCCAGAGGCGGCGGCGACTCCGAGTGCTGTCAGACCGGGCAGAAAGGCAGTTGATTGCGCGGTCTCCGTGCGAAGGAAGAACCGGAAAAGCGCTGTGTTGAACGTCGATTTCTCGGAGAAAGTTCTCGGTTTCAGCTCGACGGACGTCAAAGTCCGTGGAGCAAAGGTGAAGAAACTGAAAAGATCCCGCTCCGCAGCGGCGTATTCCGGACGGAGTCTTTCCCGGTTCATCCTCGTGATAAAGGCGGGAAAGGGATCACGTAAGGCGGTAGTGTCTGTTCCCGCAAAGGTGGTCAAGGCAGCCGGCAGCAGCATCACAAACAGATCGTGCGGGGCGCGGAAGGTGAGGTTCTAAGCCCGGGAAACACAAAGGGGCCGGATTCCATCGGAGCGGGCGGGGTGTGCGGGATCCGTGCCTCGTCCAGCTGCAACTCCAGCTCCTGCACCTGTTCCCTAAAGCACAGGCAGCGGGAATGCAGGTCTGAGAAGATCGGCGATTAAACTGCAGGAAAGGCAGGGCGTATGCTGTCTCAGAGCTGCAGGAAAAATCAGCCCGGGTACAGCCAGTCTGAAGAGTGTCCGGTCGAACCAGGAACGGAGAGCTGGTCTACAGATATTCCAGAGATAATGTCCAAGGCGTCCCCGAATGGATGCGCCGGGGGCGCGTAGAATCAGGTCGCTCGATATTTCGGTGGCCCAGCCGCCTTTGTTGCTGAAGAAGCCGGACAGAAAATCGAAGACCGAGCATTCACGTTCTTTGAAAAACTTCTCCAGTTCCATGGCAGTCAGCACAAATCCCGGAGAAAATTGTGCAAACTTCTCGTCGTGGGCTATATGCAGCGAGTAAAAGCACTCGTTATAAACTATGCCGAAGGCAGCCGCGACAGGAACCTGGTCGAGATAAAGAAACGCGAACTTTATCCGCCCTGAACTGTCATATTCTTCCGCAAGAGAGCGGTAAAATTCCCGATGGCGGTGCGATTTGCCTGCCCCTTGCCCGTGCTGAACTTTCCAGCTTCTCTGTTCAACCTCCAGGTACCGCTTCAGACTTTCCACGGCAGGCCGGGAAGGATTTGATTCAAAGCGAAGCACCCCCTCTTTCTTAAGACGATTGATCTTTCGCCTGATGCTTTTCCGCATGCCGTGGTTCCTGCTTTCCAGATAGTCTTTCCATGTACCGGAAATGCAGACCCGTGGAGCCTGCGACGCCGGACTGGTGACCGGGCAGT
>CAYQVO010000010.1:87845-97221 GCA_964421085.1 uncultured Bdellovibrionales bacterium | reverse complement strand
CTTGAGGGCCGGTTGCACCAGTAACGCCTTGAGGGCCGGTTGCACCAGTAGCGCCTTCAGCACCGGTTGCACCAGTAACGCCTTGAGGGCCGGTTTCACCTTGAGGGCCGGTTGCACCAGTAACGCCTTGAGGGCCGGTTGCACCAGTAACGCCCGAGACGCCTTGCAGTCCCTGTTCGCCCGCATCACCCTTCGGTCCCTGGCTTTTGAGCTTTTTAAGATTTATAACCCTCCATTCGCCTCTTCTGCACACTTTTCTCTCAGTCACTTTGCCGCGCGAATTCTGGCACAGAAACGGTGCTGCATATGCCGGTTCAGGAACAGCGAGCATGGACGCGCCAACAAGGCACACTCCTGCGCAAGCTGCAACGATCGGGCTCTTCTCTTTAAAGAATCTACCTGCCATTTTTTTCTCCCAAAATAAAAGTTTTTGCAGGGGAACCTGCGCGGATCCAGATGCCCCATACAGTGCAGAACTGCGACTGACCGGGAAACCAACCAAGCGATCAGGATACCTGCGATGAACCGGGCAAATGGAAAGCGGCAATAGTATATATACGATACTTCCGTGAATGCAAGTGGTACTTTCTGCAGTCATTTTGAAATGCTCAGAGCCGGCTGGAACAGAATGTCAAAAAACAGGGGCTCGATAATTATCGGAAATCGTTTCTAAATTCGGTCTGTCTTCTTCGTAACAAGAAAAATTCCTGGCGTTCGCGGCTTTCGAAAAATTTCGAGAATCTGAAGCAACCTTACGGGGACTTCCAATCATTCCGCAGTTAATTCCAGAGGTTCTGCTGTATTCAAGGTTTTTCTTTCAGCAAAGTCCGCCATCCTCCTCAGTGTGTCCGTTTGTGGCATATCCGCATTCGTGTCGCCGCATCAGACGTTGGCGGCGCCGAAGAGTTTGAAAAGCCTGACGCAGTCGCCGGAGATAAAATCGAGGCTCGTGCGTCACTGGATGCAGGGGAACATGCTGAATCTTCTCTGCAAGGACCGCACAATTCGCGCAGAGCGCCTTTTCCCGTCCCTCTTCACTCCGAAGGACAACACATCCCAAGGATCGCCTCCACATCGCCGGGGCTGATGTCTTTGAGTTCGCCGAGCATCCATCCTCTTCTTCGCAGACCTTCCGATGCGCGGCGTCCGGCATCCGCTGATATGGAATAATCCTTCAGAGTTGTCGGCATTCCCAGCGAATGGAAGAACTTGACCGTCTCTTCGATCGCGAGCTCAACTTTGGCATCGTCACTGCCGTTCCGGACACCCCAGATCCGCTCGGCATACTGAATGAGCTTTGCTTTCTTCTGCTCTTTTTTGTACTTCCAGAGAGCCGGCAGCACTATCGCCAGGGATTCCGCGTGATCCAGCCCGTATACAGCGCTCAGTTCGTGTCCGATCCTGTGCGTGGAAAAGTCGACGGGCACACCGCATGACAGGATGCCGTTCAACGCCTGCGTTGCGCACCACGAAAGATTGGACCGGCTTTCGTAGTCGGCGGGATCTTCCAGCGTTTTCGGCCATTCCTCTATAAGCGTAAGCATAATTGCTTCAGCCTGCCGATCCTGAAGAGGCGAGTTTGGGCGCACGGTCATGTACTGTTCAATGACGTGAAGGAACGCGTCGACGATACCGTTCCGTACCTGTTTCTTCGGGAGCGAAAAAGTGACGGCCGGATCCAGGACCGAAAATGCAGGGAAAAGTTTCGGACTCGAGAATCCAATCTTTTCCGTGGTCGATTTTCGCGAGATAACCGCAATGCAGTTCATCTCGGAACCTGTGGCAGGCAAAGTCAGGACTACTCCGAGAGGAAGAGCGTTTTCGACCGGTGCTTTGCCGAGCACCATATCCCAGGGATCTTCTCCTTTGAATGGAACCGCCGCCGCAATGAACTTGGTCCCGTCAATTACCGAGCCTCCGCCCACAGCCAGCAGGAAGGACACTTTTTCCTTCCGTGCGAGTTCCACTCCCTGCATCAATTTTTCAAAGGCGGGATTCGGTTCAATACCCGCAAACTCTATGAACCGGCGGCTTCCCAGCGCCTGACTTACCTGGTCATATACACCATTCGTTTTTATCGATCCTCCGCCGTAGAGAACCATTACAGAGCCGTCCGGCGGGATAAGCGCTGCTGTCCCGGGAATCGTATCCCTGCCGAAAACTATCTTTACCGGGTTGCAGTACGTGAAGTTGAGCATGAGTTCCTCCTGTGGAAACGGTTTTGACAGTATACGACATTCCCGACAATCCGTCTTGCAGGACGACGGCCTCAGGTTTCAAACTGAAAGCGGACCATATTTTCAATACAGGCTGCAGATAGATACGTTCAACGACGTCCGGAACGGCGTGTTCAAAAAGTCGTGACAGTTGCGACATTTCCGACTTTTACCGCCGGCTTGAGTGGTTCTTCAGTCCCTATTGCCCGCGCTGTCCGTGCCCCCCGTTCGGCTCGTCGAGGACAGGGAGATCCACGGCGTGACAACTTCGCAGATCCTCCGGGACCGCAGGAGCTGATCGAGGTGCCTCCCGACCATTCATACACACCACCATGTCCAATGCGCCCCTCTCGCCCGCCCGGTAACATGTATTTGTGAGTAATCGACCCTCTGATTCTCCGCACCCTGGTCACATTTATCGTAGTAAATACGGAATAAATACGGCTATGTCACAGATTCACAAAACCACGGCATAACATTGCATGTCAGCTTGGTTACCAACGGGAGTTTTTCATATGGAGTTGAGCGAAGCGATCGTACATTTTGGTAATTCTGGATTTAGTCACTTGGAGAGCCCAGCGCCTATCGGACCTTCGGGAACTCTTGATATGCGTTCTCTCTCTGAGGCCCTGGGAGAACTTTCTTTCCTCAGAGGTGTTACGCATATCAAGGCAAGAGACGGAGATGAATACCTTGTCTCGGGTGATGGTCTGATTCTGTTTCACGTGAGTCCGGGACGCGGAGATCTGCAGGGACATACGTGCTGCGAAAGTCACCTTTCACCGAAAGAAATGCGTCTTCTCGCCTGTGCCATTAAGAAACGTGATCTCGCAGAGCAGCTTTTCATGGTCGCCGGCAAGCCGCACGGTTACGAGCCCTTTGGGCCCTGGCCCTCATCGAAAGCACTTCCAGATGCGGATGAGGCGGTTTCCAAAGCCTTGACCCGCAATGAAAGTCGGCTCGTCCCTCCGGACGAGCTGGAGCGTTTAATACGCGAGGGAGAAGGAGCAATTGATACGGCACTTGCAGAAGGTCTTCTTCCGTCGCAGTGGCGCCCTGTGCCGGCGGCTGAAGTGCCTGGAGAATTTCGCAGGGTGGCCCGTTCAAGAATACATGAGGCAGAAGGGTTTGATATTCCAACCCGGGGCGTGAATTTTGACGAGCTTGATCCGGCAGCAGCTCTGCGGGAAACCGCTTCTCTTCAGGACAAAATCGAAAGAAAATCGAACAGATTACGCCTCAAGAAGAAGGCCCTTTTTGGCTTATGCGTTACCACCGCTCTGACATCGCTGGCATCGACTTTGGGGGTCGCCGGCCTGCTTTTTTCCAGGCTCTTTGAATTTACGTCTCCTGCAGACACACTATCAGGGCTTGGCGGCTGCGTTGCACTGTTTTTCGTATCCAGGGTCGTTTCCGGCATTGCAAAGCGTGGATACGATGAGCTTTACAGAAAAGGCCTGTAGCGGCCCAAGTCCTGGTTTCTGATCAATGACCTGCTTCTGCGCTTATTGCATAGATTGGACGGACCCGGATTACGCCGAATATTACAGGCTCAGTGGACTAACCGCCCGTACCTGCTAAACTGATCTGCTAATGCCGGATATAATTACTGCAGGTGCTGCCATCTCATTTCACCCTGGATCATACGATTCGGTCAGCCTCCCCGCGCTGCAGGATCACCTTGTCGATGTGCTCGATGGGACTGCAAAACTTGATGTCACTCTTCCCACCATGGAGTGCGCGTTTCATGCCACAGCAGCATCGCTCAGGAAACGCGAGGGCCGCTCTTTTCTTCAGCATATTGATGATCTTGCGTTTCTCGGCCATATCGGGGTTTCACTCGACATTCTCCCTTTTGTAACTGAGGATCTCTGCGTCGAAAAGATGGCTGACGCGCTGAAGATCTGCAGAGGGCTTGCATTTAAACTGGTAAACGACGACGAAACTGTACAAGAATGGGGAATATATGAAGAACCTTTTCGCGGCGGACGTGTCAGGAGACTAGTGCCCCGCGGCACACTTAATCGACTGATTGGGATTCACAATAACATCGTACCTCTCCCGGAGATGTTCGAGGTCCTGCACCGGCACGGGATTAAAATCAAAAAAGAAACCTTCTTGAACCTGTGTTTCAACCGGGAGAATGTGCTCGGGGACGGGAGATATGAAGAACTGCTTGGGACAGGCCGACCCGCAGCAGTGAAGCATCCCTTCCGGGGGAAACTCGACGAAAGAAACCATTTTTTCGGACTGCCGCTGCACCATGCCGCGGCTCTTGCTCAGGAGCTGATGCGTCAGCGCTGGGTCCTGGACAGCTGGATGAGTTCCGAAGATGCTGCCGAAAGGCTGGGAGTCGGGCCTGCGCGTGTATCAGTAATGGCCAGAGAGGGAATTCTTCCCTCGGTCATGATTATGTGGGGAACAACCGGCGCACCAGTGCGACGTTATGATCCCGAAGTGATAACCGCCGCTGTTAAACAGCGTAAAAGAGCACGGTTTGTCCGCCGTTCGCAGCGCGAAATCCCCGATAAGTCTTCAATTTTTGAAGATGCCTTCGGAGTGCACGAAGCTGAATATGCCGGCGAGAAGATCCGAAAGGGAGGGTACACGGAGCGTTTTGATGACCGGGCATATCTGGAGATGGCAAGGAAATACCGAACGCTCAGCAGAGAAAGGCAGCACCGCCTTCTCCGGCTGGTGAAAGCGGACGATCCCGAAGTGTCGAAGAAAGCAAGAGAAACACTCTTCAATCACAATCTCCCCCTGGTCGTCTGGGTTGCCCAAAAATATCGCGGGAGAGGTCTTGATTTGATGGATCTGATCATGGAAGGAAATTTCGGTCTCATGCGTGCAATTGACAAGTTCGATTCGAAGAAAATTAATCCAAAAACCGGTCGACCGTACACGCTCTCGACATATGCCGTGTTGTCGATCCGCCGGAGTGTTGAACGGGCCATTTATAACACCAGCCGGGTAATAAGAATACCGATCGGCGTTCAGGAAAAGGCCCGTAGCCTCAATCAACTTTACGCGGCAATGGCCGCGACTCTTCACGAGCTGCCGACTGTCGCCCAGCTTGCCAGGGAATCAGGAATTCCAGTTGAAGAAGTGGATGCGCTTCTGCAGGATCAGAGGGAAATTCTCTCTCTTGACGCGCCGCTCGACAAGAATTCTTCGAGAGAGTCGAATCTTGATGATATTCATGCAGCGAAGGATGATGTTGATGCCGAAGCTTCAAATGAGATGCTGAAAGTCATGCTCTACCGCGCGTTTGATGCTGTCCATCTTACCGAGCGTCAGCGTGAAGTCCTGGAATTCCGGTACGGGATTGGCGAGGCGGAATCTCCTCATTCCCTCGAGGAGGTGGGAGATCTCCTCGGTTTAACCCGTGAAAGGGTGCGTCAGATTGAACGGGATGCAAAGGAACGCATTCGCTCGTGCAGCCATCGGCCGACAGTGAGAGCTCTCTCCGAATATTTGGCTGAAAAAATGTAAAGGAAAGAAGGAAAGGAAAAAAGGACACCCAAAACATCTAATCCCAGGAAACTTCCATCCGTTTTTTACGATACATTAACAGGTTTCCATTTCCGGGCAGGCGGTCCTCACCCCTGCGCTCAACCATCCCAACCCGTTTCTCTGACTCCCCAAAGATCCGCGTGATTTCGCACGCTTGAATCCCAGGCACTGGGGAAAAGTGGGTGTCCTTTTTCTGCTCAAGGAAAGATAACCCTTTCTACCCGGTCATTATTCTCCACGAGAGGGGCAGCATCACAACAAACGCGTTCACCCATGTGGAAGGCTGCCTGAAGTCCTCAACAAGAAACAGCACGCGGGGAGCAAGATAAAACATTGAAAAAGGAACTGTGGTCAAAGAAACAAGCAGAATGGTCACCGGAATATCTCCTTCCCCTTTCCCGACAAGAGTCTCAGCAAAGACTCCCTCCCAGAAAGCAAAGATGATGATGAGGGAGAGATAGATAAAGATATCCGCGGCAAGTTCCTGGTTCGGGAACGGAGCGGGGCGGCCCTCACTCTGGGGCATCAGAGCACGGATACAGAGACAAGTGGGGAATAATGCGCCGAACAGTACAATGAAATGGACGAGTGATCCTGGTGCCATCGCAGTTCCTGCCTCGAGCCCGTATCCAAGACACGCGGCAAAGAGTCCATAGTGCATAGTGAAAAGGACAAGAAAAAGAAGATACCCCCATCCCGACATTTCAGGCCCGGCCTTCTGCTTCAGCCGAATCTGAAGAGGCGTCCGCTTGAGCCACGCGCCTGCTGAATGAAGCAGAACCGCTGCAAAAAGGAAATATCCAAAGAGAGAATCATATCCCCCGCGGATCAGACCATAGAGATATGGAACGACAAAAATATTCCCGCAGAACATGAATATATCGAAGATTTTTCCACGATGGTGCGCCTGCATATCACTTCACCGTATCCCTGGTCGTGAAAACAACAGCCGAGTGAAACGGGGCCTGCGACAACAGTCGGCCCTGTCGGATTAAGGTCAGATCCCGCCTTGAATCCGCCTCCCTCACACCGCCATATTCAATATCGCCTCAACATCTTTTCCCTCTATATCCCCGTGCTCGCCAAGTCTGACGCCCCGCTTATCGATGCGATCAGCGACGACCTGCGCGGCGGATGCGGGAATACCGAAATCCTTCAATGTGACAGGCATCTGCAGAGATTGGAAGAAACGGACCGTCTCATCAACAGCAAGATTTATCCTGCTTTCATCGCTTCCGTTCTTTATCCCCCAGATGCGGTCGGCGTACTGAAGGAGTTTATCTTTCTTCTGTTCTTTTTTGTATTTCCAGACGGCAGGAAGAACGACGGCAAGCGACTCGGCGTGATCGATTCCGAAGAGGGCGGTCAGTTCATGTCCAATGTTGTGAGCGGCCCAGTCCTGCGGGACTCCGCATGCAATAATTCCGTTCAAGGCATGCGTCGCCGACCACACAAGACTGGCGCGTGAATCGTAATCTTCCGAATTTTTGAGTGTCTTCGGCCCTTCTTCGAGCAGGGTAAGGATTATCGCCTCTGCCTGCCTGTCCTGCAGAGGAGCGGCCGACGGCACAGTCATATACTGCTCCATCACATGAACGAAAGCATCGACAATACCGTTTCGGACCTGTTTCCGAGGGAGTGAATAAGTAGTTTCAGGATCGAGAATCGAAAAAACCGGGAAGACTTTCGGATTTTCGAACGTAAGCTTTTCACGCGTTGAACTGCGTGAAACGACAGAAAAACAGTTCATCTCCGAGCCTGTCGCCGGCAGAGTCAGAACCGAGGCGAGCGGAACAGCAGATTCGAAATCAGCGTTTTTCGACACGATTTCCCAGGGGTCGGCTCCGATGTAATTCACTGCGGCCGAGATGAATTTTGTTCCATCAAGGACGGAACCGCCGCCCACAGCGAGGAGAAATCCCACTTTTTCCTTTCTTACGATCTCCACAGCTCTCATCAGGGTTTCGTAAACCGGGTTCGGTTCGATCCCGCCGAACTCGATGGTTTTCCGGTTTCCCAGCGCTTCTTTCACCTTTTCATATACGCCATTCTTCTTAATCGAACCTCCGCCATACGTGATCATGGTGACGACATCATCCGGCACAAGAGAAGCAAGTTCCTTGATTGTGTCTTTTCCAAAGACTAAGCGCACAGGGTTATAGTAGGTGAAGTTCTGCATTTCATTCCTCCAGTCGAGCGGGTCCGGGAAGGCCGAAGTATAGCTGGAATAAGGGTTTTATGGTAGATCGAGGAGAGATGACCGGGAGTCAGGGCGCAAAGAATCTAAAAAGGCTGAAGGAGCACCAGCAGGCTCGGAACTTTATCCTGAAAAGCGGCTTTGCTCCCCGGGGCGATCAGCCTCAGGCAATCCGGAAACTTGATGAAAACCTGAGGCAGGGCGCGCAGTTTCAGACGCTTCTTGGAGTCACGGGCTCCGGGAAGACATTTACAATAGCAAACGTAATAGAGCGGCAGCAGCGGCCGACCCTTGTGATCGCCCCGAACAAAACACTTGCCGCTCAGCTTTACAGCGAGTTCAAAGAGTTCTTCCCTGAAAACCGCGTCCACTATTTCGTAAGTTACTACGACTACTATCAGCCCGAAGCGTACATTCCCTCGACTGACACATACATTGAGAAAGACTCGGCTATTAACGACGAGATCGACAAGATGCGGCATGCGGCGACCAAAGCGCTGCTCGAGAGCCGGGACGTTATAATCGTGGCGAGCGTAAGCTGCATTTACGGCCTCGGCACACCTGAGGAATATGTGAGCATGATGCTGTTCATCGAGAAAGGCCGGCACGTCCTGCGGGACGAGCTCCTTATGAATCTCGCGATGATGCAGTACAACAGGTCCGACTTCGAGTTTGTGCGCGGCACTTTCCGTGTGCGCGGCGAAACGGTCGATATTTTTCCCTCGGACGAGGACGAGCGCGCGATAAGGATCCTTTTCTTCGGGAACGAGATTGAAGAGATAAGAGAGATTGACCCGCTCAGCGGACATACGCTCGGGAAACTGGATCACGTGGCGGTTTATCCTGTCAGTCATTTTGTCACAAGCCGCGCTGCGGTCGACCGGGCAGTTAAAACAGCTAAAATCGAGCTCAAAGAGAGGCTCAAGGAGCTGGTCAGCCAGGGAAAGGTCCTCGAAGCGCAGCGGCTCGAACAGCGCACCATGTATGATATAGAGCTTCTCGCCGAGACGGCATAGAAAACTACAGCCGGCATCTCGAAGGCAGGGCGCCGGGGACTCCGCCGGGCACTTTGATTGATTACTTTCCGAAAGACTTTCTGCTCGTGATCGACGAAAGCCATGTCACAGTTCCACAGATTGGAGGAATGTTCCGGGGCGATCAGTCGAGGAAAGGGACGCTTGTCGATTTCGGTTTCAGGCTCCCGTCTGCGCTTGATAACAGACCGCTCAACATGACTGAGTTCTGGAGCAGGATGGGTCAGACCATATTTGTTTCAGCAACGCCGTCTGAGTACGAGATCGGGAAAAGCGGGGGGCTTGTAATTGAACAGGTAAACAGGCCTACAGGACTTCTTGATCCTGTTGTGACCATTCGTCCAGCCGTTAATCAGGTGGATGATCTCATTGGAGAGATCCGGAAGACAGTCGGCGAAGGCGACAGGGTTTTG
>CAYQVO010000010.1:72405-87835 GCA_964421085.1 uncultured Bdellovibrionales bacterium | reverse complement strand
TCACGACACTTACGAAGAAAATGGCGGAAGATCTGACCGAGTATCTCAGGAATATCGGTGTGAGGTGCCGCTACCTTCATGCGGACATAAACGCGATTGAGCGCGTCGAAATCCTCCGGGGTCTTCGCAGGGGGGACTTCGACGTTCTCGTGGGGATCAATCTTCTTCGCGAGGGGCTCGACCTTGTCGAGGTCGCGCTTGTGGGAATAATCGATGCCGACAAGGAAGGATTCCTCCGTTCCACACGTTCGTTGATTCAGACAATGGGACGCACAGCGCGCAATATCAAAGGGCGCGTTATTTTATATGCGGATATCATCACGCGCTCGATTGAGGAGGCGGTTACAGAGACGAAAAGACGGCGCGAAATTCAGGCTGCCTTTAACAAAGCACACGGGATTACTCCGCAGTCGGCAAGGAGTTCCATCCAGGCGCCTCTGGGAACCGAGGCTTCGGACGCACTCGAACTGAGCGACCAGGTTGCGAAATATCAGATTGAAATCCCGCGCGAAAACGAGGCGCAGGAGGAGCTTGTACGGAGACTTCGGAAAGAGATGCTTCAGGCCGCATCGAAGCGCGAATATGAGCGCGCAGCACAGCTGAGGGATCAGCTGAGGGCAGTGGAGGAGCTGCTGATAAAGGCGTAGCAGGGGCGTGTCACTGCATTACATCACTTTCGTCCCTTCCGTGCACCTGGGAAGGAGGCGAGGTCGCCTCCACCGCTGTGAACGGTTCGAAGATCTCATAAGAATGCCGGGCCCCTCCGCGGATCGATGCAGGATAATCCTGCTTCGGAACGTTTTCCCGGAGCCGCATGGAAACATTCTGTCCGTGGCCAGGCACTTCTGCCCCGGATGTCCATGGGGAGAAAAGCGTGAATCAATCCTGTTTACGGGAGTGTCTCCAGTGTGTTCCATGATTCAAATGATCGAGGGTGCAGGGCCGGGGGCGCAATCATAAGCATCATTCTCGCCGAACGGGTTGAAACAGTGTAAAATTCCCATATCTCATGAACGAAAACCCTGAACTTCTTAAGGAACTGAAAGAGGAAGTGAGCCGCTTCCCGAAGCTGCCCGGAGTATACATAATGCGGGATCAGCACGGCGAAGTAATTTATGTCGGCAAAGCCCGGGAGCTCAGGTCCCGTGTCCGCAGCTATTTCGGGATCGGGGATGGAAGGTATCAGATCCAGTACCTGATGGGACGGGTCTCAAGTATAGAAAAGATCGTCACCAGTAATGAAGAGGAGGCGTTTATCCTCGAGCGGGATCTCATCACCCGTTTCAAGCCCCGTTACAATATCCGGCTTAAGGACGACAAGTCTTATCTGAGCGTTCGGGTCGATATGAATGATCCCTGGCCGCGGATTGAAACAGTGAGAAAAGTCCAGCAGGACGGAGCCCTGTATTTCGGGCCCTGCACATCGAGTATCGATATCAAAAGTGTCCTCGACGTAATAAGAAACGTGGTGCCCCTGAGGAGCTGCACTGACACGGTCTTTTTCAATCGTCAGCGTCCATGTCTTGAACATCAGATTAAACGGTGTGCAGGTCCGTGCTGTCTTCCCGTGCCGCCCGGGCAGTACATGGAGTGGGTCGAACAGGCGGTGGACATTCTGCGTGGAAAAGGGCAGGGGGTTCTGAAAGATATGGAGGCGAAGATGGAGGAGGCTGCCGTGGAGCTTCGCTTCGAGGATGCGGCACTTCTGCGCGACCGTATCGAGATCCTCCGCAGGCATACTGCCGGCACCAGAGATGTCGCCGCTCATCAGGGTGAAAGCAGGGACGCATTCGCGCTTTACCGGGAGGGAAGCTGCGCAGTTGTATGCGTGCTTAAAGTCAGGTTCGGCAGGATCTCGGATTCTGAGAACTTTTCTTTCGACGATTTGATGATAAGCGACGATGAGCTGCTCGAGTCGGTGATAAGCCAGTACTACGAAAGAAGCAGAGAAATTCCGGATGAGGTTCTTATCCCGTTTGCGTTTGAAAACGCCGGGCTGGTTGAAAAGGCGGTCCGACAGAGACATGAAGCCACTGTTGAATTCGTTATGCCGAAAATAGGCTCGAAGGCGAGGCTTGTCCGGCTTGCAGAACTGAACGCGAAGCAGGAATTCGCGTCGCGTTTCGACAGCGATGCCCTTTACGATAGAACTTCGAAAGAGATGGCCGGACTTCTTTCGCTGAGGCAGATTCCGCGGAGAGTCGAGTGTATAGACATTTCAAACCTTCAGGGAACCGACATTGTTGGAGCAGTTGCCGTGTTCTATGACGGCGTGGCACAGAAAAACTCCTATAAGAAGTTCAAAATTCACTCCGAAGGAAAGCCGGACGACTTTGCGGGCATACACGAGGTCATGACGCGGCGCCTGCACAGGGCGTCAGAAGAGGACGACATGCCGGATCTAATCATCATTGATGGAGGTCCGGGGCAGCTTGAAGCGGCGAGAAAGGCGAGAGATGAAGCCGGAGTTGATGTGGAGCTGATCTCCATCGCCAAGATGAGGGCCGGCACTGTCGATGAGTCAGGAGAAGGATCGGCGGCGAGGCCGGAACGGGTATTTCTGGAGGGAGCAAAAGAGGCCATCCCCCTTGTCCCGGGAGACCGTGTCACGCACTTCCTTCAGCGCGTCAGGGACGAGGTGCACAGGTTCGTGATTACTTTTCACAGGAAGCGGAGATCTTCGCGAAGCGTGAAATCCGTCCTCGACGACATACCCGGGATAGGGCCGGACCGGAAAAGGCGGCTTTTCAGCGCCTTTGGAAGCATTGAAAAGATGAAGGACGCGGATCCTCAGGAAGTTGCGCGTGCGGGCAGAATGCCGCTTCCGCTTGCGGAAAAGCTGCTGAGAGTGATACGAGGTTAGGTGGAAATATTCTTCATGGGAGGGAGCCATGACATTCATGGAACTTGCACGGGCGCGTTTTTCATGCCGGTCGTACGATTCGCGGATGGTCGAAGAGGAGAAAATTCTTTCGGTTCTCGAAGCGGCCCGCATCGCTCCTTCCGCGTGCAATAATCAACCCTGGTTTTTTATTGTTGTCAGAGATCCTGAGCAGCGGAAGCTTCTGAACCAGGTGTATCCGAGGGACTGGTTCAAAGGAGCTCCTGTCGCAATAGTCGCATGTGGAAGTCATGCCGAGTCGTGGAAACGGAATGATTCGAAAGACCACTGCGACGTCGATATCGCCATTGCGGTGGATCATATGACTCTGCAGGCGACATCGCTTGGTCTCGGCACGTGCTGGATATGCGCATTCGACGCGGCAAAGTGCTCGAAGCTTCTGGGACTTCCTTCGAATCTCGAGCCGATAGTCCTGCTTCCCCTTGGATATCCTGCCCAGACTTCGGATCCATTCAGACACAATGAAAAGCGGAAACCGATTGCATCGATAATGCGGTGGGAGAAGTTAGATCAGCGGGGTTGAGGAATTCCTGCGGTCGGTGCGCCGCGCCGGATATCGCCCAGGTATGTAAGATGATGATCCCTTGTACCTTCGGGTATCAGTGAGCAGAGGCATGAATTGCACATTCCCATAACATCGACCCACTTTTTCCGCTCAAATTCGAAATCAGATTCCTGCGCCTGTACAGCCGCTTTCTCCCAGAGACGCCGGAGAATTTCTTCAAGCTCGTCATTATTTCTGCGCCTGATATTGCCGCCGATGAGCCTGGACTGCTGAAGCCGCTGGAGAAGGCAAAGGACAGTCCGGGGTGACATGAACTCGAATCGTGATTTGAAGGCGATATCCCTGAGATTCACCAGCAGGAAGAAGTCGAGAATATAGCGGATCATAAGTTGAGGTTTCCAACATCCTTGTTACTTAAAAGTTATGCAGTTCCAGTGGGGGATGTTGCATTGATCCGGATGTTTTTATGAAGTCAAGCACTGGTCTGAGCGCTTTTTCTCAGGCAGGACGCTCTACCCCTCGAACAATCTGCAGAGATTCGCAGTGTCATTTCTCCGGGTCGCAACGAGGAGCTTGTCGCCGTTTTCCAGCTGAGTGGCTCCTCGTGGAACATATGATTCTCCATGCCTCGTAAGAAGCACGATCAAAGCTGTTGGTGGAATGTTAATGTCCACTATTCTTTTCCCGATAACGGGGGAATCTTCCCTTATGGTGACTTCGACAGTATGGGGAGATGCCCGCTTTTCCACCATTTCTTCCCGGTCATCAAGCAGGACACCCAGGTATCGCGCGACGAATCTGATGGAAGTGCCCTGCAGCAGAACCGATGTGAGGACAATAAAGAACACAATATTGAACATTTCTTCTGCATGCGGCACCCCTTCAGTAAGAGGAATTGTGGCAAGCACTATAGGCACAGCTCCCCGGAGTCCGACCCAGGAAATAAAGATTCGTTTATTCCAGTGGATTTTCCTGAAAAAAATAAGTGAAACAATCACGGCAAGCGGGCGCGCTGCAAGCATGAGAAGAATCGCGAGAATCAAAGCGATTCCGGCAACAGGAAGAAGCCGGGAGGGAAAGACGAGGAGTCCAAGGGTCACAAACATGACGATCTGCATGAGCCACGCCAGGCCGGCGTAAAAGTTCGTCAAACTTATCTTGTAAAGGAAATTTCTGCTGCCCATTACGACACCAGCGACATAAACGGCGAGAAACCCGCTTCCGCCAAGCAGCTGAGTTGCGGCAAATACAAACAGAGCTCCGCCCATGCTGAGCGCTGAATACAGTCCTTCATACTCCAGCCGGGCCCTGTTTATCGCCGCTGTTGTAAGAATTCCACCCAGGTATCCAAAGACTCCGCCAACGGTCATCTGAAGCAGTAACGATGGGAGAAGCTCCGCCAAATTCCTCGATGGATCAACCACAATTGCTGCGAGTCCGGTAGTAAGAAACACAGCCATAGGGTCGTTCGCGCCCGATTCGAGTTCGAGGAGAGGGGTCAGCCTCCCTTTCAGCTGAAGGCTTCGTGCGCGGAGCACTCCAAAAACAGCCGCTGCATCTGTACTCGAAACAATCGAGCCCAGAAGAAGGCACCACAGCAGTGATTCGTTTAGCAGAAGCGCTGCAATCGCTCCCAATACTACTGCTGTAATAACTACGCCAATTGTGGCCAGCACAACACCTGGCCAGATAACGGAGCGGATGGAATGCCAGTTTGTTTCGAGGCCTGCAGCGAAGAGAATTATGACAAGAGCTATGCTGCCGACTGAGCGCGCAATCTCGGTATCGTCGAAACTGATTCCGCCGATACCTTCGGAGCCTGCCAGCATTCCCAGCAGAAGAAACAGGGCAAGCGCGGGGATTCCCAGGCTGCTGGAGGCGCGGCTCGCAAGGACGCTCATAAGCAGCAGAAGGCTTCCCTGAACTAATATCCATTCGAGGTTACCGGTCAATGAGAATTCCCTTCATAATCACCCGATGTTGAAAGTTTTGCACAGCCTGCCGCATTCGACAATTTGGAACAACTTCGTTGAAATGAATCGATTCCTGATCAACCATTTACTCTATGGATACGAAAGAGAACTGCGAGATAGGAATGATAGGCCTCGGTGTAATGGGCCGGAATATGCTTCTGAACATGGCCGGGCACGATTTTGCAGTTGCCGGATACGACAGGGATATCGAAAAAGTGCAGCTCCTCAAAGAGGAGGCCGGAGGCGGCAATGTGTGCCCCGCATCGACACTCGAGGAGATGATATCCGTCCTGCGATCGCCGCGTGTCGTGATGATGCTCGTGCCTGCCGGACCGGCCGTAGATGCAGTAATCCGCGATCTCCTTGTGCACTTGAAGCCCGGCGATGTTCTCATTGATGGAGGCAATTCTCTTTTCTCGGATACCGAACTTCGCATGAAAACTCTCGAGGCGAAGGGACTCAACTATCTCGGCGCAGGTATATCAGGAGGGGAGAAAGGGGCCCGGTATGGTGCAAGTTTTATGGCCGGCGGATCGGAGGATGCATATGCGCGCGTAAAGGATGTTCTTTCAGCTGTTGCTGCGAAGGTCGAAGGACAGCCTTGCGCTGCTTACACAGGTCCTGCCGGATCGGGACATTACGTAAAGATGGTGCACAATGGCATCGAGTATGGACTCATGGAACTCATCGCCGAGAGTTACGACATGATGAAGCGCGCGCTCAACCTCCCAGATGACCGGCTCCAGGAGATCTACAGCGAATGGAATCGTGCGGAACTGGGCGGCTTTCTCATGGAGATTACTGCCGACATATTTCGTGAAGTCGATGAAAAGACAGGGAAGCGTCTTGTGGAGGTCATACTTGATTCCGCGCGGCAGCTCGGCACGGGCAGATGGACATCACAGGATGCGATGGATCTCAATGTGCCGGTACCCACCATCGATGCCGCTGTCGCAATGCGGAATCTTTCTTCGCATCAGCTCGAAAGAGCGGCGATCACGGGGACGCAGGGTTCTCCCGTGTCCCCTTATCAGGGAGATCGTGAAGCATTCATCGGGCGTCTGCGAAGGGCGCTTTATGCGGCGTCGATTTTGACGTATTCCCAGGGGATGGACCTGCTGAGGGCCGCATCGAGGGAATATCAGTACGATCTCAGGCTGGAAGAGATAGCGCGTATATGGCGGGGAGGGTGCATTATAAGGGCCGAGGTGCTTTCTGATATTCAGAAGGCATATGAAGCGCAGCCTGGTCTGGTGAGTCTTCTTGTGGATGCGCAGATTGGCCATAATGTAAAAGAGCGTGAGGCGGATCTCCGGTTTGCCGCCGTCGCCGCCGCGCAGAGCGGGATTCCTGTGCCCGGGCTTATGGCGTCACTCGGATATCTGGATGCGTATCGAAGCGGCTGGCTCCCGATGAATCTCGTTCAGGCGCAGAGAGATTATTTCGGCGCGCATACGTATGAACGAAAGGATCAGAAAGGAGTTTTTCATACTGAGTGGGAGTGACAATCTCGCAGTCAGCGGCGGAGCGCTCCGAAACCTGTTGATTATTTTCGTTCTGCAGCCACTGCGGGCAGATCATTCAGTGCCGGCCCCGTCGCAATGTTCACTTTTTTCAGTATTGCTCTGGCAATAGCACTACCGGGCGTTTTTTCCTGGCGGCCATCCTGGTGACTGCGCTTTTCAAGCAGTTTCTCCGGATTTTCGTCAATCCCATGTTCCAGGGTCCTGACGAAGTGCAGCACCTTGCCATGGTGAGTATGCTGGACAAGTACGGGCCTGCTTTTTACGCGAACAATAATAGCGGCAGGGCGTATCTCTGGGACACCTTTGAACAAAGCCTCGATTTTTCCCGTGATTTTTACCAGCAGCCCGGCACGCTCGCGCAGAAGGAAAAACAACACAAGTTCTCCTCGGAAGGTCAATGGGGAATTGACGAGTTATCACTCCTGCACGCAGACAGCTTCGATTCCAGCGATAAGAATGAACATGTCCGTTTGCACTGTGGAAGGCATTGCCCGCAATGCGCGCATCATTACCGACGGCCGGCAGGGACACAGGCGGTTGACGGAGAATTAGACCTCAAATTTCTTTTCTGATAGGTTTATACAGGCCGTTGTCTTTCGTTATTTGACAGTCAAACTGAGGAGCTTGGATCATGCCCCGGAAAGTTCAGGCAAAGTGGAGAGAGTTCGTATATGGATCAATTGCTGCTGAAATCTCCACTCTCAGCCGCTATTACGACAAAGTCATCCAGTACCAGCCGCGTCAGGAGGATGACGGGTTTCTGCTGGAACTGATACAAAACGGCGCAAAGTCGGTCAGCAGAACAATAGATGAGTTCCCTGATTTGACTGCCGAAAGAAATGAGAGATCTCTGGTTCTCCTGAACGGAAACATCAATCACGACTTCGACATTCAGAATACACTCTCCACATTGAAATCGAAGCTGTCCAGAACTTCAAGGGTCCTTCTTGTAGCATACAACCCGTATTTCAAATGGCTTTATTCCCTGGCGAACGCGCTTGGAGTCCGAAAAGGCGAGGCCCCTCAGACTTTTGTGACCACAGTCGATCTCAAAAACATTGCCCGTCTTGCCGGATTCGAAGTGGTGAGAGTCCGGCCCAGTGTGTACACGCCGTTCAGCTGTGCCGGCTTCGGGAATATTGTCAATGCTGTTCTCTCAGTTATTCCTTTCATTAAATGGTTGAGTCTCACCGTCATCCTTACACTCCGGCCGCTCCTGAAAGAAACGGAAAAGCCGAGCCTTTCAATCCTGATTCCCGCCCGCAACGAGAAAGGAAATATCGAAAATGCACTCAGGAGAATACCGGACATCAGCGGCGGCAGAATCGAAGTCATCTTTGTTGAAGGACATTCAAGTGACGGCACATGGGAAGAGATTCAGAGAGTGCTTCCTCTTTATCAGAATCGGTTTTCACTTAAAGCTTTTCAGCAGACCGGAAAGGGAAAATCTGACGCCGTGAGGCTCGGATTCTCCAGAGCAACCGGCGATCTTTTTGTAATCCTCGACGCAGACCTTACTATGCCTCCCGAACTATTGGGGCGTTTTTATGATGCGTACTGCGAAGGGCACGCAGATTTTGTGAATGGAAGCCGTCTTGTATATCCAATGGAAGGACAGGCAATGCGCTTCCTGAATCACCTCGGTAATGTATTCTTTGCGAAGGTTTTGAGCGCTGTTCTGGATACTGCTCTCGGAGATTCGCTCTGCGGCACAAAACTTGTCACCAGGCACGATTATGATCGGATCGTCAGGTGGCGGCGGGATTTTGGTGATTTCGATCCATTTGGAGATTTCGAACTCCTCTTTCCTGCGGCAATTCTGGCGCTCGGCATTGTGGATATTCCCATTCGTTATCGCGACAGAACGTACGGTTCCACCCAGATTCACCGTTTTCGCCACGGCCTGATGCTTCTCAAAATGACACTTGTCGGTCTTCGCAGGGTCAAAATGGGCCAGCGCGCGATATGTCTCTGTCAATCGCAGTAAAGAGAGAGTCCCGTTTTGCGGGGGTCTCAGGCTTGACAAAGTTCGTAATCTGCCTGTTGCCTTTTAAGTCCGGAATAAAAGGAAACTGCATTGAACTGCCCGTCCCGAAAAGATCGTTGCGTTTGCGGCGCCCTCTGTCACTCCGTTTCCGCCTTCCTTGTCCTCCTGTTTTTCTGCTGGGTCAGTGCAGGAACCCTCGCCCCTTATGCCGCAACATTCTCGCAGCCCCGGGCTACTGAGCATTGCGGCTATCTTGTGAACATGGACGACCCTCATTTTATTTCATGTTTCAAAATGATTGCCGGAGAGGACAGGACCGCGTGGGAACAGAGTGTCATGCTGCGTCGTGTTCTTTATCCTCTTCCGGCCTTTCCCCCGGTGAATTTGATCGATTATGAGACAGGAGCCTTCCTGACTGATATCCTCCTTGCAGGTGCGGCGTTCTGACTCTTGGTGCTCTTTCCTGGCGGGAGATACGGACCGAAAGTGCAGGCAACAGGAGCATGGTTATTATGCACCTATCCGGGAACGATGTACTGGGCAGGTCTCCCCTGCAATTATGCGGCGATTGTCCCATTCTCCATCATATCCTTTCTCATCCTGCATGTTATTGAGGAAAAAATTCAGCGCTTCGGATCCTGTTTGCAGGGATCGGAATCGGTGTCTTGAGTCTCGGTTGTGTCAAACGTGCTGCTGTCCCGCGTATTCGGAATACCCTTCATAAATTCCAATACCCGGTCTGTTGTAAGTATTCTGTCCAATTATTTCAATGTCGCCGACTGCGCCGCGTGGTGGGAGCTCGTGCGAAAATCCTCTCTGTTCCTGTGGCATAATTTCTTTTTTTCAATTTCGTTTTTCTTCCGGCTTTTTTTCTGATCGTTATTCTCATCGGCATCGGCAGCAGACCCGAAGCGCCGCAATTCACAGTGTCTGAAAAGTGCCTCCTGCTCTCGGGTCCAGGCGTTTTCCTCCTTAACAACCTCGCACCTCCATACGAGGGGTGACAGCTCAGGGGCGACTGGATTGCAGGGCTTTATCAGCCCTTGTTCGTCGTATTTCCGGCATATGGAGCAAGGGCAGTCACGATGCCGTCGCAGGGCAGGAAGGTTGACATCAGTGATCCCCCGAATGAGAGTGCCCAACGCTGAAGTCCGCAGAAACAAGGTCTCTCGCGGAAATGAATCCTGTCACGGGAATACAGCGAATGCCGGGGAATGCGGTCTTCGAACCGATCCTTCCGGCACGGGGCAGCCAAACTTGAACCGAACGCCGATGTGTCGTATTAAGTAAGAACGGCTTGGCAGGGTACAATGCAGAAAACGCACTTTTTTCTCGATTTTTTCTATCAGATATATGCCTACAGGGAGTTTCTGAAGCAGTCTGTACTCAGGGATCTGCGGACGAAGTACAAGCGGTCCTCGCTTGGGTATCTCTGGACCATGCTTCATCCGCTGGGAATGATGGCGGTGCTTGCCGTTGTATTCTCCAACATCATGAGGATGCCGATTAAAGACTTCGCGATCTTTCTGTTCGCGGGCCTCCTGGCCTGGAATTACTTCAGTTCCACAGTCATGATGTCGTTGAACAACATCCGCGCGAATTCGCGTCTGTTCAGCCAGATACCGCTTCCGAAATACATCTTCATAATTTCGCTCGTGTGTTCGAATCTCGTGAATTTCTTCCTGGCTTTGATTCCTCTCCTGATCCTGATGCTTGTATTTCAGCGTCCGATTTCCTGGATTGTTCTGGCATTCCCGGTGATGCTGCTCCCGTTTCTATGCGTTGTAGTCGGAGTTTCGCTTATACTGGCTACGAGCAACGTGTTTTTCGACGATACGCTTCATCTCACCGAAGTCGCAATGTCAGCTCTTTATTTTCTCTCGCCCGTCCTTTACCAGAGGGAGATGCTTCCTGCGTGGCTGGTGAAATACCTTGTCGTTCTTAATCCTCTTTTTTGTGAAATCGAGTTCATCAGAGTGATTTTTTACGATGGAGTTCTTCCGGATGCGTCGATTTTTTTTGTGAATTTTGCCGGTGCGCTCCTTGTCCTGGCATCGGGCTTGTGGATCTTCCACAGATCCGAGAGCAAGTTTATGTATTTTATATGAGAGAGCAGTGACGCCCAACGCTATCGACATAAAGGATATAACCGTTGCATACAGGTCCTACAAAGAAAGACCTACGTCGCTGAAGGAGTCTCTTCTCAAGTTTTTCAAGCATGGACTGCGCAAACATTACTCTACATTCGACGCGCTTTCGGGAGTTTCTCTCGCAGTCGAGAAGGGGACTGTTCTTGGCGTAATCGGAAGCAATGGGAGCGGCAAGAGTACTCTTTTGAAAGTCCTTGCGGGTGTGCTTGTGCCGACACGGGGAACGGTGGCGGTAGATGGCAGCGTCTCGTCGCTCATTGAACTTGGCGCGGGCTTCGATCCCGAGATGAACGCCATCGAGAACATTTTCCTCAATGGCTCGCTGCATCAGAAATCCCGTGATTATATCCGCTCGCGCGTGGAACACATTCTGGAGTTTGCCGAGTTGACTGAATTCGCCACAACCCCCGTCAAGTATTACTCCTCAGGCATGTATGCGAGGCTTGGGTTCAGCGTCGCGGTGGACATCGATCCCGATATTCTGCTGGTTGACGAGATTCTGGCTGTGGGTGACGAGAGATTTCAGGAGAAGTGTAAACACGTTTTCGCCAGGTTCCTCGAGGCAGGCAAAACCGTCGTAATAGTGAGCCATAACATAAAACTTATGGAGGAGCGCGCCGACAAGGTGGCTCTTCTATCCCGAGGGCAGCTCATTTACCACGGAGATCCTGCTGCAGCCATACAGATGTACAGGGACAATTCGTATCAGACGGCACTGGTGGGCACCTGCGTGCCGTCCTGAATTACTGACGCAAAGAACGCCGCCGTCTGTAACGGGCGCACCATCAATTATCACCAGTCGTTAACCAGCTGTTCCGGACTGACCCTGTCAGGCGCCTCCTGATGTAAACGCCGAATAACCCCAGCGGAGCCACTTCAACAGCGCGCTCACAAGCCACGCAGACCAGAGCAGCATGAGCACACGCCATGCCCACATGGGAAGAGTGAGAATCCAGGGGGAGGGCAGTCCTGCGCCCGCATAATCCACGTACCAGTTCAATTGACTTCCGTACGAGTTGTTTCCGAGGATAGTCATGTCCGGGCTCAGTATGAGTCCTGTCTTCACGGCCTCGTAAAGCACGCCAAGCATCAGGATAGTAAGAACCACAAGAGCGGTTTGCGTTAGATTAAACGCTTTCTTTCCGCCGGGGCGATGCGTGCTCCGGTATCGAAAGGCCATGAACCATACAACAACAACTCCAATTGAGACAACCGGCAGGGTAACAAGGCCGAGTCCAAGAAGCAGCCATCCGAGAGTGCCGGGAGGATTGATTCCCTTTCTGCCGAGAAGGAAAGCGAAGATCAGAAGGAAGAGAAGTTTCGTCCATAAGAGCACAACCGGACCCCACGCCGGGCCGCCGCAGAAAAGAAGCCAGCGATTCTGCGGCATGGCGGCAGTGATCCGGACATTGGCCGAAGGCTCCCCAAGAGAGACGGGAGGTACTGAAGTATACAGGCCGAATGAAAACGGCATCGAGAACTCCACATTGACATTATGCGCCCCGGTAGTAACAGGTACCCGCAGTACGCCGTCCTTCAAAGAGGAGACCTGCTTTATGCCGTCTATGGCGAACTTCTGCAGCGATGAAGCCGGAGGAACTTCCACCTTCAGGTAACCGCTTTTTGAACTCGTATAAGAAAAGCTGATGTCTCCGGCGAGAATCCTTTCACCAGGAGCAGCCCTATAGTTCACGGAAGTGATGGTAAGGCTCCTGCCCTCTACCCCCGCAGGCCTGCGGATCTCAACCCGTACATGGTCTCCCGGGAAAGGTTTCCACTGTCTCGCAGATTCCCCTCTCAAGGTCGAGGCTTGAGGCCTGATGCCGGAAATATCGCAGGTGAATATGGGAGAGCAGCGAAGAGTCCACTCCTCGGAAATTCGCATCTGCGTGCTTTTTGCGATATCAGGGGCGCGAAGTTCGAGAACAGGGCTTTCCTGAATAGTGCTTTCCCATCGTTTTTGAGTCTCGCCGAATCCGAAACTCAGCACGGCTTCACCATTTTCAACCCTGATATTGTCGCTGAGCAGGAATTCACCGGGGAATAGGGGCACTTTTTCAATAACCGCCCGGCGCGCATCTCCGGTTCGCGCTACGGTAGTAAGTATCTTCCATGGAAGGCCTATCTGGAATTCCCGCTGCACGATAAGCCAGGGCGGCGGGGATGTTTCAATAAGCTCACTTCCCTTTGTCTCCGCCTTCTTTGTCCGCGCAAGCTGCAGGGACGAACCTGCAAGACCTCCTGCAGTAAGACCGTCGACATCCCATCCCGGAGCGTCGAGTTCGATAAACTGCGGCAAGTCGGTGAAGACCAGATTTACAGGATTACGCGGCGCCATTTTGCCGGAGGCGCGAAGCGTGTGAACTCCATCCGGGATGCGTGCCCGGATAGTTCCGTCAGCTTCTCTTCGAAGCGCTTTTAAATCGGCGCCATCGAGTGAAACCGCCGCGATTGACAACTGCTCTGCCGGTCCGAGCAGAGCAATCGAACCGGATCCCCGGCTGCTTACTCTGGCCTCAATTACCGCATCATCGCCCTGCAGAGTGATCTTTATCGAGTTTAAAGAGGAACAGTCGGCCTGGCACTGCTCTTTCTGAATCCGGGCCTTCAGGTCGTCAAGCATCTCCCGAGGCGGAAAGGTCTGGGCGTAAGCAGGCGGGACTGAGAGCATATAAAGAAGGCATGCTGCGGGAACTGCGCGTGCAATGAACCGCCTTCCCTTTGTCAGGAAGGACATTGCAAGGAAAAGAAGCAGAATGACCCTGAGTACGGCAACCGCACCGTTCAAAGCAGGAGAAACCAGATACAGCCGGACGTCCTGGTCTTCAGCCACCTCGCCGTTCCAGGCGAGAGATATCTCTTTCCAGTTCCAGGAGGGAAGTCCGCGTCCAGTCTGGATTACCGCCTTAGGGTCGACCTGGATTAGTTCCTCAGGCATGGCGGGAGGAACCGCTTCTTTCGCCGAAGCAGCCGATCTTGTCGAAGGCAGGGCCTTCCCCTTCTGCATTTTTCGGGGCGAAGGTGGAGGAGCGGCATCAGGCATCTGCATCATATCCGGAGTGAAGCCATCCAGTTCCATGGTCTGGAGTTCCATGGTCTCGAAGTAGGTAGATGTGATGATTTGCACGAAGAAATACACGCCGAACGTGATGAGTCCGAAAAGCGCCCACTTCCAGTAATGTCCCCGTTCGGCGTTCGGAATGAGCGCCCATACCGCAAGAAGAAAAACCGGCCAGACGAGAAAGAAATCTTCAATGAATTCATAAATTACACGCAGTTCGCCCCAGGTCTCATTGAATCCCGCCGGAAGATGCGGAAAAAAGGCCGTGTTGAGCTGATTAAATGCAAATGCGGCGAGAACAGGGAAAAGCACCCCAATGGTCGCGTAAAAGTAGAACCTGGCAAAGCTGTAAAAGACGGCGGCTTTTTCCCTGGGTACGAAGCGAAGAATCGCGCACGCGATGAGAAGATGAAACCACATAAGACGTGGAACATCAGGTTCACCGTGGGCAAGCACCAGTCCAAGCACTGCTGCAGTGCCGGTAACAACGCCGAAAAGGTGCGCGCTGATGACGCCGGTTAAAAGGATGAGAAAGACGTCGAGAAGGTTCCAGGATGTCACCCAGCTCCAGGAAATGCTGTCGGTCCCTTCCGCTTCGAAGAGCGACCATCCCGGCGGCAGCCGGAGGGAGATGTTGAGTGAGTGCGCGTTGAAATCCCATCCCACAGCTTTGAATCTGCCCGGAGCTTCAACATGGCCTTCCGCATTTACTGCGACATTCTGACTGCGCAGTTCGACTCCTGCCGCGCCTTTTGTTCCCTGTGTGATTACCTGCGGTATGCCTGCGACTTCGATCCTGTCGAGAACAAGATCTTTGCCGGTATTTATTCGCCAGACCTGATTCATCGAACCTGTGATGGAATCTTTTGTGACCAGAGAACTGCCATCGAGTTCAAGCCAGAGTGTTCTGTATACGCTGAGAAGATTCGGGGGCGGATTGATCTCTGCCCTCCGTTGTTCATGGAATTCAAGCGACTGCCCCTTCTGAAGCGCGTATGCCGGCTTTCCCCTGAATCGCGGCGGGACATTGAGACGCGCGGGATCCACGGGCGTGCCTCCCGATATCTCCACAGAACGGAAGATCTCGGAAGGGTTCCACAGCCAGATCTCTTTGTCAGGCCAGCCCTCGGCCGTGGTCGAGACAGGCGATAACGCTGAAGGCGGTTCGGGAAGCACTGAGTCCACAGTCATATGGCGGGTGCCCGGCTTGAGCTGAAGCGTCAGCGAGTAATCAGGACCGAACTGGTACGGGAGTTCCGGGCTTATTACCTGAATGGGCAGACTGTTCCCGGGCGTGATGATTCCCGGAGTATAGTTCCGAGTCCG
>CAYQVO010000010.1:45755-72384 GCA_964421085.1 uncultured Bdellovibrionales bacterium | reverse complement strand
AGCTGTCGGAACACCTCTATCCTCAGTCTGTCCTGCTCCTCCTTTTGCTCTTCCAATTCTTCCCGGAGCCACAGTTTTCCATCGCCTCCGATCCGGGGAAAGGGAACATCCTTCCCGTCAACTTTGAGGGAGATCAAAGCGGCGCCTGATGGAAGATTCAGATTCGCGGGCATGGGAGACCATAAGAAATTTCCGGTTATCGATGAAACGCCTTTTTCGAGGCGGATCAACACGCCATCCTTCCCGAACGCGACTTTGGCCGGGACAGTTTTCCCTCCTGTTACAACGGCAATGTTGAAAGGGCGCGCTTCTTTCGCGGATGGAAGCGCAATCTCGCCGGGCGTATCAAGCGAAACCGTATATTCGAACTTTCCTCCCTTGTTCGAGAGATCAAGCATAATCTGCGCGGGCCAGACGCACTGTTTCGACTCCCTGGCCACTGCGCACTGAAAATCCCGGATTTCCTCCTTTACCCAGCCTGCCCAGGGCTTCAGCTGATCCGGCACGTACATGTTTTCCTGCGCGAGGCACAGGCTGCGAGCTGAAACCAGCAGCATGAATGAAATAACGGCGGTGGAAAGAAACGTCTTCAGTCTCATTTTTCGATTCCAACAACCCGTAAGCATGGATGTTTTCACTGCCCGAGTTCGGCGCTCAGTCTAAACTACCGCCCTTTCTACTGCCAGATTAATTTCAGTCATGATTTCAGAGTGTCCGTTTTTGCCGCCTTTCAGCTGAAGTCCAGTTTGACTGGCATTTTGCTCCTCAATACAATTAGTTATCCGGGAAGGTGAGGCAAGAGAAAGGAGATGTTATCCTTATGTCGAAATTGTCTCTTCGGCAGTTAAATTTCATGAACAGTGCATCAGCGCCACAGCCGCTAAGAATCGTGAAGACTTCAGCAGAACATGCGCCGGCACGCATATGCCTTTGGTTCAGCAAGAGAGAGTCTGATGGAGGCTTCGAACTTACCCGGTCCCTCTTTATTTACACTCCTCTTAATTATTCCATTCAGGCAGTCCGCGGGCGGTACAGCGGAGCATATCCCGGCGCCGCGACGTTTCAGTGGACATCCGCTGTTCAGGCCCTTTCCGTCGCTGTGCTTAGAGCGGCGGCATGGCGAAACCGGGAGAAGGGTGTGGCGCCGCTTTTGTCCGGGAAGAAAGGAACACTTGCCTCTTCGCTTGACGACGCGCTCTACAAACAGACGGGATGGCTCTGCGATGTTTTCGGCGCCGATGTGAAAGGACAGTCTCTGGCGAATAGACTCTTCAAGCGGACAAATCCCGGAAAGAAACAGCCGGGCCCGGTCTCCTTTTCGCTGAATGGAAATGTTCTTCCAGCACATGCGATAACGATTCTTATCGATGAAACGGAAGTGAGAGAATCGGGCCGGCTCGAATGGCTTGCCGATCTAATCGAGGAAGAATGGCATAACCACAAAGCGGCGAAGCGCGCAAAAGAAAGCGCCGGAGAAGACGCCGATGCAGGCCATCCTGTATTTCCCCGGCAGGATCTCAAGTCCATAATATTCATTTCCCCGGCGATGGAATCAAAGCCATTTTATGCCGACGTCCTCGAGCGGCTGATTATTGGAGCAGGCAAAATCAGGACAAGCACTTATGTAACGATACCGAAACTTCCTTCGAGGAGTTTCGATTCCGTTGAACTCTGGAGCATCTTCGATCAGATTGCGAAAGGTCATGTGAACGCCGATGGTGTAATTATTATCCCTGTCGACCCGGACCATCACCATCATCAACTCCTTGACTTTTACAGCAAGGGACGAACGCCTATTGTGCTCTTCGATGTCGATATGAAGCGGTCCGATCTGAAAGATACCCGGCTTCCGCCGTTTGTCGGGGGAGATGAAAGGAAAGGAGGGCGGCTCGCAGCGCAGCTTTTCATCGATTATTTCGAAGAGCAGCAGGTGAAAAAGCCTTCGATGCTGATCTTGAAGGGCTCATCAACCACCTGGGAGAGCAATCGATGCGAAAGTTTCCGCGAGGAGCTTCGAATGCACTTCCCGGAAGTGAAGATCAATGAAACGGAAGACCTCCACTATGATCGTCAGAAGGCGAGGGAAGCGGCATTGAAGGCGTTCCGGCGTGCGGGCGGCAAAGGAAACGTCGCGCTGGACGGGGTATTCGCGTGCAACGATGACATGGCCCTTGGTGTGCGGAGCGCAATCATTCATGCGGGCCGCGAAGGATTGAAGTTCCGGGATCACATGAAGATCGTGGGTTACGACGGTGTGAAAGAGATGCGCGACTATATAGATAATCACGATCGATGGATCCTTGGAACAATCGACGTGAGGCTTGAAGAGCAGATGAACCTCTGCCTCAGAATGATGCAGAGGATGATCGAGGAGAATCAGTGGGATCTGCAGAGCGAGCTGGTTGAGCCGGCGGCTTATCGAGCGTGATTGACGGACGTTTAGAGAGAACAGAAGCAGTATGACTGGGCTGGGTGCTGCAACAGGGCATAATGAAGACTGGACACCGGATCTCGGGGCAGCGTCCATGACAAATGGCGCCGGTGTCGTCAGGCCGGAGCTCAGTGTTGCTGCCGCCTCTCCCCGTGATGTGGATCGTATGGTCTATCTTATGGCCCATGAAGCCTTTCCCTGGAGTACGGATGGAAGGCGGAAAATCCAGGCGAGACAAATCCGGTAATGTATGTAACCCTGCCTATAGGGCAGGGTAGTCCTGTCGAGCCGTACTTTGGTGAAGTGCGGCAGAGCCTTGGAGATCCACCTGCCGGCGAACCTCCAATCGGAATAATTGAAGAATACGTCTCTGATTATCTCGCCGAAGGTCAATCCGAAGTAATATTCAAGCTGAACGGCCGCGCTCCAAGGAACAAAAACAGCGATACTTACTATGCGCCCTCTCCACGCGAGTCCCGGAAGGAACATGAAGGGGAACTCAAAATCGACATAGAAGTTCAGGATCCCGCGGATGTGGAATGGAAAATCATGTATAGACTTGCAGGAGGCATGTCGGCAACCGAGCCCTGGCAGCATTATGGCTACACGCGCCGCGAATGCTATGACAAATTGAGGGTGCCGGGGAGTAAGATTTTTATCGCCTATTCAACAGAAGAGGAAAAGGAACCGATTGGTTTTGCCCTCTTTGATCCCCGCGGATTTCTGGATCTTCCTGAAATTGCATACCTCTGGGTAAATGAAAACTGCCGTGGAAAAGGAATCGGAACGAGACTGATGGACGAGGTGGTCAAATATATGCCCGGGAATAAGATGGGGAACAGGCTCTATCTTTGTGTAAGCTCGCCTAACGAAGATGCGCAGAGGCTGTACAAACGGTATGGTTTCGAGCGTGTCACGTCGATTCCTGATTATAATGTAGCGAATGAATTTGAGGTGGTGCTGGTGTTGCATTTGAATGGAGAGGAAGCGATTGAGCTGCCGTCCCATTTCCGTGCAGTTGACGAGTCTTGACGCCAGCGGCGGTCACTTCCACATCGCGCTTTCAGCCGCCGGGACCGGAGGCCTTCCTGCCATGCTTATCGCTCTTTTTATCGTCTGATCGGCGGCTGTCGCGCTCTTTCTTATGCCTTTCCTTCTCCCGTTCGCGGGCTTCCCGCTCAGCTTTGCTGCGCGCTGCTTCCTGATCGCGTATCCGCTGCCTTTCGGCCGCTTCATCCGCCGCCCGCTGTTTTGCCGCAGCCCGTTCACGCTCGGCGCGCTCTATATCCTGCTGCCGCCGATGGTCCTTGCGCCTGGCAGCTTCCTCGGCGTTTTTCCTCCGCTCCCTCTCGAGCTCATCCTCGAGTTTATCAACTTTTTTCTCCAGGTGTTTTCGTCTGTAATAATCCCTGTCGTAGTAACCGTCATGATAGCGGTTTGACGGATAGTAATAACCTCCGTCATCATAGGAAGGACCGTACGGGTCGTAACCACCTCCTCCCGGTACATCAACACACGATGCAAGAGATGATAAAGCAAAGAGCATTAATGCATATCCTGGTCGTCGCATAGCGCCTCCAAAAAGGATCAGCTCCCCTGGGAGAGCACCTTCGCCTCCAGGCGGTTCTTGACTCCTTCTATTATAGCAGGAAGTATGGATACGAAAATAATGGCAAGTATAACCAGGGTGAAGTTTTTTTTCACGACATCGATATTCCCGAAGAAATACCCCCCGCCGAGCATTATTCCCATCCAGAGTGCCGCTCCCGTCATGTTAAAGAGCGCAAACCTTGGATATTTCATCGTCCCGACGCCCGCCATAAACGGCGCAAAGCTTCTGACAATCGGAACAAACTGCGCAAAAATTATGGTTTTGGCTCCGTATTTTTCGTAGAAACGCTCTGTTTTCTCGAGGTATTTGCGCTTGAAAATGCCCGGATATTTCTCGAAGGCTTTATCGCCCAGGAAATGCCCGATGTGATAGTTTACTGTGTTTCCTGTTATTGCTGAAAGAAAGAGCGCGGGCAGGAGTATTCCAATGTTCAGGGATCCCCTCGCTGCAAATGTTCCGGCCGCAAATAAAAGCGAGTCGCCGGGCAGAAGGGGGGTGATGACAAGGCCGGTCTCGCAGAAAATTATCGTACCGAGGATTACATATGACCACGATCCTTGAGCCTGAATAAGCGTGTCGAGATGCTGGTCGAGGTGAAGAAAAAAATCTATGAACCAGAGGATGTACTCCATTTAATACTCCGTAATTACAGGTGCGGCTTATCATAATGGGAAAATCGGCAAGACGCAAAAGAGTCTCCCCGATTACCTGAGCATCTCCCTGAGACGGAGGAATTCTCTCTGAGGCAGGGGAAAGCCGGAATAGGGCCGGAGCGACGATTTCCCCAGAAACTCGCGAAGTTTTGCCGCCCGCCGATCCAGGAGGGCGGAAGCATCGTTCATCCTTCGGAGATCCTCCCGGTTATGCGCGGCATGCTTAATCGCGCTGAGAGCCTGCCATGAATCGTATCCTGCGCGGGCAATCGTGCTTGCGGCGAATCTGTCGGCGTCAAATTCCACTTTTTCTCCCGCCGGTTCCGAGATTACGGTCGTATGTCCAAGTTCCTGGTGAGCTATTTCATGAGCAGTGACAAACGCCAGTTCATCTTCCGACTTCAGAGAAAGAATGAGACCCCGGGACATCAGGATGAACCCGCTGCCTGGTGAAAAGGCCAGAGAATCGGCCGTATTCAGTATTGTGACGCTGTACTGCGCGTTCCGGGGCGGGGGGTAGGGAACCGAGGCCGAGAGTCTTGACGCCATTGAACGCAGGTACCGTCCTGCTTCCGGATTCTCAACAGCTCCGTAACGCTTTACGGCTTCGCGGCTTTTTTGAAGCGCGTTTGCGTATTCTTCGCCGGGAGAAAGCTCGTGCCGCACAGCGCATCCGGAAGCCAGAAGCAGGGCGAGCACCAGAACTGTAAGCCGCGGAATCATGGAAGAATTCTAAAGATCAGAGAGAGTTATGTAAATCCGCAACAAACAGCGGAATTCACCGATTTCATTGAATGCATTACTGCATCGCGAGATTTCTCAACAGACGCGTCGCCGCAAAACTGAGGCGCGACCTCCCTGTCCTTCCTTTTCTTGTGTTCATGCTTGCGGGGCAGGTGGTCGCTGCCGCAGCAGGCGAAACAGGATCTCTCTGTGCCGCGGCCGCGGCCGCTGCGGGCATCGTGTTGATCCGGTCCCTCCGGGGAATCCCGGCTGTCTCCTGGAAGAAGCTCCTTCCGTTTGTCGCAGGCATGGCTTCAGTTCTGGCTGCACGTCCGGAAGTCCTGCCGGAAATTTCTGCTCAGATGATCCAGGTAACGGCCCGGTTGGAGGGGCAGGTCAGGCGGCCGGAACCCGGGTCGGTGCAGTTCAAAGCCGTTATTGAAGAAGCTCCCTCTGATTACGAAATTCTCGCCGAACGCCGCGCGCTTTTCAAAGGCAGAGACCTTCCCTGGTTCAATCTGAGCGGGGTTCAGGAGGGAGCATGGGGCGTTTTCAAGGTTCACTGCGTGAATGTCGCAGACGATACGAACCCGTTCACGTTCGAAGCCACGTTGATGAGGCACGGGATAAGTCTGATCTGCACGGTGAATTATGCTGCCCCGCTGAACCGGGGGCGTCCGCCGGTTGCATCGGCTCTGAGAGACGCAGCGTACCGGACGGTCACAAGACATTCCAGTAACGATGAAGACGCGGGACTTTTTCTTTCGATGTTTCTCGGGATACAGGATGTTCTTGGAGATTCGACGGAAAACGCGTTCAAGCGCACAGGACTGATGCATATTCTCGTTGTCTCAGGGTATCAGGTCACGCTTTTTTATTACTTTATTTATTCGGTATTTTTTTCCCTTCTCACGATGTTCCGAATAATCCCGCCCGTCTTTCCGGCGCGAACTCTTGCCCACTGCATCGGGCTTGGCGGGTCTCTGCTCTATGTGCTGATAACAGGTGCAGAGGCTGCGGTTGTCCGCGCAGCAGTGGCAATAGTGACTCTTGTTTCAGGAATTCTCCTGGAACGAACAGGAAGCCTTCTTCATACAATACTCACCACACTTCTTATCGTGTCGCTCATGAGCCCCGGAGCGATCCTGGAACCCGGAACAGAACTCACTTTCGCAGCTCTCTTCGGTATCGCCCTCGGGGCGCGCAGGGGAGACAGCGCGGGCATGCAGTATCTGCGGACATGCTTTTACGGGTCATTGTTCACGTCGCTTGTTTCGGTATGCTGGTTCGGAATTTTCTCGCCCATCGCATTTCTGCTGAATCCCCTGCTGGTAGCCCCGGTTTCAGCGGTTGTCTGCAAAGGCGGCGTTCTCGCGCTGCTGCTTTTCGCAGCCGGAATGGGCGGAGGAGATTTCGTTCTGGATGGACTGCTGACAGTGCTGCGTATATTCAAAGTGATAGTAATCCTGGCTTCCCGGATTCCAGGCGCGTATGTCGAGTGCAGCATGATGTGGCGGATCTTCACAGCGCTCATGCTGGCAGGCTTTCTCGGCTTCAGGATAATCAGCGAAGCAGCAGGACAGCTAAGATGCCAAGAGCAAGAAGCACGGACCCCCCCACAAGGAGTTTAATCAGAATGTCGATTTTTTCCTGGCCGCTCGTGAACTGAGGCTGAACTTCCGGATCGATGCTCGAGTTGCGGAGAAAGATATCTGTATTTTTCCGGGGAGCACTTACGACAGAAAATTGAGAGGCGTCCAGGTCGGAGCGAGTCTGCCAGGGGGAGAAAAAAACATTGGACAAGGTGTTTTTACGCTTCCTGCGGACGTATCCGGGCTGTTCCTGAGTCGATATCGTCTGTGAATCGTCCTTGAGAACAGACCTCCATGCTGAAAACTTTCTTTTTCTTGCCAATGCCGGAAATTCTCCTCTGAAAGATTAGATACCCGTTACGAAGGGAAGGTTTCAGTCATCCCCGCTGAATCGGCCCGCGGAACGGTCTTTTTTTATTCTGGACCGGCGTTTCTTTGCGGTAATGCGCTTTTCTTTCTCCTGGCCGGGCACGCGGGTCCTTATCCGCCGCTTTCTGGGAATCAGAGCTTTCCGCACCAGCTCCTCCATTCGTGAGAGAGCTGCTTCCAGATTTGCGGACCGGGAGCGTTCCTCACCTGCGACCATCTCCAGCAATCCGGATTCATTGAGGCGCGCCCGCAGCTTTGATCTTAATATCGCCCTTTGAACATCCGAGAGAACGGAAGACGATTCGAAATCCCAGAGAAGCCTTACGCGCGTATTCTTTTTGTTTTTATGCTGGCCACCCGGGCCGGAACCCCGATCGGCGTGGAAGGTGAGTTCGCGGGCCGGAATCTTTACGAAATGCAAAGGACCCTTAATTCCTTCAAATTATCCACGATCTGGCCGACACCCCGGACGACACAGCTCAACGGATCGTGCGCTCTGTGAAACCGTATCCCTGTTTCACGGGAGAGCCTTTCGTCGAGGCCCTTGAGCAACGAGCCCCCGCCCGCGAGGTAGATCCCGCGGTTCACGATGTCATGCGCCAGCTCCGGTGTGATCTGCTCGATGCCCGTCATGATCGATGAGATAATCGCATCGATCGGCTCGTCCAGAGCCTCCCGAACCATCTCATCATCCATCTCCACTTCCTTGGGGAAGCTTGTCGCCAGATCCCGTCCCATAACTTTTATGGATCGGCGTCTTCCAAATGGAAGCGCCGAGCCAAGAATGACTTTTATCTTTTCAGCGTCGAAAATCCCGATTTCGACGCTGAAATTCCTGCGAACGTAACGCTGAATCGCCTCATCCATCTCATCGCCGGCCACCCGGATGGAGTGAGAATAAATCGTGCCATTGAGGCTTATTATTGCAACTTCAGTAGTGCCGCCTCCGATGTCCACGATCATGTTTCCGATAGCCTGATCCACCGGCAGTCCTGTCCCGATAGCTGCCGCCATCGGTTCCTCGGCAAGGATGACGTCCGCAACGCCGGAGCAAAGCGCGGCTTCAATCACCGCACGCTTTTCCACCTGTGTAATTCCCGAGGGAACACCTATCACAGCGCGCGGCTTTGTGAACGCCCATCTGCTGCGGATCCGCGAGAGAAAGCGCTCAATCATCGTTGTGGTAATGTCAAAATCAGCGATTACTCCGTCCTTCATCGGCCGGATGCACTGGACGCTGCAGGATGTTTTTCCGAATCTTTCCTTTGCCGCGTGGCCTGCCGCCAGCGGTTTCTTCGTCCCTTCTTCAACTGCCACTACTGACGGCTCATTCAGAACGATTCCCTGCTTCCTCATGTATATGAGAGTGTTTGCAGTTCCGAGATCAATCGCAAGATCATTGCACCAGAACATTCTCAGGCGCCTCAGCATGGACGGGCTGTAAAAGCTTGTGTACGTAAGAGGGGTGCTAAGCTCTACGGTGCTGCTCATAATAACTGCCCTTCTGATGCTCCTCTCCCGGAATAGCCTCGGCAACAATCCTCTCCAGATTGAAGTCTTCACCTTTCCGGTTCGCGAGAGACGCGCGTTTAAATACAAAAGTTAGTTTTTCTCCGCGAACAGCCATATGATTGCAGAGGTTATCTATCTTGTTCGCGAAGAATGAAGTCATCATGTTGTCAAGGAGGATGACAATATCTCCAGTCGACGTGCGGTAGAGGGGGAAGTGGGGGGGCAGGGTCTGCCGTATGAGCCGGACCACCTGGTCTATGAGAGAAGATGCGTAATCGATGCCGTGCTTCTCTTCCACCTGGTAAAAATTCTCCGGACGAAGCCTCAGCACTTCGACTGCTTCTTTACCGAGAGCCTTGACAAGGTTACTGCTCCGCTGCTTGAAAGTCTCCCAGGAAGTGTTCAGTGATTCGCCTACGCTTATTCTCCCATGCAGTTGAAGGAGGTTGCTTATCTCGGCGGAAAGATCTTCAAGCAGTTTGCCCTGCAGTTTCGAAAATGCGTAGGCCTTTCTGCTGTCGCACGCGATAACGCCCGACACATCGCCTGTATCCTGGATGAAACGCGAGACAGCGATGGGGATCCCTATAAAGCTTTTCAGTTCGTGATCTTCCTGATAAATCCCGAGAGTTCTGCTGTCACGTTCGAACGGAGAAACATGAATTGAGCGGTGATTTTTTGCGACCCAGCCGATGAGTCCGAATCCGGCGGGGATGACTCGCTCCTCAATTATGTCGTCGCTGAGCGAGTGAAATCCTGTCAGGATCAGTGTCCCTTTCTCCGGTTTTTCGAATTCAAGGAGACTTTCAACGGGAAGGAAGATGAGACAGCTGTGCGCGTCCGCGAGGTTCGCGCCAAACCGCGCCATACGGCATAAATCCTCCTGCAACCTGGCCTGCTTATGCATCGAAAACGTTTAACCTCTGAACCTTATACTCCAGCGAAGACTCTTCAATGCCCCGCTTATCAGGAAAACTTTAAGTAGTTTTAAGCTGTAAGAAATTTAGCAGAGGTTTCGGAGCGTCACAATCGGGTATTTTTCCCCCTGCTTTTCCCGGGGTCCGCGGGCTTTTTCGGCCTTCGGCTGCGGCTGAGGCGCAGTTTTCGAAGTCTTCTTTCCGCCTGCGGTGCCTGAGCGCGGGAGGTTTCTCCTTCGAATTCTTCTTCCTCTTCGTCTTCGTCTTCCTCTTCCACCCGGGCGGACGGGGGCGGCGGAGTTCCGGTGATTGTATGTGCGGCGTGGGCATCGACAGCCCCCTTGCGGCTTTCCATTTCGAATTGATATTCATCCTGCCTGAGGCGTCCATCCGCAAGAACGTATATCTGGATGCTGTAATCTTTCTCGAGCGCGCTGAGGTACGCTTTCTTGCGGTTCAAAAGAAACATTGCAGGGGCAGGGGCGAGGCGGGCCTTCACAATTGTCACTTGTCCGACTACTACTGCTGACTGGATTTTTCTCAACACTTCCAGCGCGACAAGTTCCGGGGAACGGATTTGCCCCTGGCCGATGCAGTTCGGGCATTTGAAATAGCTCTGGCTGTTGAGAGATGCACGGAGCCGCTGACGCGACATCTCGAGCAGTCCGAACTTGGAAATCTTTCCAACCTCGACTCTTGCCTTGTCTGTTTTGATCGCGTTCCTGAGCCGCTTCTCGACCAATGCCTTGTGGCGTCTGTCGAGCATGTCTATGAAGTCTATTACAATGAGACCGCCGAGATCCCTCAGCCTGAGCTGTCTGGCGAGTTCGTCAGCAGCTTCAAGATTTGTCCGGTAAGCTGTGTCTTCAATGCTTCCGCCTGCGGTTGCTTTCCCGGAGTTCACATCGATGGCCACGAGCGCTTCGAGCTGTTCGATGACAAGAGAGCCGCCGGACCTCAGCGCCACTTCTCGAACCATGGTGCTTGCAACGGCGTGCTCCACGTTATAATGGGCAAGCAGGGGTTCCGGGTTCGTATACTCTTTGACACGGGAACGGTACCGGGGCATGACCTGGTCCACGAACTCACGGACTCTCTGGAAGGTTTCGGAATCGTCGATGACTATCGATCTTATTTCCGGCGTGAAATAATCACGGACCACGCGCGTCGCGAGATCGCTCTCTTTGTAAAGCAGTGACGGCGACGACGCCTTCTGCGCCTCGTTGAGGATCCGCTCCCACAGTTTCAGCTGCAGGGTCAGGTCGCGCGAAAGTTCGCTCTGTGAACGATCGAGCCCCGCGGTTCGAATAATGAGGCCGATTCCTGAAGGAACTTCGAGTTCGACGCACAGTTTCTTGAGGCGTTTCCTCTGTTCACTATCGACGATCTTTCTCGAAATGCCGCCTCTGTCACTCCCCGGCATCACCACGATATATCTGCCGGGAAGGGAAAGATACGTTGTAAGGGTAGCGCCTTTCAGTTCCCGCTCTTCCTTGACGACCTGCACTATAAGTTCCTGGCCGGCCTGAAGCACATCCTGAATGTTTATTTTATGTGAAGGGATATGATCGCCCGCGTATCGGGCGGGAAAGTAAGACGGATGAATATCGTTAATCTGAAGAAATCCGTTTCGCTCGGTTCCGATGTCGATAAACGCAGCCTGAAGACTCGGTTCGATGCGGGAAATCCGCGCTTTATATATATTGCCCTTTAATTTTCGCCCGAAATCAGATTCGATTTCGAGTTCCACAAGCTGATCATCTTCCGTAATCGCGATTCTGCACTCTTCATAATCGCGGGCATTGATAAGCATTCGCAGATCCATAGATTGAACTCCATAGGCTCGTGCCCGCCGCGAAGACATCCGGTGCAATTGCACACCTGCTTTTCTATGTTAAGAACAATTCCCTGTATCATATGCGTTTCAGGGAGACGAAGCTCCCTTTCGATCGTCCGAAAAGCTTTTTCCTGCGCTTAAACAGCGGGCCTGATTCAATTAAATGCTCTGCTCTGCAGAGCGCTCTGGGGAATGTTGTCACAATGCCCCACCTGAAATTTCTTATTGCTCCACGCCAGCTCATCTTTCGTCTCTTGGCTGGCAGACGCTCCTTATTATAGGATGCAGTAAGCCGGAAATAAATTGTGAGAGAGTAGATAAATAAATTGAGATGCGATTTTATCTTTGCGAAGGTGCGCGGACAAAATGAATAGAAACGCAAAGTTAGTGGTAATTCGTGGTAAAAACAAAGAAAAAGAGTTTCTGCTCGAGGCAGGGGAGAACCTGATAGGCCGGGTTGATCCGGACAGCGATGAGCCGCTGGCAGTCGATCTTGACGAGGAGGATGTAGATGCAAAGGTTTCGAGGCAGCACGCCGTGATCTGCCTGGAGGAGACCGGGGTTACACTGGAAGATCTGGGAAGCCTCAACGGAACGTTCATCCGGAAAGACGCACTTCAGAAGCTGCAGGCCGGCGAAAAGCATCTCCTGAAATCGGGGGATGAGATTGTGATCGGGAAGATTTCACTGCGGTATATGGAGGAGTAGTCTTCCTCCATTTGCCGTTATCCCAGGAACTTCTCGATATGCTCTACGAGAAGTGCAGGCTTGCACGGTTTTGTGAGCACAAGATTGCATCCGGCATCGATAGCTTCCTGATGAACTTCGGGGTCGTCAAGAGCAGTGAAGGCAACGATTGGAAGCGTCAGGCCTCTGTCCCGAATCTGCCGCACACATTCCTGGCCATTCATCCTTGGCATCATAAGATCGATGAGAATTATGTCAGGATCCTCTTCTTCGACACACTCCAGTGCTGATATACCGTCCGCCCGGCGGACTACTTCGAACCCCCTGTCCTCGAAGAGGAAATCAACGATGTCGAGAGCTGTCACATCATCATCGATTATCAGGATTTTTCTTGTCTGTTCTTCAGCCATGACACCATCCTTACCTTAATTCAGGGAATATTCAAAAGATGCATCTAATGAATCCTGGGATCCATGAATTCCAGACCGGGGCAAAATTAAAAAGGCGGTTTAGATGTGCTCGACAAATCATCGTGTCAGCAAAACCTTTTTCTGCTGGAAGGTAAATTTCTGGATCTTATTGTGTTATTTCATATTCCTACTATTGGGACTCCGCAATCGCCGGGTTGCGGCCGGATATGTGCTGCTGCGGCAAAGAGGGGAGACCACATGGTAAGACCGCATTGCTGGAACTGGAATGTTCGCGATTGAGATAGATTTCAACGATGGAGTGTCTCAGCCTGAGACAATACTCGTGCGACGTCCGCATGTTGTTATCGGCGCATCCGATTACGCGCATGTCGTTGTCGAAGATATGAAAGAGCATGAAGTCGAACTCCGTGTCATCAGAGACAAAGGACGGAGACTGCGGTGCAGACCACTCGGTTCAGCAAAGACTATTGATGCGCTTGGGTTGTCAGATCAGATTTATGAGAACGTGGCAACAGTCCAGATTGGTTCGCTTGTTCTGGAGATTCAGGCTCTTGATGCCGACCTCGTCTACAAAGAAGGGGAACCCCCCGATCGCGCGGGTGTCCGGGTTCTGCAGAACGCAGCTTCTGTTGCCGGACCTCGGTTTCCGGCCGTAATTGTGTTCGGTCAGAATCCGATGATTATTTCATTTTCTCCGAAGCAGACAGTTGCCATCGGCCGTTCAAACCAGTGCCTCGTTCGCCTTGATTCGCCCGAGGTTTCGAGCCAGCACGCAAAGATGGGATTTGAAGGAGGCTCATTCTGGGTTGAGGATCTCGGATCGACTAACGGAACCTTCATTGATCAGCAGCAGATTGGCGGAAAAACGATGGTTCCCTCCGGCGTTCCGGTGACAATAGGGCGCGATATATCCATCGTCGGCGTGGATTCCGAGGAAATGGCGGAAAATCTTCTGAGCAGCGCAAGCGAGCGGATTGAAGCTGTACCGCCGCCGCCCCGGCGCGGATATCCCGCAGTGCTCTGCGTCTCAGAGGGCGCACGTCCGTCTCGTGTGGTCATTAACCAGAATTCAACTCTGAAGATCGGCAGAGATCCATCCAGCGACATGTGGCTCGGTGTTCCTCACGTTTCAAGGCTTCACTGCATGGTTTCGCGGAGTCATGATAACGAGCTGGTTGTCAAGGATCTCAGCACAAACGGGACGCAATATGACGAAGGGATTCTCGAAAAAGGGGATACTCTTGCCATTCGCGGAGAGCCGAAAGTCCTCGATTTCGGCGGGGGTGTGACGGTGGCGATCTGTTTCAACGAAGACCAGGAGCGTCTCTTCATCGAGTCGCACGGAGAGCCCTTTGTGTTCAGTGACAGAAAATCGAGGCTGACCCGTGCAGGCAGAGGGACGAAAAGCCTCACGGCAGCAGTTGCCAGGGCCATTGCTGAATCGGCCGATGGCGCGGGACTCGTTCCGGAGAAAAAGCGGAAACGTGGAACGTTTGCCGCCTTCATGGACTTCGTCCAGCTGCTCGATAAACGCTCGAGGAAATTTTTGTATTTTACATTGTTTCTGGTAACTTTGCTGATCGTGCTGGTCGCATGGTTGCTGCTCAGATCGATTTTTGTATGAGGTTGCATACTTGTTTTTGAGAAGGAGTCCAAACGATGTCCGCCGATAGCACAGAGATAACCTTTGTCAGATGCCCTTCCTGCCGGAGCCTGGTGCCCGCAGCGTCAACGCGGTGCAGAATGTGTGGTGCGAAGCTTGATACAGCAGCGCAGCTCAATGACGATTCGAAAGATAAGGCCCGGCGGGTTCGCCAGAGAACCGAGTCGGAGGAGGATACCGCGTCTGCGATTGAGAAGATCAGGCAGGAGTCTGCAGTGGAGGAACCCCCGGGTGCTTCGGAAGAAGCTGGTCTTGAGGAGGAAACAGAGCCGATGGAACCCCCTTCATCTGCAGGCGAGGAGCCCGCCGCCGCTTCTGCTCCTGCTGAAGCTGATGATGAAGACGATGTGGACGACCCGCTGAGTGATTATCTTGAGGATCTCGGTGACGACGAAGATCCGGCTGACGAGGATGATGTCCATGATCTGCTCGCTGAGGGCGGGGACGATGATGATGCGTATGATGAAGATGACTTCGACGGGCTCGAAGACGATTTTCTCGATGAATTCGACGAAGAAGAACCGGCGGAAGAAACGCCTCCAGAACCTGTCGAAGGAGCAAAAAGTGACGGAGGGAATATAGTGCCGTTTGCCGAGCCTGATCCGAACCCCGTATTTGTGTCGCCTGTCCGGGAGACGGTAGTCCCGCCGGCGGCTGGGCCCTCTCCGACTGAGAAGGTAATTCTGGAGCCTGCGGCAGCCCCGGCAGCTGAAACGGAATCGCTGATTCAAGATACGGCAGTTGAACCTCCAGAAGCTGTTCCTGAACCTCAGGCTGCGCCTTTTACGGAGTCGCGTGAGGGTGATTCAGCGGCTTCTGCAGCCCCGCGCAGGGGAGCGGTGAAGCCCAAAGTCGTCGTGGAAACGGGAAGCACGCGCAGAGGCGGTCTTTCATTCGCGAAGAAGAAAGAGCCGGCTCCGCGTGCAGCGGAACCGGTTGAAAAGGTCAAGGCAGCTGGACCTGTTCTGGCTCCATCAAAGCCTCAGCCCGCACCGGTTGTTCCCGAAGAAAAGCGGATGAAAGAGGAGAAGAAGGAGCCGGTTCCGGCGGTAGAGCGGCTCTTAGAGCGAAAGGAAGAACCGGTACGTGAGGTGCCGGCTTCCCGGCCGAGTCATGAAGGTGTCCGATCGGAACCGGGCAGGAAAGGACGACTCGTCGGATGGCTTGTGAGCTATTCAGAATCGGAAGGAAGTTCGATAGAGCTTCGTGAAGGCCGTTTCTTTGCCACACGGAACAGCCTTAAACAGTCGGATTTGATTATTGACGATCCCAGCGTTTCAACTCCGCATGCGCTTGTTATAGTCGGTGCTGATAGCGTGAAACTTCAGGATCTGATGAGTGACCGTGGAGTATTCCACAGAGGCAGAGATGCCGATTCATACAGAAAGGAAGTCGACCCTTTCCCGGTCTCGCACGGTGACTGGATTCGCTTCGGTGATGTCGAGTTTCTCGTGTCGTTGATTGCTTATGTGGGAATGAAATGAAGGTAAGCGTGGTCTCACCTCTGATCCGGATTATCATGCTCGGCGTTCTGCTTGCGGGCTGTCAGGGTGAACAGGTGGGAAGCGGCCTCGACCAGAACAAAGCCAATCATATGATGGCTGTTTTGAGTTCGCACGGAATCGGCGCTGTGGTACGAAAGGAAGCGGGAGGCAGAGGTTCGTTCGGGGTCTGGGTTGAAAGGAGAGCGAGAAGCGAGGCGGCAATACTTATTGATGAGCAGAGACTGCTCGAGAAAGGGAATCCGATCGAGGAGCTGATATCGAGCCAGGGGATTCTTCCGGGTTCGCGGGAGGTTGAGCAGATTAAAGTCGACCGGGCTGTGGCGCTGGAGGTGGAGAGGCTTCTGGAAAATATTCCAGGAGTGGTATCTGCCCGGGTGGTCGTCCGATCCAGTTTTCTCAAAGAGGGGGAACAACCGACGGTATCGGTCGTTGTTGAAGATGAAAGCGGAATGCAGGGCAGGCAGGATCAATTGACGACGATAGTTCAGAGCGCTGTTCCGGGCGTGGCTCGTGATAGAGTTCTTATTACGCTGGAGAGGAGCGATACCGACGATGAACTTAGAGAGCAGATCGGCGTGCTCAACGTCAAAGGAAAGCCCGTTCCCCTGCCTCTCGAAGACTTTCTGGGTTTATGGAGGACTCCGAAAGACGATTACTCGGCCATCGCATATATAATCGTCGGTCTGATTGTGGCGTGCGCATCTGTGGGTGCTGTCGCCGGATACTGGTACAGCTGGTATCAGCAGTCACGCGCGTTCATCGATGCCGAATCGCAAGGGCTTATTGTGCCGAAAGTGGCCAGAATGGACGTATTGAAGGACCAGGGAAAACATTCTTCCATTGATCTGTCAGGAGGCGAGTGGACACCAAAACTTTGAGATCTTTGCCTGTTCGTCAGCAGGGGCTTGTCGCCGTTGCGGTTCTGCTTGACGGAATCGAAGCGGCGAATTATCTCGAAACGGACGCTGCCGACGGTGCAAAACTCAAGGCAGCTGCTGAAGAACTGGCAGGCCAGAAGGCGGAGTTGAGAATGCCCCTTGCAGGAACTGTCTTTAGAATGGCGGTGGAGCAGCTGCGGTAGCCTGGAAAAGGCCGGGAGATGAATGATTTAAATGATGAGGCTGAGGAATTCGACGAAACGGAGGTGCTTCAGGGCGGGAGCCCGGCTGAGGACGAGGACGTCAGCGGGATCCGGCATGAGGTCGTGCGGCGTGAACTCATTCTTGAACAGCTCCGGGCAGAGCACGATGAACTGCACAGGGAGTTCAAAAAGCTCTCTCCGAAAACACTTGTTCTTGCGGGAGACATAGGGAAACTGCAGATGCTTGATCGTTACCGGAGAATAGTCCGGCAGAAAATCCGTAAACAGGTGCGTAAAATCCGTGAAGCTGAGTCTGATCTGCAGCGGGCGCAAGAGCATCTGAAATCAGTGGCCGGGTGCGGCTGTGCCCCTGCCGATTCAGGTATTGAGGAGGAGTAAATGGCGGCGCGCAGCGATACAGCTGAATACCTGAGTCTTACACAGTGGGAACCGGAGAAGCATCTCCGTCAGGTTACCTTCGCTGAGGTGGAATATTCACGCGGGTTTCTGCGATGCGCACCCCAGCAATGGTTTCCCAGCCTTGCAGCTCAATGGCTGCCCCTTTCGCATGCGCTCGTTATTGAACTTCGTGTGCCTGAAGTAAAATGCCTTCTTTCTATTCCCGGTGACGCAACTCCCCGCATCGCATTTCAGGGGACGGTGGACGGTGAAACAGTCGCGCTGCTTATGGATGAAAGAGCCGCGCACGTGATTCTGAATTCTGCTTCTCCAGACGGATTTGATGCAGCTAATTCCATAATACTCGAATATCTGAGCCGAAGACTGCTTACCAGTCTTTCTCTTTCATGGACTGCTTCCGAGAACTCCGTGTTCAAGTTCGGAAACCTTGTTGATCCTGCCGCTGTCAAAGGATCCGGAGTTGTCAAGGTCTCTGTGTGCTTGAATAATGAAATCTGCTCGATATGGTTTTCGCTCGGCCCTCGAATGGTCGAGCGGATGGACGGTCTCTGGCGACGGCAGCTTGTATCACAGTCGACAAGGAATACTGAAGCTGACGGCGAGTACCTTATAGAGCTTACGCAGCTGGGGGTCCCCCCGGCTCAGGTCGCACAGTACGTGAGATCAGGAGCGGTGGTGGATTTGGAAGTCCCCATCGGCGATCGTGGCGTATTGAGGCGGAAAGATGGGTTTCTTCTTCCCGTCCGGCTGTGCGGCGTGGAGGGTGAACTGGCTCTGGAGCCTCACCAGCAGGCATCTACTCCGCCTTCCATCGGGTCGGGAATGACACGCGTCAGTGTCTGTTTTGGAAGGGTTTTGATCGACAGTGCAGCGTTCACAGAGCTGCAGCAGCCGGGAGCCATGTGGAATACGCGAATCCCGCTGAGCGATAATCTTCAAATGATTATTAACGGTGAAAAGATCGCTGACGTCCTCCTCGGGATTTATCAGGGGAGATTCGCGGTGCAAGTGAAGTGACTGCGCCGTGCGCCGTCACCCTGAAATTCGCAATCCTCACCTTTCCCGATGCGCGCGGAAGAAAAAGTCCAAGCGCGTTCACACGCGCATCTTTGGGAAGTTCATAGCCGCTGTTGTCGGGAGACGCGGGACCATTCTCCTCAATTCCGTACGTCATTTTCCCGGGCTGTACGATGACTTTTCGCCACTCACGCCAGGGCGATGTGAAGCCCGCATCAGAGATGTACCAGGTTTCGCCAATAAGGAACGCGAGACTCGCAGACTGGTTCCATGAATCAAAGCGCTGCTCATACTCGATTGTAACAGGGGTTCCCGCGCTTCCGTCAAACTGTTCAGTGTAAATGAAGAGACCGCGCGAAGAATCCGTAACAGGCATTATGGACCATCCTTGATCGACATGCTGTCGTATCACGGGGGGCGAACATGCGGCAGGAAGCATGACGGCAAAGACAATCATGCGGAGAAAAAACCTTCCCATCAGACGTGATATAGCAGTCGACTTGAGCGAAGCAGAATGACTCAAATCACCGCCCGGCCTGCTCTCGCGTGCGGCAGGCCCCGCGCTGGTGACAAGGATCAGATATTGCCGAAAAGAGACAGCGGTATTCTTGCGTCGAGATGAGAGCCTTGTACGACAAATATCTCGCCGATCCCTTCGTCTGGCGGGCGGAGGGCCGGTATTATGCGGTGGGAACGGGGGAGCGGGAATCAGCAGCTGATCCGAGTCCTGCCGGAGTGTTTCCCCTGATCACTTCTGTCGATCTCCAGCACTGGCAGTTTCTGCGGTTCGCGATGCCCCGTCTCGAGCCTGAATACGGCGATACGTACTGGGCGCCGGAAGTGGCGGAGCACAGGGGAGTCTTCTATCTGTATTATTCGGTCGGGTTCGACGACAGGCTCCATCACATCCGCGCCGCTGTAAGCGACACACCCGCGGGACCATTCAAAGATGCCGGCACTCCTCTGACAGATCCTTTTTCAAACCCATTCGCCATAGACGCCCACCCTTACTGTGATATTGACGGAAAATGGTATCTTTTCTACGCGAGGGACTTTCTTGATTCCTCCGGGGATGCGAAAGCAGGAACAGGACTTGTTGTGGACAGGCTTCTCGACATGATTACGCCTGCGGGGGAGGAACGCGTGGTGCTTCGACCCCGTTATGACTGGCAGCTGTTCATGAAAAAGCGGGTTATGTACGGACGCGAGTTCGACTGGCATACGCTGGAGGGCCCCTGCGTGCGCCGGCATAATGGAAAGTATTACTGCTTCTTCAGCGGAGGATGCTGGAAAGACAGGACATACGGAGTTGATTATGCCGTGGCGGAAAGTGTGACCGGTCCATTCTTCGGAGACACCTCACAGCCGAAACTGCTGCAGTCGTCCGTTGACCTTACCGGTCCGGGTCATATGTCACTTCTGAGGGGAGAGGATGAAGATATTGATCTCATGGTTTTCCATTCATGGGATCGCTCCGGCAAAAACAGGCTGATGCATGCGGCCCCGCTGCAATGGACGGCCGATGGACCCGGGGCGGGAGTGAGTTAGACGCTGTGTCTGCGGCACGCTTTCCGGGAATTACTTGAATTCCTTCTGCTCTATCCGACGGCATTCCTCATTCGTTCTTCGGCGGGTTGCGCAGCCATGGCAGGAAGACCCCGTGCAACTGTTCGTTTGAAGCTTTCAGCCGCGGGAGTCTTCTTTCTTTCCAGGCCTGTTTCAGTCTTCACCAGATCATAAAGGCCCATATGGAGCAGATACTTGTCGAAGTCGAGTTTGCCTTTCTGATATGCCCAGCCCACTATCGAGAGGAAAGGCCAGAATGTATATCCGACATACGGGATCCCCTGCGCCATTTCGGAGAAAATCGCCTGGGTAGATTCCTCGATCCACTTGATGCGGCGGCTCATGGAACCGAGGTAAGCCGTCTCCGCGACCATAATCGGAACAGGTGAATATCGCGCGGAATACATGCGTCCCATCCGCACAAGCGTGTCCACCCATGTCTTTCTTATCCGGACTGCGAGGTGACGATTCTTTTTGCGTACGACCTCCTTCAGCGAAAACATCGGATACATATTGAATCCGATAATCGAGGGTTTCACGCTGCACTGAGAAAACCACTCGAGATCCTTTGCACCCAGCCCAGTCTTCTGCAGCCACGGGAAGAGGGCATGCTTTTCGTTCACCTTCCCTGTGATGAAATCAAGAGCGAGAAACACCAGTTCCTGCCTGAACTGGCATTCATTGACTATAGCGGTGTCGTCCGGGCGCTGAGGAACATAGAGATCGCCGGAATCCACATGAACGAAAACCGCCCGAGGTTCAATCGATGATATGGCTGCCTGAGTCAGGCAGATGCCCCTGGATATCTGAATCAATATCCGCAGAAACCACCTCCATGATCTCCCGTACGGAGGCCACCATCCCAGTCTTCCGCAGTACCATGCGTTGACCCTGGGCTCGTTCAGAGGAGTGTACCAGGAGCAGGTGCCTTTGTAATGCGAAGCGAATGCGCACGCATAATCCGAAACAAGTGCCGGGTAATCCGGGTTGAGAAAGGAGCGATCCAGCCACTGCGGCGTTCCGTAATGCACCAGGTCGACGATCGGCTCGATATGATGCCGATTGACGAGAGTATCTATCACTTTGTCTGTCCAGTTCCAGTCGTATGAACCGGCCCTCGGGCATATGCGGTACCACGGCACGCCATACCTGATTGTGCTTACGCCGAGGTCCGCCATGAGCCGGATGTCATCTTCCCACCGATCGTAATGTTCGGTGAGCAGGTACTCATCAAGGACACGTCCTGTTGTTTTGTCCCGGCCGGCGATAAAGGTGTCTTCTATGCCGGTTGCCCAGATGAAACCGGAAGAGCCTGTCGAAGAGGGAAAGGATCTCAAAATTCCATTCATAAAGTTTTTCCGTTGCCGGCTCTAAAACCATCGGTGATGTTTCGGAAAGGTATATCTAGATGAGAACTTCCGCGGATATGATCGGGATCAGGATGACAGTTGTTACGCGGATCAGCGTCGAGAGTCGAGAGCGCCATGTTGCGCCGCGAAAGTGCGGGAGATTATCCCGGCATTCGAGGATCATCGATCGCCGACTTTCACTTCCGGATTCTGCTGCGCTGCACTCCATGAAAGGAAGGCTGCGAGCGAACTCCCCGTCACTCGCAGCCCGTAGGTTGGTCCCCCGTCGGAAATTTATTTGGCAGGTAGAGTTGGTTTTCCCGAACCCGACGGGCTGACTCTTTCATCTATCGTTTCAAGCCCCGGACGCACATGATGAGGATCATCCGTGGACGGGAAACTTTCCCGGAATAATTCCGGCTGCGACTGAAAATATGAAGAAGACTCCTTTTCTCCCGCCCCAGCTCGCAACGAAGACGGAAATTTCACGCGCAGAAGAAGCAGGCAGAGGAGTCAACGGGCGGGGCTCCGCGTCTGTTCGCGCAGGTATTATTCACCGAATGCACTCAGAACATGACCCTTCGTCATCCCGGCTTTCCCGGATTGCGGGAAGACAAGGAAGGCTGGATCCGGGAAAATGACGGCGCCACATGACGAAGATCACGAGCCGGTGTGAATCCCAAGTGGTCCCATAATTGCCAATTCTTCTTTAAACTTTCTTTCGACGTTTTGTTATTGTTTCAGGGCAATGGGAGATTATCACGGGTCCGCATATCAGCTTCCACTGGAGAAAATTTGCTGCTGCAGTGTTGAAGAAAAAATAATCGTGCCGGAAGATCGGGAAACGTCCCCCGATAATTGCGGTGAGCACGATGCTGCCTGCTTCAGAGCAGCGCTGGAGAGGAGCGAAGCGCAGCTGAGAGAGCGGTCGGCGGAAATTGAAGCTATCTTTGAATCGGCGGCAGTTGGACTGTGCACTCTGGACAAAGATCTCCGGTTTACTCGGGTGAACCGGAAGCTGGCAGAAATGAACGGAGTCTCAATCGATGATCATCTGGGGCGAAGACTTGATGAGGTTTTGCCATCTCTTGCTGCCCGGGGCGAGGACATTTTCAGGGCTGTCGTCAGAACAGGAGAACCGGTTCTGAATGTTGAAGTGTCGGGGAACACAAAAGCGGATGACGGGAGTGAGCATCGCTGGATTGGGCAGTGGTATCCGGTGAAAAACGCCTGCGGCGAAGTCACAGCTGTCACCGTCGGTGTGGAAGATGTCACCGCAATCGTGCGCCTCCAGTCGGAATCAGCGTCGGCAGAAAGGCGGAAAGATGAGTTTCTTTCAATTCTTGCGCATGAGCTGAGAAACCCTCTTGCCTCCATCAGTGCCGGACTGAATCTCCTCTGTCACCCCGGAACAACCGGGGAGAAATCTGCCTTCATAAAAAAGACTCTAAGTCAGCGTGTGCAGCAGCTGGCGCGGCTCATCGACGATCTCCTGGATATATCGAGGATTTCCCGCGGTAAAGTTTCTCTCAACAAGGAAAGAATAGCTCTTTCGATTGTCGTTGAGCGGGTTGTCGACGTCGTGCGCAAGACGATGGAAGAACGCAATCAGGCGCTCACTGTATCTGTTGACGAGTCGCTTTTTGTGTATGCCGATCCGTCGAGGATTGAGCAGGTGCTTGTGAATATGCTGATCAATGCGGCGAAATATACCGATGAGTGTGGAAAGATCGAAGTCACCGGGGTGCGGGAAGGCGACATGGCGGTAGTGCGGATAAAGGATAACGGAGTGGGAATACTGCCGGAGATGAGATCCCGGATTTTTGAGCTGTTAGAGCATGGAGATATATATCTTCACGGACGAAGCGGCGAACCGGGCCTGGGTCTTCCACTTGTCCGAAAACTGGCTGAGATGCATGGCGGAACGGTCGACGCGTCGAGTGATGGACCCGGGCGGGGAAGCGAATTCCGCCTGCAACTGCCTTTGATCGCAATCTCCACCTGAATGCCGGGCAGCAGGGCTTCCTTTCTCCGGTGAACTGAAAGTAACAGAACGGCGCGGCGATCCTTGTCATTGCCGCCTTCCTGCGGCAGTGGAAATAATCCGCGCGAAACTCTATTCGGGCTCCTTGAACGGGCCCGTCTTGTGATGAGGAGGACTTAAAAATGCCGCAGGAAAGGAAAGACGGGAAGATGACTGATACCGATCGCGAGAAAGGATCTTCGAAACGGGGCGGTAAGAAAGGCGGCTCCGGAAGAAGCAAATAGTGCTGCGTCGATTAAACCTGCACTTTCAGTAACAATCATTGCGGCCCTCATCCCGGGGGCCGTCTTTTCTTTCGGTTGTCAGGAAGAAGATCGCGGCACAAGCGGATATTCGTTCTGATGATCACACTCACAGTATTTAAGAAGCTCCTGCGGTTGCCATGAAGCAGGTGACACTTGTCATAGGGGCGTCATCGCCTCTCCGCTAACATCGCCATTGTGGAAAGGTCAAGGAGAGTGGCGATGCGGGTAATGATGATAAGCGACCATGCCAGTCCGCCGGCGATGTCCGGAGGGACCGATTGCGGCGGTCAGAACGTTTATGTCAAGAATCTTTCGCGGGCGCTGGCGGACAGAGGAGTGTCAGTCGATATATTCACGAGGCAGGATCACCCGGAACGTCCATCTATCGTGCATACGCATGAGCGGGTTCGCGTGTTTTACCTTGCAGGCGGTCCCCCGAAAAAAATCCGGAAAGAAGATCTTCTTCCGTATATGCCGGAGTTTGCCCGTGCATGCACTGCCTGGGCCAGGCTGGAGCGGTACGACATAGCCCATGCCCATTTTTTTCTCTCAGGTTTGATTGCGCTTCATCTTCAGGAAAAGCTCCAGCTTCCTTTCGCCATCACATTTCACGCGCTTGGGAAGGTCCGGAGGATTCATCAGGGGAAGGCGGATGAATTTCCGGACAGCCGTTTTACCATCGAAGAGAAGGCGGTGCAGAATGCGGATCGATTAATTGCGGAATGTCCCCAGGACGCGGAAGACCTCATCTGTCTCTATAACGCCGATCCATCGAAAGTGACCACTGTTCCATGCGGCGTTGATCTGCGCGTTTTCCGTCCGGAGGCGAAAATTGAAGCGAGGAAACGCCTGGGACTGCCGCCCGACAGGCGAATCGTGCTGCAGGTCGGGCGGCTTGTTCCCAGAAAAGGTATAGACAATGTGCTCCGTGCAGTGGCTGTTCTTGCCCGGTACTCCGAATTCCGGGATCTTGTGGTTGTTGTCGTGGGCGGTCCTGGCGAGGAGCCCGACAGATCAGCCTGTGCGGAACTCGACAGGCTGATGCGGCTGAGTGAGGAGCTTGGTATTCGCGACAGGACTGTATTTACCGGACAGCGGAAGCCGGACGTGCTCCGGTACTATTACAGCGCGGGGGATGTCTTTGTAAGTACTCCATGGTATGAACCCTTCGGCATGACTCCTCTTGAAGCGATGGCGTGCGGCACGCCGGTGATAGGGGCGAACGTGGGTGGAATAAAGTATTCGGTGGAACGGGGAAATTCGGGCCTTCTTGTTCCACCCCGTTCACCCGACGCGCTCGCAGGAGCAATCCGGTTTCTTATGCAGGAAGAGGAAGTTCGAAACAGATTTTCCAGGGCAGGCTTAAAACGGGTCGAGTCGCACTTCACCTGGGATAACATCGCAGGACAGATGCTGGACGTTTACTCAAGGGCAGCCGGGCGGAAAGAAGCCCGGGCGAAAACGACTTCTGTCCGGCGCAACGCTCAGGTCATCACTTTTCCGTCACGAACGGCGCGAAGAATAATCGCATCCCCCGCAAGCCGGAACCGTCCCGCAATTCCGAATCCAGTCGATCCGTTTTCTTCTTTTCTCAAAGGAGGATTGAGGGCGGGGAGAAGTGACGAGACGTGAATGTCTTTTCAGCCGAATTCTTTCCGGGGCTGAGAACGATCATGCGATTTTGAACGCGCAACTGAGATCTATTGTTAAAATATAATGCCGGCCCGCAATGAAATTAACTGCCGTTAAATGGCTCCCATGGCGCTTTCTGCTTCGCACTCTTGCGAGGAGCCATGGATTTATAGATCCATTTTACGTGATCGGGGCCTTAAGCCATTTCAATCAGCCGTCTGAAGTGGCCGAACCGATTGAACTGCTGCGTGCCGGCGTGATCATGCACGCCAGAGGGCTGATCAATACAAAGGCGATTCAGCATAACCTCGACTGGGTGTGGCCTTTCTGGGTCGAGCGGCAGTTTGACCCGGCCGACGGCGCGTTTCTGCCCCGCTCGTTCTCCATCACCCATGTCAATCTTACTCATCGAAACTGGACAGCGGTCGGGATACCAGGGTTTGAATTGTTTCCTCTTGTCGGACCTGGAGGCCTCGTTACGCCGCACTTCGACGGCTGGTCCCTCGACTGGTGGATGCGGAGCGGGGAAGGTGAGATGCTTCTGCCATCCAAAGAAAGCGTCTCGCAGGTTCTGCATATTGGAGATCTTCTTTGTGTCGAGACATCAGTCGAACTGCCCGGCTGGTCGCTGAAATCCACCGCACAGGCGCTCCTGGAGAACGGACTTCCTGTTCTGAGGCTCGAGGCGTCCGCAGTCTCAGCCGCGGCAGGCACTCTTGTAATGGCGATGCGTCCTTACAATGCAGAGGGAATCAGTTTTATACACAGGATTGAAACGCAGAAAGGACGATCCGAGTGCCTGGTGAACAGGGAGCATACAATCATCTTCCGGGATGTTCCGGACAGATTCGCATTCTCGAATTACAGGGAAGGGGATGTTCTGCACTGCCTCGGGAGGGATTCGGATGGCACAGCGTGCAAAGTCGGAATGGCGTCAGGAGCCGCGATTTACAGTCTGTCTCCGGGTGAGCAGAGAAAAGTCAAAGTTGACATTCCCCTTTCGCCTTTTCCAGAAGCCCCGAGGAGGAGAACATCGTGGAAAAGCCGGTTAAACGAACTGTGCCGGTTTAATCTTCCTGTCGGGAACTGGCCGCTTCTTTTCGACAGTTCCCTGACGACGCTTCTTCTGCTGACACCGAAGGACGTTTATCCCGGACCTTACACCTACAAAAGGTTCTGGTTCCGTGATGCCGCATTTCTTCTTCATGCGCTCCTCTGCCAGGGAGCTGTGGAAGAGGTCCGGGAGGCAATCAGCCGTTTTCCGGCCCGGCAGAAGCTGAACGGCTACTTTCACTCGCAGGAAGGAGAATGGGATTCGAACGGGCAGGTGCTCTGGCTTCTTG
>CAYQVO010000010.1:2240-45657 GCA_964421085.1 uncultured Bdellovibrionales bacterium | reverse complement strand
GATGTCGATCATTGAGAAAGCCGCTTTGTGGATCTCGCAGAAGCGACTGAGGGGGACGAAAGGTACCCGCCATGACGGACTGCTTCCAGCGGGCTTCAGCGCCGAGCATCTGGGCCCCAATGACTATTACTACTGGGACGATTTTTTCGGAGTGGCAGGGCTTGAAAGTGCGGCATCGCTTGCCGGAATGGCAGGTGATACGGGGCACGCTTCACAGTGGAAAGCTGAAGCAGTTGATTTCAGGAACGATCTGATGAAAAGCATCAGGGAGGCAGAGAAGCCCCCGAACAAAGGCATCCCCGCCTCACCATACCGCCGTATGGATGCAGGCGCCGTCGGTTCGATAACAGGCGCTTACCCTCTCGACGTAATGGAGGCGGACGACGAACGTGTCCGCGGGACTGTCGATTATCTGCTGAAGAACTGTTTTTTCCACTGGGGATTCTTCCAGCATATCACGCATTCCGGAATCAACGTTTACCTCAGTCTTCAGATCGCGCAGCTTCTCCTGATGCAGGGGGATCCCCGATATCTGGACATCATTCATGCCGCTGCCGATCTTGCCAGTCCTACCGGGCAGTGGCCCGAGGCGATTCACCCCCGGACGCTGGGCGGCTGCATGGGAGACGGCCAGCACGGATGGGCGTCCGCGGAGTGGCTGATGATGATGCGCAGCCTTTTTGTCCGGGAGAAAAAGAATTCTCTGGTGCTTGGCGCGGGAATACAAAGAGAGTGGCTGGACAGGGCAGGGGAGATTTCATATGGTCCGGCATTGACCCGGTTCGGCCCTGTCACCGTGAAGATCAGGAACTCGTCGGGGAATATTCATCTGGAATGGGAGGCCCGGTGGCACAACCCGCCTGAACTTGTTCATGCCGGGCTTTTCGGAACGCGAAGTATATCCGTCGGCCCCGACTGCCGGGAGGTCGTTATGGAGTCGTCGTCACAATGAACATCGTGATGATGACGAATACTTATCTTCCCCATGTTGGAGGGGTCGCGCATTCCGTCGAGAGGTGTACTCTGGAACTCCGCAGGCGCGGGCATCGTGTACTTGTCGTGTGCCCGCAGTTCGCCGGCGCCCCTGCGGTCGAAAGGGATGTGTTCCGCATTCCTGCTATCCAGCGGTTCAGCGGGACGGATTTTTCCGTCGTTCTTCCGTTTACCGGTCCCCTGTCCGACATCCTTGACGACTTCAAACCGGACATTGTGCACTCGCATCATCCGTTTCTCCTCGGCCATGCGGCTCTGCGCGTGGCAGCCCGGTTTGAGCGTCCCATAGTCTTCACCCACCATACAATGTACGAGTATTACACTCATTACATCCCCGCTGATTCACCGCAGCTCCAGGAGTTCGCGGCTGAACTTGCTGTGGGATACGGGAATCTGTGCAACGCAGTCATCGCCCCGAGTGAGAGTCTGAAAGAAATACTTCTCAAAAGAAATATCAGAGTGCCGGTCGAAGTAATTCCGACCGGGGTGGATCTCCGCATGTTTGCGGGGAGTGGAAAGGGGAATCTCAGGGCCGGCCTCCGGATTCCGGCGAACGCATTCGTGATCGGCCATGTCGGCAGGCTCGCGCCGGAGAAAAATCTGCAGTTTCTCTGTGAGTCGGTTCTTGCATTCATGAAGAAGGAAAGATCGTGCCACTTCATTGTGGCGGGTGACGGACCCTCGATTCCGGGCCTGGTGGGACTCCTGAAGAAAGGTGGAGTGAAAAACAGAATTCATTTTGCCGGAGTGCATACAGGCGCCGACCTTGTCAGGTTTTACCGCACGATGAACGCGTTTGTATTTGCGTCAAAATCAGAAACGCAGGGTATGGTTCTGGTCGAAGCAATGGCAGCTTCAGTGCCGGTGATAGGGCTGGACGCCACTGGAACACGCGATGTTATCGAAGATGGAGTCAATGGATTTCTTGTCCGGACAGAGAGCAGGAAAGAATTCGCAGGCGCGATTGAGAAACTCGTTCGCATGCCGGAAGCGGAACGCAAAGCGATGATTCAGGCTTGTGCGCGCACCGCGTTTCGATTTTCAAGCGAAGCATCCTGCGATCGTCTCGCGTCTCTTTATGAGACTCTCTCATCAACGCGTCCCCGCCATCAGGATCCCGACAAGAGTGTATGGTGGCGTACTCTGAAGCGTATCGAGGCCGAATGGGAAATCTGGAACAACGTGGCGGTCTCGCTCAAGCAGGGGATGATTCGTCCGGCACGGTGGCCGGGCCGGGTGCATGCCCGGGTCGAGAAATGGTGGGGGTGGATCCGCAGAAAGCTGTCACGGATAAGGTGGGCCCGTGCTCTGCTTCAACTTCCTGAATTCAAGAGCACAAAAGCCGATCGCGGTCTGATTCTTGTGCAGATTGACGGTCTCTCCCGCCGGCAGTTCGAACGGGCCATGGCCGTCAGGCGAATGCCGTTCCTGAAGAGCCTGATTACGACACAGGGTTATGAGGCCGGCTCTTTCTATTCGGGAATTCCATCAAGTACCCCGGCGGTGCAGGGAGAGTTGTTTTACGGGGTCAAATGCTGCGTTCCCGCCTTTGAGTTCTACGACAGAAGCAGCGGAACAATCAGAAAAATGTCGACCGCTGAAGCATCCCGGGAGATCGAAGAAAAGCTGAAACAGGAAGGAGAAGGCCTGCTGAAAGGAGGCGCTTCTTATTCCAATATTTTCGGAGGAGGCGCTGACGGCGTGAACTATTGCGCGACATCGATTGGGTGGTCAAGCACCTTTGCCATGGTCCGGCCGGCCCGGCTTCTTCTTCTCGCAATTGTCTACTTTAGATCGACGCTGAGAGTTGCAGGGCTGTCTGTAATCGAGATGCTGCTCTCGCTTGTGGACAGTATCGAGGGAATTCGCCAGGGGGAGCATCCGTGGAAAGAGATAAAATTTGTTCCTGCCCGCGTGAGCATTTCGATCGCCCTGCGCGAAATAATAACACTCGGAGCCTGCATAGACATCGCCCGCGGGGTTCCAGTGATACTTCTTAATTTTCTTGGCTATGATGAGCAGGCGCACAGGAGAGGGCCCTCCGCTCTTTTCGCTCACTGGGCGCTCAAAGGTATCGATGGCTGCGTGCGCAGAATCTTCGAGGCAGGTGTCCGGTCGGAACGGCGGCATTATGATCTCTGGATCTACTCCGATCATGGGCAGGAGGAAACAATCCCCTGGTGCCGCCACTCTGACGGGAAGGCAATCGGGAGTGTTATATCCCAGGTCTTTCAGATGAGCACTTTTGTCGATATTTCGTCTCCTGAAGGAATTCAGACCACCCGCCGGAGTTATCTCGAGGGCAAAAGACGGCGTGTCTGCGGTAAAGCTGTGAAGCCGTCCCAAAATTCCATTGTAGTCGCCGCACTGGGGCCTCTTGCGCACGTTTACCTCGTCTCGACTCCCCGCCGGTCTGATTGAGAACACATGTGAGGAACTCGCCTCCGGTCACAATGTGCCTCTGGTATTGATGCGGGGAGGCTTCGGCGAAGTTCATGCATGGAATAAAGAAGGGCGGTATTCTCTTCCCCGGGATGCAGAGAACGTATTTGGCGCAGGACATCCATTCCTTCACGAGGCTGCAGCGGACGTCGTTGAACTCTGCCAGCATCCGCACGCGGGAGACCTTGTGCTGTCAGGCTGGAAACGGGAAGGACCATCGGTGTCGTTTCCTTTTGAGCGCGGATCACACGGGGGTCCCGGACCTGAAGAAACAAGAGGCTTTACACTTCTGCCTCTTTCAGCAGGTATCCGGCAGGATTATCTTCGGCCGTCAACCCTCAGGGAGCACGTGTTGAGGATTATGAGCAGAACTGAACAGACCGAAAAGCCTCTTCATCTGTTCAGCCGTGCACCTGACGTTCTGCGGGTCATGACCTACAATATTCATTCGTGCATAGGAACGGACGGAAGTATTTCGATTCAGAGAGTTGCGTCGATCGTTTTGCGTTTCCGTCCCGATGTCCTTGCTCTTCAGGAGGTGGACGTGGACAAACAGCGATCCGGCAGATCCAATCAGATGGAGGAACTCCGGAAGCTTCTCCGCTTCGAAGAAGCTTTTTTCCTTCCTACCATGGCAGACAGCGATGGACAGTACGGCGACGCTCTCCTGAGCAGATTCCCGTTGAATATTATCAGGGCTTCGCTCCTGCCGAATTACCGGCAGAGAGAGCCGAGAGGAGCCATATGGGCGGAGGTGGACTTGGACGGGCGCACTGTTCAGGTTATTTCGACTCATCTGAGTCTCAACAGGCGGGAGCGGGAGCTTCAGGCAGATGAACTTCTCGGCAGCCGCTGGTTGAAGGATGCAGCGGCAAGGGGCCCCCTTGTATTTCTGGGCGACTTGAACGCAATGCCGGGCTCCCGTGTTTACAGGAGAATCGTGGCGAGTCGACTGAGGGACTGTCAGAAGATCGGACGGAGGAGAAGGCCGAGGCCCACATGGCCGAGTTTTGCGTCCTTCTGCAGAATCGACCATGTGTACGCCAGTCCTTTCCTTGATCTTGTCGGCGTGGAGATCCCCCAGGACCCCATCGCGCAGCGCGCTTCGGACCATCTGCCGATAGTGGTGGATCTGCAGTTAAGGGAAACGAATCCCCGCGATCTATTATCTTCCTCCGGATAACATTATCGCGCCGCCCCCTCTTGCCATGCGCGCTTTTTTTTCAGACCAGTGGTGAAAAGACTCATTAGACGCGGCACTGGTGGTTCTGCCGGCCTGTAATCGTGACTGCCTCATCTCTCATGCCGGCCTTCAGCGGACTCTTCGATCATTTTGCGGTCGAAAGCGGGAATGCCGGACGCCTTCCTGCTTGTTACAAGCCTTTCATCGACCACCACTTCCTGATCAACCCGGACAGCTCCTGCATTTTCAGGATCAAGCCTTATGCCGGGACAGGAGGTCATCCTCCTGCCTTCAACTCCTCCCGCATCAATCAATGTTGCCGTCAGTACTGATGCGAAGAAGCTTCCCGCAGAGGTGTGCGTCCCATTTCAATTTCGGAAGTCTCATGCACAAACCCGAAGTACAGCGCAACGAACGCAATCAGTACATGCAGCCACGTGTCGGCGGGGTTATTGGTGATAAGTCCGAGAATAAGCCCGTGCGGGACGAAGAAGCCCATGATTGCGACCAGCGCATAAATTATTCCGAATACCCGGAAGTATGTTCTGGACCCACCGACACCGTACGACCAGCATGCAAGTGCGACAATTCCGGATAAAATATGGACCATATTGTGAGCGCTGTTCACATGAAACAGTCCGAACAGCATACCTTCGGGAGTCGTTACTCCGGGCACATAACCCAGAATTCCGATGAGGATGAACATAATTCCATATACGAGCGCAGCTGTAAGTATCATTTTCTTTTTCTCCATTATCGAAAGTCGTCAAACTCCTGTCATTGGTTTTTCCTGACGCGACCCGTCCGGGTGAAGCCAAATCAGCCGTTGACCGGAAGGGCCGCATCCGTCAATCTCAGTTTAAAGATCTGTCAGTTCTGCCTCCGGGCATTCGATCCTGATTTTCGTTTTCTCCGCGATAAATTTGCGGTCAGCGTCCTCCGGGAGAATCGAGCGCCGGTTTATCAGAGCTCCTGCTGATGTTTCCATACTTACCCTCGTCGCGCCTATTATCGCGCTGAGGATCCGGAGGATGCGATGACACTGATCTTCCGCTCGGTATATGATAACCCGATCCGTAATGCAGACAGGATCCTCATCATGCGGGGAAGAGGGTCAGGAGCGTCTATGGTCTGGAATGACATTCACAGACGGATCACCTTGCGATGCTCTGAACAACTGCCCAGCGCGCTTTTCTACCGAGCTGCCGGAAACGCGCCGATCTGACTTGCGCGAATTTTGGCGACGAGTCTTCCGTCTCCACCTGCGGCGGATTGACGAGATCATAACGGCTCCCTGTCCTGACGCGTTCTGTGTCTGGTGCTATGTGAAATACTATCATCTCGATCTCTCTATCGTCATTTCGATCACAGACGTTCATCTTAGGGCATTAATTCAGAATTCATTGATGATCCTGATCACGGGTGGAAGGGACCTGATAAGACGGCGTCAGTCATGCCGCGGAATTCTCGTCCGCACTCTCCTTAATTACTCCCCTTGCGAGGAGTGTTTCCGGCGTAGATTGAATGATTGTTCGAATTCTTTCGTTATCGAATTTCGACGTTCGATCGCAGTTATACACTCCGTTCTGTTCCTGCTCTACGTCTGTCAACTGCGTGTAACAGAAGCCGCTGATATGGTCGAGTGAAACGAGAGCTGCGATCTGGCCCTCGAGCCTTTCGTAAAAGTCGTCGAGAGTCAGCGGGTCGGTGCCGTATCCCCACGAGGTGGAAAGCATCCGCGACGGGTCCGATATCCATCTTATGCCTCCAAACTCGTCCACGATGTAAGGCTGTCCCTCGTACGGCACCTCTTCCTCACCGAGGGTGCAGAAAAGCCGGCCTTCGTGGATACGCAGAGTCTGGAGGAGGAGTTGAGGGTTCTGCTCGTAAATGTGCACGCAGTAAAGGTCGGTTTTGACCTGGCATCCGCCGCTCGCGTTGTTGACTGGACGGGTGGAATCAAGAGTTCTCGTCAGGTCATATGCGTCGAGGTGAAGCCGCCGGTGCTTCTTCTTGTCCGTAAGATCCCAGGTCTCATTGAGCGTTGTCCACGCGATTATGGAAGGGTGATTCCTGTCGCGCACCACGATCTCCCGCCATTCAGTCAGGAAGTTTCTCGCGGCCGCTTCCTTTTTCACGTCCATGCCCCAGTTGGGGGATTCTGCCCAGGTGAGGTAGCCCAGTTTCTCCGCCCAGTAGTGAAAGCGTTCTTCAAAGACCTTCTGATGCAGCCTTGCTCCGTTGAAACCTGCCGCGAGGCTGAGTTCTATGTCTTTCTTCAACGCCTCATCAGAGGGAGCTGTCCATATGCCTTCCGGATAATACCCCTGGTCCAGGACAAGTCTCTGATAAATGCTTTCATTGTTCAGGAGAAACTGGTTGCCTTCAGTATGCACGCACCGAAGTCCCATGTAGCTGCAGACCGAGTCTTCGATTTCGCCTGTCTCGTCGGTAATCTCAAGGCGAACATCGTAAAGGAAAGGATCCTGGGGGGACCAGAGCCTGGCTCCCGGCAGCAGCAAATGAAGAGGAATTCCGTTCACAGCTGCCTGTGTTCCGGCTGCCACCACGCCATCCTGAGGTGACGAAACAGTGACTCGGAAGGATCTGTTCCGGGTTGTAAGGTTGAATACTGGCGTCACGTAGAGTGACGTTGTGGTGCCGAGACATGACACAAAATGGCATGATTCCAGATACTGAGGAGGCACAGCTTCCAGCCATACCGTCTGCCAGATTCCCGTTGTACGCGTATAAAGACATCCGGCCGGACTGTAATCCACCGCCTGTTTTCCACCTGCTTGTTCGCCGGAACGGGTGTCGTCGTTGACATGCACAACCAGATGATGCGCGCGGCCGTATATGATCGAAGCCGTAATATCGAAAACGAAGGAAGATGAGCCTCCCCAGTGCCGCCCTGTAAACAGGCCGTCCAGATATACTTCGGTTTCGAAGTCTACGGCTCCGAAATGAAGAAGGATCCTTGAACCGCGCCATTCGTCAGGAACCGAGAATGTCCGGTGGTACCACATGTGAGGAATGAAGTCCTGATATGCGACGCCGGACAGAATACTTTCGGGACAGAATGGAACGACGATCTCTCTGTCGAATCCCATGCTCGAGACGAATCCCCGATCCTTTCCACTTCGACCGAAATCAAACGCGAATGTCCACACTCCGTTCATGCAGAGCCATCGATCGCGAACGAACTGCGGCTTGGGATGTTCAGGTCGTGGAAGATGAGGACTGTTCATGACTTCAGATGATCCAAACAAAACAGCCTGTGCTTTCAAAATGATCCGTATCATATCGCCTCTGTCGAGGAGACCCTACCGTCATGCGGTATGGAAAGGATCAAGTTTTTGATCATCGGGGCGGGTCCCACCGGTCTTGGAGCGGCCTACAGGCTTCGGGAACAGGGGGAGCAGGACTGTCTTATTCTCGAAAAAAACGCATGGGTGGGAGGTCTTGCCGCCAGTTTCCTCGACGACGCCGGTTTCACATGGGACATCGGCGGACATGTGCAGTTTTCGCATTATCCGTATTTCGACACTGCAATGCAGGACGCGATTCCTCCGGACGGATGGCTGGAGCATGACCGCGAATCCTGGATCTGGATGTGCGAAAATTTCATACCGTATCCCTTTCAGAACAATATAAGATTTCTGCCGAAAGAACTGATGTGGGAATGCCTTCAGGGACTGTTGAAGGCTTCGGAGCGGAAAATGAACGCGAATCCGCGAAATTTTCGCGAGTGGATCATTGCGTCATTTGGCGATGGGGTAGCCAGCATCTTCATGGAACCCTACAACTTCAAGGTCTGGGCATATCCGCCGGAGCTTTTGAACTACCACTGGATCGGTGAGAGAGTTGCCACAATAGATGTCGACCGCATTCTTCACAACATTATTTTCGAGAAGACCGACGCTTCATGGGGGCCGAACAGGACATTTCAATTTCCTGCCGCCGGCGGCACAGGCGCTATATGGAACAGCATCGCCGATCGCGTCGATCGCGGGAAAATCCGTACCAACTGTCAGGTCAAACACATCAACGCATCGAAACGCGAAATCCTCACGAATCATTTCGAAGTGATTCAATATCACCATCTTCTTTCGACCATGCCGCTCGATCTCTTTGTCAGCCAGATCAGAGAAACCCCGCATTCACTGAAGAAACTGGCGTCGCGGCTCAGGCACTCAACTTCGAACATTATCGGCCTGGGCTTCGAGGGAGTTCCTGACAAGAGACTTGCCGGGAAATGCTGGATATACTTCCCGGAAAATGACGTTCCATTTTACCGGCTTACCGTCTTTTCGAATTACAGCCCTCGGAATGCCCCTTCAAAAGCGCATTATTCGCTGATGTGCGAAGTGAGCGAATCACCTGTGAAGACCGTGGACAGAGAACGTGTCATAGATCAGACTCTTCAAAGTCTGACCGGGGCAGGACTGATTCCTCGGGATAACAGATGCGTATCGAGATGGTTATACGTGGCGCCGTACGGTTACCCGACGCCATCGCTCGAGCGAAACGACATTCTGTCCGAAATCATACCGTATCTGGATGGTCTGGAGGCTTTCTCGCGCGGACGCTTTGGAGGGTGGAAGTATGAAGTCAGCAATCAGGACCACAGCTTTATGCAGGGGGTGGAGTGGGTCAACCGCATTCTCTCGAACGAACCCGAGGCGACGTACAGGGTCGATACTGCGGCCGATCCCAATATGACACTGCTGAGTTCCAGGACGGCAAAGCTGTAAAATGGGACTACATCCTCTCCTCAGACAGCCGGGATCTGTTAATCACAGTGCAGGTCTGCTACCGTCCCGGATATGGTTATTGGTGAACGCTGCAGATGAGGAAATCCCATTCCCGGTCAACGAAAGAGAGAGTGATTCGAAAAGGAATCACAATTCTTGTCTGCCTCGGCATTGTCGCCATTGAGACCCTGGTGTGCTTCACGCTCAAGGGGCACATGAAGCATTCGAGTTTCCCGATGATATATTTTCTCGGGATCGCATTTATCGCCACCCGTTACACTGCTCTGGAAACGGCTGCATCGGCAATCCTCAGTTTTATTGCCTACGATTTCTTTTTTGTCCAGCCGCTTTACACCTCCATATTCACCGATTCTTACGAGGACATACTCGCCTTCACTGTCTCGCTTATCGTCGCGATCCTGATAGCCAGTTTGACCTCTCAGATTCGATCGCACGCCCGTCTCGCTGAGGAACGCAAACGGCAGACTGAGGCGCTTTTCGGTTTTACCTCCGAGCTTTCCCGCACATTCCTCCGGAAGGATGCTCTTAATATCGCGATGAACGATCTGAAAACGTGGTTCAACGCCGATGCGGGCATTTTTCTGAATGATGGCCCGGACAGGCTGCTGCATTCCCTGAAAAGCGAATCGGGCTTTGAAGAGAATGATCAGGTACGTCAGCTCATCCGGAACGTTCCTCCAGCCGGTTCAACGACGGTTATTACAGCTCCCGGTGGCTCGGAATCCCAGGTGCGGGCCATACCCCTCGTTTCGAATCGGGGGCAGCTCGGTATCTTTCTGGTTCTGTTGAGAGATAGAAAATCGCTGCTTCCCGACGAACAGAAACTGCTTCAGGCTTTCGCAGGAGCCGCGGGACTTGCGCTGGAGCGCGCGTATCTTGCAGAAGAGTCTCTATCCGCCCGCCTCCAGGCCCAGACGGAGAGGACACGCAATATTCTGCTGAGTTCTATTTCGCACGACCTCCGTTCGCCGATTACCGTGATTCAGGGAACAGCCCGGCTGATCGAAGAGAAAGTGACGGACAACGGAGTTTTGAAAGATCTTTCGAGAACAATTTTGAGCGAGGCTGAACTTCTGAACACCAGGATAAGAAACATCCTGGATATCACGAAGCTTGAATCAGGACTGAAGCTGAACTTTGGATGGGAATCGCTTGAGGAGCTGATCGGGGGCGCTCTTCAGAGAATGAGAGGGAAGCTGGGCAGCCGCACTGTTGACGTCGATGTGCCGGCCGATTTTCCCTATGTGCACGGGGACCCCGTTCTAATCGACAAGGTGTTTCTGAACATCTTCGAAAATATCTCGAAACACACGCATGAAAACAGCTGTGTGAGTGTGAGGACCCGGGAGAAGGCGGACCACCTGATTGTGGAGGTTTGTGATGACGGCCCGGGAATACCGGCGGGCAGAGAGGAAGCCATCTTTGAGAGTTATTATCATGCCGGGGAGCCGCTGACGAGAGGTCCGTCCGGACTTGGCCTTGCCATATGCAGAACTATCATGGAACTTCACGGGGGGCGAATTTACGTAAAGAAAACGGATGCGCAGGGAGGAGCATGCTTCTGCATCGAATTTCGTAAAGCGGCGCCCGCAGAAACCTGTTTATGACGGAGGAATAAGCCGGTATCCGACGCCGGGTTCAGTAAGAAGATATTCCGGATTGGCAGGAACAGCTTCTATTTTTCTTCTTAGTGCCGTCATATATCCCCGAAGGTACTGAATTTCGTCTTCATGCATCGCTCCCCAGATTTCGCGCAGAATGAATTTATGCCTCAGAACCTTGCCGCAGTTGGAGGCGAGGAGCGTAAGAAGCCTGAACTCGATAGGAGTAAGATGAACTTTTTTATCGCGCATCGTCACCATGTGGCGGTCCGTGTCAATCATCAGGTCTTTCACCTTGAACACAGGATCCTTCTGCGGAGAACCAGCCATTTTTGCATGACGAAGACAGACCCTGATCCGTGCAAGCAGTTCGCCCGAACTGAACGGCTTGGGAACATAATCATCCGCCCCCGCATCGAGAGCGGTTATCTTGTCTTCATCGAGATCTCTCGCTGACAGAATGACGATCGGAACGGCAGACCAGGTACGCACGTCTCTGATAAAGTCAATGCCGTCCATGTCGGGCAGACCGAGATCGAGAACTATCGCATCCGGCTTTTTCGTGTTCAGTTCGATGAGTCCGTTTTTTGCGGATTCTGCCTCGAGGGGGGTGTATCCGGAAGCAGACAGAGTGGTACACACATATTGTCTGATATGGGCGTCGTCCTCTATGACAAGTACGGATGATTGGTCAGCAGCCATGGCGCAAGTATCATGCGAAGGAGAGAGTCAATCAAGACGTGCGGCAGCCTTTTATAGGATTTTTATCGTCGCATGCATGCGGCTTGAAGAGAGTGTGTTCCATAAGTTGCGGGAGCGATAACGGGCGAGGATTTCAAGCGCGGGCTGATAAGGCACTCTTTCAAGGTTGTTTCCTTCCGGCCGTATATCCCACAAACCCATAGGAACAAACGTTTCAGGGGAGTACCAGTCATACATGCCTATTATCGGATATATACACATTCCGACGAGAGGCACGCCCTCGAGAAGCGACACCGATGCTTCTCTGGCGAGTGTATGCATCCAGGGACCCCGCGCCTCATCCCAGTGGCTTGTCTCTGTCACGGCAATCTCAGTATTGTAACGGTTCCACACCATGCGGATGAGAGTCGACAGCGAAAGATGCCGTTCATCGTCTTCACTGAGCAGACGGTCGGGATGTCCATATTCCCACTGATTCGTCCAGTAATAGTTTATACCGATGATATCAAGATGCTTCCGGCTCCCGCCCAGTTCCGGCCGTACCACGCCCGAAATCATGTCCCACGCTTCGTAAACCTGACGTTCATTGAAGTCTATGAGAACATCCTCGGACACATCCTCCCCGGCAGGCGGGGCTGCTCTGCAGACTGGATCTATGTTCACGATTCTGCAGTCCGGGATTACTGAACGGACGGCGTTAATTCCCTGAATAGCGGCCTTTACCAGAGCAATCTTCAGCGGGAGTCCACATCCCCTGAGCCCGGGAGCGAACCGGCCGGCATCCCCTCCGGCGAATGAAAGGAATGATGGCTCATTGACCGGAGCAAAATAGTACGGACCGGGGTGCTCGGCACGAACAAAAAGAGCGCACACTCTGCAGTATTCAGCGAAGCTGACGCGAAACTGCCGTCAAGTGGATCGTAAAAAGGCGGATATCCAAAATGGAACAGATCCCAGAGGACCTGCATCCCTTCCTCACGCGCGGCCCTGACAAGCGGGGTGGCGCACTGAAACGTGTAGCTCCCCGGGCGGGCTTCCACAAGAGGCCAGCGGATGCTCTCACGGATTCCAGTCAGCCCGATCTCTTTGAGTCTTCTGTAATCCTCGCCCGGGAAACGATCGTGCTGTGTTGCTGAAATGGCGTCGATCCATTTTCCGTTAATCCATCCTGCCGTACCTTCAAATCCCCCGAACAGAAACCCCGGGAAAAGAAAATCAGACATTTCATCACCGTGCAAGATCAGTAGATTCGACTCCAGCCTGTCAAGGGCTGCTTGCTCTCTCAGCTTCTTTTCTCAGATATGTCGTTTCCATAATCTCCGCCATAGATGTCCATGTCATATCCCATGAAAGTCCGAAAAGCTTTTTATCCACCCGCCGCCTCCATACTTCATTCTCATGCTGAAGCGCGGCGCGATCGAGAAGATCGGCGAACATCCGGGCGCTGTCCGCCATGAATACGATGCCTTCTTTTCCGTAATCCCGGTACACATCGCGGATCGGGGTGCTTATAACCGGCTTCATTGCCGAAAGGTATTCCGGGACCTTTGTGGGGCTGATAAATCGCGTGGCCGCGTTCATCGCGAAGGGCAGCATTGCGACGTCCCAGTGCGCGAGATACTCCGGCAGTTCGTCATAGTGCTTGTGGCCCAGATAGTGGATGTTGGGGCGTTTATGAAGAGCGGAAGAGCTGATCTTCGCCACAGGTCCGAGAATAACGAAGCTCCAGTCCGGCCTTGCTTCAGCCACCGCCGACAGGACGCTGCTGTCGAAGCGCTCGTCAATTACGCCGAAATATCCCGCCTTGGGGCCTGGTATTGAGGCCTGGTCGGGCGGTTCCGGAAGAGCTGAATTCACACCCTGTGCGAAATGTGCTCGATCGATACTGCTGGGGAAGGGGTATACCCTGCCGTGCAAAGCCGATTTGGCTTCAAACAGGCTGTATCCTCCGGTAAACACCACGTCACACCGAAGCAGAAGTTCTCTCTCCTGCTCTCTCATGTCCTCAGGTGCTCCAAGGAAATTTGCCAGTTCGTCCATGCAGTCGTATACGGTGAAGGCTGGATCGAGACTTCTGGTAAATTTATGAGCCATCGGGGTGTAATACCAGGTGATAAAGTCCCCATTTACGTTCTTTCTTACGTAATCGGAGGTAGGAGCTTTTAATATCGAGAGCGTCTTCATGTTTTTCGACCGCGGTATGACCGGGGTCAGGACTCGAACGTCCTCACGGCTGGTATATTCCCGTATGTGCGGCGGGGAATCCTCGAAAAGCGGTTCTTCCATGAAGAAAACATTCTGCCGCCGGGCAAACCTCGACAAAAGATGCTGTGGCCGCTGAAAGACGAAGTTCCATCGGAGATGAGAAAAACAGATCATATCGAGCGACGCAAGCTGCGATCCTCCCGCGCCGGAAACGCCATCCTGACTGAACTTGCTATTGGACATTTCTCCTCCATTTAAAAATCAAGACTTCCTTCGCCACCGTAGACCTTCGCATAATGGGCGGGAAATGACTTGGATCAGGAACGTGTCCATGGGCCGGGCGCATACCACGGCGGAGGATGAGCACGATCGGGACAGAAATCTTTATCGAAACCGGATACGATGATCATTGTCATATAACGCGCATGTCGCGGAGCCTAAACTCGCGGACGAGATTTTTTTGGGCGACAGGAGGAGTAATGAAAGGCAGGAGCCAGAGCAATGGAAGAGAGCTTCAGTCGATGACGGAGGCACTCGAAGAACAGTTGAAGTTGATTTTCAGCGCAGAGCAGATTGGGGTGAAGGCCATGATAAGCATGGCGGAGTCGGTGCATACAGCTGAACTGAAGAAGGCTCTTTCCATCCATGCAAAGCAGAGCCAGAAGCAGATCGAAAGGCTGACAAAAGCAGGAAGGCTGCTCGGAAGGGATCTCAAGGGGAAAGAGTGTGCTGCCATGAGAGCGCTTCTTCAGAACGGTGAGGATATAGTGAGCGAATATGCGCCGTCACCACTGAGAGACATTCTTATCATAGCCGCGCAACAGCAGGTGGAGCACTTCGAAATTTCCGCATATGGAATGGTTCGAGGGCTGGCCGAGGCGCTGGAGCTCGACGAAGTGGCGCAGCTTCTTGAAGAATCGCTGGACGAGGAAATGACGCAGGACGAGGTGCTGACGGATGCCGCCGAAGATATCTTCTCGATGTTTGCGGGTGAGGATGTTGATTTCGAAGAAGACGAGGAACTGGAAGAAGAACTGGATCTCGAAAGAGATATGGAAGAGGGCGAAGATCTGGAAGAAGAATCGCCCCGTCACCGCCGCTGACATTCGCCGAATTCGAAGACATACATTGATCGCGGTCATCCCGCAGGTGTTCCTCCCGGGGAGCGCAGCTATATATAGATCACATAAGGGCGAGACGGAGCAGGAGAAGAAATGCGTTTCGAAGGAAAGAAGACACATCGAGTACATCTTACACCAGACGTGCGACGGAGAATACTTGCGGAGAATTACAGGCAGAGACTTCAGGCGTACATGGCAGAGCTGCAAATGTTCCCGGAGAACCATCAGGATGTTCTGAAGAATGCCGGATGGCTGATCGCCCGGCTCGACCTGAGATAATCTGTTCAGACGTACAGTGAGGGAGATCTCCTGATCCTTGAGACCATGCACCATCATGATGAAATAGTGAATTCAGAAGAACCTGGAACGGAGGCGGGAACCGTACGTGGAAGAAGAGCCTTTCGCAGAAACGGGTAAAGGGGAAGAGAGCCGCATAGGTTCTGGAGGTCCCCTGACTGCGGCCGGGGCGCAATAATCGGACTAATGATCCAGGTTCGCGGCCTCTTTATCAAGTTCGAATTCGTCATCCGTAAAGGTCGCAATATCTGTCAGTGTTTCGCATGCGAGAGTTTCTTCATCGAGAGTCAGATTCAGCATATTCTGAATGATGCTTTCACCAAGAAGTTCGGCGAACGCGGCTGCCGTGCTGTAACACGCAATCTCATACTGCTCCACTGTGTGCATCATCGCGATGACTGCCGCACTTATTTCATCTGAATCCCGCAGGGGCATTATCTTTTCCATTCCCCGTTGAATGATCGAGGCCATGACACTTTCCGCCTGCATTTCGGGCTTCGTATTTATCTTCCGGGCTATATCGCGGATTCGCATGACATGTTTGCGCGTCTCTTCCAGGTGATCTGACAGCGCAAACTCGAGATCCGCGTGCTGGACACGCCCTATAACAGCGGGCATGGCCTCCACGAGCAGTGTCTCAAGTGTGTAAAGATCCTGCACCTGATCCACAAGTGCCGTGGCGATACCATGAAGCTTCATATTCTCTCCCTCCATGCAATGGGAATATGGGCTGCAGGATAATACAATCGCCCTTTTCGCTGTTCATCTGAAAGAACGTGATCGCGGTCAGGGGATTGTCAGAAATCATCCGGAGACCTCTCCTTCCTGAAGAGGGTCTCCGGTTCCCCCGCAGATTCATTTATGAACTCTACCTTCCTCGTCAGGAAATTCTTCTTCATCCGCTTCGTATGGGCAGTTAGGAAGAATTTCATCTTCTGAAACCCGTGTCAGCTCTTCGTCGGCATTCGATTCCTCATCCAGAGTTGCCTGACACAGGTCCGCGATGTCATCGTATCCCATCTGCTCGGCGACTGTTCTTGCCGTTCCATACCCGGCAATCTCGTAATGCTCAATGCGCTGGCATGCTCCCGTGATGAGAACGTCGATCAGGGCGGGATTGCCGTTCAGCGAGAGCACATGCTCACATTCCCGGATCAGTCCCTGCATCCCTTCGCAGACTTCTCCACTCAGCCGCTTGTTCAGAATATTCTCGACCTGTTCGAGACGTGCAATCTGTCCTTTAGTCTCTTCCAGATGATTGCTCAGCGCCTGTCTCAGTTCCCTGGCTGACGCTTTCTGAATCACTTTCGGAATCGCCTGCGCGATCTGCTGCTCAGCGTTATAAAGATCCTTGAGCTCTTCAATAAGAATGTCTTCCATAGTCTGCATTCTGGTCATAATGGTTCTCCTCCTCTCTTGTTGAGTTCAGTGCAACCCTGCCCGCACCTGCAGGGCGCGTTCCATGAAAGCGTAAGGCGGGGGGAAAGGGTGCGCTGTGATCCGGATCACATGCGGGAGACTCTGCTCTGAACGCAGATGTCCGCATGAACCCGGCGGCGGAGAGGCCTGCGTTCGACCTGGCATTCCCGTTTCGGGATCTGCAGCTGACACGTCTCAACGATTTCCTGAAAGCCTGTGCTTTGTTCGATGTCAGGGACGGGACTATTTCGATTTTCGGCGGGCCGCAGGCCGGGGATGGGAAATTTAAAGGATACGTGAAGCCGCTCATTCGTGATGTCGAGGTGCTCTCGCCGGAAGAAGAAGCGGAGAAAGGCTTCTTCGCTGCGGCCTGGCCCGCTGCAGTGGAAATGATGCGAAACGCATCTATCGAGACACTCAAACAGGGACTTGAAGGAAAGCCTGCCCCTGGCGAATGGCAAACGCCGCCGGCCGCATGTCTGCCACCGGGCGGTTCGATGCCGGCGATTACAGACAGGACTGTTATACTGGCGTTGCTCTTCTTCCTGTCACAAGGCTTATCAGGAACAGGACCAGGAAGATGAAGAACAGAACCTGCGCTATCTGCGCAGCACCCGCCGCAATTCCTGTGAATCCAAACACGGCCGCAATAAGAGCGAATGTCAAAAACGCGAAAGTCCAGTTAAGCATGGGTTTCCTCCTTCCCTTTGAATACCACTGACTGTTTCATACTGTGGTTTTTTGGATGTTCTAATCCATGATCAGAGTCACTCCATCTTGCCGATAACTTACTGATAATCCCTGTTTTTTCGCCCGCTCTGCAGACCCCTGAGGCGTATCTTTCCGAAGGGGATGATCCTCGTCATCCCGCGCCCCGACGACTCCTTCCAATATGGCTCCACCAGTTCATTCTTTTTGTGAAAGCAGCATTAAATGCCGGAAGCAGATCTTCCTGAGAGAAAAGCGCCGCTGGTAGTTCTTGCAGCGGGTGCCGCAGCTATGTTGTGTCTTGTCACCATATTCGGGTGGATGGTGGGAGGAGAGACTCTATCGGCCCTCGGCATGGCTCTGGTTCCAATGGGTCCTCATGCAGCTCTTTTTGGGCTGCTCATTTCTTCAACACTGATATGCGCAGGAAGAGACATTTTCCCCGGCCTGCAGCGAGGACTGCCTATCCTGGTACTTGTTCTGTCTCTCATCGACCTGCTCTCGATTTTGAACGTAACTCATGTGCTTTCTCCTCTTGAACTGGTTCTTCCCGGGTCCCTCCCTGATGTTCCTTCGATATCACTGCATGCCGTACTTTCGTTCATGCTCATTTCTCTGGCTGCCCTTACGCTTCCACCTCCGTCAAAAGCAAGTGCCGCAGTTCCTATCGTCGCGTGTCTTCTGGCGATCGGCATAAATCTGCTGGCAGTATATGGATATTTAGTGAGGAGCCAGGCACTGGTCAGCCCGGACATCGGACGCCAGATTCCAGTCTTCACTGCCGCAATGGCGACAGCATTGTCATTGATGATGATTTCGCTTTCCTGGTCACAGTTCCGGTCGCCGGCGGCTACCCTTGCAGAGATTCTTCGCGGAATGCAGATTATCTGCGGCTCCCTTCTGTTTCTCACCGTCGTACTGAGCGCCTGTTTTGCGGTAATTCCGCTTTATGAGACGCTCCTCAAAGCAGCCTATTCGGATCTCGAGGCCTTTCTTCCGCGGCGGCAGGCAGATCTCTCAGCCTGGCTTGCCTCTTTTGAACGGATGGCGGCGCTTTCCGACATGAAAACCGATGCGTTCACGGGACAGTCCGGAGTCGAGACGGCAGAAGTAATATCCAGCGAAAGCGCTCATCCTGGACTTTTCTGGAAAACGGAAGAAGGCGGAGACGTCCAGGTGTTCGTTGATACTCCACGCAGAGGGAGCCGGGCGGACCGCGAAGTGATCCGCGCCAAAATAACTGTGTCAAAGTTTCTCGAAATGTTCACCGGGCACCCGCCTCTCGCGGCAATGCGGGGCCAGTATTTCATATTCAGCAGGGCAAGTCCCGATCTTGTTCTCAGGGTTTCGGGATCTCCTCCACACGCCGACCTGGTGACGCTGAACCAGGTGCCATTGGACGTCAGAAGAGGGCCTCCTGATGGGCCTGCGGATAGATCCATGCGCTCGATTTTCACATCGCGGTATGCGCTGCTGTCCGGTGACACCAGATCGGCTGTGCGGATCGGATTTTCATCGAACCAGATGCCCCCGCTGCAGACCGCAGTCAAGGACAAGATCTTTCGTGTCCTGACTGCGCTTTTTGTTATTGTTCTTGTTTCGAGTTCTGTAATCTTTCTGATTCTCGGCTGGCTGGCAAAACAAATCTCGCTTCTTGAGTCGCGCCTCAAGCAGTCGCTCCAGGCAGTTGAGGAGGAGCTCTCGCTCCGAAAACTTGCGCAGGCTGAGGCCGAACGGTCTCTCGGGGAAAACGAAGTACTGCTGAAAGAAGTCCATCACAGAGTCAAAAATAATCTTCAGGTGATATCGAGTATTCTGAGCCTTCAGTTCCGAAGGCATCCCAGCGCGGAGGATGCAGTCTCTCTTGAAGAAAGCGCCAATCGAATCAAGTCGATCGCTCTGCTTCATGAGGCGTTATATCACTCGGACACCCTTACGGAAATCACGTTGTCGAATTATGTTTCGCAGATCATCGAGAACTTGAGAAGGTCTTACGAAGCCGGGTCTTACGTTGACGTTCGTCTGGAGACGGGGGATATTCTCCTCGAGATGGATCAGGCGATTCCGCTGGGCCTGATCGTGACGGAACTTCTCAGTAATTCCTTCAAATACGCCTTTCCAGCGGACAAGCGCATCGGAGCATGGGTGAAAATAATGGTGACGAGAGAAGGCGGAGACAGCATACGCTTTGTGTATTCGGACAACGGTGTCGGCTTTCCGCCCGGTTTCTCCGCCGGCCGGGTAAAGTCGCTTGGATGGCGTCTCATAACGTTGCTTGCTCAGCAGCTCGAGGGCCGTGTGAATCTTTATTCCAACGGTGGTGCAAACGTAGAGATACGTTTCTCGGGGGAACGAACAGAATCAACTTTTTTGGGAGATAATCGCCGCTATGAGAAAGCCGCACATATTGGTGGTTGAAGATGAAGCAATTATTGCCATGGATATCGAGGAGGCCCTCCTTTCTCTGAACTATGATGTCGCAGGGAAAACAGCTTCGGGAGAAGAAGCGATTGAACTCATGGACAAACTCGAGCCTCAGCCGGATCTCGTGCTGATGGACATCCATCTTGCAGGAGAAATCGACGGCATCGAAGCTGCGAGCCGTATTTCTCAGCGTTTTTCCGTTCCCGTAGTGTTTCTCACGGCATTTGCGGATAAGCCGACTCTGGACAGGGCAAAAGTACTGGAGCCGTACGGGTATATCCTGAAGCCCTTCCGCCCGACTGAGCTCCGGACAGTGGTCGAACTCGCCCTTCACAGGTTCAATCTGGACATAGAACGTCAGGCGGCCGACAAGACACTCCGTGTGCCTCACCCGCAGGTTCCCGACTTTGTAAAGATGATCCGTCCTGCCACACTGCCGAGTGTGTCCATGCAGGCGACGATCAGAAACTACCTTGAATCGCTTCCGCCATTCTCTGAACTTGGTCCCGACATGCTCTTAGCCGTCTCATCTGTGAGCATGGTTCAGACGGTTAAGAACTATGAAACCATTGTTCACGATGGGCAGGAGAGAAAAACAGGTTTTCTGGTAATGGATGGAAGGGCTGCGGTCTACAAGACATCCACGGGGGGCAAGGAACTGATCGTTGAACTTCTCGGTCCTTCAGATCTGTTCGGACTCCTTGCGATTCTTGAGCACGCTCCGTTTCCGTTTTCAGCGCGGGCTCACGGACTCACACGGATCCTCCTCATACCACGCGAGGTAATCCTGTTCATTACCGATAATTTCCCCGATGTCAGCCGCGAACTCTTTCAGCGGGTGCTGGAGCGTCTTCGGAAGGCCCACGACCTGTCACGGGCGCTTGCGCACGATAAAGTCGAAGTCAGAGTGGCATCCGCTCTTCTTGCGCTTCGAGGCACCTTTGCCTAGGCGGCGGGCAAAAAGGATACCGGACAAGTATTCGAACTTGAAATGACGCGGCAGGAACTTGGAGAACTGACGGGAACCTCGCCGGAGACAGTGAGCCGCATTCTCAATCGTATGGAGTCTGACGGCATTGTGGATCTTTCACAGGCGGGCAAGGTGCGGATCCTCGGGGAAAATGAGCTGATGAACATGCTGTCTTAGAAATCAGGGGTCACCGCATCTTCATAAATCTTCCGCGCTGCTTCCTCGGCGAGATTTTCCAGGGCTCCCTGCTCCTGGCCTCTTGCGACTTCACGGTCACTGATTCGTGCAAGATCAGTCGCGCCCATCGTGCTTGTGGCAAATGCGGCGGACGATGTTACGACAGTTCCCTTTTCGGCGGCAGTAGATTTACTGATCTTCATTCCTGGAACCTGCCAGAGAAGCTGGCCATTCGGCCTCTTAATCTCTGCGCTGAGAGTGAGGACTGTATCGAGCTGCAGGGCGGATTCGGTCTGCGCGGTAATTGTCCCGGTCTGCCGCTTGACGGAAACGATTCTTGCTGAAAGCACTGCGTCAGGGTTTTCATCCTCAGACACGACGGTAAGAACGCCGTAACGTTCAAATTGATCTCTCAATGCTTCAGTCACAAGAGAGGAAAGTCCGGTTTCAGTCGAGTTGTTTTCAACGAGAGGAATTGCGACGCGTTTTATGTCGGGAGGAAGATCGCTTCCACCCCCCTGAAAAGTGTATCCGCATCCGGAAAGAACTGAGCAGAGCAGAGCGGCGATCCAGATTCTCATCATTTTCTTATCCCTTCTTGTTTGTAATCATGCTTATTTTCCGCGGAAGAATATCCATGTACGCAATTATTCCCCTGCCGCGTTTTCTGAGGGTGCGAAGTTCCTTCGATGTATCGTCGCGGAAAGAAGATGTCATTCTCATGACGGCTTCATGCTTTGCCAGAAGAATCCTCAGTTCATTTTCTTCGAATTTCTCCTCCTTCAGCCGCGGTGCAAAAAGCTCGAATGCGTCGAAATAACTTTCAATGCGGGCAAGCTTCTCCGGCGGTTCGAGCCCTTCCTCGAGCGTATGTTCGGCCAGTTCGATCAGCTTTTCAATTTCCATGAGCATTGCCAGTGTACATGCTGTACGTATGCAGGGGCAATAATGCCGCCTGTTTATCTTCTTCCGCCTAGAATGGACCCCAAAAGGCCCCGTATTATGTGCCTTCCAATCTGTGCCCCGATAGCACGCGCTGCGCTTACGGTTGCCGCTTCCATCGGCGTCTGTCTCCCGGGTCTCGGGGCGCTCCTGACAGGTTTTTTCTCCGCCGCCGGCGCCGCATCTTCCGTTTCGACGGACTTCCTTTCCGTCCGCTCCTTCAGCAGCTCGAATGCAGATATGCGGTCGACAGATTTTTCGTAGTGGCCGGCCACAAGAGAATCTTTTATCAGCTTCGATCGCTCGTCATCCATCAGTGTTCCCATCCTGCTTTGCGGAGGCAGAATAAACGCGCGCTCAACAGGGAGAGGGGCGCCCTTCTCATCGAGAAGCGACATAAGCGCCTCTCCAATTTCAAGCTGCGTCAATGCTTCAAGCGTATCGACTTTTTCATTTGCCCTGAAGTTATCAGCCGCCGCTTTGAGCGATTTTCGGTCTTTTTCCGTAAAGGCTCTCATTGCGTGCTGAACGCGGTTTCCCAGCTGCCCAAGAACATCGGGAGAAATGTCGAGAGGACTCTGTGTGACAAAGAAAATTCCGACGCCCCTGGACCGGACGAGCCTGACTACCTGTTCAATCTTGTCCAGAAGGACCTTCGGTGCATCTTCAAAGAGAAGATGCGCCTCATCGAAGAAAAAGACGAGTTTCGGCTTCTCGAGATCGCCTGCCTCGGGCAAGTGCTCAAAGAGCTCGGAAAGCAGCCACAACAGAAACGTCGAATAGATGCGGGGCTGGTGAAGAAGCTTCACGGCATTGAGAATGCTCACAAAGCCGCGTCCATCAGTGTCAGTCTGAAGAAAATCGTCGATATTGAGCGCAGGTTCGCCGAAGAAAACACCCCCTCCTTCTTCTTCGAGACCGAGAAGAGAGCGTTGAATCGCGCCAATGCTGGCTGAAGAAACATTGCCGTACTCAGTCTTTATCTCCGCTGCATGCTCCGCGACGTGACTCAGCATCGCTCTCAGATCTTTGAGATCAAGAAGCAGAAATCCATTGTCGTCGGCAAATTTGAAGACGATCTGCAAGACCCCGCTCTGAGTGCCGTTGAGATTAAGAAGCCGACTGAGGAGCAGCGGACCCATTTCGGATATGGTCGTACGCACGGGATGTCCCCGCTCTCCGAAAAGATCCCAGAGTATGACAGGAAAGCCCTTGAACTCGGGGTTCTGCAGCCCAAGTTTCTGAATGCGGGCATTCAGCTTTTCATCTGCCGCCCCCGGCATTGAAATACTCTCCAGGTCTCCCTTGACATCCGAGAGGAAGACGGGAACCCCGATTGAACTGAATCCCTCGGCAAGCACCTTCAGTGTAACTGTCTTGCCCGTGCCGGTCGCCCCTGCGACAAGTCCATGCCGGCTGGACATTGCCGGAAGGAGGCACAGTTGAGAGGCCGACTTTCCAATGAGAATCCCTGGGGCCATTGCTTCTTCCTTGTTCAAACTCAGGGACCGCGCTTTCCTGGCCGGCATGGCGCCGGCGAAGGTGAATCGCAGCCGAAGTATCTTAAGAATATAGTAAGTACCTCAAAGAGCAAGCGGAGGGTATAATAAAAGCATTCGATATTAATTCTCCGGACCGCCAATGTTCGATACAGTTCTCCTTCTCGAAGACGATCCAAGCCATGCCATGCTGATAAAACGCGCGATGCGCGGAATTGCGGGCGACATAAGGCATTGCGAAACTGTGCAGGCAGCTCTCGAGGTTCTTGAAACGTTCGAGCCTGAGCTTATCATCTCGGACCTGAGGCTTCCCGACAGCACAGGAGTAAGCCACATAGAGAAACTGCGCACGAAGAGCAACGATGCTCCAATCGTCGTTCTCACTTCTTCCACTGCGCTTGAAGACGCTGTAGCTGCCCTGAAACTTGGCGCGCGGGACTTCATAGTGAAGAATTTCACCACTGAATTCAAAGATGTTCTCACGCTTTCGCTATCCAGGCTTTTTGCCACTTTTGAGCTCGAGCGGGAAAAGCGGCAACTGACGCGTTCGCTCGAGCTTTTGAGAATCGCCATTGAAAACAGCGCTGATGCTCTTGCGGTTGTGCAGCAGGATGGAACCATCAGCTATGCAAATTCATCGTTCAAGGCGCTTGTTCAGTATATGGGCGGTTCGCCCGGGAGCCTGAGAAGCTCGTTTTCGAACGCCCCCGGTGTGACCGGCGATTTCATCGATGCGCTGGAATCAAAATACAAAGAGCTTGATCCCGGCGCCGTGTGGCATACGGAATTCACCGTGAAATCCGATCCTGAAAGGACTTTTGAATCGAGCCTGTCTGCAATTCGTCATGAGGCAGAGAGCGGCAGAAGTGAATGCGTGCTCTGGGCAAGTGACATAACGGAGAGAAGGAGGAAGGAGCGGTTTCAAAGAGAAATACTGTCGACTACGACGCATGATCTCAAAGGACCCATCGGCTCAATTACCCTTTCGGTTGACCTGCTTCAGAAGAAGTTTCAGACCCCCGGCCGGGAGCGGGACATAATTCTGCGCATCGGTTCCTCCGCCCAGGGCGTTCTGAATCTTATCGAGGAATTCCTGAGCGCCCGGCGCATTCAGGAAGGAAGTCTTCTCCTGAGGCCGGTGAAGCAGAGCGTTCCTGCTCTTGTGCGGGATGTGCTCGGCGATTACGAAAGCATCGCGGTTGCGAGAAAGGTAGATCTTGTAAACGAGACTAATGACGACGATTTCCCGGCTGTGATTGAGCGGCCCGGTATCGGAAGAGTCATCGGGAATCTTTTGAGCAATGCGCTGAAATTCACACCTTCGGGCGGGAGGGTCACAGTGAGAGCCTTTAGAGGAACTGACGGGGTTCATATTTCAGTAAGCGACACGGGCAGTGGAATGGAACCTTCGGATGTGCAGCGGATTTTCGAGCGCTTCTCACGGCTTGACAAACACAGCGATGTCTCAGGTTCCGGTCTCGGTCTTTTTGTCGTTAAGAGCATCGTTCAGGCATATGGCGGAAGGGTGGAGGTTACAAGCCAGGTTGACAGGGGCACGAGTTTCGATGTCATTTTGCCCGAAAATCCTCCGGTTAATGAAAGGGGGGAACTCGTTTCGCTGGAGTTTGCTTGACTTTCTGCCCATTTAGGACGAAAACGTACACAGTATGGAAGACGACGACGAACAGAAGAGGGGAGAGATCCGCTCTTTTTGTGCGATTAATTTGAGAGCTGTGAATGGCAATCTCCACCTTTTATTTCAGCAACATGCTGGGGAGCGAGGTTCACTTCGAAACCCAGAAGGTGAAGGGCCGTCTCCAGGACCTCGTCGTTGACGCCAGCTCCATCCGTCCCCAGGTTACAGCAATAAAGGTCCGTTTCGGATGGCAGTCAATACTCATAGATTTCTCCTGCATCGCCGTCACTAAACAGGGTGATGACTGCGTGATTACATGCCGGCGCATAAAAGAGCCGACGCAGGAAGGGTCAAAGCCTCTTTATGTGGCAAAGCATATACTCGACAAACAGATCGTCGATATTGACGGGCGGAAAGTGGTGCGCGTCAACGATCTTCGTCTTGCATCACTTTCGACCGGGCTCTACATCGTCGCTGTCGATGTAGGATTCGAAGGACTTCTCAGGAGACTTTCCATATCCCGGCCCGTGGAAAGAATCCTCGGAGTTTTCGGGAAGAACCTCCCTGGCGAGCTTATACTCTGGGATGACATAGCCACAATCAATCCGACCCATGAAGGCCTGAAGCTTTCGAAGACGCAGTCCAAACTCTCGCTGCTTCATCCGTCCGATCTCGCTGATATCCTCGAAGAACTGGATCATCACACTCAGGTGCAGATCTTTGCTTCTCTCGATGAAGAAAGCGCGGCGGAAGTTCTCGAGGAACTGGAGAGCGAGGCTCAGATCAACGTCATCGAAAGCCTTCCTGCGGAAAAAGCAGCGGACGTTCTCGAGAAGATGCCGGCAGACGAGGCCGCCGATATTCTCGATGACCTCGACAAAGAAAAGGCCGAGGAGCTTCTGTCGGAGATGGATCATGAAGCATCCCAGGAAGTGCGGGAACTTCTGGTCTACCCTGAAAACACAGTCGGCGCGCTTATGAGCACCGATTACCTGTCTTTCAATCAGAACATGACCGTGGATGAAACAGTTCAGGAACTTCGCAGGCTCAAACCCGATGCTGATACCGTATATTACCTCTATGTTCTCGATGATAACGGCAGTCTTGTCGCGTCTGTGTCGCTGAGGGATCTGGTGACAAACGATCCCTCGACACGGCTGGAAGCGATCATGGATCGTCATATAGTCAAAATCGAAGACTATGACAGGATAGACTCACTCGCCGAAATCATCAGCAAGTACAATCTTCTCGCGGTTCCTGTCGTGGACAAGACGTCAAAAATGCTGGGCATCGTCCTGATTGACGATGTGGTCGCCACCCTGATTAAGACGAAGAGACGCTCATTGCTGCGAGCCGAATGACAGGAACCTGCACAGTATGAAGCTGGAGAAGCTGCGAAGACACAAGTTATGGCGCAATGTTCCGGTCTTTCTTGCCATCCTGGGGCCAGGGATCATCACGGGAAGCGTAGATAACGACGCCGGAGGCATCACTACGTATTCTGTTGCGGGAGCAGCATACGGCTATTCGATGCTGTGGACTCTTATTCCCTGCCTGGTAATCCTCCTGGTGGTTCAGGAGATGAACGCGAGGATGGGTCTTACTACAGGAAAAGGGCTGGCCGACCTTATCCGCGAAAATACGGGCGTTAAGGCGACCTTTTTCATATTCGCCGGACTCCTGATCGCCGACCTTGGAAACACAACTACGGAGTTTGCGGGCATTGCAGGAAGCATGGAAGTTTTCGGGGTGAGCAAATACATAGCAGTGCCCCTGTCCGGACTCGCTGTATGGCTTCTCGTCGTGAAGGGCACATACCGGATTGCAGAGCGTATATTTCTCGTTTTCAGCGCATTTCTCCTCTCTTATGTGATCTCGGCAATAATGGGAAATCCGGACTGGGGAAAGATAGCTCATGAAATGGTCCGCCCCAGTATTCAGTTCAATTTTGATTACATCACAATGGTAATCGGAATAATCGGAACCACCATCGCTCCCTGGATGCAGTTCTATATGCAGTCCGCAGTGATTGAAAAGGGCCTCAAAGAGGAGGACTACGGGTTCACGCTTATCGACGTTGTCATCGGATGTGCAGCCACGGTTGTTGTCGCTTTCTTCATTATTGTTTCCTGCGCTGCGACGCTGAATGTGCACGGAATTCACATTCATGAGGCGAAAGACGCAGCCATGTCTCTTGAGCCTTTCGCCGGACATTTCGCGGGGCATATATTTGCGTTTGGGCTTTTTGTCGCATCCATATTTTCGGCAACCATCCTGCCGGTCGCCGCTTCCTTTTATGTGTGTGAAGCATTCGGGTTCGAGGCGGGTATCGACAAGAGTCTCAAAGAAGCGCCGCAGTTTTATACTCTTTATACCGCGCTTCTCGTGATTGCGATGGGCATTATTCTGATTCCCGGCGCCCCGTTGATACGGATCATGCTCTGGTCCCAGGTGCTGAACGGTATATTCCTGCCCGTTGTTCTGATCTGCATGGTTCTGCTGGTGAATGACCCGGAAATAATGGGAAGGCGGGTCAATAACCGCTTCCAGAACTTTGTCGGATGGTTCACTATAGTTTCCCTGACGGCGCTGTGTCTGATGCTGATTGTACTGGCCGCGATTCGTTAGTTCTGCTCGTGGAAAACACTCTTTCCCAGTCGTCCTTCATGCTCACAACAGCCCAGTCATTGGCTTTTGCCGCGGCAAGGAGTTCCGAAGTATCTTCATCATAGGCATACTCCCTCTCGGCATCGTCGTGATACACGGCCAGTCCAAGTGCCGCTCCTCTTCCCTGAGCAAGCAGAAGCATGTGAAGATCATTGTCAGTGTTTCCTGCCGCGATCACAGGTCTCTTTCCGGTGATATTGTGGATATTGACCGCCTTGTGCATTCCGAGATTCGGATTTGCGTTTCTGTCTGTCCGCAGCATCGAAAGCCCGTTCTCAGAAGCCGAAACATTCCATTCAGGAAGGCTTCCTATCACCCGGTCAGGCGGAATTCCAAACGAGCTCTGAGAGAATGCTCTGAGAAAGTCGGCATCGCTCCCGGAGCAGAGATAGATTGTAAAGTTCCTGCTTCTGAGAAGACGGATAAGCTCCAGCATCGGCTGGTAAGCGCATGCTCCATACAGCTCTCCAAAACGCGGATGCCTGTCTCTGGAGAGCCACTCTTTGACCCGGTGGCTGTACTCGTCTGAAGTCATCCCCGCCTGGAGTCCAGGCAGATAGCCGTACTCTCCATATATACTGCGCTTCATCCAGGAGAATATCGCCGAAGACTCAGGTGATTTCAGCGATTTCAGGAAAGCAAGGTGAGCGTAATCGGGAAGCTCGACCATCAGGGTGCCGTCGTTGTCAAAGACTGCAATACGGTCATCCTCCTTCACAAAGCCGGTATTTTTTTCATCGGTAATCCTGGAGATGAACGAAATAATTTTTTCTTTGTTTGCGCTGTCGCGCCAGGATGGGAGCTCGTCGGCAATGGAGAGAGCCGCAGTTGCCAGCACGAAAACAAGAAAGCCGCATAATTTTTTCATTGGCCCACCTTTCGATATAAATACCAGTTCCATCCCGATCCATATGTATAACGAAACTCGCGTTCGAGTTTGAACAGATGCTTCCTCTCGAGCACCAGATCTTGAGGAGGCTCGTAAAATCTGTCCTGAGAAAGCTGGAAGTGCCAGTCTACAGGCGGATGAGCGGGAGTATTCAGGCTTTCATACCGAACATCGACACCGGCGGGGAGATACTTCCTGTAGAAGTCGATAGTCATCCGACTCCTGAAATCGAAACTGCTGCTGATACGTATTGGCGCGTCCTGAGGACTGTTTTCGACTATATACTGGAGTGCCTTGAGATACTGTCCCCGTCCGTAACGGAGAAAATCCGTGAGATAAATCGAGTTTCCGAACACAAAACCCGCAAGAACGCACACAGCAAGGAGCTTGCCTGCCCAGCCTCGCTTCACCCATCTCTTTATGATGCCTGCCGCCAGGAAATACGAGAATGCGACAGAGGGGAGGAAGTAGCGAACTTCAGCTGTCTCTCTCCTTGACGCGGCCATCACAGCGAAAGGGACGATGAATATCATTAAAAGATAGAACAGCCATCTGCCGCTATCTTCGCGTTTCAGGTCGAAAATTTCTCTCAGAAAAATGACCGCAAGAGCAAGCGCGAGAATGACCAGAGCGAGAGTCAGGCCGGGCCTTTCACTGGAAACAGGCGGAGCGCCGAAGCTCACGCAGAAGGTGTTAACAGCAAGATCAAGCGGACTGTAAATATTACCCGACGCCTGTCCGAGCCGGATTATCCCGGTCAGATACATTCCCCCGAGTGTCATCAGAGGCAGCACTAAAACAATCAGCGGCTTTCTCCTCCACGCCGCAATGGAGAGATAATACTGCACGGCGCCTGGATGAGAGAAAAGAGCAAGACAGGTTGAGACAGCCGACAGCCCGGAAAATCGCTCGATAGTGAGCCATGACAGCAGTATGAAGAACAGCATGCACGAATATCCGCGAGCTTCCGAACCGTAAAGGATCATGAGGTAGGAGAATGAAAAAAAGACGGCGAGGGCAAATCCCTCGGCAAATTCCAGTTTCCGCGCATGGAGGTAAACCAGAATCAGTGTCCCGATGCCGGCGGCAAGGGCCTCGAGCCTGTAAAGAGGCCAGTACATCTGATCGCCCATCAGATACATATATATGATATTCAGAGGATGTATCTCTACTTTCGACTGTGTCAGTACACCCCGCATCGAGGGCGCTTCGCGCCCGATGTTGTATGCCCAGATTTCATCGAGAGAGAAATCGTTGAAGATTCCGGCAGCGAGGAAAAAGCAGCCCGTGACAGTTACGACCATCCCGGCATTTCTCCGCAAAAAGCCGGGAATGTCACAACTGTCACAACTTTTCAAGCGCCCCTGCGATGCACTTATCAATCCGTCCTCTCAGTTCGTCGATCTCCTTCAAAACCGCGGTTGTTTCAGCCCGTGCTTCGTTCATATCAGTCTCGACCTCTCTCTGCACTGCGGCGGTTTCCGCCGCGTAATCGCCTGAATTTATGCTTCCATCTTCAATTTTCTTTGCCGCGTTTTTATATGCATCTCTGAACGGAGTGCCTGCACGGACCTCTCTGTACGCCTCATATGTGGAGTAGATTTCCGGATACATTACCGCTGCCATGCGATCTTTGTTGAACACAAGCTGCTTCATTACGATCATGGCCATCTCGAACGCGTCGTCTGCCGTGTGGATTCCTCTGAGCAGAGGTTCTTTTCCGAGCTGAAAGTCGCGGTGATAACTCGAGGGAAGCTTTGCGTTAAGAGAATTGAGTTCCGCAAGCACGCCCCTGATTGCGGAGGTTTTTCCGCGAAGGAGTTCCACAATATCGAAATTCTTCTTCTGCGGCATAATAGAGGAACCTGTCGTGAACTCTTCCGCAAGCGAGACAAAGCCGTACTCTTTTGTCGCGAACATAAGGATGTCAGACGCCATCTTCTCGAACATTGCTGTAATATCCAGAGCAAAGCGAAGGAGTCTCTCTTCGTACCTTCCCCGGCTGTTGTTTACGTCGATGAAGCTTCTCTGAACCCTTTCGAATCCAAGAAGTTCAGCTACATATTTTCTGTCGAGTCCAAGCGGTGTGCCGAAGCCGGCGGCTGAGCCCAGAGGGCTGCAGTTCATCGCATGGAAGAGACTAAGGCCGTCCTTCAGGAGCGCAAGCCCGCCTTCATACCAGCAGTGCAGCCACATCCCGGCGCTCGACGGCATGGCAGGCTGCATGTGGGTGTATCCGGGCATCTGAAGTTCGCCGTCTGTATCAAAACGGGACTCTACGACGCGCATAAACTCCCCGATTTTACGGAGCCACTGGAGAAGAGTGTCGCGCATGAGAAGACGCAGGGCGAGCATCACCTGATCATTCCTTGACCTCCCGGCATGAATCCTCCGGCCGGGCTCGCCGATGTTTTTCACGAGAAAATTTTCAACCGCAGTATGAACGTCTTCGAGTTCGTAAGGGATTTCGAACTGCCGGTCAAGCTGATGGATCTCTTTGAGACATGAGACCAGATCTCGGCATTCGGCGTCGGAAAGAATGCCGATCCTGGCGAGCATTTTCGCATGCGCGGCGGAACCTGCAGCGTCCCACACAACAAGCGCCGTGTCGATGACCGGATCGTTCCCGACAGTCAACCTCTGCATGTCCTGGTCGCCGGCGATTCCCTTTTCCCACAGTTTCCTGCTCATGAGAAACACTGTACCACCAGGATATTGGGGGGCAAGGGGGATGGGAAGGTTTCGGCGTGAGGAGTTACTATTGCCTTAGACTGTGAAAGGAGATAATCTGCGATTTATGAAATCAGTTTCAAATCTCCTCCTTCTTGCGACTTAATCAGCTCTGATCAGAGTCGCATGGTTTTTACCTTAAGGGCTCTGAGAAATCAGGGCCTTTTTTTTGGGGTGGCTGTATTTTTGAGGTGGCTATGGAATCAAATAACTGTGTAAAGATTTTCGACACAACTCTGCGGGACGGACAACAGTGCCCAGGCGCCGGAATGAGCTTTGAGCGCTGCCTCGAATACGCCCGGCTGGCGTCCCTGCTCGGGGTCGACGCTCTGGAGGCCGGCTTTCCCTCGGCAAGCAGTCTCGATTTCTCGATCGTAAACCGCATCGCAGTTGAAGTTGCGCCTCAGCCGGATAGTCCCGTTATTGCCGGACTCTGCCAGCTCCGGGAAGAGCAGGTCGACAAGACGATTGAATCCCTCCTTCCTGCGGTTTCATACAAAAAAGCCAGGCTGCACGTCTACCTGCCGGTGGATCCGAACCTCATGAAGGCGTCGATCGGTGAGAAGGCGGAGAACAAATCGCAGCTCGTTAAGGATACGCATGATTTTGTCCGCAAGGCTGTGCAGGCTGGACTCGAAGTTGAATACAGCCCGGAGGGTTATTCACGTATGGGTAAAAACTTTGATTTTACGACGGATGTCATCCGCGCGGCAGTTGAAGGGGGCGCATCAGTAATAAACTGTCCGGATACAATAGGCGGAGCGTGCTGGCTCGAAGGAGAGGAGTACTTTGTTGAAAAAATGAAGGCGCATGCCGCGATAATCGCGAAGGAGTTCCCCGGCAGGCAGATCACCTGGTCGACACACTGTCACAACGATTTCGGAATGGCGGTGCAGAACTCATTGAACGCCGTTTTCTACGGCCCCGCGCGGCAGATCGAAGGATGCATCAACGGGGTGGGAGAGCGCGCCGGCAACACTGCTATCGAGCAGTGCATCATGATAATCCGCACCTTTGAGCAGCTCGATGGCGACAGCAAGCTGTACACCCGCGCAAAAATCGAACATCTGCAGGCCGCCTCCGATTTCGTGCACAAGTTCATGCTGCCCCGGCAGCCGCACTGGCCGATAACCGGAGATAACGCCGCAAGGCATTCGTCGGGCGGCCACACGAACGCCATACTTAAAAACCCGCTTGCGTATCAGCCCTTTGATCCCCGGGAGACAGGCAAGGACATTACTTTCGTGTTCGGGCCTCTTAGCGGAAGCAATCACGCAAAAGCGATGATTGAGAAGCACGGCTACGTCTGTGAAGAAAAAGAAAAGGCGAGGATCGCTCAGTTCATAAAGGATCTTTACAGTGAACGCCGGAAGGGAATCACGGATGAAGAGCTTCTGAACGGGTACTTCGAATACAGAAAGCCCGTGCACATAACAGAATACAATTATTCCAAGGACGCGAACGTGGCGAAGATCCGCCTCCAGGGGCGTTTCTTCGACTGCCAGGGCGAAATGGTGGAGCAGGCTGAAGGAAATGATTCAGCCCTTGCGGTCCTTAAACATCTGATTGACCAGCATTTCCCGGGCCTCAATATTCACAGTTATGGCAGTGAATCAGTGGGTTCAGGCATTTCTGCAGTGGGAAGGTCATCCATCGTTGTGATAAATGAACAGAACGAACTCTTCGAAGGACGCGGAGAAGATCAGGATATCGAGATATCCGCAATGAAAGCGCTTGTGGATTCAGTGAATCGCGCTTATGTCCACAGGCATTACAGACGGAAAGAGCAACAGGCTCCGCACCAGAAGGAGGCGGGTTAATCATGGGAAAGACAATAATAGATAAAATATGGGACAGCCATGTAGTCACGCAGAAAGAGGGCCATCCGGCGATTCTCGGCATTGATTACACGCTTCTCCATGAAGTCACATCGGCACAGGCGTTCGATATGCTTCGCGAGCGGGGGTTCAAGGTGAAGGACACCACGCGTGTGCTTGCCACCATCGATCACAGCATCCCGACCAGGAAAGACAGAGACCACATTCATGATGAAGCTGCAAAAGCGCAGGTGGAAGTGATACGAAAAAACTGCCGTGAATTTCACGTTCCTGTTTACGACTACGGAAGCGGCCATCACGGCGTTATTCATGTAATCGGACCTGAGCTCGGTGTTACTCAACCGGGTATGACAATAGTGTGCGGAGACTCGCATACATCGACGCACGGTGCTTTCGGCGCGCTTGCTTTCGGCGTCGGAACTTCTGAACTCGGCCATGTGCTTGCGAGCGGTTGTCTGCTTCAGACGAAACCGAAGAGCATGAAGGTGGAGTTCAAGGGGCGTTTTCGAAAAGGAGTGTTCGCAAAAGACGCGATACTGAAGCTTATTGCCGAGATCGGGAACGGCGGCGCAAACGGACACGTCATCGAATATACGGGCGAAGCCGTTCGCGCAATGACGATGGAAGAGCGGATGACAGTCTGCAACATGAGCATCGAATGCGGAGCGCGGGCAGGACTCATGGCGCCGGATGCGGTGACCTTTGATTACCTGAAGAGCCGCCGCTTTGCTCCCAAAGGCGGCAGGTGGAATGAAGCGGTGAAATACTGGGAGAGTCTGCGCAGTGATGAAGGCGCATCATTCGATAAAAATGCGGTAATCGACCTCAGTGTTCTCCGTCCGATGGTGACATGGGGAACCAATCCGGGACAGGGTGCCGGGATCAATGCGAAAGTCCCCCGCCCTGACGAACTGCCTGAAGCAGACAGGGAAGCCGCTGCAGCCGCAATGGCTTACACAGGCATGAAGGAAGGGGCTGAAATCGAGGGCGTTCCTGTCGACTGGGCCTTTCTCGGCTCGTGCACCAACGGGCGCATCGAGGATCTCAGAATCGCAGCGAAAGTGTTGAAGGGAAAGAGGATTCATCCCCGGGTGACGTTCTATGTAGTACCAGGTTCTGAAGAGGTCATGGCCCGCGCTGAAGCGGAAGGCCTTCGCGCTGTCTTTGAGGCAGCCGGAGCTGACTTCAGGCTCCCGGGGTGTTCGATGTGCCTTGCCATGAATGACGACAGGGTCCCTGCCGGAAAGCGGTGCATAAGCACAACCAACAGGAATTTCATCGGCCGTCAGGGCACGGGGAGCATCACTCACCTTGCATCGCCGGCCACAGTGGCGGCGAGCGCTATCGCAGGATGCATTGCTTCGCCTGAGAAATATTTCGCTTAAGGGTCGCGTCATGGAAAAATTTACATCACATGCCGGAAAGGTAATCACACTGCCCATCAGGAATGTCGACACTGATATGATCATTCCTGCGCAGTTTCTCACGAACATCACGAAGGAAGGCTATGCATCCGCTCTTTTCCAGAGGCTCCGTGAGCAGGACCCGGAGTTCCCCTTCAATCTGGAAAAATTCAAGGGCGCGAGCATACTGGTGAGTGACAGCAACTTCGGCTGCGGTTCGTCAAGAGAACATGCTGTATGGGCGCTGCTCGCAGGGGGTATTCGCGTGGTTATCGCCAAGTCCTTCGCCGATATCTTCTTCAACAACAGCGCGAAGAACGGACTTCTGCTCGTCACTCTCCGGGATCACGAAGTGGACAACCTTCTGGACAGAGGGCGGGACGGGAATCTCCGGCTTACAGTCGATCTCGCTGAACAGACAGTGAAAGGGAAAGCGGGAATGAAATATTCTTTCGAGTTCGACGGGTTCAGGCGTTACTGTCTCCTTGAAGGAAAGGACGAACTCGACTATATACTTGCGCAGAGAGAAAAGATCGAGGCCTGGTCCAGGGACGCCGCGGCGGGAACTTTCATCCAGGGCGTGCAGCCTGAAGAGAGGGGGTAAATATGAGAGCAGTAGTGGCAGTGCTTGCGGGTGACGGTATAGGTCCGGAGGTGATGACCGAGGCGCTTCGCGTTCTCGGCGCTGTGGCAGCAGGAGCCGGCCATGAATTCGAGTACCGGCACGGACTCGCAGGCGGCGCCGCTTTCGAGGTTCACCAGTCGCATTTCCCCGAGGAAACGAAAAAGCTGTGCGAAGGATCCGAAGCGATCCTGTTCGGATCCGTCGGCGGACCGGTATCTGAAGCCGGCCTTCCAAAGTGGAAAGACTGTGAAAGGAATTCTATTCTTGCCATCAGGAAATATTTCCAGTTCAACTCGAATCTCCGCCCCGCGCGGGTTTATCCGGAACTCATAGATGTCTGTCCGCTCAAGCCGTCTGTTATCGGGACTGGTGTCGATCTTCTGATTGTCCGTGAACTCGTCGGGGATCTCTATTTTGGAGAGCATAAACGTTTTGAAAAAGAGGGGCGCCGGTGGGCAAGGGACATAGCTGAATACAGCGAAGATCAAATCACGGCGGCCGCTCATACAGCCTTCAAAGCAGCCCGGGGCAGGGCGAAAAAGGTGACCTCAGTCGACAAGGCGAATGTCCTGGAAATTTCAAGACTGTGGCGGGCAGTGGTTCATGAAGTGGCGGATGAATATCCCGATGTTCTCCTCGAGGATATGCTCGTGGATAACTGCGCGATGCAGCTTATAAGGAACCCCTCCCAGTTCGATGTTCTTGTCACTTCAAACATGTTTGGAGACATTCTCTCAGATGCCGCGTCGGTGCTTCCTGGATCACTCGGGCTCACACCCTCAGCGAGTTTTAATAAGGACGGCTTCGGGCTTTACGAGCCGAGCGGAGGCTCCGCGCCGGACATAGCGGGAAAGGGGGTCGCAAACCCCATAGCGCAGATTCTTTCAGCCGCGATGATGCTGAGATACTCCTTCGGGCTCGTCCGCGAGGCTTCTTCCATCGAATTTGCGGTGCAGGAGGCGCTTCGTGACGGCTTTCGCACAAAGGATATCTATCAGGAATCAAAGAAGCTTGTCGGGTCCAGGGAATTCACCGACGAGGTGATCCGGCATCTGCAGCAATAAAAGCGGGATCATTGCAGCTTCTGCATTTTTCGCTTCAAATTGCGCACACATTCGCTGAAATGCTCAATAACTTTTTCAGGATCAAGGCGAGAGGAAGAGTTGAGCATGATGTTTCAAAGCAAAGCCAGGGAGGGCTCGGCGGTTCCTCTGCCTTTGAGCCCTGCTGCGCAGATTAGCGCGTTTCGGGCCTGTATCAACAACGACAGGACGCGGGGAACCCAGAACAGGACAATTCTGGATCTCCGGCAGATGCAGAGGGCGGGGAAGGAAATACTTATTGTCGGCGACCTTCACGCGAGACACGACAACCTGGACAAGATTCTTTCATTCAATGATAACGGGGGAAAAATCGAGCGTGGAGAGGCTGTGCTCGTGCTGCTGGGCGATATAGTCCACAGGGAAGATCCAACAGGAGCGGGAGAGATGCATACTTCGATCAATATGCTCCGCCGCGTGATGGATATGAAGATCAGGAATCCATCGGGCGTTTATCTTCTTCTGGGGAATCACGAGTTCCTGGACAATGGGCACTCGAAGCATGGAATCGTGCAGGGACATGCATTCCGCTCGGCTCTGCAAAACAGTTTCGGAGGGGAATTCGTGAGCGCATACAGGGGTGCCATAGAGGCGCTTCCGGTAATGGCGATAGGCGACGGCTTTGCGCTTGTCCACGGAGGACCAGTCACGGGGATTCGTTCGCTCAATGAAGTCTACGAGGCCAAAGCGGAGGATTCATGGAACTGCAGCAGTATTGTGAAACAGGCTACAGCGAATCGAATGTATAACGATTACTTCCCCGAAGATGTTTCCCGTTTTCTCGAGCTTTGCGGGCAACCCGACGGGGTGCTTCTGGCCGGCCATTCTCCCGGAGACGGAACGAACTGGGCCTGGACGATGCCGGGCGTTTCACGGCAGGGAAATCCAAACCATTATATTGTTCACGCGGGAAATGAGAGAACAGGCTATGTGAGGATAGGAAACGGAAGAATCACCTTCCAGGATACAACCTGCCCGGCGCCTCTCTCCACGCGTGCCGGGATCGAAGATGGAATGTTCCTTCGTCTTGCTCATATTGCCCGCCATCCTTTGCGGAATCCTCTACGTAATCTCGGAATTCTTCCGCCCCGGATGCCGCGGGACAAAGCTGAATTCGGCAGAGTTTTTCTCCGGAACTGCAATATAATCGATGAGCAACTGGCGAAGCACAGACTTACCCATAAAGAAAGCGATCGTATGAAAGCGTTTTTTTACAGGGCGATGAAGGAGTCCGAAAAACTTCATGACAGGGTACAGGAATCCCGGAGACCCACTGTCATGCGAACTCCTGCCCTCAGGCTGCCTGTCACGCCGGACAGGCGTCTTTTCTCCGTCTTCTCGGGACTCTTCAGTGCAGGAGCCGGCATGATGGCCGCGGGCATTTTCGCGCCTCCAATAACCGAAGCGCTCCTCGGCACAGGGACCTTCGGTGTTCCGGGAGTGATGATTTCCGCCGTGCTGACAGCAGCGGTCGGGTCTCTGAGCGCCGTTTTCTGGCGCGATCTTTACGCAGGCCGATCGGGAGATCGTGAACGCCGGAGATAAGCGCCTGAAACAGAGCAAAACCCTCCCTTCCAGGGGGTCTTTTTTTTCTGCCTTTCGGATGTTATTGTTTCGGCTGCAGCTTTGAATCTTCCACAACAGGAAAAACTATGGAAAAAACTGAATGGATCTGGATGAACGGCGACTTCGTTAAATGGGATGACGCCAAAATACATTTTCTCACGCATGGCCTGCACTACGGAAGCGCAGTGTTCGAAGGTATCCGCATATACAAAACTGCCGACGGGCGACCCGCCATATTCCGTCTCCAGGATCACATGGACCGCTTCTTCTACTCAATGGGGGCTTTGAAAATGAAGCCGCAGTTTGAACAGAAAGCTGTGGAGCAGGCCTGCATTGAGGTTGTGAAGCGGAACAAGCTCGAGCAGGGTTATATAAGGCCTCTTTGTTATTTCGGGTACGGCATAATGGGACTTAACCCGCGGGATCTCCCGGGTGAGATAGGGATTGCCTGCTGGCCCTGGGGGGCGTACCTCCCTCATGAAATGGTTGATATCAAAATCAGCCGGTACATCAGGATTCATCCCGAGTCTCTTGTGTCCGATGCGAAAGTCTCCGGGCATTATGTGAACAGCATCCTTGCTTCTCTCGAAGTCAGGGAGACCGAATATCATGAAGCATTGTTTCTCGACTATCGGGGTCTCGTCGCGGAAGGACCTGGGGAGAACATTTTCATGGTTAAGGACGGAGTGCTTAGAACGCCGAAACTTGGGTCGATTCTTCGGGGTTACACAAGAGATACCATAATCAACCTTTCGAAGCGTGAGGGGATTTTTCTCGAAGAGTGCGACATTCATCCCGATGATATCAAATCGGCGGATGAGGCCTTTTTTACGGGAACTGCCGCGGAGGTGACCCCAATCCGAAGCATCGATGGCGAAGTTCTCGGGAGCGGTGAGACAGGACCGGTTACGAAGCGGCTCAAGGCTCTCTATCTTGATACAGTATATGGAAGACTGCCGGAGATGACGCATTATCTGACATATGTCGACATGTGATGGAACTTCGCCCTTTTCGTCACGTTATATGGGACTTTAACGGCACCTTGCTGGACGACTTTGAGCTTTGCGCCGAGATCATGTCCCGGACGTGTCTGGAGGAGTCAGTGGAACCCTTGAGCAGGGACCGGTACAGGGAGCTTTTCTGCCATCCTGTTATTGATTTCTATCACAAGGCAGGACTCCACGGTGACTACGAGACATGGGCACATGACTTCCATGTTCAGTATGAGCAGAATGTCGGGAAATGCGATCTTCAGGTCGGCGCGCGCGATATTCTGATCTTTTTCCGGAATCGACGCATAACCCAGTCAATTTTATCCGCACTTCCGCACGAGATCCTCGAGTCCATAATAGAAGAGCGTTCTCTCGGTGCTTTTTTCATCGATATACTTGGCGCAAGAGACCGCCTGGCCCGCGGTAAAGTCGACGCGGCCCGGGCGTGGATTCTGCAGCATCCATACATGTCTGCTGAAATCCTTCTTATCGGCGATACAGACCATGACGCGGAGGTTGCAGAGACACTTGGAATGAACTGCGTGCTGGTATCGCACGGCTTTCAGAGCAGGAAACGGCTGGAGGCGTGCGGAATGCCTGTTTTCGACTCTCTGGAGGAGCTGAAAGAGGGACTTGAACTGTGAAACACGCATGTTTCTCACCGTTCATGTATGTAGTATTCGCTTTCCTGCTTCTTCCGGCCCATTCCGTGGCCGAGGAGCAGATTCTTTCGTACTCGACACTTATCCGGATCCAGAGCAGTGCGGAACTTTTCATCACCGAAACAATCAGAGTCAGATCCGAAGGGGACTCCATACGGCATGGAATCTTCCGCGATTTTCCCGTCAGATACCGGGACGGCCGCGGCCTTGCTTACCACGTTCCCTTCGAAGTACTGAAAGTGGAACGTGATGGCTCTCCGGAGGAGTATCATTTCGAGCGTCGCGGGGATTTCCACCGCCTGTATATGGGAAGCTCCTCCGCTCTTGTACCGGACGGCATACACACGTACATGATAATATTCCGCACAAATCGTCAGATAGGGTACTTGCCGGATCATGACGAGCTTTATTTCGACGCCATAGGCGATGAATGGGATTTTCCAATTCTGCAGTCGGAAGTTCAGGTTGCCCTTCCTGCCGGTGTCCCGCTGGAAAGCGTCAGGTATTATGGGTACACCGGTCCGAGAGGCTCGAAGGACGCAGATTATCGGGCAGGCCTCTCGTCAAGCGGGACAATAAGGTTTACCGGGACAAAGCCTCTCGATCCGGGAAGTGGATTCACTATTGTGGTTGAATGGCCGAAAGGCCATGTGCACGCGCCGACAGCATCGGAGAAAAGAGCGTATTTTCTTCAGGATAATCGATTCCTTCTGGGCGGGGCCGCCGGGTTTATTTTCCTGCTCGGCTATTTCGCGTTTGCGTGGACGGCTGTGGGCCGGGATCCGGCGAAAGGAACGATTATTCCGCTCTACGGCCCGCCGAAGAATTTCTCGCCTGCGGCATGCCGCTATCTTTCGAAGATGCGCTTCGATAATCCGGCGCTTGCATGCGTGATAATGAACCTGGCAGTAAAGGGCGCAGTCAAGATTGAGGAACACGAAGAGCGAAAGTACGTTCTTCGCAGAACAGGCGGCGAACTGCCTGAAGATCTCGCGCCTGAAGAGAAGGCGGTTTATGCGAAACTCTTTGCGGCCAGAACCAGTCCTTTTGTAGTGCTTGGTGCGGCCCTGAATAATCTCTTTCAACCGGTGTTCGGTGCGAAGCTGTTCAATTCTCTGCCTGAGCCCGGAGAAAAGGGCGAGGGTCCCTCCACTGTGCAAATCGATTCCTCCAGTTCTTCTGTGATTCTCTCTGCTGTGACGGCGTGCACTGAATCGCTTCGCCGGCAGTTCGACGACAAACTGTTCTCGAGAAACCGTATTCATTTCATCCCGATGATAATTTTTGCCGTCGTGACAGCAGTATTTCTTTTTCAGACTGAGTCCGTCCTGATAATCGTTTCCGGGCTTGCGGCAATTGCCGGCATAATGTTCGCGTTCAAGCATCTTATATCAGCTCCCAGCATTACGGGCCGGAGGATTCTGGACAGAATTGAAGGCTTCAAGATGTACCTTGGCACCGCGGAAGAGGAGCGGCTGAATTTTGAAAACCCGCCGGAGCGCACGCCCCGTCTCTTCGAAATGTTTCTTCCGTATGCCTTTGCTCTTGGTGTCGACCAGGAATGGAGCGAGCAGTTTGAACAGGTTTTGACAAGGGCAGGAATGATGCGTGACGGCCGCTACTCGTCCGGCTGGTACTCGGGGCATGTCAGTTACGGCGGTTTCAGCGATTTTGGTTCCTCGATAGGATCGTCCATTTCGCATTCAATTACATCTTCCATGCCATCATCTTCGGGTTCCGGCGGTTCTTCAGGCGGCGGCGGGGGCGGAGGTGGCGGGGGAGGATGGTAAATTCGCCCCTCTCTCGCGATTTTTCTCTGATATGGTAGACTTAAGTCCTGTGCCCGTTCCACAGGCGGGTATTCAAGGGTAGAGCTGGAGAGGCATCGGATGTTCAGGATTCTAGAGGGGCGTTTTTTATGCCCGGACATAAAACTATTCAAAATCCACGCACCTCTTGTCGCAAGGAAGCAGAAGGCGGGACAGTTCGTGATTCTCAGAGTGCATGATCGGGGCGAAAGGATTCCTCTGACAATTGCGGAATCCGATCCGGACGAGGGATCGGTAACCATAATCGTGCAGGGAACAGGTAAGACCACGAAACTGCTGAACAGCCTTTCGGCCGGCGATATGGTGCGTGATCTTGTGGGCCCGCTTGGAAGGGCTTCAGACACAGAGAATTTTGGAACAGCCGTTGTAATCGGAGGCGGCGTGGGCACGGCAATAGCTTACCCGACATCCAGAGCGCTCAAGGAGGCAGGAAACAGAGTAATATCGATTGTCGGCGCCCGGACGAAAGATCTTGTCATCCTTGAAGAGGAGATGCGTGCGGCAAGCGACGCACTATTCATTACTACCGACGATGGTTCGTATGGAGAAAAGGGCCTGGTGACGGATCGTCTCGCATCGCTCATCAAGGACGGAGAGAAGATCGATTACGTTCTTGCAATAGGGCCTGTCCCGATGATGGCTGCAGTTGCCGGGACTACAAGACCGCATGGAATCAAGACTGTAGTCAGCCTTAACGCAATCATGGTCGATGGAACAGGGATGTGCGGCGGATGCAGGGTCAACGTGGGGGGCAGGCCGGAGTTCGCCTGCGTTGACGGACCGGAGTTCGATGCCCACCAGGTCGACTTCGAGCTGCTGATGCAGAGAACAGCAATGTACCGCGATATGGAAAGAGCATCGCTGCGGCGGTTTGAAGAGAACGGCGGCGGTGAAATTGAGCGGCATCAGTGCAGACTTCTGAATTCACAGGGTTGTCAGACGAAATCGACATGAATCATTTACCACCGAAACAGCGATTAGAGATTCCCCGTCAGCGCATGCCTGAACAGGATCCGATGCAGCGGAACGCGAATTTTACCGAAGTGAATCTCGGGTTTGATGAAAAGCTGGCAAAGCAGGAAGCTCTGAGATGCCTTTCCTGCGCGAACGCGAAATGTGTCCAGGGTTGCCCGGTCGGCGTCAAGATCGCAGACTTCGTCGGACTCATTGCAGCGGGTGATTATCTCGCAGCTGCGGCAAAGATCCGCGAGGATAACGTTCTTCCCGCAGTCACGGGACGCGTATGCCCGCAGGAAGAACAGTGCGAAGGGGCCTGCCTTCTGGCCAAAAGGAAAGGCGCGCTCGGAATAGGATATCTGGAGCGATTCGTCGCCGACTACGAAAGGATGAGCGGCAGGGCCGGGCTTCCTCCTGTGGCTGCACCTACCGGCAGGAAGGCGGCGATAGTCGGAAGCGGGCCGGCGGGACTTACAGTCGCCGGAGATCTTGTTCAGAAGGGCCATGACGTGACCGTTTTCGAAGCGCTTCACGAGATCGGCGGCGTACTGATCTATGGAATTCCCGAGTTCCGCCTGCCAAAGGATATCGTTGCCGACGAGGTGGAGAACCTCAGGAAAATGGGCGTCAAGTTCCTTCCAAATGTCGTTATTGGAAAGACGCTCACTATTGATGAACTGTTCAATGAGGAGGGTTACAACGCCGTTTTCATAGCAACCGGCGCAGGCCTTCCAAATTTCATGAACATACCCGGCGAAAACCTGTGTGCGGTCTATTCAGCCAATGAGTTTCTGACCCGTGTTAATCTTATGAAGGCATACCGTTTTCCTGAATACGATCAGCCGGTCTTCGATTGCAGGGGAAAAGATGTCGGCGTTATAGGCGGTGGAAACACTGCGATGGATGCTGTAAGAACCGCGCTGCGTCTCGGCGCAAAGAACGCCTGTCTTATCTACCGCCGCACGGAAGCTGAAATGCCTGCGCGAAAAGAAGAGTTGAAACACGCCCGGGAGGAAGGCGTGCAGGTCATGCCGCTCATGAGTCCTGTTGAGTATCTCGGCG
>CAYQVO010000010.1:0-2230 GCA_964421085.1 uncultured Bdellovibrionales bacterium | reverse complement strand
CGGGAACGGGTGGCTGAAGGCCGCGCGAATTCAGCGGATGGAACTCGGCGAACCCGACTCTTCCGGGCGGAGACGGCCTGTGCCGATAAAGGGTTCCGAGTTTGAACTGCCGCTGGACATGGTCGTGGTCGCAATAGGGAACAGCAGTAATCCTTTGATTCAGCAGACAACTCCGGATCTGAAGACAGATAAATGGGGACATATTCTTGCGGATGAGAAGACCATGAAAACTTCAAAGAAGGGAGTTTTCGCGGGCGGCGATATAGTGAGTGGAGCTGCCACTGTTATTCTTGCGATGGGCGCGGGCAGAATCGCGGCAAGTGCGATGCACGAGTATCTGACTTCAGGGGAGTGGCAGCCGGCTTCCGCAGAGAACGGAGGCTTTCCGTAATCAGAATTTCGCCTCAGGAGCTTCGCGTTCAGTGGCGAGTTCTATCTCAAAGAACTCCCGGGGCCTGTATCTGAAAAATCCGGCGACCAGATTCGACGGAAACGACTGGACTCTGAAATTGAAGTCTCTCACCGCTCCGTTATAATACCTTCGCGCGTACTGGAGCTGATCTTCGGTTTCGATCAGTCCTTTCTGAAAATCGAGAAAAACCTGACTTGCCTTGAGATCCGGATAGTCTTCCGCAATTGCGACGAGTTTTTTGAAGCCGTGCGAAAGTTCCGTTTCGGCCCTGCCCTTTTCCGCGATACCTTTCCTCGAAAGCGCTTCACCCCTGACTCTGGTTACGTCTTCGAGGGTCTGCTTCTCGTATCCCGCATATCCTTTTACGGCATCAACAAGGGCAGGTATGAGATCGGCGCGTCTTTTCAGCTGCACATCGATGTCGCTCCACGCGGACTTGGCGATGTAATCCTGACGAATCAGGGAATTGTAAATTACAATGACGTATACGGAAAGGACGATTAGTACTGCGGCCGAGATCAGAATCACTGTGCCGATAATAGTCAAATGGGCGCAGGTGTCAATTCTTCTTCGACGTTCCTGTGCCGGGCGGTTCCCCGGTGCCGGATTCTGAACCTGACTATGTCCGCAAGCATGCGCGGCGAATCGATCACAAGATTGACCTTCGACTCGGATACGTCCTTCCAGTTCACGGGGATTTCGGCAATTGAAAGTCCGGCCCTGGCAGCGATGTAGAGAATCTCGACATCAAAACTGAATCCGTGGACCGGAAGCGCGATGAAGGGCATGGTCTCAGAAAACGGTTGTTCGGTACGTGGAAAAGGGGTCCCGGCACCGCAGATGATCCCGGGCATTCCCCTGACTTTCCGGGCGATTCCCGGAACCGGCGAAATTTTCCTGGAGCCTGCCGGCCTCCTGCTGCCTGTTTCTATGAACCAACTGACGCTTTTGACCGGATAAGAGTGCATAGACGGAAAGAAAGCAGGTGCGACACAGTTTCTATTCTCCAGAGCAGAGGCGCTACTACTGGTCGGAAAGCCAGAAACAGGAGCGTGCCTTTGTGCTCAAGATGCTCGAAGAGCATGCTTCTCCCCGCGGTCCGCTGTCTTCGGCGCTGGCCCTCATCCCCGACTGGAAATCAAAGCGCCGGGATTCGGAACCTTCTCCCTGGAAACCTGGGCTTGTCATAATGATTGAACTTGCCCTGATATGGCTTGTGTTTCAGCCGGTTTCCGGCATTGGAAGACTTGCGCTCGGGATCCTCTTTCAGGAGTTCCCTGTGATTGCAGCATGCTGGTACTGGTCGGAGCGGAGGGAGGCGGGATTCAGGAAGGACAAGGCGCTTGCATGCACGGGACGCCTGGAGTTGAAACGTCTCTGCCGGAAACTTGCCCAGCTCATTGGCGAGTTCGATGAGCAGACAGATCGTTATTTTGAAAGCGATGCCATCCGGGACGGATACTTTTATTACATACTTCAACAGATGTATATCAGCGTGAGAGAAAGGTTCGAGATAGTTGACGAGTTCCTTAAGGACGGTTCAAAGGCTGCTGTGGAATTCGCTCTCGACAGCCTTCGTAATCCGATTCGGCTTCGCTGCGCTGTGACGGCAGGCGAGGTGGACGACCGCCTGCTTCCGCTGGCCGGGGTCATGCCCGTTGCGCGGGGAATTCTTGTGAATCTCCTGCATTCATTGAGGAAGATGAAGATCGAGAAGCTATTGGTTGAATAACGCTGCGATAGATAGCTTGAATAAAATCGTGCTAAGGAAGCTCTGATCAAGGGTACTATAATTTCCGAAAAAATGTGAAGTTGGCC
>CAYQVO010000009.1:77013-97641 GCA_964421085.1 uncultured Bdellovibrionales bacterium | reverse complement strand
CCATTCGCGTGATGTCAATACGTTCAGAGACTGGGCGAGAGCGGACGCTTACATAAAGAACAACCCCTTCGCACAAATGATGTAAATTAGTCTGAGCCATCTTGTCACCCCATTCTCACTAAGGCCTATCGGCATTAAGTGTGTGAACCTTAATGAGAATGAGTGAGAAAATGAGATTGACAGGGTGATAGAGTAGAAACTGGGCAAGAAAGTCATTCTCACCCAATTTCGCCAAATCGACAGTTCAGAGCACAAAAGGCTCAAAAGAAAGCAAGGAAACGAAACAAATCCGAGTGCCTAGGGCGGGATTTGAACCCGCACGACCCTTTCAGGTCACAGGATTTTCTTACCACCGCGATTTTCATCGCCTCCGAAGAGTTTGTGGTCTGGACCATGTCTTCTTCTCAGAGAGAAGGCTGGTATATGGCCTCTACACTTTTACCGACTAAGCCGCTCAAACCATTTGAGCTTCTATGTCGGATTTAGCTCGGCGTTGCCTCGTCTCATCAACAGGGGGTTCGCCGAATTAGCCAGCATCCCGTCAGAACATCGCTGTTCTGCGGCTCATTTCAAACAAGTCCTGTGTGTCTACCAATTCCACCACCCAGGCATATCAATTTTCGTTTCCTCACTTTCTTTTAAGTCCCTTGCGTCTACCAATTCCGCCATCCGGGCAAATCGTTCAGTCACTTTCTTTCAAGTCCTGTATCTCCTCCATTCCATCACCCGGGCGGTGAGTTCGTACATCGGCGGCAAATCCCGCCGAAGCCCTGAGGCGAAGGCGGACCATCACCCGGGCGGTGGAGCTGAAGATGTTTATAAATCGAATGTGCGGCAATTTCCAGCCCGTTCAAAAAACCCGTGCGCCAGAGGCACTCTCCGCCCGTGCCCGGATGCGGTCGGCGATATTCTTATACATGGCGCAGCCTGCCGCCGCTTCCACTCGTTTGCGTGCATCGTTCTCCAGCTCTTTTCTATCAAAGCCGGATCGAACTCCCCCTTGAAAACTCTCTGCGCTTCCCTGACGCTCATCCCCTCCACAAGGGCATCAATCAGCGGAGCGAGCACCTGCGGGGGAGCGCCCATTCCCTGTTCGTCGAGCTGTCCTGCGGCAAGTTCGGCGGAGGGCTGTCGCGTTATGATTGACGCGGGTATAAGCTCAGTCCCGGCACGATCGTTTATGTACGCGGCAAGCTCATATACTCTCTGCTTGTTGAGATCGGCAATGACCGCGAGACCTCCCGCAAGGTCTCCGTAAATCGTGCAGTATCCAAGCGCAAGTTCGGTCTTGTTGCCGGTGTTGAGAACGATGCCTCCGAACTTGTTGGCAAGCGCATAAAGTATGGTCATGCGAAGCCTCGGCTGGATATTCTCTTCTGTCACATCCTCAGGGAGCGCCGCAAAGTTGGGGTCTTCCCGAAGAAGGTCGACAACAGCGGAAAATGGTTTCTCGACCGGAACATTGACGAAATTGAAGCCGAGATTCTGCGCAAGTTTCAGAGCGTCATTTCGCGCTCCGTCGGAAGAATACCGCGAAGGCATGCTGACACCTGTCACGTTCTGCTTTCCGAGAGCCTCGCATGCAAGAACGGCGACAACCGCGGAATCAATTCCGCCGCTGATTCCCACTATAGCCCGTGAAAATCCGTGACGGCTGCAGTAGAAACGGATGCCTGTTATCAAAGCCGCGTATATCTCCTCAACTTCCGGCCATGAGGGCCTCGGAATTTCAGCTCCCTTGAAAGGATCAACGAAAAGAAAGTCCTCCTCGAATTCTCTGCCCATCGCAAGAAGCGACCCATCACCGTTCATTGCGAGACTGCGGCCGTCGAAAACCACTTCGCCGTCGAATCCGTCGAATGAGCCGGCAAGATTTGCATATACCAGAGGAGTGCGCAGTCTCGATACTGCGCTGTCGATTACCCGCATCCGCTGGTCGTATTTCCCAATCTCGAAATGAGAAGCTGAGATGGCGGCCAGGATTTCACACCCCATCTCCTTCAACTCGCCGACTGGATCTTTCCCGTATCCTGCAGACCAGAGATCTTCGCAGATACCAATTCCCGTCCGCTTTCCTTTTACGTTGAATACCCGGTGCGTGTCACCGGCAAGGAAATAACGCCGCTCATCAAAAATGTCGCAGTCGGGAAGAAGAATCTTATCCTGATGGCCCGCAATTTCGCCGTCGATCATCATCAGTGCAGAGTTATACAACGACGGCCGGCCTCCGGGTCTCGGCCTCTCCTCCTGCCGGATGAACCCGACAACAGCGGCAGTCCCTTTTGTCCACCCGGCGATGCGATCGATGTGTTTCTGCTGTTCGTTCAGAAAATCCTGCGAAAAGCAGAGGTCCATCACAAGGTACCCCGGAAGCGCGAGCTCCGGAAACACCACCAGATCCGCATTCCGGGCCCTGGCTTCCCTGATCCGTGAAATAATGAGGTCTGCGTTTTCAGAGAGCCGTCCCGGAACTGACGGGACCTGGGCAATTGCTGTTTTGAACTCCATGCTGCCTATTTTGCGCGCTAAAAGTCCAAAACAGAAGACCTTTTGTCTCCTTAAAACAATGTTGAGAAAAAAGTTTACATGGAAGTTTCTTATCTTGATAAACCTTCATTAAACTTGCTATCCCATAATTCAGCGAATTTTCGTAAGGGATTTAAAGATGGAAGAGAATATGAACCAGCCTCAAGGAGCCGGATCCGCAAATTGCTCATGCGCCGCATTCACGGACAAAGTCAAGTGTGCGCTGACAAGAGCGCTCAATGTGGTCAAAGACCCGGCAAATATCTGGACTGAAATCAAGAGCGAGCCGGACACAATTCAGGACCTTTTCAGGAAATACATCCTGATTCTGGCGGCCATTCCCCCGCTTGGCCAGCTTATTCAGGGACTGTATTCGGGGAGGTTCGTTCTCGGGATGGCGATCATGATGTACGTGCTTGCCCTTGCGGTGCTGTGGATAACGTCTTTCGTCCTCAGGTACATCACGCCGAGGTTCGACGGCACGGCGGATCAGACTGCGAACCTAAAGCTTATCGCCTACGCCTCTGCTCCGGCATGGCTTGGAGGAGTATTCTATCTCATTCCCATGCCCTTTATTGCCGGACTGCTCACATTCCTGTGCCTGCTCTATTCGCTCTATGTACTGTGGCAGGGAATCACGCCGATGCTCGGAGTTCCTGAATCAAAGCGGATTTTTTTCATCATTGTGCTGGTGGTGGTGTATCTGGTCCTTTCGCTTGTTCTGGGTCTGCTTGCTGCTCCAGTTATCTTTGCGTTGAATTTCGGAGGAGCAACTCCGCCTCCGCCTGCGTAAAGCCGGGGAATCGCTTCAAGCCCGCATCAATCATGCGGGCTTTTTTTTTGCGTTGCGGCACTCTGCAAAGCCATTAGAATAGCTTTATCGTGGCTGATTCGCCTTTAAAAACCATTGTCCAGCTTGTTCTCATGAACGAGACAGGCGACAGTTATTACCGGATGCGCTGGCCTGCGGCAGACCTGGCCTTTCAGGCCCCCGGCTGGCGAATCATAAACCTCGATGCTCAGGCAAAAGAGCGCTTCGCCTGGGGCGAAGCCGCTGATCTTCTCGTTCTTTATCAGTCCGGCGACCCGGATCTTGTTCCCCTTATTGAAAGACGGAGACGAGCAGGAAAAAAAACGCTGGTCGAGTACAACGACAATTATTATGAAGTGCAGCCCTGGTCGCCGATTGCCGACGCCTGGCGTTCACCTCTTTTGTGGCAGCGGTATGAGCTTCTGATGAAGATAAGCGACGGCGTTATTGTCACATGCGAACGCCTCAAGGAGACTCTTGCAGCCCGCGTCAGCCAGCGATTTCATATCCTGGAAAATCACCTCCCGAAGCCGCCGTATATCATAGAAGCTCTGCGCCGGAAAAAAACGCCCTGCATAAGCATAGGATGGGCCGCGTCTCTCGGACACATTGCCGACCTGCTTTCCATTGTTCCGGTTCTCAAAAGAACCCTCGCCCGGTTTCCGGAGGTTCGGCTTCACGTGATGGGGAATGAAACCATCCCCTCGCTTCTGGACATTCCGCCTGGTCGCCTCTCTTTCACGAACTGGGGCACAATGGACGAATACTTCAGTTTCTGGGAGAAAGTACACATCGGCATAGCTCCTCTTCTCGACACCGGGTACAACCGCTGCCGAAGCGACATCAAGGCGGTTGAAATGAGTTCAATGGGCGTGCTTCCTCTGCTCGCGAACTCTCCACCTTACAGGCGCTTTCTTGAAGCCACTGATATCGAGCCCTTCGAAAGTTCCGAAGATCTCCAATCGCTTCTTTGGGGATTTATCGAGGATGGGAAAAGCCGTGAGGACATCTCGGCCAAATGCCATGCTTACGTCACCGAACGAAGGGTTGGAGCGAGGCGCACAGAAAGGCTCGCTCTGTATGAGGAGATGATGCCGGCAGCAGTTTCGGAGAGTTTCAGCTGGCCTGTCGGCCCGGGCTACCATGAAGTTCATGGAACGCCCTTCCCGGTCCCGGTACAGCAGGGCGTATTCGAAGAAGTTAATTCTCTGTACAGGCAGGGGCAGACAGATCGTGCGCTGCAGAAAATCGAAGGTTTTTGCGGAGAGCAGCCTTTCAATTCGGATGCGGCTCTGACAAGGGTAAGATGCCTCAGGGCTGCACGGCGGGCTGAGTTCTCCCGGCAGCTTCAGGAGGCCTCGTTTCGCTTTCCGGACGACCTGCGGTTTTCCCTGATTGGAATTGACACCGCTTCAAATGAAGCACAGACGGTGGATAAATGGAAGGCGCTTTTTAAAAGGCTTTCATCGCTGTCGAAGCCGTGCGTGCATTTCTTCCGGGAAGACATTATCAGTCTCTTCCTGCGCCAGCTTCAACGCGCTCCATCTCTTCTGGATCTCCGGTCTCACATCCTTGCTTTTTATCCGCAGAACGCACGCCTTCACTTCGAACTTGGCGAGACATTGAGACGCGCAGGCCGGGATGCTGAAGCTCTCGATCATTTTTCGAAGCTTTCGGAACTGAAGCAAATGCACCAGGAGAGCAAAGGCTTTCTCGATACGATTGAAGAGAAGTATATCGAGGCATGGAAGACAGCTCTGACAGCCAGAGCGAAGGGATGAAAGCGCCGACGAAGACGCGACCCTCCTTACTCACACTGCAGCGTCTCTTCGACCGGTACAAAGGCCCACACGTCCCCGATTTCGTTTCCGTTATAAACGCGCGAATCATGCAGATAGTCCGAGGCTGCGGTATCCCACCCGAGCATGATCTGCGCGTGGCTGTAGTCATCGACCGTCGGATGCGTGTAGAGAACTATAGTGCCCCGGGGCAGTGCGGGAATATCGCCCTCCCCTGCCCCCAGTACCTCTATATATCGCCCGCTCCCGCGGAAGTAATTGACAGCTTCCGTCGGAAACCTACCCATACTTGATGCCCCATCGATTCCGGACTCATTCAGCGCCATCCGGACTGCGCGAAGACAGGTGTGAGAGGATGAATAACGGCCCAGAGCATTTCCATATGCCACCTCGGCAAGAGCATCCATCGCCGGCGTAGTCCCCCGTATAAAAATCTCCTCAAGAGTCATCGTTCGGCCTTTGCCTCCGTAGAATGACGCAAGATTGCAGACGGTTGAGGGCGCCGGACTGTATTGAATGCCCTGCCGTTGATATCCTTCGAAATACGGCCATCGCGCCGGGTCGAAAACGTTTACGCGGTTCATATTGATTCTCCTGGCAAAATGTAACGCCACTCAGGTAATCGAAGAAAACGCGCGGAAGTTTCCCCTTTTTCTTTCTTTAGCCCCGCAATTATGGGAAACAACTGGAGGTCGATTATCATTGAATCCCGGGGTCCCTCATGCATCATCCGTTTTCCTGTCAAAGGCGTCCGGTCCTGTCCGGCTTGTTCCTGATCCTTGCAGTCTTTCTTCCGTCGAGTCTTGCGGCAGCGCCCGTGAATCTCGCTAAAACAGGTCAGACACTCTGCTATGGGGACGCCGGCGCGAATATCCCCTGCAAAGGCACGGGCCAGGACGGCGAATATCAGGCGGGGGTTGCGTGGCCATCTCCCCGCTTCGTTCCTGACGGTGTCGTTGTTACCGACAACTTGACCGGACTTGTGTGGACAAAAGCCGCCAGAGAGGCAGGATTCGAATATGCGTGTATTCCCGGTTCCGGCACGACTGCGTTTACATGGGAGCAGGCGTATGAACTCGTGGATTGTCTTAACTCAAAAGCGTACGGGTCGTTTTCAGACTGGAGGGTCCCTAATGTGCTTGAGATGCACAGCCTCATCAATCTTCAGGACGAGAAGGGTCTGAAGTGGCTGGAGAAGGAAGGCTTTATAGACGCAACCGGCTCATTCTGGACTTCAACAACGTCGCCTTCTAACGGCCTGCTCGCGTACACCGTGAATTATTTTCATCCCGGCTCAACATCGGTGAATCAGAAATCGTCCACCAACGGCATATGGCCGGTGCGCGGGACCAGCCGTGGTCCAGGTGCGCTGATGAAGACAGGGCAGACACAGAGTTATCACGCGCACGACGACGGCGCGCTTCAAATGGGAGCGTCCTGGGTCGAACCCCGATTCGAAATCGAAGGTGAATGTATTCTTGACGTGCAGACAGGACTTATGTGGACAAAATCCGTAGATATCGCCGGCGGGAACAGGCCCTTTGGCGATGCCATCTCTCTCGCCGGAAAAGGAAAGTACTGCGGATATTCCGGATGGCGGGTGCCAAACCAGAAAGAGCTCCTGTCGATGATTCATTTCGGAAAAGCCCCGGGCGTAGACTGGCTGAAGAGCGCAGGCTTCAAGGGAGTGAAACAGGATGCCCACATCTGGTCTTCATCGGCATACGCATACCAGACCAACAGTGTCTGGGCGCTGTTTATGCAGAGCAGCTTCAATATTTATGCGGAAGTGAAACAGAAGGGCATGCACTTCGAAAATGCAGTCTGGCTTGTGCGTACCGTTCCGCCCGAGCCGCCCTCTGTCACCGGCGTGGTTCCTTCACAGGGCCCCAATGACTATCCTGTGACGATTTATGTGAATGGCTCCGGCTTCTCCCAGGGTGACGCCGTCTTTCTCGGCACACGTCAGCTCTCGACTTATTACAGCTCGTCAAAACAACTCGCGGCATATGTACCTATGGCGCTGACGCCTGGAGAATACGAGGTAACCGTAAAAACCGTGTACGCAGCGGAGGCTTCCCTGAGCAGCGCCTTCACTGTGCTTCCGCCGAATGCGGACGATCTTTTCGCCGATACAGATGAGTTCAAGAGTTCAAGGCAGATAGAGTTCGTGGGCGAGCCCACTACCTTGACCCTTCTGGTCCGGAGATTCGGAGGAGTCTCCGCATTGAGCAATCTGAATGTCAGGTTCTTTGAAGGAGCGAATGCCTCCGGGAAACTTATCTCCACAGGGACCATTCCAACGCTCCTTCCTTTCAGTTCCGCGCCCGTGGCTGTCGCATGGACTCCCGGCTCCGCAGGGTTCAATCTTGTGACAGCAGCCATTGACGTACCGCCCGGCGAAACCAGTCCCGCAACAAATACCGTGACTATGGGTGTGCAGGTCGTGAAGCTCAAACCTACAGCGACCCCGCGGCCGACTGCCACGCCCGCTCCTGCAAAGCCGACAGCCACGCCGAGGCCGACGCCGACTCCCCAGGTTCCGGACATGACGGCGCCCGTCATAGAAAGTTTCGAAATAGATGGGGGCGCACTGAACAACACAAACGGCTCGATGACATTTTCGTTTCGCGCAGCCGATCCCGGCACACCCGGAGGCACAGCAAGCGGTGTTGCCTGGGTCTACTATACTGTTTGGGAGTTCTACGCCTGGGCAAATGACTGGTTCGTTACCGACGAATCAGGATGGCTTTTCGCAAAGGACGGCGGGAACACCCGCTCTTACTCGCCTGGATATTTCAGCGGCCCGCGAATAGTCTCTCTCTGGGTTGCCGACGCGGCGCAAAATGTCAGCAAAGAAGTCTCGCGGGTGATAAATTACATAAAGCCGGACGACTACGTTTTTCAGGGAGAATCCAGGTGGTACATCTACCCGTTGAATGCAGGAGAGGCCATGTACGCATCGTGCTTCTACCGGATGGGAGATGCCGATCTCTACCTCTGGCCGCCTGACTGGCAGACGCGAAGCCCCTGGGCGAGCCTTTATTCGAACCCGGATATCGTGAGCGCAAACATTCCGGTCGATGGGTATTACTGGCTTGAAGTCTTCGGATACGAGTTCGCGGAATTCGACCTGACCGTCACCCTGGGTCTCCTTCCCGCCGCAATGTCATCGGCCTCCATCAGCACGAGCCGGCCAAAAACGGAGCCGGGGATAAGCATGTCGCTGCCGTATGTCGTGAGGAGGCTCCAGCCCAATACTGAGGCATTCAAAGTGACTCTTTCCTCTCCCAAAAATGGGGCTTCCGTGAGACCCGCCAAAGTGAGTCTCAAGTGGCGGAAGATGTATCTTGGAAAGACCTACACCGTTCAAACCTCGAGAAACGGCAGGCGGTGGAAGAACGCAGGCAGGTCGAAGAAAAATTCAATCAAACTTCGGAATCTCGTTCCCGGGAAAACATATTACTGGAGAGTAAAAGGAACAGGCCCGCTCTCTCCGGCAGGAGTATGGTCGGACTCACGCAGCTTCAGGGTGAGAAAGAGGTAAAAGGTTATATCATGTAATATCGGAGCCTTACTGAATTGACGTGCTCCTGCCGGCTTTTCATCACCATGTCCAATGCGCCCCTCTCGCCCGCTCGGTAACATGTGTTTGTGAGTAATCGACCCACTGATTCTCCGCACCCTGGGAACATTTATTGTGAGTAAATACGGAGTATACAGCACGTCCAACTCCCCGGGACCATAACTTAAATGAGCAGGAATTGTTGAGCAGTTTATCAAAGGAGCAACCATGCCCGATACACCCCAGTCAGCAGCCACAACTGCAACGCCGGCACAACCGCAGTCTGATCAACCCGCAGCAGGAACTACCACTGCGACACCAGGAACCAGCGCATCGCTTCCGGCAGGCGCCGCTCCTGTTGATGCAGTCAGAAAGGAGCTTGCAGGCGGTCCGTCCCCTGCAACGCAACTGATGTCGATCATCACGACTTATAATCTCACCAATCCTGCCTACTACTTGAGCGAAGACGCGATAGCAAGCGCAAAGGCTCTTGCTGATCTCTCTTCAAGACTCGACGGGCTCGACGCGGCAAAGAAGTCTCAGGCCATGACGCTTATTGGAAAGTGGCATTACCGTATGGCTCTGAATCAGAAAGATGCCCTTGTCAAGCCGGTGAATGATGCTTTATGTCAGGGGCTCCAGAGCCTCATTGATGGAACGAGTGTGCCGGATAGTGCAACTGCGGGTCTGGAAGCTCCAAAGGCAGGAGCTTATCTTGCTCCGGTCATTCAGAGTTACCACCTCTGTGATGCTGCGAGATTCAGCGCAGAAACTGTGAAAAGCGGCGCTGCCCTCGAGGAAATCATACCGGGCCTTTTGGCTCTGTCGCCGCAGCAGCAGGAAGCCGCGCACAGGAAGATTCTTGCATGGCATATGGCAATGGCGGCCGATCAGAGCGATGCGAATATCCTTGCACAGAATACGAGACTCGCAGCCGATCTGGAGGCAATGATTCCACAGACTCAGACTGCCCCGACTGCAGGCCAACCAGCTGAAGCTGCGCAGACTCAGACTGCTGCCGCACCGGCTGAGCAGACTCAGATACAGCCTGAGACATCTCCTTTAGCACCGCCACCTTCGCCGGCATCCGCCCCCTCACCGGCCTCTGCTGCAACGGCGCCCGAAGTGACGCCGGCTGATACAGGCGAAACGCCATCTTCAACGGCGACTCCCGGCACAAATGCAGATGAAGATGAGATAAGCACTTAAGCTGCTGTTGAACGGGGAATAGAGAGTGCCTTGCTCACCGAGACTCCGGGCTCAGGCAGTGAAAGACCGTAAATGGGGAAGCAAAGAGGGAGAGCTTCTTCAGATCTTCGAAGCCGATTTTCTACGAAATTTACACATATTGCCGGAATTGTGACTAATTTGAAGATCTAAATAGCGTCCTATCCTATCCCTTAGACCCGCATAGCCGATCTTCAAGTTGATGTAAAAAGGATCATGAAGAATGAGACATGGACGTTACAGATGACTGACGATTATTCTTTCAGTTTCAGATCAAAAGCGACGTCGAGCATCCTGCGCAACATGAAGGTTTCATGGCAACAGACTGCAGGATCTCTTGAAAGACTCTCCTCGGGTCTTAGAATAAATAACGCTTCGGATGATCCAGCCGGGATTCAAGTTGCGGCACAACTTCGTTCGGATTCTCGAATCTACACTGCTGCTCTGAAGAACATTAACTCGGGCATAAGCGCCCTATCGATTGCAGAAGCATCACTGAATCAAATGACAACGATTGCAGTGAGACATGCCGAACTTGCAAATCAAGCTGCAAATACCACACTCACTCTCAACCAGCGCCTGGCCTTAAATGATGAAGCAAATGCGCTCGTGGAAGAATACAATCGAATCCTTGATAATACCAAGTTTAACGGCAATAAGCTCTTGTCCGATGTGAACGAAAGCCTGTCGTTTTTATTTGGAAAAAATACCAGCATAGATTTGGTCAGTTACGCCAAAGTGGAAGATCTTTTGCGCCAGACTGGCAGCGGCACTTTTACCGCTGGTGTCAGCCTGGCAAGTGGAAGTTATCCACACGGAATAGCATTGGCGGATTTTGATGGTGACGGTATATTGGATATCGTCAGTGCCGATCCGGGAAGTCCTCCCACTAACAACACTCTCAGCATTTTCCTGGGGAAGGGGGATGGGACTTTTCAGTCACAGGTTTGTGTGACGGCAGGCAAAGGCGCCCGCGATCCGATTGCAGCAGACTTCAACGGCGATAACAATATTGACATAGTCACCGCCAACCAGTCGGGTGATATCAGCATCCTGCTGGGGCGTGGAGATGGAACGTTTGATCCCCAGACATGTGTAGCTTCATATTCCGCACGAGAAACGCTGGCTGTTGGATACTTTAATAACGATGAGTATTTAGATATTGCAGCAGCTTCTGCAGATCCAGGCCGCGATAAAATTGCCGTACACTTTGGAAACGGGGATGGCACATTTAGTGACGCTATAAGCGTTACGATGGGAGATGGAGGCAGTATTCATAACGGAGCGGGAGATCTTAATAACGATGGCTTCGATGATCTGGTTGTGATGAATGACGACTCGACAGTTGGTGTCATCCTTAGTAATGGAGATGGAACCTTTGCTTCTCAGGTTTGTTATACTATTGGAAATTCATCTGCCTTCGATATCAAGGATATAAACAGAGATGGTTACTCGGATATAATTACCCATGATCCAATAGACAATACATTCGTTCTCCTGACTAATAACGGAGATGGAACCTTCAGTGTGGGAAACTGCCAAAGCGCCGGAACTGGTTCCTCTGGCGCATTTTTGGTTGAGGATTTTAACGGAGATGGCTTGTTTGATTTGCTGGTTGCCGGATCCAGCAACAGACTTTTTATCGGCCATGGGGACGGAACATTTTCGCAAGGCGCTTCTTTTGAAGCGACAGAGTCACCTTATGCTGCAGCGGGCGACTTGAACAACGATGGAGCAATCGATTATGCAGGCTGTATGTCCGATGTCGATAAAGTCGGAGTGGTGCTCGGCAATGCAATGAAAACGGGCGCAATCCCCTACTATGACTTGTTAAGTTACGACTCTGCAGTTGCTGCAATCAACCAGGCTGACGCTGAGCTTGCCAGAGTTACAGGAGAACTTGGCCGAATTGGGGCATTCAGCAAGCGCTTTGAATTCGCCGCTCGATATGTTGCCATCATTAAAGTCGACTACGAAGCAGGAGCAGACAAGATAATGAATGCTGATGCTGCAGAAGAAACGGCTAATTTCCTTAGAGGTTCGATTTTAAGCAATATTGGAACTGCACTTCTGGCGCAGACAGGAAAGCTGCAGGCGAGTGTGTTACAACTTCTTGATCCATTCGCCGATGAGTGAATGCTCAGTTCACCCTCTTGATTGCAGCGGACACAGAATCACTTCCGGCGCCCAAAAACGAATGCATGGGCTCTCACTGACCGGGGAAGAATTCGAAGAAATAGAGAAGGCAAAAAACAGATTATCGCATGCTCCTCGCGACAGTCTTTCAGTCCAGGCGCTTATTCGGGGGACGGTTTCGAGACTCAGTTAATCACATGCAGCAAATATGCTATATCGCCGGCTTCTTCTCCGGATACACAATCCTGATATGCAGCTCTTTAAGCTGCTTCTCGGTCGCCTCCGAAGGCGCCTTCATCATCAGGTCCTCGACTGTCTGCGCAAGCGGGAAAGCGATTACATCCCTTATGAGCTGATTGTTCGTAAGAAGCATGATAATCCTGTCAATTCCCGGCGCCATGCCTCCATGAGGAGGAGCTCCGTACCGGAACGCATTAATCATGCCTGCAAACTTCCCGTCCACATCTTCAGGAGTGTAGCCCGCAATCTCAAATGCCTTGTACATTATCTCCGGGATGTGATTTCTTATCGCGCCGCTCGCCATCTCAAGACCATTGCACACCACATCGTACTGCCAGGCATGGATATCGAGAGGATCCCTGTTCAGAAGCGCATCAAGCCCCCCCTGGGGCATTGAGAAAGGATTGTGGCTGAACTCAATCCGGCCTGTTTCCTCATTTCGCTCGTACATCGGAAAGTCGACTATCCAGCAGAACCTGAACGCGTTTTTCTCCAGCAGATCGAAATCCTCGCCGAGCTTCGTCCGGAGTCTCCCAAGGTGCGGCAGCAGTTCGCTTCTCTTACCGGCAGCAAAGAACACAAGTGTAACCGCTCCTGTTCCAAGCCTTGCTCTCAAAGCCTCTATTTCTCCGGCCGCCATGAATTTCTGAATTGACCCCTTGACTGAATCACCCTCGAAACACAGGTACGCAAGGCCAGATCCGGACTGTTTCCTGAACCATTCGATAATGTCGTCGAAATACTTCCGCGGAGGGATTTTGTCGACATCAACTTTGATGCAGAAGATATCCCCGCCCGGCTCTTTGATCACCTTCTGAAACACCTGAAATTCGGTGTCGGCGTAGATGTCCGAGACTTCTTCTATCCGGAGCGGGTTTCGCAGGTCCGGCTTATCGGTTCCATAGTGAAGCATCGCATCGCGGAACTTGATGCGCGGGAATGGAAGCGGAGTAACAGAAGCATCGGGCGCAAACGTCGTGAAGATGTGGTGAAACAGTCCTTCGCCCACCGCGAAAACCTCGTCCTGCTCGACGAAAGACATCTCGAAATCGCACTGATAAAACTCGCCCGGAGTCCTGTCAGCCCGCGGCGCCTCGTCTCTGAAGCATGCGGCAATCTGATAATACCGGTCGAAGCCTGCAATCATCAAAAGCTGCTTGAACTGCTGGGGCGCCTGCGGCAGGGCAAAAAATTTCCCCGGATGCACGCGCGATGGAACAAGAAAATCTCTCGCACCCTCTGGTGAACTGCTCGTCAGTATGGGCGTCTGGAAGTCCACGAATGCCGCCTCTTCCATGAAATTGCGAATCTCCCGGATTATCTTTGACCGGAGAAGAATTTCGTCATGCAGCTTCTGCCGGCGAAGCTCGAGGAACCGGTATTCAAGCCGGGTCTGCTCGGGGGCATTATCGTCATCAGCTATCTGGAAAGGTATGAGGTCTGCGGCGCCCAGTACGTTGAACTCCGCCACATATATTTCCACCTTGCCGGTGACCATATCAGGGTTGATTGTATCTTCGCTGCGGGCGATGACTTCGCCCTTCACTCTGATGACGCTCTCGAGACGGAGCTTTTCCACTTCGCTTATGAGAACTCCGTGAAAAACCACCTGGGTTATCCCGTAATTGTCGCGAAGGTCTATGAAAAGAACGCCTCCGTGATCCCTTTTTCTATGGATCCAGCCTGAAAGCGTAACGGCCTTTCCTTCATCGTCTTCACGAAGCTCGCCGCATGTGTGAGTCCTGTAAACACTCGTAAGAGAAAATTTCGATAACGTCGCCCTGGAAAATGTCACTGTCCACCCTTCAGATAAGAATCGAGTTCATCAACCTTTATGGCCTCTACCATGCCTTTGAGTTCTTCCGATTTGATGCCATCCGAACTGTCGATCCTCAGCATGGAGCCGCTGTCGAGGATGACCGTCAAAGCGGAGACTGAGCCTGTGTCCTCAGTCATCGCCGTTCTGCCCTTGACCCGGAGCGTTTCACCGCCGCTTCCTCTTCCGCCGAACATCGCCGCCATCTTGCCAAGCTGCGCCAGACCGCTCAGAGCTGCTCCTCCCTGCCCTGTTCCGCCTGTCAGAGAGACTTTCACTTTCTTTTTGCCCTGTGCATAAATGCGGTCGATGTTAGTGAAACCAAGCACGCTGTTTGTGTCGAATTTCCCGCCCGAAAAGCCGGAAAGCGACTCAGGGAAGAACTCCTCGATCTTTGCGACATGCATCTTCTCGATTTCCTTCTTCGCCCAGTCAATTTCCTCCATGGCCCGGGCATAGTTCCTCTCTACAACGAACTGATTCACGCGCCTGAAGATCTCATTGAGGTCTTCCGCGTGAACTACTGCGGCAGCAAAGAGTGAAAGCACACAGGCTGCGATAATTGAATGTTTCATTACACTATTCCTCCAAGCCCGTAAAATTCGACTCCCGATAATGCCATGCCTTTTCGATTATTTACATAGGGCGAGCGCGCCTTTTGCAATTTCCTCAGCTGCCGTCAGCGACCGCCTGTCGACAGGTCGCCGGGCCATTTCAACGTAAATTACCGGGTCAAAAAGGTTCTGAAGCGCCTCTGCCAGCTTATTTTCGAAATTCTCCCCTTCCTCGCAGAGAATTGCTTTCCCCTGATTTACAAGGAGCATCGCGTTGACTTTCTGATGGCCACCCTGGGAAAACGGGAATGGAACAAGGATGCAGGGCTTTCCAGCAACCCCAAGCTCCATGACTGCCCCGGCACCCGTGCGGCTTATTATTACATCAGCCCATGTGTATGCAAGGAGCATATTATCGATGAACGGCGTTACCCTCGCTGACACTCCGCCCCGCTCATATCCTTTCTGAAGAGCTTCGACGTTTGTTTCCCTGCATTGATGCCACACCTCGGCACCGCGGTCTCTGAGGAATGGCGCCACTGTCAGCATTCCCTCATCGAGAGCCTTTGCACCCTGTGACCCGCCGATCACAAGAATCCTTTTCGGGCTTTCGATAGTCTCTCCCGGCGATCTTTCGAGATCGGAAAGCTCCTCTCTGAGCGGATGTCCTGTATGCACCGTTTTTTCCCTGCATGGAATATCGACATCTCTGAATGCAGTCGAAATACGAGTGGCGAAATAAGCAAGCACTCTGTTGGCTCTTCCGGCATGAGCCTCAGCCTCATGAATCCAGGAAGGAACTCCTCTCAGTCTCGCAATAAGAACCGGGAAGAATGAGACATATCCCCCAACGCCGATTACTACGTCAGGCTCATAAAGAGAAAACAGCCGCCATGTTTTCCAGAAGGCTCTCGGGAGCTGCCATAAAAGCCCGGCCAGTCCCGCCGGACTCCGATCTCTGAGCCCTTCAAGTGGAAGAACAAAACGCCTGAACCCGGCGCCGTCAATGAGCTTTTCTTCAAGAGGGCGCCCTGATCCGGCAAACGCGATCTCGGCCACGGGAAAAATCGAGCGGATTTTCTTCGCTATGAACTGTGCCGGAAAAAGATGGCCGCCCGAACCGCTTGCAGCGATGAGAACGCGCGCGTTTTCTTTCACTTTGCACCCTGCGAGCAGTGTCTCCACAGGGCAAGGAGAATACCAATGGCCATGAGACATGTCACGAGGCTCGAACCGCCGTAACCTACAAGGGGAAGAACCATTCCCTTCGTCGGAAGAAGGCCTGTTGTTACACCGACGTTGAGCAGCGCAGGAATTACAATGAGAGAGGTGCAGCCCACTGAAAGAGTATATGAGAACGTGTCGCTCGCTACTCTACCTGCAAGATGGAACCCGCGGTAGAGAAAAAACAGAAAACCGGCGATCAGAATGGCTCCGCCGAAGAACCCGAGTTCCTCCGCCACTACCGAGAAGATGAAATCGGTGTGCGCAGCAGGCAGGTAGAAAAGCTTCTGCTGGCTTTCACCCAGTCCTGCTCCGCTCCACTGCCCGGAGCCAATCGCTATGAGACTTTGAATCAGCTGATAACCTTTGCCGGAAGCATCTTCCCAGGGAGAAAGAAAACTGACGATGCGGCGCATACGGTATGGAGAGATAAACACAAGTGTACCGAGCGCCGTCCCGCAAAGTATCGCCGACGCCATGATGTACCGGAGTCTCACACCGGCCGCCAGTGCCATCACAAGCGTAACCACCGCAAGAACGGACGCGCTCCCGAAGTCGGGCTGAAGCAGAAACAGGCCGCCCAGGAACCCGGCAAACAGAAGCGGTTTGAACATTCCGGAAAAGAACCCCGGTATTTTCTGTTCGTGTCTCGCAAAGTATCCGGCGAGATAGATCAGAAAGGTAAGCTTGGCGAATTCTCCGGGTTGAAATCGCACCGGGCCGAGCACCACCCACCGTGTCGCGCCTCCTGCCTTGTCGGAAAGCCCGGGGATAACCGGCAGAAGAAGAAGCCCGGCGGATATGAGCAGTCCATAAGGGGCAAGCCTTCGAAAGGTGTCGAGCCCGGCTTTTGAACACGCGAACATGAGCACAAGCCCGAGAAACGCGGCAGTCGCCTGTCGTTTTACGAAGAACAGTTCATCTCCGAATCTTTCCTGAGAAACCACGCCGGTTGTCGAGTACACCATAATAAGCCCGAAACCGACCAGCAGAAAGGTGATCAGAACAAGCCCGATGTCAATGACGAGATTTTTTTCTTCGCCGATCTCTGAAGCCATGTTTTGATTTAATCAAAATTCGGAATGTTGCGCACTCCGGAAAATCGCGAAAAATGTCCTTCGCAAATCCTCCGGCTACCCCTCTTTCACGAGCTTTCTGAACGTATCCCCTCTTTCCTCGAAGTCTTTGAACTCATCGAAACTCGCGCAGCCCGGGCTGAGGAGAACCAGATCGTTGTGCCGCGCAAGATTCATCGACTGACGTACAGCATCAGAAAGCCCGGGGCATTCTATGGATTCTATCTTCACCCGCTTGAGCTCACGTTTAAGCATCCCTCCGTCCTTTCCGAAGCATATGACAGCTCTCAGACGGCTTTCATTCTTCTTCAGCACATCGAGCACGGGTTCCCAGGAGGACTTCTTCGCAAGACCGCCAAGCAGCAGAACGAGATGTTTCGGTGGAAAATACTCAAGCGCTGTTTCCACAGCGGCGCAGGTCGAGGCCACCGTCGTTGACTTTGAATCGTTGACATAAGTCACGCTGTTCTTCTCCGCCACGATCTCTATCCGGTGTGCAAGCGGAGCGGAAGAATCGATTACCTCCTGCACTGCCGCCGCCGGCACCCGCAGTGACCGCGCAATCGCGACAGCAGCCGCGATATTGTACCTGTTGTGCCGACCTACCAGATTCGAGCGGCCACATTCAAAAACCTCCTCTTCGCCATTCATTGTGAGAATGATCCGGTCAATACCCTCAGGCCTGCTGTATCTGATGCGGGCGAAGTCCATTTCCGCCCCCGGCATCCCGAATCCAATCCCGATAATGCGCGACCTGACTGCATCGGCGATCCTCTCACCGTACGGATCGTCCATGTTCACTATTGCGAGATCGGATGAATCCTGCCGGACAAAAAGATTTTTCTTTGCCTCGAAATAAGCCTCCATGCTCCCGTGCCGCTCAAGATGGTTCGTTGAGAGATTGAGAAAAGCGCCCACCTTCGGTTTGAGACTCTCACAACTCTCGAGCTGATAGCTCGATGCTTCGACCACCAGGTACCGCCCGTCACCTGCGGCGCCTGAAGAGCCGCTCTTGAGGATTTCAGCCAGCTGCCCGATTACAGGAACGCCGATGTTTCCACAAAGAAAAGAGGCCCTGCCGCCGGCCTTCAGCATGGCGTCAACAAGAGTTACAGCGGTGCTCTTTCCATTGCTTCCAGTAACAACGATATCAGGCAGACCCGCAAGCTCGATTCCAAGTTCAAACTCTCCCGTTACGGGAATTTTCTTCTTCTGAACTTCCATCAGAAGAGGATGGCTCAGGGGAACCCCTGGACTTATCACGCACAGTGACACTTCCCTTGCGATACTTCTGATTTTGACCTGGTCCACCCCGAAGTGAACCGTAATTTTCGCCGCAGTAAGGTCCGCGAGCCGGCCGGCAAACCGGCTGCTCTTTGCGTACTCATCGGCGCTCTTGCTCTCCACGCAGACAGGCTGCAACCGTCGTTCATGCAGAAACAGAGCTGTTTCTATCCCTGTAATTCCAAGGCCGACAACGAGGACTTTCGCCCTCTTTGAGACGAGATCCTCAAAGACTTTCGGCAGATTCATCAGCGCAACTTCAAACTAGTAAGGGCAATCAATGCTAATACTATCGATATTATCCAGAAGCGCACTATAATTTTGGGCTCGGCAATCCCGAGCAGTTCGAAGTGATGGTGCACAGGAGCCATTTTGAAGATACGCTTCTTTGTCATCTTATAGTAATAACGCTGTATAATAACACTAAGCGCTTCGACCACAAAAATACCGCCTGCGACAACCAGAATAAGCTCCTGCTTCACAATAACGGCAATAAATCCAAGCACTCCCCCCAGGGCCAGAGCGCCCAGATCTCCCATGAAGACCTGCGCAGGAAAACTGTTGTACCAGAGGAATCCGAGACCTGAAGCAACTATTGCCATCAGCAGTACCGTTATTTCACCCGCCCCCGGAACGTAATGAATACCGAGATATCCGGAAATTACCGAATGTCCTCCGAGATAGGCAAAAACGGCATAAGTCGCCGCAACTGTCATTATCGGGCCGATTGCAAGACCATCAAGACCATCTGTCAGATTGACGGCATTACAGGTGCCGACAACCACAAGCATTGAGAAGAGAATAAAAAGGATCCATCCGAGGTGAATCGTGACGTCCTTGGTGTAGGGAATGATGAGATCGGTTGAGAAGCCTATTACCAGCAGTATGACAGCCGCTGTTCCGGCCGCTGCAAACTGAGTAACGAGCTTCTGCTTTTCCGTCAGTCCTCTCGAGTCCTGGTTTGTTATCTTCCGCCAGTCGTCTATGAATCCAAGCGCTCCGTACGCCACCATTACTCCGAGAGTGAGCCATATGTATATGTTCGTAAGATCGGCGAGCATCAGCGTCGTAAAAACAACTGAGCAGACGGGAACAAATCCCCCCATCGTCGGGGTTCCCTGCTTTCCATTGTGACTCTGCGGTCCATCGTCCCTGATTGGCTGGCCCTTTATACCCTTCTGCTTGAGGAAGGCGATAAAGACCGGCTCGAAAACAAGAACGAGGCCGAACGCGAGGAGAAAGGCAAGCATCGACCTGAAGGTCTGATACTTGAAAACATTGAGCCAGCTGTACGAGGACTTGAATGAATAAAGGATATGGTAAAGCACCGCCAGGACCTTGATAAAACGCTTTGGTATTTTTTTACAACATTAAGCGAACGGATGCTATGGGGAAGTGCTTTCGATGAGATTCTTCCCGCGCCTTCCGGTGATGAATAGTCGGAAAAACCGTCATTGCAGGGGCGCTCTCCCCTGCTTTGCATTCAAACAACTGCCGGGAATCAAGCCCGTGGCAATCTCCCCAGCACCGCCCGCACCTCCTCCGTATCGGAAAAATGATGTTTCGTCGTTCCCAGAATCTGATAATCCTCATGTCCCTTTCCGGCGATCAAAACAACGTCACCGGAGTTCGCGTTCAGCAGAGTTTCACGAATCGCCGTCCTTCGGTCAGGATCAACAATCCTTGTCTTGATTCCGCTGCTCAGGATGTCGTTGACAATCCTCAGAGGATCCTCAGTTCTCGGGTTATCCGATGTCACGACCACCTCGTCGGCTATCCTCGAGGCCACCTCCGCCATCTGGGGGCGTTTGCCGCGGTCCCTGTCGCCTCCGCAGCCGAAAACGACCCAGAGTTTCCCCCGAGTCACTTCCCGCAGACAACCAAGCGAATTTTCGAGCGCATCCGGAGTGTGCGCATAGTCCACGAACACATCAAATCCCCGCCCCTGAATATGCTCCAGTCTTCCTGGAACCTGCGGAACGGATTCAAGCGCGGCAAGGCATTCCTTGAAACCATATCCAAGCCCCACGCACGCGCCGATTGCGGCAGCGATATTAAGGGCGTTATGCCGCCCGATAAAACGGCTTTGAACGTCGGCGGATTCCCCACTGTATGAAAGGACAAATCTTCCCGCCCTCGATGTTCCCTGAATCTCCTGGACCCGCATCATTGCATGGCTGGATATACCGTACGAAATCATGTCCACGCCGCGAAACTGAACGAGCCTCATGCCATACGGACAGTCCACATTCACAACGCCGATTTTTGTGCGCTTGTGTCCCTCCGCGATGAGCCTGTAGAGCTTGTTTTTGGCGTTGAAATAATTCTCCATATCCCCGTGATAATCGAGATGATCCTGGGTAAGATTCG
>CAYQVO010000009.1:39729-77003 GCA_964421085.1 uncultured Bdellovibrionales bacterium | reverse complement strand
ATGCCCGCATCAAAGGCGACGTCCGCAACACGCTCCTGATCGAGAGAATGTGAAGAAGCCTCCATGACTGCCGCCTTGACTCCCTTTGATTTTGCAAGCGCCAGGTCCTCATGCAGTCTGACCGCATCAGGTGTAGTAAGCCCTTCCGTTCGGTTGATAACACCCTCTGAAAATGTTCCCAGCGTCCCGATTCGAATGCTCTTCTTTCCGAGAGAAACGAACAAATTATGGAGAATCCAGTTGATCGTCGTCTTTCCATTCGTGCCGGTAACGCCGACGCAGGTAAGATCCCTCGACGGGCTTCCTGCAAAAAAATCCGCAAGCCGGCTGATGGCTCTTCTGGTGTTTTTGACGAAAAGTCCCGGACGGCTGCCGATTTTTGCACGGTCACTGACGACTGCCAGGGCGGCGCCGTGAGCAAACGCGTCTTCGATGAAGTCATGGCCGTCAGCTTTCACTCCTCGCGCAGCCGCGAACACGTATCCCGGCCTGCAGCCGGAACTTGATGTCGAAATGCCTTCGACAAAATCATCTTCGTGCAGATTATTGAGCGGGAGAGCGTCGATGAGGTTAATTAACGTTTTGATCTGAAATTTCATGAGCGGTGCGATCCTACAGTATTCTGCGCGCAGTGTCATCCTGCTGCAATCGGACTTATGGAATGGACGATGTGCTTTGCAGCTTCGCCCTCTTCCACGCAGCGCCTCTTTGTGATAATTCCTGACTTGCATGCAGACAGCTCCCAATCGTCCCGATATATCAGTGGTCATTCTGACCCTGAACGAAGGAGACAATATCGGTCCCCTCCTGACTGCGATTTCGGGCGTCCTCTCGAGACTCAACCTGAGGCATGAGATGATAATAGTCGACGGGGGCTCTGCCGATAAAACAGTGGAAAACGCGAGGGCCGCAGGCGCGCTCTGCATCGAGCAGCGAAGACCCGGATTCGGCGGAGCGCTGAGAGAAGGAATCGAAGCAGCAAAAGGACGCTACATCCTGACACTTGACGCCGACTGGTCCCACCCCCCTGAGCTGATCCCGACCCTGTGGGAGGCGCGGACCCATGCCGACATTGTGATTGCGTCCCGTTATGTCGACGGCGGTCAGAGCGACGCCTCGATATGGCGCCGGAGCCTTTCTGTTTTCCTGAATTACTTCTTCGCTGCAGCTCTTTCTCTTCCCCGGGGCGACATGTCGAGCGGCTTTCGCCTTTACCGCCGCGACATCCTGACGCCGCGAGAATACATGGCGGAGAACTTCGATATTCTCGAGGAAGTTCTTGTCCGCGCAGTTGCAAACGGCCATTCTGTTCATGAGGTCCCGTTGAAGTACCAGAACCGCCTCCACGGCACGTCTCATGCGTCCTGCATAAAGTTCGCGAAGTCCTTTATCCCGACACTCTGCAGAATGTGGGTGCTCAGGAATTCGCTCCAGGCCGCCGATTACGATCACAGAGCGTACAACAGCATGATCCCGCCGCAGAGAATGTGGCAGCACGCGCGCCGGAAGATCATCTGGAATTACCTCCCGAAGGAAGGTGTTGTTCTGGACATCGGGTGTGGAAGCAACCGCCTGGTTCAGGATCTCGGAGACCGCGCGGTTGCGCTTGACCTTTCTCTGCCGAAACTGCGGTTCCTGAAAAGAACAAATCCTCTAAGGGTGCGCGCCTCCACCTTCGCCCTCCCGGTCCGGGACGCGTCAGTCGACAGCATTGTTCACTCGGAAGTTCTCGAACATGTTCCATTCGATGAAAAGCTGTTCGACGAAGTCGCCCGGGTCCTGAAGCCGCGCGGCACTCTTGTCATAGGCACCCCTGATTACGGCCGCCGCTGGTGGAGATTCATTGAATTGGTGTACAGGACAATTTTGCCGAACGCATATACTGACGAGCACGTGTCTCATTACAACCGCCATATGCTGATTGATCTTCTTGCCGAGCACGGATTCCGCGTCAGAAGCTACAAGTATGTTTACGGCGGGGAGGTGATTATAAAAGCGGAAAAAGCGGCAGCTTGACGCGGGTAAAGCACAAGGTCAATGAGGAAGCGGCAGCGAGATTTTCAACTCGCCGTCGCTGTGCTTTCTTTCCTTCCCTGCCCTGGCTTTCTAACCTGGGTTACATTCAGGCGAACAGGTGCTGAAAATGACCCGGCTCTTTTGCTCCATGCCATTCCGGGAGATGCAGATTAACCCCGACGGTGAAGTCCTTCTATGCTGCTGGTGCCGCCATAGCATTGGCAACTTTTTCGATAAATCTCCTCTTGAGATCTGGCATGTCCAACGTGCAGGACCTCATTCCGCAAGCTGCCCGGAGAAAAGCGCGCTCGGCTTTTATCCGCTCAGCGTAAGCTTGTTTCTGAAATGGCTGGAAAGCTGGAACTTCTTAAAGTCGCGGGAAACGGCGATCCTTTCGCGAGCGAAGTCTGTTTTGAGCTTCTTTCAAATCTTGATTCAGAGGGGCATCCCGAGCATGAAGAGTTCATGCGTCAGCTGGAGGACGGGATTTTTAGAGAGAAAGATGTCCTCATCACAGGCTTTCTGCCGACCCCGGATTTCCTTGTCAAGCGCAGCAATTTCACACGACGTATGAAGAAAAAAGTTCATTGCCTGAAGCGCTGTCTTCGTCGACTCGGGCCTGAAGAGCGCGGTGATCGAGCATGCGGGAAGTGAAATTTCCGCCGGCGAAGTCCAGGCTGAAAGAAAGAATCAAACCGACTGTTGTCAAGGCGCCGCCCTGCCGCCCCTCACGTCCCCCTGTACCCCACAGTCGTAAACCCCTTTGATTTCGCCGGGGGAGCTTTCTGCTCGAAATGCGGAGGCTGAAGTTCGAAGCGCGTTGCAAGAAGCTGCAGGCTTTTGAGCATAATCTCATGAAACACATGGCCGGCCAGAGCGCCGCCGTAAATGACAGGAGACCTGGGCTCATCAATAGAGACAATCATAACCAGAGTCTGTTTGATGCCTAAAGACGAAGCGTCGACGAACCCGACAAACGAAGAAACATAAGCGCCCGAAGCATATCCTTTGGCGCCCGTCCGGGCTTTCTGCGCTGTGCCTGTCTTGCCGCCGACACGAACGCCCTTAATCCCCGCCTTTTTGCCTGTTCCGTGGGGATCTTCGACAACTCCAAACAGCATTTCCTTTATGATGCCTGCGGTCCGGGTTGAAATGAGCCTTCTGCTCTGGAAAGGTTCATCACTCTGTATAAGACGCAACGTGGGCAGTTTTCCTCCATTCGCAAGAACGGACATCGCCCGCACAATCTGCAGCGGAGTGACTGCTACTCCCTGTCCGAATGAATGTGTCGCCACATCTACTTTCGCCCATGTGCTCTCGGCCCGCAGAATCCCGCTGCTCTCGCCCGGCAGGTTCAGCCCCGACGATGTGCCAAAACCGAATAGACGGATGGCGTTGTAAAGCCTCTCGCTTCCCAGTTTTACTCCGATTTTCGTCATTCCTATGTTCGAAGATCGCACTATCACGTCTCTCACGCTCAGAAGTCCCTGAGGATGAACATCCTTTATCGTGTGTGTCGAGAACCTGTACCTGCCGCCTTCGCAGTTTATCATCTCTGTTGGTCTTGCAGCCCCAAGCTCAATTGCTGCAGCAGCGACGATTGGCTTGAAGATTGACCCGGGTTCGAAGACAGTCTCGACAAGCTTGTTGGTAAGTTCCTCTCTGGACCCTGTGCCCGGATTATTGAAGTTAACCGACGGCGCCTGGCTCATGGCGAGAATCTCGCCTGTATCCGCATCCATCATTACTGCGTATGCATTTTTCGCGTTGGATGACTGCCTCCCCTTTTCGAGCTCTTCATCGACAATAAGCTGAAGGTCGGCATCGATTGTGAGCCGCAGCGGTTTTCCTCTCGGAACATCGAACGGCCGGTCGCTGTCCGAGACAAGAATGTTGCCCCGCGCATCCCGCGCCACTCTCCTCTGTATGTGATCTTCGTGAAGAAGTTTCTCGTACATAGCTTCAATGCCTGAGAGCCCTGTGCCATCGACTCCAACTTTCCCGATAAGGGGACTTGCCGCCTGATTATAAGGGCTGTACCGCCTGGATTCGAGAACATAGCCTACGCCCTGCAGACCCCATGAGTTCACCTTCTCGGCGAGACTCCGCTGCACCTGTCTTTTAACCCATACGAAGGGAGCATTTTTACCGATCTTCTCCTCGACCGCCTGAGGCTTCATGCCGAGAAGCTCTGAAAGCCGCCGCACGACTTCCCACCGGTTGGTTATCTGTCCAGGACGGACATAAACCGAGCCGGCAGGAACCGACACTGCGAGGAGTTTTGCGTTTCTATCATAAATAGGGCCGCGCTCGGAGTGGACTTCCACCTGGGAGAAATGCTGCCTGAGCGCCCAGTCCTGCCACTGTTCGAAATTAAGCACCTGAAGACTGAGAAGCCTGAGGCAGAGAATTCCGCCGTACACAAAACACAGACCCATGATTAACTTGAGGCGCGACTTGCGGGCTTTAGGGTTCAAAAGACGGCCGGCATCGCGATAAGAGGCGTTGCCACAGGAGAAAGACACCTGCCTGAAAGATGATAAACTTCCCTGTAAAAACCTGCGGTTCATCAATCTAAAAATAGACCTTCCGGGCCTGCCCCGGTTTCAACATCTCGAGCCCGACGCGTTTCTGCGCCTCTTTTACAAGAGCATCCGGACGAAGCAGCACCGAGAGCTGCAGCTCCAGTTCCCTCCGTTCCATATCGAGCGCGACAGCCGCCTCTCTCTCCCGTGCAAGGCTGTAGCTCGCGTCTGTATTCTCAATCTTTATCCAGATTCGAAGACCAAGCGAAAAGAGAAGCAGGAGAACAGCCGCTATATGCCATTGAATGGGAACAACGACACTCCTTTTCCGGTTATACACAAGCTGGTAATCCAGCGAAACACTCATAATGAACCTCAACAGAATTCAAATACTCTAAGTAACGCACTTCGGGAAGAGGGATTTTCCGCCACTTCCTCTTCGGATGCAGTAACGGGCTTCCGGTTTATGAGGCGCCCGAGGACCTCGCGGGAGCGGACAACCGGAAAATTCGCTGGTGCGGTATCTCCGGCTGCCCACTCACGAAAGGTTCCTGCAACGATCTTGTCTTCTCCAGAATGAAAGCTGATGCATGCAATGCGGCCGCGGGGGCGGACCATTTTCGGCGCCTGATCCAGGAAGAGTCTCAGTTCCTCGTATTCCCGGTTTATTGCGATGCGAAGCGCCTGAAATATCACTGTGGATGGATTTATCGTCCTGTGAGCCGTTCTCCCCGCCACTGCCCTGTTTATGATTCGGGCAAGATCGGATGTCTTCTCTACGGGCCGGCTGGAAACCACCGCATCGACAACAGTCCGGGCCTCTCTTCCTGCCCCGCCCTCTTTCAGGATCACGAACAGCTGACGAGGATCCGTCCTGTTTACCACTTCCCACGCCGAAAACGTCTCCGACTCATCCATGCGCATATCGAGCCTCGATGAATCATCGAAGGAGAAACCTCTGTCTTCCCTGAGCTGGTCCATCGATGTTCCGAGGTCGAGAAGAATGCCGGCAAAGCGGACATCGCCGGTCAGCAAGGACACTTCCGAAAAGCGGGAGTGGAAAATGCGGGCGCGCTCCCCGAACCTCGAAAGACGCCGCGATGCTCGCTCAACCGCCCTTTTGTCGCGGTCGCACGCATAGAGGACATTTGAAGAATTCGCTTCAAGAATGCTTTCGGCGTGACTGCCGCCGCCCAGCGTCCCGTCGAGAAATATGCCCCCGTCCTTTGCTTTGAGCATCTCTATCACTTCATCTCTCAAAACCGCGATGTGACACGAACCCTGCTCCATCAAATGTCAATGTCTGAGAAAATCTCCGGATCCTCCATCAGCGCCTGTTCCGCGCTCGAGAAGATCATATCCCACACACGCCTGTCCCATACCCTGAAACCGTGAATAGACGCGGTGAACGTCAACTCACGCTCTATTCCCGCGTAAGTTCTAAGATACTGCGGAATGAGAATTCTGCCCTGCGGGTCGATGGGACATTCAGAAGCGCGGCTCAGGTAAAAGTTCTCGAGGCGCTGCAGCTTTGGACTGAACCTGCTCTTCTCGCGAAGTTTTGTTTCGAAGGCGGCCCATGCTTTGTTGCCGAATCCTTCCAGACACCTTGCCCCTTCAGAGATGTAGTTGGTGATGACAACGCTGTGTTCTCTGTTTTCCTGAAGGATGCGGCGGAAATCAGCCGGAATGCTTACGCGAAATTTACCGTCGAGGCTGTGTGTGAAGTTTCCGCGAAAAGATGAGGCAGGTTCCAGGATGGCATCTTGAGTGTCTTTACTGCTTTGCTTTCCACCTGATACCACCCTGGACCTGCCCATCTGAAAGTTATCCCATGCAATCCCACTTTATCCCACTTCGCCCCCCGTGAGTCAAGAAAAATCTTGCTTAAAGGCTTGAAATCTTTTCTTATTTTAAGCTACTTAAACCGAATGGGTGTTTTTATCAATAAAGTACCATGCTTCGCCCCGCATCGAAGTATCACTCCACCGTAACGCTCTTGGCGAGGTTCCGCGGCAGATCAACGTCGGTGTTGTTGAAAACCGCCGACCAGTATGCGAGCAGTTGAAGAGGAATAACCATCAGAATCGGAGCAAGTTCCTCGGAAAGATGCGGCACTTCAATTACCGCACCGCGGGAGAGTTCACGGACAGCATCATCAGGCTCAGCATCGGTTATGATGATCAGCCTTCCTCCCCTTGCCTCGCATTCTCTGATATTTGAAATGATCTTTTCGTAAAGAACATCAGACTTCTGCAGCAGAACCACGACCGGAACCCCGTCTACGATCAGGGCAAGAGGACCGTGCTTCACCTCGCCTGCCGGATAACCTTCGGCATGGTTATACGAAATCTCCTTCATCTTCAGCGCCCCCTCGAGGGCGATCGGATAACAGTTGCCGCGTCCCAGGAAGATGACATCCTTTGCAGTCCGGCACTCGGACGCTATATGCCTTACCGCCTCGTTTGTCCTGAGTGTTTCTTCAATGGCAGCCGGGATCTTCATCAGATTATCGAAGCGTCCTGCAATATCTGCGGGCTTGAGCGATCCCCTGTACTGGGCGAAGTACAGGGCCATGAGATATGAAGCAATAACCTGCGCCGTGAACGCCTTGGTCGAAGCCACGCTTATCTCCGGACCCGCCTGCGTAAACACGATATTGGGGACTTTCCTCGCGAGAGACGAACCCACGACATTGCATATGGCGGCTGTGTGAGCTCCCTGGGCGATGTCAAGGGCGGCAAGAGTATCTGCCGTCTCGCCTGACTGCGAAATTGCGAGTATCAGGGCATCTTTGTCGACGAACGGCTTCCTGTACCGGAATTCTGACGAATAGTCGACTTCGCAGGGAAGGCCCAGAAAGCTCTCGAAGTAATGCCTTGCCACAAGACCTGCATGCCATGCGGTCCCGCACGCGACAATCTCTATCCGCCGGAGAGTCTTAATCTGATCCGGCGTCATGGGAAGCTCGGGAATTATTATCTTCTGTTCCTTTTCATCGTAACGTCCCCGAAGTGTTTCTCCCGCCCCCTGCCCCTGTTCGAGGATTTCTTTGATCAGGAAGTGCTTGTGGCCGCCTCTCTGCGCTGCGACGGTATCCCAGGTTACCATTGCCGGCTCCCGCTGAATTTCCCTGCCATTACGGAATATTTTCACCCCGTCGGCGCGAACCTCCGCAAAGTCGCCGTCATCGAGAACGATTACCTTTCTCGTCCACGCGAGAACAGCGGGTATGTCGCTTGCAACAAAATTTTCGCCTTCCCCGATACCGATGATTACAGGCGTAGCAGTCTTGGCAACAATCAGGCGGTCCGGGTTCTCTGCATCAAGGCTCACAAAAGCATAACTGCCGCGTATCCTCGAGCATGTCTTTTCCATGGCCGCCATCGGCGCAAGACCCTCAGCAAGGTACCTGTTCAAAAGCTGCGCGCCAATCTCCGTGTCCGTTTCCGAAAGGAATTCAATCCCATCATCTTCGAGCTCTTTTTTGAGTTCCGCGTAATTTTCGATGATGCCGTTATGAACAAGGCTCACACGCCCGGCGCAGTGGGGATGCGCATTTCTCTCGGACGGTCTGCCATGAGTCGCCCACCTTGTGTGTCCCAGTCCGATTACCGGCTGTTCCGGATAATTCGCGAGCGCCAGCGCTTCCTTCAGCGCAATAAGCTTCCCAACCGCGCGGGTCACCGCCGTCCGGCCATTTATGACTACCGCAATCCCGGCAGAGTCATATCCGCGATACTCGAGTTTTTCGAGCCCTGAAATGATCACATCCCGGGCGTTTCTGAACCCGGTGTATCCGACAATTCCGCACATTGATTCAAAAAATGGACCAAAGTCCTTATTGACCCATAGAAATGAAGCACGTCCTGAGGGATTTGAACCCCCGACCCTCTGGTTCGAAGCCAGATGCTCTATCCCCTGAGCTAAGGACGCAGTATAACCGCGATCATGCTTTTCTCATAAAAACGGGTGTCCAACAACTTATGCCCTGATTTCCAGCCCGGGATCGAAATATTCATCATTGAACGTTGTTCTTCCACAATGATGAAAAAGTGATACACTGTGAAGAATGAAGAGCAGGATACTTTTCAGGACCACCATCCAGAGACTGGAGACAAATCGCAAATCCGATTCACAGAAAGAGGATCGGACAGAGAAAGAACCTGACGCCCCCGGCGAAGAGCAGGAAGCAGAAGATGCCGAAATCGTGATTAGTGAGCCGTCGCACCGGGACACTGGAAGAATAATGTTCAGCTCCCTGATGCTCTCCTGACATAGTGGAGAAAGAGGCATTTTTCGCCGGGATTTTTTTCCTTCAATTCAAAGCGATCTTCAAACCGGGGAAAGAATGCATCTCCGTCGTGCCTCCCTTCAACAAGCGTAAGAAACACTTCATCCCAGTACTGCAAAGTCTCCCGATAAACCCTCTCCCCTCCAATCACCCAGAGGATTCCGTCATTCACACTTTCGAGGGCTTCTTCAACTGATGAAAATAATCCAACATCCGGAGCAAAGTTGAACGGGGAAGACTTCGATGTAAGCACAAGATTTCTTCGTCCGGGCAGCGGCCTCAATTTCTCCGGAATAGACTCGTAAGTTTTTCTTCCCATGAGAACTGCGTGACCCATGGTGAGCTGCCTGAAATGTCTCATGTCCTCAGGAAGGTGCCAGGGCAGGCCGCCATCTTTTCCGATTACGCGTCCTTCACCCATTGCTGCTATGGCACAGATTTTTTTCATGATACGATTGATCCATAAACGAGGGAGGAATGGAAGGAAAACTGGACGAGATCACTTCCCCCTCAGAATCTCAGGTTCGCTTATCGGTTCCGAGCATGTCCGGCCTCTGCAGAGATACGCCACCGCCCCGCCTTCCGGCGCATGCTTGTCCCTTGCGACCGGAATCATGCCGCTTCCCGCAAACGCTATAATTCTTGCCGCCTTCAGTCCGGAATAAGCGGCCTTCTTCATCGCGGCAAAGGGGCCGCCCTCCTTTTCCCCGGCAAGCACGACCACTTCCGGTACTGCCGAATCGAACAGAACTGCCTGAACTGCGGTGCAGAATGCGGCAGCGTGCCGCGGAAGATCCTCTCCGTATCCGCACAGCAAAGCGTCCGCGTCGGAATGAAATCTGCCGCCGGGAAACAGCCCCGCCATCCTGTAGAGATTGAGAAGGGTCACAGAGTTTCCCGATGGAGTCGCCCCATCAAAAAAATCCTTCTTCCTGACGGGAACATCCGGCGCGTCACTCATGAAATAACATCCATCTCTTTCATCCCGGAGTCTTTCATCCTGTTCCTCCTGCAGTTTCAAGGCGAACGAGAGCCACTCTTCGTCGAAATCGCATTCATAGAGATCAAGAAGCCCCTGAATAACGAAAGCGTAGTCTTCCAGCGTGGCGTTGAATCTCACATCTCCATCCCGGTATCGCCTCTTCAGCCCATCATGGGTCATGAGCGTTCCCGTTATGAACCGCATGCATGCCGCCGCCGGTTCGAGATATCTCTCTTCGTCGAGCACTCTGTACGCCCGGCAGAGCGCAGAGACCATGAGCGCGTTCCAGCCTGCAAGCACCTTATCGTCCATCATCGGAGGCTTGCGGCAGCCTTTCCTGCGGTCGAGAAGTTTCCGCAGGCACTCCTGAACAATATCAGCTTCCTCCACAGACACAGGCTCCCTGCGCCGCGCAAGGACATTAGTCCCGTTCTCGAAATTTCCCTCTTCGGTAAATGAATAAACGGAGGAAAAAACCGCGGCCTCCTGTTCCGAAAGCATGGAGAGTATTTCCGACTTCTTCCAGACATAGTACTCGCCTTCCTCTCCCACTTCCCCGGCATCCAGTGCGGAGCAGAAAGCTCCTTCCGGCGTCGAGAACCCTCTGAGACAGAAGTCCAGGGTCTCGACAGCTGTCCGTCTGAAGTGATCGAGCCTCCGAACCTGAAATGCGTCGATGTATGCGGCGGCAAGAAGCGCGTTGTCGTAAAGCATCTTCTCGAAATGAGGAATCAGCCACGCTTCATCCACTGAATACCGGTGAAAACCTCCTGCAGGATGATCGTAGATTCCGCCCTGCGCCATCTTCCTGAGAGTCTCACCCGAAATCTCATGTGCTTTTTCGCGTTCCTCCGGAGAGCAGGTTTCCGCATACCTCAGAAGAAAAGCAATCTGCTGCGCGGGAGGGAATTTCGGCGCGCCGTCAAAACCTCCGTTTTCCCTGTCGTACGAGTTCAAAAGCTGCGCGTATGCACGGCTTACGACTTCGAGCTTCCTTGTGTCGAGCGCCGCTGGTTCCTGCTCCTGTTTCAGAAAGACCTTCAACGTATCGGCAGATTGAGAGACCCTCTCACGATCAGAGTTCCACACCGAGTGAATCTGACGCAGAATAGTCTTGAACTGCTCTCTCCGGAAAAATGTGCCGCCCCAGAAAACCTCCCCTGCAGGTGTGAGAAAAGCGGAGAGCGGCCAGCCGCCCCGCCCTGTCAGCGCGACCACTGCGTCCATACAGACTTTGTCGATATCCGGGCGTTCTTCGCGATCTACTTTTATTGAAACGAAGTGGGCATTGAGGATTGCCGCGACATCTTCCCGCTCGAAGGAGTCTTTCTCCATCACATGACACCAGTAGCAGGAAGAATAGCCTATCGAGAGAAACACAGGCTTGTCTTCCGATGCCGCCTTACCAAGGGCTTCCTCTCCCCAGGGATACCACTCGACAGGATTTTCCCTGTGTTGAAGCAGGTACGGGCTCTTCTCTAAAGAGAGACGGTTCTGAAGTGACATGGCGAGGGACCTCCCCCCTTATTCTTATTCAGCGGGGCCGCAGCGTATTGAGCGCCGAGCCCGCCATCACCCACCCGATCTGCTCTTCGGTGAGTGAATGACGTGTACGCACTGCGATCACTTCTCCATCCGGACTGACTGCCTCCACAACGACTTCCGATCCAGGCGCAAGCACCCCGGTCCGGATATCGATGCGGTCCCGCTCTCCTATTTTGCCATAGTCGCCTGGATCGACGAATACCAGGGGCAGAATCCCCTGCTTCTTGAGATTTGTTTCGTGTATTCGCGCAAAGCTTTTCACGATGATGGCCCTGCAGCCCAGATACCTCGGAGACATGGCGGCATGCTCCCTGGATGAACCTTCGCCATAGTTTTCTTCTCCGAATACAACCCAGCCCCGGCCCCGTCCTTTGTAGTCTTTCGCAATTTCCGGAAACGGGATTCCGCAGGCGCCTGTTATAACATTTGTTCCCTTGCCGGCCTCTCCTGTAAAGGCGTTTACTGCTCCGAGGAAGCAGTTGTCGGAAATCCTCGCGAGATGTCCGCGATATCTGAGCCATGGACCCGCCTGCGAAATATGATCAGTGGTGCATTTCCCCTGCGCCTTGAGCAGGACGACAAGACTGATCATATCCTTTCCATCCCAGGGCGCAAAGACTTCGAGAGGAGCAAGCCGCTCGCTTTCCGGGTCAATCGCTATATGCACACTGCGCCGCTCCTCGATCGACGCAGGCGGCTCCTGCAGTCCCTGCCTGCTGAGGATATAGCCTCCGGACGGGAGTTCTTCTCCGGATGGGGGACTGAACGTGAACGTCCCGCCGTTTCCATCAGGCAGAGAATCGTGCACAGGATCAAATGAAAGCGAGCCTGAAAAAGCCATCGCTGTAACGATCTCAGGCGAGCCTATAAAAGCCATCGTTTCGGCGTTTCCATCGTTCCGCTTCCGAAAATTCCTGTTATAGCTTGTGACAATGGTGTTCTTTTCGCCGCTCTTTATGTCCGAACGTTTCCACTGACCGATGCAGGGGCCACATGCGTTCGCAAGAACAGTGGCGCCGACGTCGGTAAACACAGTCAGAAGGCCGTCTCTCTCGACCGTCCTGAATACCTGGTCGGATCCCGGAGTAACAAGAAGAGGAATTCTGGTCTTTACGCCTTTTTCAAGAGCCTGCCTCGCAATACTTGCCGCACGCGCGATATCTTCATAGGAAGAATTGGTGCAGCTCCCGATCAGCGCATAACGGATGTTATCCGGATAGCCTTCCGCATCCGCGACATCCTTCATTTTCGAAACCTCGTGAAGAAGATCCGGCGTGTGAGGACCGACCCACTGCGGTTCAAGATCGGAGAGATCAATCTCGTACACTTCATCGAAGTATTTTTCAGGGTCTGCTTCGACTTCAGGATCCGCCCGAAGATCCGCCGCTGCCTGCGCGGCATCGTCCGCGATTTTTTCTCTCGCAGTCGCCCGGAGATATGTGTCCATTCCCGCATCGAAGGGAAATACCGATGTTGTCGCGCCGAGTTCAGCGCCCATGTTGGTTATTGTCGCTTTTCCTGTGCAGCTGATGCTTCCTGTCCCGGGACCGAAATATTCGATTATTCTTCCTGTGCCGCCCTGCACAGTCAGAAGACTTGCCGCCTTGAGAATGACCTCCTTGGGTGATGCCCAGCCGCTCAGCTTCCCTGTCAGACGGATTCCCACAAGCTTCGGATTCAGCACTCCCCAGGGTTGTGCCGCCATGACATCGACTGCATCGGCGCCGCCCACACCGACCGCAATCATTCCCAGACCGCCGGCATTCGGCGTATGAGAATCGGTGCCGATCATCATCCCGCCGGGAAATGCGTACTGCTCCAGGACAACCTGATGAATTATTCCTGAACCTGCGCCCCAGAATTCCATTCCGTATTTCGCTGCTGCGGAAGCGAGAAATTCATAAACCTCCCTGTTCTCGCTGGACGCCCGTTTCAGATCGTGCATCGCGCCTTTTTCCGCCTGCACAAGATGATCGCAGTGAATCGTGGCCGGCACTGCCGTCTCGTGGCGTCCCGTCACCATGAACTGAAGGATTGCCATCTGCGCTGTCGCGTCCTGCATCGCAACCCGATCAGGATTGAAGAAAAGCGTTTCCACCCCGCGCCGGGGTGTGTGATCGGGCCATTTGTCAATGTGAGCAAAAAGGACCTTCTCAGCGTACGTAAGGGACCGGCCGAATTTCTTCCTTGCCTCTGCGACTCCAGCGGAATACCAGGAATAATAATTTTCAGCGGCCATCTATACGCACTCCTCCTGCAGAAAGATAACATCAGCTCCGGCTTCTGCCATTGCCGCGAATCCGTACTCGTTCGGATGCGGAAACAACTGCATCAACACACTTGAACATTCCATCGAGGGATTCTGCTCTCTGCCGTCAAGCGCGCCGAACAGCCTGTTGACCGGCGCATCTGCGAGACTGTCCGAGAAAAAGAACAGCGCGTCTCCCTCCTCGAGCCGCACCGAAGAAAGCTGCACCGAGACAAGCGACGCGCTCCCCACATAAACCCCTCCTCCGCCTTCAGTCGCCCCCTCTTCCGGGACGCCTGCGTCGAAAAAAGGATACAGCTCACCCCCCCTCGCCAGATATGCGCACGCTCCTCCAACTTTTCCGATGGAAATGACGTTCTCCTGAAGGATGACGCCGATCAATGATGCCGCCATACGGCCGCCGGCCGCGAGTTTGTGCCCGAATGTGAAGACAGAATTGTTGGCACGTTTAAAAGCCACTTCGATCGCCTGCAGGTTTTCCGCCGATACTGTTTCTGTATCGCGCTCCTCGATTCTCAACGGAGCCGGATGAAAAAAATCAAGCATTCCTTCGACGAAATGCTCCAGTGCAAGCCTGGCCGCAACCTGCCCTCCGATGCTTTCCCGTGCAGCTGTTGAACCGCCGAAAGCAAGACAGCCCGGCCTGCTTTGTGGATTGAAAAAAACGCAGGAGCTCGAATCAACGCCCCATTTTTCTCCTTTCTGGAAAGCACACTGCAATCTGGTCAACGACATGGCCACGATTGTGGCACAGTGTTCGCGCACCTGCACCTGGCTTACCACATCAGGTTTTCAGCACCAGGTTTCCAGGTTTTCAGGACACCCAAAAAATTTCCGTCCTAACTCATTGAATAAAGCCCACATCCCGCAGGCAAACAACTTTTTACTAAAGTGGGCGCCGTCCTGTCCGATACTTTTCTCCAGGCAAGTAAGCGCGAGGAAATCAAGCTCTTGACGTAGAGGTTGGTACAAACAAGGAGTGTTGTATGGAAAGCAGTTCCCTTCCCCAGGCCGCCCAGGCCACCCAGGCAGCAGGTTCATATTATTATTACCGCGAGACGAAACTCAGCATGAATGCGATGGTAATTGAGACGTCTTTCGGGGGTGGCGGAGCGGAAGACCGCAACGATGCGTCCATCAATTCTGTCTTTAAAGGTCTATCGGTAACAGCGAACGAGATAATCGATAAACTCAACGAACTCCTCAAATCAAAGATCCCCAATGGAATTCAGAGCCTCAAGCCTGAAGAGGTGACTCCCGAAGCAACTGCCGACAAGATCGTCACGGGTGTGACGGCTCTATTCGACACGTATGCAAAGCAGAATCCCGACCTTGAAGGCGAGGAGCTTCTGAATTCCTTCATGGAACAGGTGCGTTCGGGCGTGAAGATGGGTTACGACGACGCCTGCAGCACACTTGAAGGCCTCGGCGCATTCCAGTTCGACGGCGTAAAAGACGGCGTTCAAAAAACAATGGAACTCATCGAGAAAAAGCTCCAGGCGTTTGAAGCGGCAAAGCGCCAGGAAATGGGGCTTGATCCTCAAAGCGTAGCTCAAACTGTTCAGTCGAATGTTTCCTCAGGGTTGCTTGCTCAGGCTGGAGCGCAGGTGAATGTGGTTGCGTAGAAAGATTTCGCTCTCTCTCTCTATGAATTGTGCGTGCGTGTTAGCTGGATGTCTGCTTAAGACAACGGAAGTTGATGGTGCAGGGGAGATTGATTTCTCCTGCGCCCTCGACTCCGGTTTTGACGCCGGCGAACGCGTGCTTCGCTGCTCCCGCCTCGGGAAATTCGGCAAAGCTCCGCCGAAGAAGATCTTTCATTTCAATTCGTCGGTCACGAGCAGGTCAAGGCATTCTCGCAACCCGAAATCCCGCTGCGAGGGAGAATCGTGACTCGTGTTATTTTTCCGGGAAATTTCCCTGAGGATAAAGTGCGCTGCAACTGAACACACTTGTCGGCCGGCTAGGAATCCGTCCTGCCGGAATCAACTCTCACCCGGTTGACTCCCGCCACTTTCTCAGCAAAAAGCTTGAGGGTCTGAATAGTGGTGTTTTTCTCGAAATACTCTCTGTCCTGGTCGGTACCTGCCGCAATGATGAGAAGATCATCTTCGAAATGATATGCAGCTACGCGGCGGAGATGATCAAGAAGTCCCATTTGAAGTTTGTCTTCAACCTCGTCAAGGAGCTTCTGCCACAGTACGGGATTGTTTCCTTTGCTTTCAGCGCACATGACTATCTCATTGCCCAGTTCAAAAATTCCATGAGAGCCGGCATACGCGGGGACTGTCCTGCAGAGGATGACACAGATTGCCGGCCAGTGCATGACATACCGCATGGCGTACCCATGCTATGTCATACACTGTGCTTTGGCAATTTGATTTGTTTCAGTGCGACTTCAGACCGCAACCTCGTTTACAGCATCTTGATGCTGCGATTCTGCCTGCATCAGGATAGCGCCCTTAAGACTCTCATAATCAAGGTCAAGCGCTTCACAGATGAATTGGAATGTAAGTGGTGCATCGGACGGTTCATTCTCCATCAACCACGCACGGGCCCCCTCTCTAAGTTCGCCTTCTCCGCTCACGTAGTCAGTGATAGCGCGCTGCAGGACAGCCGCCAGAAGCCTTTTCTCAGGAACATACGCACCAGCCGATGGAATTTCCGAATTTGACCAACCCTTCATTTAAATTTCAGCCTCAGAAAAATAAGTTGAGTACTATAAAAAAAGAAAAAGAAAAAAGAACCCGTCGTCAACCAGAAGCAGAAGAAGAAGTATCGTTCGTCTTCAGGTTGACCTGAACCTGTTCTGTAAAAGTCTCGTTTCTATTGTTTCATCTGGACATCTCTTCAAACACCGATCGTTCGGAACTGATAATACAGAAAATGTCCAGTACAGATTGCACAACCTCACCCTTACAATGATTCTGCAAAAATGCTGCTTATCTCGGGCAGGAGGTTCGTACGAATAGTGAGTTTATAGAATGGATATTCCCAAGTCAACGAAAAAATTTTGCCCTGTATGTTGAGCTTTTATGAGATGGCGGACTTTTTATTAAACGCTTAAGCCGCCTGAATAGTTAATTTATTGATTCTCTCCAACAAGCCCGGCGGACTGAGAAGCACGTTAAGCCTTGACTCATAGAGCTTACGAACACTGTTCCTCGACTCCTCTACCTGCTGCTCAATCTGAACCCTCCGGGTGCTGAGTTTTTCGTCCTGCTCTTTGAGAGCTGCAATCTCCGCCCGTGCAGAAGCAAATTTTTCACGAAGATCGGCTATCGTATCCTGGAAATCCTGCATCGGGTTCGGGCCGCTGACCTTAACATGCACATCAAAGGCATCGAGCGATCTTCGGAGATCCGGAAGGTCTTTATAGTCGCCCGGGATTTCTCTCAACTCAGGAAGGTCTGCAAGGACTCCTGATGCATAGACGGGAAACTCCTCCGCACTACCTGCCGCTTCATCACTCTCCTGTTCACTATCTCCTTCCTCGAACTGGTCCGGACCTATTGCCTCGGGGGGAAACCCGAGAAACAGCCGGAGGTTTTCACGCGCTGCAACGAATTTCGGAACGATGCGGCGGGCATTATTCCGGGCTTCGATCATGTCGCGTCTGTTCGAGTCGAGTTCCGCCATCGCATCACTTAATCTCCTGACCTCGTCCGGGACATTGCCCTGCGGGAAAAAGTCCGGAGAGAGAAGCCCTGCGCGAAGCGCGGGAATATCTCCGGCATCAAGAGCCGCAAGGATATCAATGACTGGGATAACGGAAGGATCAATGCGCCAGATGATTGCTCCGCGGGTATCAATGCTCGCCACTATCCTTTCCCCCCAGCTGTCTTCAAACAAGCTGTGCTCAGCAGCGCGAACGTCGCGGAAAATGCGCTGATGAACGGCAGCCCGAATCTCGCGCGCACGGATGGATTTCTCAATCTGATCGACGGGGACCTTGATAAGAACTATGAAAAACGCCAGCAGCGAAAGCGATACGAAACTTGCCATCCAGGCCCAGACCGAACGCTTAATACTCTTCATAAGAAATTGAAATACCACAGGCGGGGATCGGCCCGCAATTGGATGTCTCCCCCTTCAGTCCCGCTTTCTCATTTGCCGGAACTGCCGTGTGTGAAATGCGTTCAGAATCCCGAGTCTGAGATAGGCGGAATTTATGCCCAGCGCTTCACAGACATTACGAAATGAAAAGACATAGTCGTGGTCGTCGCTCATCAGCCACGACTGAGCCTCACGAAAGGCCAGAGTATCCGTCGTCCGGTTTAAGGTCCTTCCGGCCAGAAGCAGCTGCACGGCGTCGAAGAGCAACGCCAGCATGAGCGCTCGTTCGGGCCCATGCGCGTAACCTTCGCGCTCGAGATAGTTGTCAAAACCACTGCCGTATTCAATGTCCAGCAACAGGAATTCGGTGTTTTCTTCTGACATTCTGCACTCCCTGATGTCTTTGCCCATCCACAAAATCCCAAACCAGCTCTAAAAACCAGGGGCTGTCCAGAATGGCTGCAGCCCCTCCTCAACCCATCGACCGTAACCTTTGAAAACCGTATTTGGTTGGGTCAGCTTCCATCATTAGGACGCCCGAAGGCAGAAAGGGGTGTGCGATTTTTCGATGGGGTGGCGAAAAAATTCAGGCATTCTCGCTCTGGCCAGGTCCGATCGTGCTCGAATCTCTCTGCAAAGCGATCATCCCGTGACGCAATGTCAGGTCCCCCGGGACACTTCCCTCATCATCCGCACCATCAGCAGGTATTCTGCAAATGACCACCCCGCAAGAGTAAAGGAAAGGGCAAGTGGATGAATGATCCTTGCTATCCCGAAAATGAGAACAACGCCCCCAATCCCCATGCTGCCGAGGGTGAGTATCCTCCACGTCTCACGCCACACTTTTGAGCTCCTCACTGCAAGAACAACACCCCGCAGAGACCGCCCGAAGAGAATTATATCGGCAGCATTGAAGTTCCATGCATACTCATCGAAAACGGAAAACGTAACACTGGCCGCCTCCATTATTTCCCGCTTTGTTGAAGGACTCGCAAGAAGAGCAGCATAAGAAGCTCCTTCCACTCTTGCTTTGAATGACGCTGCATCAAGGCCCCCCGCTATTGCATGAAGCTCGAGCCCCGCCTTTTTCCCGGCAGCATCAAGCTGATCTGCGGGAGCGCTGCCGGCAAGAACAGTACGGACGCCGGCTTTCTCAAGATCCTTGATTAACGCAGAACCATCGGAACTGAAAGGCTTCTGTATTGAGAACCGCGCAATCGGAAGAGGCCCGCATGCGAGGAAAAACTGCATCTCGTCCCCGGGTTCAGCAGCATTCATGTCAACTTCGAAGCGGACTCCCTCTGCAAGAAGGGCTCCTTCTGTGCCGGCAATAAATCTCGTGCCCTGCACTGTTCCTGAAACTCCGAGATCTTCGATCTCTCCCCACGTGGCAGCTTCTTCGGCACTGCACTCCTTTGCGATCTTCTCGATCGAAGCAGCGAGGTCTTTGTGAAATGGCTTATCTGACACTGAAAAAAGGCTCAAAAGCACTGAATATACGGCCTTCCTGCTGACTCTTTCGTCAAGAATCGATAGAGACGCCACCGCATACCGGCCGGGAGGCTCGTCCGGGGAAAAATCAATCACAAGGTTCCGGATAACTGCAAGCTTCGGAAATACGCCAATGATGTTCGAACAGGAAACTCCAGACCACGCTGTCGCGCTCGAAACCGCGCGAAGCATCTCCCAGAGAACAGGAAGAGCGCGGGTGAAGAGAGAAACAAGGAGAGCTGTTATAAAAACGCTGCTCACCGCAAGAAAACTCGCCTCGGCACCAATCCAGTAAAGCGCTGCTCCGATACCCGCCGCTATGCATACTTTGTTTATCGCTGTTTCTGTCCTCACAAGTCTCGCAAGAACAGGATTCTGTGAACTGATGGATGAGTTCAGCTGTTCCATGCATGCAGCAAGATCCGACTGCGATGGCGAGGCAAGAGCCTGCAATGTCAGGCTTCCTTTCACGACTTCAGACCCCGCATAAACTGTATCACCTGGTTTTTTGAACCTTCTTGCCGCATCGAACGTCAGTCTTCGCTCGATAATGTCTGCAGAGCCTCCAACTACCAGGGCGTCAGCGGGAATCATCCCTCCCTTTTCGACGAGTAACCTGTCCTTTGCCTTTATCTGACCAGCAGGAACAAACGGCGCCTCGCCAGGATCATCGATGTTTACCCGCTTTGCGCCTTTTACAAGTTGAGGAATCGAAAACACCGCCTGGTCCTCCAGCAGCCGGATGCTTTTAAGTGTGAAGCAGTCTGCGAAAGCCAGAAGCAGAAATACAAGAACCGCGCTTTCAGCGTAATGAAGGCCTGAGCCGACGAACACCGCGGATAAAGGCGCATAAAGACCAGTTACAAAAATGACTGCCACAGCGAGGCAGAGCGGGACTTCCGACGAAACACGGAGTGAACGAATGCTGTCGATCGAGAGCAGCACGAGTCTTGGCAGCGTCTGGACCCCGAGAACGATCATAAAAAATATCAGGAGGATCACATAGGGGACGAGAAGAGCGCGCTTCGCCTGTGGAAACTGGTAAAAGACCAGTTCGACAATGGCTATATTGATGCAGGCAAACGAAGCAGCAAGGAGCCGGTTGATGCACCAGCTTTCAGCAGACCCACCTGAGGCCTGATCAGTAAGCTTGAGGACCAGCGGACGCAACAGTCGGAGCAGCAAGTTCCAGGCCCCTCACTGAAAACATAATGTAAAATATTATGCAGCTTCTTTATCAGCCGGTTTGGCCTTGCCTTCAGCTGCCTGATACTTCACCTTGAGTTTGCTCAACTTCTTCTCTGTAAACTCCACATGCTTGCGGGCGATTGGATCATACTTCTTGAGCGACATCTTCTTTTCGCCCTTATTTTTCTTCTTGTTCTTTCTGTTGCAGTAGAAGTACCCGGTCTTTTCCGACGATACGAGAAATGTGGTTTCTTTCTGAGCCTTTGCCATTCTGAGTTACTCCTGATACGGCCCCCTCTGTCTGTTTCAGAATCTTGAGAAGCGAGGCTGTTTCAATTACAGTTAACAGGAAGAGTAACCATATAGAAAATTTTGTTTTTTTTCAAGGTGTCACAGTGCAGCTAAACGTGGAACTTTCAGAATGCCTGCTTGATCTGCAGAAAAGAGGCCTGATCTTTGACCTCTCGGACCCGGAAGGGATTAAAATGCTCTCCCCTGGCGACGCCTTTTATATAGGTTTCGACCCCACAGCCCCCCATTTCCAGGTTGGAAATCTCATTCCCCTTATTGTCTCGATGCACCTGGCCGATGGCGGACTTCACCCTGTAATTCTCTTTGGCGGAGCCACCGGCTCCATCGGGGACCCTTCCGGGAAGAACGAAGAACGCAAGCTCCTTGCAAGGGAGGTTATCGACGCAAATATCGCAAGGCAGTCGGCAAAGGCAAAGGAAATCCTCGCAAGAAAGGGAGTCAAGGTCACATTCGTAAACAACCTGGACTGGACAAAGTCGGTCTCAGTGCTCGACTTTCTCAGGGATACAGGAAAGCACTTCACTGTCAATTACATGCTTTCAAAGGAAGTTGTGAAAGCAAGGCTGTCGGGGGAAGGCATCTCTTACACCGAGTTCAGTTACATGCTGCTGCAGGCGCATGATTTTCTCCACCTTCATCAGACGATGAACTGCAGACTGCAGATTGGAGGCTCCGATCAGTGGGGAAACATCACTGCTGGACTCGAGCTCATAAGGCGCAAAATTCAGAAAGAGGCATATGCCCTCTCCTTCCCTCTTGTCACGAACAGCGACGGAAGGAAATTCGGGAAAAGCGAAAGCGGAGCCGTCTGGCTTGATGCCGAAGGAACTTCTACATACAAGTTCCACCAGTTCTGGCTCAACATCGACGACAAGGACGTGATGCGCTATCTCAAAATGTTCACTTTCCTTTCTGACGATGAGCTGACCGCTCTCGAGGAAGGGGTGAAATCGAGACCTGAAAAACGCGAGGCTCAGAAGCGTCTTGCCGACGAAGTGACGACTCTTGTTCACGGCGAAGAAGCGACTCTGGATGCAAACAAGTGCGCGCAGGTTCTCTTCGGCGGCGACATCAGAGGTTTGAGCGACGAGAAACTCGGAGAAATATTCGCCGATGTCCCGTCGAAAGCGATGCCGCGAGGCGAAATTGAGGCACTTACTGTAACTGACCTCCTTCCCGCAATCGGCGCGACTCCAAGCAAGGGCGAAGCAAGAAGACTCATTTCCGGCGGCGGAGCGTATATCAACGGCGAAAGGATCAGTGATGCTTCGGCCTCGATGAAAGAGATGATTAAGCCTGACTCCAGGCTTCTTATCGTCCGCACGGGAAAGAAGTCGTACTATCTCATAAGGTGTCTTTGAAGAAGTCCGGAAAATCCCGTCTGTCGCTGGATCTCCACGGTAAAAACGTGAGCGATGCCGTGCATGAACTTGAGTACTTTATCAGCGATGCAGTCATGTCAGGCGCCGGCCAGGTCGAAGTGATTCACGGCCTCGGGACAGGAAAGCTTCAGCGCGCAGTGCACGACTACCTGAAAAAATGCATTGTCGTGAGAGCGTTCAAGATACCCGCAGGAAATCCGGGGACAACCGTTGTATACCTCTAAACGACAAATCGTCACAAATCGAGTCTCGATATGCAGAGAGAGAGCGCATCGAGGAAGATCCTGTTGAAATTACTCTGCACTCCCGGTCAAGTGAAGAAAAAGGGACACCCGGAAATCCGAACATGGAGCGATGACAAAGAAAGAGGGACACCCGGAAATTCGAACATGGAGCAATGACAGTTCAGTCTAAAAGTCTGGGCTTACATCAATGAAGTGGGCAGGACTTTCCCGGCAGGGCGGCGAGCGCAAAGACGGCGGATCGACGAAGGACGTCTGATATTTGAATCGAAAAAAGTGAAAGAAAGTTGCGCCTGGGGAGGAAAATTTCCGGGTGTCCTTTCTTTTTCCAGGAGCAGGCCCGCCTGAGCGGCGCAGGGCTATTACACCCGCAATGAATATGAGACTCAAATGCCCTTCCCCATACTGTTTACAGTACCGAAGAAGGCCTATTTATGGGTGTGCGGCCGCCAAAAAGCGCATATAATAAACTTCTGGTTTACACAGCTTCGTTATTCTGTAAACAGAAAATTTTCAATGCTTCAAAGTAACAGCACTTCACTTCGCGAACTCATCATCATGGAACTGGCAAAGCATTCCTCCATCGAGGTCCCTGCTTTTCAAAAGACGCTCGCGCGGAGAAATATCGTATTCACCCGCCAGGCGATTTACAAGGAACTTCGAAATCTCGAAAAGTCCGGAGTGGTATTTCGGCACCAGGGTAAGTACGGACTCCTCCTGACATGGATCCTGAGCCTTGTGACTCTCGCGGACAAGATGTACGACACCCACATCGAAGGCTTTTCCATCGACTCTCTTTTTGGAGAGGGCCGGCGCAAGGAAACGTGGTCGTTTCATGACACGTTGAAGCTTCAGGATTTCTGGATCCAGGTCATATTTCTGCTTTACAAGGATTCATCATCAAAGCTCATGCGCCAGTGGATTCCGCATCCCTGGTTCATCCTTGCTCAGCACGGGAAGTCGTTGCAGTTCTTCGAGGCGATGAAGATCGGCGGTTACCGGATGCAGTCAATAGTCGGCGGCGACACTTATCTCGATCATGAGTACAGCTCAGCTGTTCCTCTTGGCGATGCCTATCAGTGTTTCTTTGCTGCGAGCCCGTTCCACGAGGAGCGCTCACGGTATTACGGGCTCATCGATGATTTCCTTATAACTGTCGACCTCGACGAAGAAAGGACGAAACGGATAGAAGAGCTTTTCTCATCCGTCAAGAGTGCCGCCGATCTATCCCCTTCTGCGGCTGTAAACCTCTTTGCATCGAGGGATTCACACACGCTGTCTCTCGAGCGCGGAACACGAAACGCCGCGAGAATCAGACGGCTTTTTGATGGGTATTTTCCATGATAATGGAGCCTGCAGATGCTGTGAAAAAACTCATTCGACGGGGTACTGGAGCGATTCGAGAAATGTTGAAATATGTCCCTCAGCTTCCTGCATTGTTTCGTACCGCTGGACGGCGCACGCAGGGTTTCCAGTCAGCATAGCCGACACTCTGGGTCTTACTGACGGGCGATAAAGACACAGTATCGGAATTCCTCGTTTCTCCGCACGCGCGATCTCATAACCAACGCCGAGGGAAGGCACAGTAATCTCGCTGATAAGAGCATCCGCCTGTTCCATCCAGTTCATGTCGCGCAGAAAGATGTCGCTGTCGCAGACGTCCGTTTCCTCTCCCGAAACGACTCCGACGTGCTCTGTAAGCACGGTCCCCCGTTTACGAAGGAAAGCGATTAACTCGAAATACAGGGAGGCATCCTGCCTCCCGCCCCTGATCGACGCCGCGAAGTAAAATTTCATGCAGTGTGCCCTGTCCGCGAAATCACTTGATGGCTGTTGAGCTGTGAGGTTTGCAGGAAACTCCCTGCAGACAGTCCTCTCCGCCGGCCAGTAAAGCCCTTTTGGTGCTATTTTGTCTTTCTTTCGTCCGGGGATCAATGGCGCGGGTCTCCCGCCCCATTCCGCAAAGCAGATGGGAAATCCGGGGACAAGTGTAGTATACTGCCTCCTGACAAAGCGGGAGATCTTGCGCAGGAATTTGAATGAAAGAAGTGAAGCCGCGAAGCAGACACCTTTTCTGGATGTTTCTCAGCCTGATAGCGACATATGCGATCATCGATATAGATGCTTCGTCTTCCATCGACGCGGCAGCGAAGGCTGATTCGGCAAGGGTCGAGATCTTTGTGACCTCATGGTGCCCGTACTGCAAAGCGCTCGAGAAGCATCTCAAGTCAAATCGGATTCCTTATACCCGCCAGGATATCGAAAAAAGCGATGCGGCAAAAAGAGCTTATAAGCAGCTTGGCGGCGGCGGTGTTCCGGTGATCCGCATCGACGCGACTACGGTTATTCATGGATTCGATCCGGGAGCTCTTGACGAGGCTTTGAAACGTCCTCGGCGGAAGCTCGGGGTTATCTGACAGCTGCCGGACGGATTCTGCAACGACACAGCGGAAAAGAGGCTGAACTTTGCTTGTTCAGAGGTAACAGGGAAAGAAACGGCAACTGGAGACTGCCACGGGCTTTACCGTCTGTCCCGGGGAGAATCTCGACAAAAGCGTTGAAATCGGCAATACGCTTCACGGAACAGGGTCAATCTAATTTCCGAGGGCTCGTGAGTTCTGGTCACGTATCAGTGCTTCAGGCGGGGGGAGGTATCGATCCGGGTGCTGCGCCAGGGACGTCCTGTGGATCTCACTCTCGATCTTTCCAGATAGACTCACTGCCGGTCCATAAGGATCTGCGCAATATCGGGGCGGGCTTCAAGCAAAACAATCTGCTTTTCGAGAACCGCCGTGAGCTTGCGAATGAACGGGGCAAAAATCCCGCCTTCCGAATCAGAAGCGAATTCCCTGAAGAGCAGAAGGAGGTATTCCTTCGTCTCTTCGATCTTTGCAACGATTTCTGAGGCTTCCATGTTTTCCATGGTGCGAAGGTTTGCAGTTCGATCGCAAAGTTTTACGACCACAGCGGCAGGTCCACCCTTTCGAATAAACTCGACAGTGAGAAGATCTTCCTTTGCTGCATATTCAGGATCATCCGGAGTGATTCCGTGAGCAGCAAGTTCTTCATCAGACGGCGCAGTCAGTGCAAGCACAATCTCAGACAGTCGAGGATACGGATCAGCATCAATAAATGCCTGCGAGGCCGGAGCGTAAAGTCTCCGCGGGTCGAACCGATCGATCCGGACAGCTGCGACTTCCCTCCAGGATGCCCAGTCTCCGGGAAGCAGAATGGCCGGGCTCCCGAATAAAGCTGTATCTTCAGCCAGATCGTGGTAAAGGCATGCAATTACAAGTGTCGCCTGGACCAGCACAGGGAGAGATTCGAATTCTTCCCCGCCCTCGTCGATTAATAGAAGAGCTGCTGCCCGGAGATGTTCAAAATACCGCACAGGAAGGCCGAGTGCTGTCGTCTGTTTTCTCCGGTACTGCCCTCGATGACCTGACTTTGCAATGGAGTACGCTTCATCCTCGAGTTCGATAAGCGCGAAATCATGCCCAAGCTCATTGAGACGGCGCAGAAATCCAGCGTGATTCTCCTGGCCTGCAGCATCAATCAGAGAGATTCGATCCCTGTATGCCGAGGTCCAGACATTGAGCGGCTGTTCAATGAGTGAAAAATACTCTTCGCGGCTCGAGAACACCGGCCATTTGCAGTTCACTCTGGCAAGCTGGGCTACGCTCCACGCCCTCGATACTCTTCCACATCCATCATAAAAAGGGTGAATGCGGGTATTGAGTTCCTTCTCTGACCATGCGCTCAGACTTATCGCATCGCAGGAAGGATTCTGCATCCTGGCATAACACTCCCTGGAGAACTCATCGAACGCATCCCTTATACCGGCTGAAGGAATATTGTACTTCGTTTCCCATTCCCGCCATATGGCCTGTCCGGGCAGCAGGCCTTCGTTCACAATCCAGTACGTCTCGAGGAACAGGCGACGCACGTCAGCAGCACTATGAGGCTGCGTTTCGTCCAGGAGGAGATAGTAGACAGCTCTCTGAAAATTCTCGTCTATTTTATCCGCAAGCTTCGCTCCATTTAGAAGCAGCGGTTTTTTGAGGGAACTTGAAGAGGTATCCGATATTCCGCCGAATGTGCGGGATATGCGGCGAAGCGAGGACACCGCATGATTGACCAGAGGCGTGACGCCCGGGCGGTACGAATTGAGAGGATCATGCAGTTCCTGGTGAGTAATGGGGGACATTTGCAGCTATGATACAGCAGCGTGGAAGGCTACTCTATATGTTGCGCTCGAAGCGGCTTGGCTCATCGATCAGCAGCTTATCTGTGATTTGCAGTAAAAACGCATCAACATCACGCCGTCAGCGCGGTTCCTCCTGTGCCCCGCTGAGGTGATATCTTTCCTTTGTTGATATTTTTTCTTTTTCCAAAAAACTGGAGCAACATTTCACCTTGAGGCAACGGGATCGGGAAGAATAACTGTCGCTTGACACAGATCGGAGATATTGGCCTCTAAACCGCTCATATTATTCTGTTTTCTCACCTTCGCTGTATTCTGGCACTCCATTTCGGTATCCTGAATTATGAGTCATCGACTTCTCTTCCCCTGCCAATACCCCAATTTTCGGTAAACACAACACTTAATTTGAGGCAAATCGTAATCCGTAGAGAATCAAAATTATAAGGAAACGATGCTTTCAATAACGCAATAACACTAGTAAGAAGGTATTTTCCACGCAGGATTCTGGCGGATGGTCCCAAGACTCGACAAAAAGGTTGAACCCGCAGCTGAAGAAGTCAGGGACACATCATTGCCGCGTACGGGGAATAAACTTGACGCGATACGGGAACAGACTGGAAGGCTGCAGCCGGAGAAGGTCGCTGTGAATGCCGGAGAAGCTCCGAATGCATCCTGGGGAGAGGCTCACAGGCTGATGGCCCTCTACCTCAACGGAAAACTTTCCGCTCAGCAGCTTGCTTTCAAGCTCAAAGTTCATAACAGCGTAGTTGCAGACACTGTAATAAGAGATACCAAGCACGATACCGCAAGAGCCATCGACATGCGCGAAGTGCCTCGTGAGCAGATGGGCAAGCCTGGCGCGGGCATGCAGCAGAACTCGAAGGACCAGCCGGCTCCTCGAAGCGCGCGCGAAGCAAAGGCTCAGGCGAGGGAAACCGACGACGATCACAAGAGAGCAAAGCTTGAACGCGAACAGAAACGCATCGAACAGCGCGAACAACAGCGCGTCATCATTACCGCGAATATATTCGAGCGGGAAGCACAGGAAATAAAGGGTGCTCACAACCTGCGCGAAGTTCAGAGGAACGAAAAAGAGAGAGACGAAAATCTGCTGATGGAAGAAAAATCTCAGGATGCAGAGGGGCAGTATCTCAACCGGCATTCAAAGAAAGCCAGCGTTATGAGCAAGGTAAGGCTGTTTCTCCGCAAACTCCTCAAAAATCCTCTCGAACTCCTTCAGGGCGGCGCACGCCAGCAGGATCGGTAAGTTCATATTCTCAGAGACATTGTGTAAGTCCATGCAAAACTCTCATCAATATGGATCCTTGATTCCCGGAAGTGACATGAAATCAGCATTTTTTGTTCGGGAACGGTTGCCGAAGTTACAATGAGGACTCCGGACTAATCTATGGTCCCTGCAGGTAGAAAAATACCGGCGAATCGCAATGCAGGAAAAGAATGGCTCGTCTTATGTTTTTGACGCATAGGCGGGTGGGCGTGAGGAGCAGTACGGTTTATATGTCCCCTCCGGAAACTTCACATCATGTTGTCCAAGTCTGAACGCTCTGGAAGCTGCTTTATAGGCAGCAAAGACTGAAAAGTACCATTTCTTGCATGATTCCCTCCGATCTTTCGATTTCGAGAGCACTCTCGGCCTGCGGCTGAAACGTGTTGCGGTTTTTGAACTTACAGGAAAAGTGCCCCGCTTTTTTGCCAGCATCCGCGCACGGCCTTCGAACCCTTTACCCTCCTTGAGCCGTTCTTTGACTATGGCGGCTCTCCTCTCCTCGAGCTTTTTGTGCATCAAGTCCGCATATTCCTTCTGATTCAGATGCTCGTACCCAGGAATGCGCTCATATCGAAGGGTTACTATTGAAGTATAGTCCTTGATGGAAACCTTCGGATTATAACGTCTGGCCGCATTATATTCCCCCCATTTTACAACCTTGAATTCCCGTGCAATACCCCACACGGCGTCATGAAAGCAATTATAGCCCGGATAGTCAGAAATTTTTTCTACTAATCCATCCTGCACTGGCTGAAGGACGGTATAGAAGAAACGCTCCTCTATATCCTCTGCAGCCGGCAAAAATTCTGAAGAATAGCGGCGAGCCCAGAATCGGCCCCCTTCATACTCTGGTGTATGTACAGGGACTGCTCTGGCCACAGTGGAATTGAAATCACGCATAAATTCAGCCCGATTTTCATTCGGAAAGTGCGCAGGGCCCTGGATGTGATTGCCTTCGATCGCGAGAGCATATAATTTCACTGAATACCGCTCTGCGCACCTGGCTGCATATCCCAGGACTGCCCGCTCAAGCTCTCGATTATTTACGAACCACAACCTCGCGTTCTGGCTCCTTGTAGTCAGGAAGGAAGCAAGTTCAGCAGATTCTATTCTCGGATGATATCCCATAAATACATATTCGAAATAAATCGGAAAAGGTTTCCTTCTGACGATACATATTTCCGATTTTTTTGCGTTTTCGTTACGATTGAATCAGATGTTCACGCAACGTCTCTGAGAAAATGCGGTTAACCACCAAATATCTTTTGGAGTTCGCCCGCCAGGTTGATGAAACGTTCAGGATTACGGGCGCGACGATTAATCAGAATTTCGTAATGGAGATGCTGGCCGGTAGAAAGGCCAGAGGATCCTCCGATTCCAATCTCATCGCCCCTGTGCACTTTCTGACCTTTCCGGACGATGCTTTTAGACAGGTGAGCGTAACGGGTAACAATGCTCATACCGTGGTCGATATCGATACTTCGGCCGTATGTTCTGTCCCATTTGACTGACTTGACAATCCCGTCTCCTGTCGCTAAAACCGCGCGCGAGTCGCCGAAGATGAAGTCACTCCCTTTGTGAAATGAACGGCTGCGGGAGAACGGGGATTTTCTCCACCCATACGGTGAAGACATCTCGCCCTGGAGCGGATTTCCTATAGGCAATATCCTGAGGAAATTTTCATACTGCGAGAGTTTATCCACAACATCTTCAGTTTCCACCGCCTGAGATGAAGGAATTTTTACAGGGTCGTCATCCTCGACAAAATAAAGAAGAGAGCTGCAGTTGCGCTCTGGTTCACACTCTATCTCTGCACCACCAACGCCGCCCTTTCTGGGAGAATGCGGGACTTTGCTGACGTCCTGTTTCTCCAGTCCCTGGAGCGCTATCGATTTTCTAAGGATGGATTCGAGATCTCCGAGCTTTCCCCGCATTGCCTGCTCAAAAGATTCATATCTCAGCCTGTCCTGCCGCATATCTTTTAGTGCAGTTTCAAGTTCATGCTTTTCGGTAAACAGCTCCATTCCACTGTTTTTTACTCTCTCGAAGGAGTCGGTAAGCTTTGCCTGGACAATGTTCATCCGCCGGTAATCGATGACAAGACTGAAAACCGTTCCAAGAAAAAATGACAACATGAAAATACAGGACAGGATACCAAATACTGGAAAACGAAATCTCTTCACCGCACCTGTTTCAGGACAGACGATCCACAGACACAGTGACCGGCGATTAGATATTCGCATGAGACCCTTTCATCGAGCAGAAAGGATGGGTGGGCGGCGGAACTCACGCCAGTTCTGCTAAGCCCGCTCAACCCACCATCCAGTCGCTTGCTAAATTAGATGAACCAACTTAGCTGAAAGGCACTTAATCCTTTTTGACGGGATAAGGGCATGATATTTCTCATTAAATTCGGCAGCATGCCGGCTCTTTATACTGCGAGCAGTTCACGGGCAGAGTGGCGTGCCGAATCTGTGATGGTGTGGCCCGCAAGCATTCTGGCAACTTCATCGACTCTTTCTTCGTGCCTCAGCGACCGGATGACGCTGGTCGTTCTCGATCCCACTTTTTTCTCGACAAGGAGATGATGATCAGCAAGCGAAGCGATCTGGGCAAGATGAGTAATACAGATCACCTGCGAGTGCCCCGAAAGAGCCTTGAGTTTTTCACCCACGGCACGTGCGACACTTCCGGACACTCCGCTGTCCACTTCGTCGAACACCAGAACATTAACTCCAGATCGGTCTCTTAGAATTTTCTTCAAAACCAGAAGAATCCGCGACAACTCGCCCCCAGAGGCAATGTCACGCAAAGCCTTCATTGGCTCCCCCTTATTGGTACTGATGCGTATCTCGAGTCTGTCTATCCCATCCTGTCCGAAATTATCACGATTTATTGAAGTCTCCAGAGAAGCGCCCTTCATATTCAACTCGCCGAGTTCGCGGACGGCATCCGCTGCGATTTTTGCCCCGGCCTTCTTGCGGGCATCGGAGAGATCCCCTGCAACTCTGCCCAGTTCAGCAAAGATATTCTCCCGCTCCTGAATGAGCGCAGTTTCATCAGAATCGACCGACAGTTCCTGAAGTTCCTGCCGCGCTCTCGAAAGGAGATCTGAAAGGCCTGCGTCGTTATTGCGGTACTTTCTTTCCATTGCCGCTACCTGCGCCAGAGAGTCTCGCTTCTCTGTCAACAAATCTTCGTTCAACTCCACCATCGATGCATACCTTCGAAGCTCGCGTTCAAACTCCTCCAGGCTGGTCTTCGACGACTCGAAAAGCTCCACAAGTGCAGCCGTATTATCATCAAGCTTCCTGAGCTCAAGCAGTTGTGAAGAAATTTCACGAAGCGACGAACAAATTCCGGACTCATCGTCGAAAATGGAACTCATCGCCTGCGCTGCCATGAGTATTTTTTCTCCATTCGCCAGTCGACGGACTTCTCCTTCGAGCTGTTCTCTCATCCCTCCAAACGGCTTCAATGCGGAAAGATCTTCGACAATCTGCTCCAGCCCGCTCAGTTTCTGCTGGCGTCTGAGCTTTTCCTCTTCGAAATTGCTCAGAAGTTTTTCCAGCCGCCGGAACTCTCTATATAGCTGCCGATACCTCTCGATAAGCTTTTCATTGCCGGCGTATCCATCTATCAGTTCCAGATGATACTTTGGATCGAGGAGACGGACATGCTGATTCTGCCCGCATATATTGACCAGCTTCCCCATGATGTCCGACAGCATACCAAGAGATGCCAGCCGACCATTGACATAAACCTTCCCCTTGCCGTTTGTGCAAAGTATGCGGGAGACAGCCAGTTCCTCTCCACGCGCGATCTCCGGGAGGTCATTAAGGAGATCAGACGGAATGCCTTCAAGGTCGAGAAGCGCGGACACCTCCAGAGAATCCTCGCCTGACCGGATCAGACCGGGCTTTCCCTTTCCTCCCAGAGCAAGCTCCAGCGCCCCAAGAATTATCGATTTACCAGAGCCGGTCTCACCGCTCAGCACATTCATGCCCGGTGCGAAAGACACACATTGCTCTTCTATTATGGCGAAATTTCTAATGTGGAGTTCCCGAAGCATACCATTCAGAAGAATAAGGGTTCAGATCGTCGAAAGCCGCCAGTTCAGCTTCGTTCGAAGGATGTCATAGTAACTCAGGGAAGGATCCCGAATAAAGCGAATTCTGCACGAACCTTCAGACACCAGCACCTCATCCCCGGACTTGAGCTGCAGACTCTCCTGTCCATCAATCGTCAGAAAGACTCTTCCTTCATACGCAGGAACAGTGACTCTTATTTCCGATTCGATTCCCATGATCAAAGGACGGTTCGTCAGCGAATGAGCACAGATTGGAGTAATCAGAACAGCGGGCAGGGTGGGATGCACTATCGGTCCGCCGGCAGAAAGTGAATACGCAGTAGAACCCGAAGGAGTCGCCAGAATAAGGCCGTCGCCACGAAGTCTTGTTACCGCCTCCCCGTTGACAGTCAGATCAATATCGAGTATGCGCCCCCTGGAACCACGTTGAATGACCGCGTCATTCACGGCGGGAGATCCAAGAATTTCAGCTCCTTCCCGCATCACCCTAACAAGGAGTGTGCCCCGCTCTTCTGCTGCCGTAATTCCTCCATCAATACTGTCGAGCGTGGTCAGCAGTTCCGTAGATTTCACGTCAGTAAGGAATCCGAAGGTGCCGAAATGAACACCGATAAACAGCGGGCCGTCTTCTCTTGCATGCCTCGCCAGCCATATCAAAGTTCCATCGCCGCCGATTGAAATCACCCAGTCCGAACTCTGGACAAGCTCATGGACCGGCAGTTGAGGAATTTTCAGGCCTGGTATATCCCGTGCCGAAGACTGTTCGATAGAAAGAACATGTCCCTTCGTCCCGCACCAGTTCAATATCTGTTCAAGAAGGTCACGTGCAGAGCTGATGCCGGGCTTTATTGCTGCGCCAATTTGTACCATTTCTCAAAGTGTGGTAGCAGCCGTTTCTTCGGCTGGATACGCAGAGTTAATGAACGCCTTGTAGTCTTCTTCAATTACTTCCCGGTTTCTGAATTCCTCACCCGCGACTGCGGCGGAAACGTGTCCAGGAACTCCCGTGACGGAATCGTATACATCATTCCATCCGTTCCTTGCATCGTCCGGCAGGGCATCCGTTACATGGAGTGGTTTGTAGCCGGCAACAGACAGCGCTCCGTTGCCTAGAACATATATCGCATAGGGCGGAAAGGCAAAAATGGTGCCGACAGTGATAGCAGCCTCTCCAAATCCCTGTCCATAAACAAAATTTCCTCCCATTTTACCGAGTAACTCCTTCGTCTTTTCAGGCGGAAGTGGCTTCTGAACAGACCGGACAGCGAGCTTCATCTGGGGGTCTTCCTCCTTTTGAAGCACAGAACAGGCTGAAAGAAGAAAAACCGCGGCCAGAGACAACATACCTCGCTTCATAACAGGGCCCTTGAAGGGGAAACACAGCTATTTTGATAGAGAGCTGTTTCTTACGAAAGGGTGAAAATTATGAGGATTTCGCCTTTCGGGCCGCCGTGGCAGAATCAAGTCAGGTGATTTACCTGTTTCTCAGGTTTGAGTGATGAATATTCGAAAAGTATCGATTGGCTTTTTCCTCGTTTCCTTCACATTCGCAGCCTCTGCGATTGCGCAGGAGACTCCCACTCCTGCACCCACGGCGACAATTCCACCGGCTGGGTTGACTCTTACAACTGAGGGTGTAAGCGGTGACATCGACAAGCACTTCCGTGAGCCGGTGCTGAGCGTTGGCTCGCATACTGGAACGACTTCAACCACGATTAATGCCGATGCCTATGTGATCAATGACGAATTCAAGAAATATCCGATACAGTTCGACTTCTATGTGAACCGAAGCCTTTTCGCGAGCCAGATTCGATCGACAGAACTTCCGGGGCCGGTTGGAATTAGTGTGCCGTACACTGTGGCTCCAATTCCATTTAATTACACGGTTGTGGCCAAAGTGCTTCATCCTAATCGTGTCTTTACCACCGTGCTGAATGCGGCCGTAGAACGGATTGATCCCACCCCGACTCCGGGGGGAGGAATGGTGTTGAACTGCACCTTAACAGACAGCAGGATTGAGGGTGAGGCAACTACCTACAATGAGCCCGAGGCCGAAATCGCTGAAAATGGCACCCAGTTGACGGCAAAATTTAGTGCTGTGAACACCGATGATTCTGGGGAACTCATAGAAGTTGAGCTTTCGGCAACGGAAGATGCTTCTGCCTTGTCCGGCACGCTGACAATCGATTCCGAAGCAAATGAGATTACAGGGACATATCAGAAAGCTTCCGGGGAGGTAACATCCCTGAGCATTACAACCGGCACAAGTGGGTGGAATCTCGACTGCCGATAGAAGAACCCCCATTGTCTCAGAGACCTTGCGATGTTGCGCAAGGTCTCTGAGACAATTTAAAATCTGAACTTCTGCCAGTCTCTGGGCCCCACGACCTTCAAGACCCGAATGCCATGATCCGGATCCATAATCTCCTGAATTTTTCCCCGCTCGTCCACCAGGAAAGTCTCCGGGAACCCGGTGGCTTTGTACCTGCGGGCGACCTCACCATCGTCGTCAATGAGAATGGAAAAAGTGATGCCGAGCTTCTCCTTCCATTCCAGAACATCCTCACGTGTGTCCTGTGTTGCAATTCCAATCACGGTATGATTTGTGCCCCTAAGACTTTCATGAAGCTTTTGAAGCGATGGCAGTTCTTCTAAACAGGGGGGACACCAAGTGGCCCAGAAACAAAGAATGACTTTTTTCCCCTGGAAATCAGAAAGACGGACCTCCGACCCCTGAACAGAGAGAAGACGAAATCCAGGGGCGTTGGCACCCGGCGATACACCACTTCCCCGGCAGGATGAAACAACTAACAAACTGACGATAAACAGGACCCGGGCGCAACTACTGCAGACCCGCAAGTGGCCATCGCTGCGGACAGCAGCATTGGAGGTCACGACCCCGCCTGAGCCTTCTGGGCGTATTTCTTCCGGAACCGTTCGACACGTCCTTCAGAGTCGACGAACTTCTGTTTTCCCGTAAAAAATGGGTGACATGAAGAGCAGACAGCCACTCTTATTTCCGGCAACGTCGAGCCGGCCGTAAACTGGTTTCCGCATCCTGTACAGATGATTTGAGCCTGAGGGTAATACTTGGGATGAGTGTTATCTTTCATAAGCCGATTACTTCCAACGATGTCGAGCGGTTAACTTTACAGGAAATCAGAACAAATGGCAAACCATCAGCAGAAAGCGGCCCTGTCGGCAACCGCCGCAATTCGTTGGGGAACTTCCCCTGCCCGTCTTGTCTGCCCGTCCATGAATTTCAACTCCAGAACTGCATAAATAGCCTCTTTTCCCCGGTGGTTGTACACGCGCTGGGTGACGAACAGGGAGCGCCCCCTGACCTCGAGATTCTCGCACGTGACACGGATTTCACCCGCCACGACCTCCCGCCTGTACTCAATTTCAATTCGGGTCACCACCGAGAATACGCCTTGTTTAATCAGGCTCGCGTTTGAACAGTTAATTTCATCGAGAAACTGGCATCTCGCACGCTCCAGAAAGAGAAGAGTCCTTGCATGGTGAACATGACGATAGTCAGGGCTTATATCATTCTCGTCAACGGTGTAGATGTACTGATAAAGTAGTGGCGCCATTTTCCTCCTGAAGATTAAAGGTGGGCTCATATGACAAAGATTTATCGTGCAAGAATAGCAAGAGTTCAGAAAAAATTGAAAGAAACCGGAGGCGTGTTGCTTCTGAGCAGCGCCCCTCAATGCATCCGCAACCGTGATACCCATTACCCCTACAGACAGAACAGCGACTTTTACTACCTTACGGGGTCTGTAGAAAGAAACCTCGCCCTTTTTGTCTCCAGCACTGAAAAAGCACCTCTGCTTTTTGCGCCAAAAGCAAATCCTCAACGAACGGTCTGGGAAGGAAACCCGGAGGATCCGAAGAAACTCGCCCGCGCACTTGGTGCTGAACTAATTGTCACGGAAAATCCCGCAGCTGAAGTCATCAGACGGGTCAAAGGATCACCTGCTCTTTACTACCAGAGCTTTCCAGGAAATCTGAGCCTTATTATCGCTCAGGAGCTTATGTCCCGACCGTCCCATGAACGCTCCGGAATGCCCTCGTCATTTCATCCTGCCGACACGATCCTGACACCGATGCGGGTCCATAAAGAAGAGATAGAGGTCGAAACAATAAGAAAAGCCGCTTCCATCACCACAGCTGCCCTCGAAGAGGCTCTCCCCTACATTGCCCCCAATGTCCCTGAGAGATTCCTCCAGGCCACAATCGATTACTGGTTTCGGGTCTACGGCGGCGAACCTGCGTTCACTACAATTGTCGGAGCCGGCGCTTCTGCGGCTGCCCTCCATTATGAGCAATGTACCAGAATCGCTAAAAAATCAGATCTCATTCTCATCGACTGCGGGGCCGAGTACCAGTATTACGCCTCCGATATCACGCGCGTATTTCCCGCGACCGGCCGGTTCGAAGGTGCAACAGGAGAGCTTTATGACATCGTTCTGGAAGCCCAGAAAGCGGCAATTTCAAAAGTCCGGGCCGGAGTGAAGGCACAAGCCGTCTACGACGCGGCTGCCAGAGTAATGTCTCAGGGACTTTGTGAACTCCGCGTCCTGAGAGGCAGTGCATCGAGCCACTTCAACAGGAAGTCTTTTCTGCCCTATTTTCCTCACGGCATAGGGCATCCCCTCGGACTCGATGTTCACGATGTGGGAAACCTCCGCGGCAATAATGCGGCAACTCTTGAAGCCGGAATGGTGATTACTGTGGAACCGGGCCTCTATTTCCCAAAAGCAGCGGGAAAACTGCCGGCCTGCGGAGTGAGAATCGAAGATGACGTCCTCGTGACAAAGAAGGGCTGCGAAGTCTTAACTTCATTTCCCAAAGAACGTGCCGAAGTCGAAGAGTTGATGATGGAAAGCCAGTACGACCTCATTTAGGGTTTCCATTTGTTGAGCTTCGAAAACTGAAATGGACGTCCATATTCATTTCCGCAAGATTCGCCAGAATGGCCCGGTGTGCTCCCCCCGGAACGCTCCGTATTTTTTTCTCAACCGACGGCTTGCGCCGCGATATCCGAGAATTCTCGGCTTCCGTATCTCGCAAAATACCTCCTGCAGAACATGAAAGTATGTCTCGAGCTGCTCTTCGGGGAGTGCGTGTATTGAGTCTCTGATCCTTTTCAGTCTGGTTGAAGTTGAAGGGACAGGCACATCTTCCAGCCTGGAGTTCCATGCCCATTCGTCGATGCCGTCGACTGCCGTATGAAGAAGAAGCCGCATGCCGGCCTTCTGCCGCGCCTCCACCCTCTGCCTGCGGACTTCGACCGCAAGATCATAAATTTTCTGGAGCGCCTCGACCGAAAATGGTTCTACCAGAAACCCATCGGCGCCAGGAACGAGATCCCCCGCGACATC
>CAYQVO010000009.1:0-39719 GCA_964421085.1 uncultured Bdellovibrionales bacterium | reverse complement strand
CCGAACAGCGCAGACACAAAGAAAGCGCCGAACATCCCCCCCGAAAACAGGCGCTGAAGGGCTTCTGTCAGCGTTGCCATGACCTTTACGGCCTTGAACTCCGGCACAAAGCACAGAGCCTGTTTCAGCCGCATCCGGGCATCAAGGTCTGGATTGATTATCATCGCGTCCATTCACTTCCCCACGCAAACCGGACTACATCTCTCGTTCCTTAAGGCAGCAAGTCCTGATACTTGAGTTCCATTTTAAGCCTCTTTGATAAACCGAACTCTTACAAAGTCCCTCCGGGCGAAATTATTCCGGCCTGCGAAGCAGTGCGAAGTTGTTGGAACCACCCGAAGCTGCTTTACTATATATGCTGGTACTTCAGAATCCAAACGAAATTTGCTCCGCTATGAACAAAACTGTCATCCGCGACTTCATGCTGCCAAATCCTTATACGATTGAATTTCTGGAGCATCTTGGAACGGCCGAAAAAATAATGAACCGGTACCGTATCCGCCATCTTCCCGTCGTCGATGGACGGAAAATTTACGGCCTGATATCCGAAAGGGATCTGAAAATTGCCGCAGGCGTATACAAGGACAGTGATTTCCGCACAAAGATACTGTGCAAAGACATCTGTCTTTCTGCCCCTTACGTAGTCGAAGAAAATGAACCTCTGGAAGCTGTTCTGGCAACGATGGCAAGGCGAAGGCTGGGCTCAACCGTAATAACAAAAAACGGAGCGGTAACCGGAATATTTACAACAACTGACGCATGCCGTCTTCTTGCCGATCTTGTTAAAAACGGAAAGGCTTCCCTTTAATCCGAAATTGATGGAGAAAACTGTGCCATACATAAATGTGAAATCAGCAGGAAAACTTTCGAAAGAACAGAAGAAAAAAATCGCCGAAGCAATCACGCAGACCATGAAAGAAGTGGCCGGCAAACCCGCCCACTACACGTATGTAGTCTTCGAGGACATTCCCGCTGAAAGCTGGGCCATTGGAGGGGAATTGCTCTCAGGCGACTGATCGGGTCCCTGAACACATCACCGCAACGACGGAGCATCGCCCGGCGCAGCCCTGCGGGTCATTCCTGCCTCCTTGAAAATTCGTTCAACCTCCGCTCTCAGCGGGGCAAACCCCTCGCGCGTTTTTGCGGAGACAAAGAATCCATGAGGGAACTCCCATTCAAGCTCTGTTCGCTGATTATCGTTCAGCACGTCGGATTTGTTGATTACCAGCAGCATGGGGATGTCGACAAATTCCATTTCACGAAGAATCGATTCCACCGCATTCTTGCGCCGGGCAAATTCCGGATCAGACCCGTCGACGACATGCAGAAGCAGTGATGCACGTCCAATCTCTTCCAGCGTCGCCCGGAAAGCGTTCGACAGCTCCTGCGGAAGGTCCCGGATAAAACCTACAGTATCGGCGAGCACAAGATGGACTAGAGTTCCCGGAGCTCCTTCGTAGGGAAGCACCATACGGCGCTGGGCGGGATCAAGAGTCGCAAACAGTTTGTCTTCGACGAAAACCGCGCTCTTCGTGAGTGCGTTGAATAGACTCGATTTCCCCGCATTTGTGTACCCTATAAGCGACACGAGCGGAATCTGCTGCTCCTCTCTTTTCGAGCGCTGCATTGAGCGCTGGCGGGATAACTGATCGATCTTCCCCTCGAGAAACGAAATGCGATCACGTATGCGCCGCCGTCCGATTTCAAGCTTTGTCTCTCCAGGTCCCCTGCCCCCGATTCCTCCCGTCAGCCTCGACAGTCCTGTGTCCTTCTCAACAAGCCGCGGCAGATTGTACTTGAGCTGCGCAAGTTCGACCTGAAGACGCCCTTCATTGCTCTGAGCGCGCTGCGCAAATATGTCGAGGATGAGCATGCTGCGATCGATGACCTTAAGCTCAGTTGAGTTGGTAATCGCGCGCCACTGGGAGGGACGAAGTTCGCCGTCGAAGATCAGAAGGTCGGCATCCTCCCGCACGCACCGAATCATAAGCTCTTCGAGCTTGCCCTTTCCTAAGAGCGTCCTTGGGTCGGGAACCCTCCGCTGAATAACAGAATCTATGACCTCAACTCCCGCTGTTTCTGCAAGCGACCGAAGCTCCGCGATTCTGCTTTCGGGGTCCCGGATGTCCCGGTCGTACACTCCGACAAGAACAGCGCCGCGCTTTCCTGCATGAACATCGACATCTGAAAGCTCATCCTCGAGAGACTCCATCAGCGAACGGAAGTCGAGCCTGAATCTCGCCAGATCCTCTGTGCTTTCGGTGCGCACCGGTCTGTCGCCGTTGCTCTCTCCGGGAAGGAGATGCGCATAGCTCATCAGCACTCTATTCTGCTCCTCTTTCACGCTGACAACAGCATCGAGACGCAGTTTCTCGAGGTCAGTGTAAACATCGAACGGAATATGCGCTGTCCCTTTCCTGTTCGAGAGATCCGCGAAAACAAGCCTCAGCCTCCGAAGACGCCCCCGCCCCAGTCTGTACCTTCCAAGATCGGGCAGGTAAAGGATTGTCCTCGTTCCGACTACTATCTCTTCGATCTGTCCCTCCCGCGAAATCAGGAGTCCTATTCTTCTCTGCACGTCCTGTGCGGTCGCGTAGAGTTCTCTTGCCAGTTCGAATGAAACTATCTCGTCATCCGCAAGGCGCCGCCTCGCAAGTTTCTCGATAGATCGAAACTGCGATGAAGCCAGCCCGTTTGTGTTTCCTCTGATCGTTGTTCCCATCTCTGAATACTATATAATATTCGGAGATATTGGTGAAATCCGGGGGGCACATGCCGTCAGAGCTGATAAACCTCTAATCCAGTGAATCGGTAAGCGGCCGCACCACCTCGCAGGCATCGACAAGCTGCCGGGCCACAACAGGATTCGACGCGAAATTATTGAAACAGAATGTGCCGAGCACCTGCGCGCTGGGGGAATACCCTTCAGGAACGGGCTTTTCACGCGCATACGAAAGATTCAGCACTTTGAAAACGCCTAGATCATTTTCCGCAACCCATCCATTTACCGAAATTCCTTTTATCGGGGTACCGCGAAGACCGAGTATACAGTCCTCAACAGCTACAGACTCGGTATAGTTCAGAAAGGGTTCATACGCCTGAGCAGTACACTTTATGATTCCAACTCCGCTCACTCTTTGTTCCCTGTCGAAACCCAGGCTGTACTCCTGGCACAGGTATGCGGTACCTGCGCCTTCAGAATAAACGATCCCTCCCTCACTGACGAACTCACGGATGGCGTTTTTCATCTCTTCATTGGATGCGAGCTCCTTCGCATACTCACCGATATTGCCGCCCGGGACGTAAATACCTCCCACATTATCGGGAAGCCTTGAATCAGCGAGCGGGGAAAAGGAAACAAGCTGAGCACCATTCATACGCAGCAGATCAAGATTATCCTGAAAACAGATACTGAAACAGCTGTCGTCAGCTACGCCAATCCTGCACCGCCTCATGGAAGGAATCGGAATATCTGTTTCCAGCTCAATCGGAGGAGCGGTGTCCGCTATTTCAAGCAGGCGCTCCAGATCGACGTAAGATTCAACAAGTTCGCCGAGACTCAGGAAGAACTGCCTTGGAAAAACAGCCTGTCCATCTTCGCGGAACGAGTACCGTCCGCGGGTGACCGGCGCGATATTCTTTGCTTCCGGCAGCGCTCCAAGAAGCGGGTTCATATTGAAACCGTGAAGGGCGGCGTCGAAAAAGCTTCTTCCCTTCGGCGTCACGGATGTGGAGGAAGTCTGAAGGCGGTTTGCAATGACGCCGCCTATCCTGAAACTTCGCGCCAGATCGACAAAGCCGCGCACGACCGCGGCAAAACTCGCGTCGTACTCACCCGGGTCAAGAAGAAGGGCCACAGGAGTTCCCGTCGACGCCGAAAAATCAGCGTCGGAGCCCTGCAGTGATCCAGGCCTCGTGCCGTCATAAAGACCGCCCTCACCCTCAATGATTACAATATCAGCTCCAACTGACGCGCTTCTCAGAGTCTCCAGTGTCTGATAGCCGGTAAGAATCTGCATGTCGAAGCTTCGGGTGAACCGCCGCGTAAGCCGATGATAAAGATTGGACTGCAGGAGATTCGGGCCTTTAACCCCAAACGCGAGGCTGAGGTTTCTTTTCCTCAGAGCTACTGCGAGGCCGACACCAAAGACTGACTTTCCGACTCCGGAATGGCCGGAAGAAATCATCAGGCGGGGGATCTTGAATTCCATTATTGCACCGGTTCGACTGCAAAAAGACGTCAGGCCTCCGAAGCTAACGACGCCTTAACACTAATATACGATGCGCGCTTCCGGCTTCGCGTCGCATCCTTGTTCCTTCGATATTTGCAGCCTTTTCCCTCTGGATGAGGAGACTTTCACACTGCCAGAAGCCCGGAAGAGACTCCTCGATAAGACCCTGAAGCTCTTCATCGAGCCTGACACGGATTTTTTCAACCCGGGTTTCACTTAAATCAAACACTGCCCGGCCGCCCGGAACAACCACACGCGCAAGCTCAAAGAGGACTTCGTTCATGAAATCAAGCCACCCGTCCAGCCCCGGGCAAGGCGAACTCTGTTCGATGCCGCGCGGCGCCTGCACTCTTGCGAACCAGAGGCGAAGCCACTGCTCGTTCGAGAAGACTACAGAATCAGGGCGGGGCGGCGCAGTGACGACAAGGTTCACCGAAGCATCGGGAACAGACGTGAGGTTTCGCGCATCCCCCACACCACACTTGCCTTCGTCTGAACGATATGAAGAGTGAATGCCGTCCCGAAGCACCACCGCAGTCTTTCTGAGGATTCTCGGCACAACAGCTCTGTAATCAGGAGACTGAGATCTTTTCATATTCAGATCCAGCTGTGACTCGGGAAGAAGCGATGCAGCGGGGTTGGTATAGACGGAAAAATATCCCGCAGAGTGGCCGTGAAGAAGGCCAAGTGCGATTGATTCGATGAAACCGGCGACTCGATCGTAGTTCGAGTAAATCATCTCCCTCAGGTTCACCAGCTCGCGGTAAGTGGCGATATCATAGAACTCTGAGAATGTCTTGTTGAAGGAAGCTGTATCGACGGGGCGCTTGAGATTGGCAAGCTGCAGGCGGAGAGTTACTTCCGTTAGATCGCCTGGATTCAGTTTCGCCCGGGTGATCTTAACAGCAAGCGGATTAGAGTCGAACGCAAGCGGAACTCTTCCGCTCAGTTTCGCTTCAAGCGCGGTAGTCCCGGAGCCGCAGAACGGATCGAGAACAACACCGCCTTTCGATGTGTATTTCGAGATAAAATGCGCAGGAAGAGCCGGCGGAAAGGCTTCGGACCAGGAAAGAAGATAATGAAGCGAATGAGCCGAAGACGCGCGACCCTCTTCCCACAGGGAAACTTCCTGCCGGACGAATGGGCTTTCAATCAACTTAAGCGCGACTCGACTGCTCATGCATTGAAGTATAATAAGTGAAGGCACCCTGCGCTATCTGCAAAGTTTGAAGGTGAAAGAACAGGGAGTTTAATACTGTTGAAGTCTGATTCAATGGGAAATCAGAAGGTTAGCGTGTTGTCGAATTTCAATTCTCTTTTAATCAGCAGCGCCTGTTTCATCTATATTTTTCGCAGTTTCTGTATTGACGAGCTTCATCCGAAACTGGCGAAGATTCACTTATTTTTGATTCCCCACCCGCCCTGTGTTATTTTTTTTTTATGTCTGGAAAAATGCTGCCTGGTCTTTTCCTTTTCTTTTCCCTCACTGCAGCATCAAGTTCCACCAGTCTTGCCGAATGGACCACGTTCGATGAATCCTCCACGCAGTCTCGCACCTGGTATTATCCGGCACCACTCGTTCAATATTCCTCTCGTCCACAGCAGCGCGTCGCTTCCGATGTTGACAACATAGTAATCAAAAACCCCGGCGCCCGCAGATTCGCGAAGGGAGGGCCCTCTTACCGGGTTGGCAGGGCAGTGTCCAGAGGCTTCTGGCGCAGCCTGTTGTCAAGGTGGAGAATAACCCGGCCCGGCGCCAGGGTAATCAGCAGGTGGAGGTAGCCGGGCATCAGGAAGTGCCGGCTCGGTGGAACTTTACACCTGCACCCTGAGGTCATATAAAGAATAATGGAATAGACTGTGTCCGGAGTAAATAATGCCTGGAGTAAATGGTTTTGACAGTGAAAAATATCTGGAAGCTCAGACCGAAGCTATCCGCCGGCGTGTGGATCAGTTCTCAGGAAAGCTTTATCTCGAGTTCGGCGGGAAGCTTCTCCAGGATTTTCACGCTGCCCGCGTCCTTCCCGGATACGACCCGGATGTCAAGATCAAGCTTCTCGACAGGCTTCGCGATCTTTCAGAGATCGTTTTCTGCATCAATGCCGCTGACATAGAACGCGGCCGCATAAGGGGAGATTTCGGACTTACTTACGACCAGGCATCACTTCGCACGTTCGATGACCTCGAAGACTTCGATTTCAAGGTTTCCGCGGTTGTTGTCACCCGCTATCACGGCGAAAAAAGCGCCGGGCGTTTCATGGAGATCATAAAATCCCGCGGAATACCCGTGTACACTCACACGGATATTGAAGGCTATCCATACAACGTCGAAAGAATCGTAAGTCCGGAAGGATATGGAAGCCTCGCCTTTGTAAAGACCGTAAAGCCCCTTGTTATCGTGACCGGGGCGGGCCCTGGAAGCGGCAAGATGTCCACGTGTCTCTCGCAGGTATATCATCACGTGAACAAGGGCCAGAATGCGGGCTATGCGAAGTTCGAGACATTTCCGATATGGAACCTTGCGCTTGATCATCCTGTAAACACTGCGTATGAGGCGGCCACTGCCGATCTCAAGGACATCAATGTGATCGATCCGTTCCATCTCGAAGCTTACGGAGTGAAAGCGGTCAACTACAACCGGGATGTCGAGAACTTCCATATAATCAAAGAGATCATCAACAGAATTGGAACAGCGTCGTCGGCGTTTCTCTCCTACCGTTCTCCCACTGACATGGGTGTAAACACGGCAAGGGAAGGAATCATCAACGACGAAATCGTCCGCGAAGCCGCAAAGCAGGAGATAATCCGGCGCTACTTCCGCTACAGCTGGGAGTGCAGGCAGAGACTCGAACCGCCGGAGACAGTGGCGATAGCTGAAAATCTCATGCAGAAAGCTGGAGTCAAGCCGGAAGATCGCTCGACAGTACCGGCAGCCAGGTCCGCTTCTGAACAGGCGAAGATCCGCGGGAAAGGCAACCGGGGTATTTTCTGCGGCGCAGCAATCAGGCTTCCGGACGGAAGAATTGTCACGGGGATGAATTCTCCTCTTCTTCATGCCGAATCGGCAGCTGTGCTTGCGGCACTCAAGACGCTTGCCGGAATTCCTGCCCCGATAGATCTCCTTCCTGAAAATATCATGTCGAACATCGGCACTTTAAAAAAAGAGATCCTTCAGGGGAAAAGCCCGAGCTTGAATGTGGAAGAGGTGCTTATCGCGCTTTCAATCAGTGCCGCCAGCAATCCGACGAGTGCCCACTGTCTCGAGAAGGCGAAACTTTTGAAAGGATGCGAGATGCATACCACTCATGTCGTGGGCCGCGGCGATGAAAACGGGCTGAGAAAACTGAGGATGAACCTCACAACCGATGCTGCGCCGACTACGAGAGGGTTTTATTATTAGATCCTTCGCTTTTCCTTTCGCTTCGCCCGGGGCGCGAGGCGCGGCCCGGTCATTGGCCCGTCACTTCTGAAACTGCGCCAGATTCTTCCGTGCCGGCTCGAAATTCGGATTAACCTGCAGGGCTTTCCGGTACATGTCCACAGCTTCATCAATCCGGCCAAGCCTCTGGAAAAGAACACCCAGATTATTTATCGCCTCAACGTTGTTTTCATCCTTGAGTATCGCTCCCTGAAGCGAGGCTTCGGCCTCCCTGTATTTTCCAAGTTCGAGCTGCGCCCAGCCGAGCACCCCGAGTGCCCGTGCGTTGGCCGGATCAAGAGCCACCGCCTTCTTCAGGTGTTCTTCCGCGATACCTTCCCGATGCTTCGCAATCATCACAGCGCCGAGATTAATAAGCGAATCAATATCGTCAGGATCAAGGGATACGGCTTTTTCGAAGGAAATCTCTGCTTTTTCAGGTTCTCCCATCGCTTCATACACCACGCCGAGGGCCCTGTGCACCTCCACGTTCCCGGGCTTCATGACTGCCGCGCGGGCAAGCACCCGTTCGGCCAGGTCGAAGCGTCCGACACGCTGATAAAGAATGCCGAGAAAAAACGTGGCGTCATAATTCGACGGATCGATTTTCACGACCTTCTCGAATTCTGATATCGCCTGGGGAAGCTGCCCCTGCTTCTGAAAAAGGACCGCGAGATTGTAATGTGTAAGGGCGTTCTGGTCGTCGACAATCGCCGCTTTATTCAGAGTTTCAACAGCTCTCGCAGTATCGCCCTGTTTATCGTAAACGACTGAGAGACCCTGCATTGCCTTCACATTAGTGGCATCCAGTTCGAGCGCCTTCTGGTAGTTCTCGGAAGCGGCACCCAGATTCCCTTCCTCCAGCTTGAGACTGCCGAGCGCCGTCCTGTAATTCGAATCATCCCGGATTGAGATCGCCTTTTCGAAGGATTGCGCCGCCTCAAGCTTCTTTCCTTCCTTTGCCAGAACGACGCCGAGATTGTAATCAGCCTCCGCCATCCGGGGGCACATCTCGAGAGCCTGTCTGTACTGTTTCTCTTCCTCGACCGATCCCTCTCCTCTTTTGACCGCCGCTTTTACAATCTTTGCTGCTTCATTGCAGTCGTTGGCGGCAAGTACTTCAGCGGAATGGAATACTAATCCACCGAGAACGAGGCAACTTATCAAGCGCCCTGCGATCATGCCATATCTCCCGAAATAAAGATTTTCGTCAATCATACGAGAACTTACCGAGCCGGAAAAGGAGTTCCTGCAGGCGCTCCTCTGAATTAACAAGCGCAAACCGCGCATACTCGTCGAAATCTTCTCCGAAAAGAACTCCGGGCATCACAACAACGTCCCTTTGCTCAAGCAAATCTCCCGCAAACTTCATCGAACCATGCTTCCGCCCCTTTTCAGGAAGTCTTGCCCAGACGCAGGCACCTGCTTCCGGCAGCACTGCTTCCCACTCCATTCTTTTAAGCCCATCGACAAGAAGGCGCGCCCTCGCCTGATAATGATTTCGTGCGTTCTGCACCAGATCCTGGCTTGAATTGAGAAGCGACGTAGAGGCCATCTGAAGCGGGAGAAAAGCTCCGTAGTCGACGTACGACTTGAGTCTGGCAACAGCCTGTATGATGCCGGACGCTCCGCTTATCGCCCCTATTCTCCATCCGGGAACCGAGTATGCCTTGGAAAGACTGTATGTTTCGACTGCCCTGCCGGCCAGAGATGGTTCAGCGAGCAGGCTCGGCGCATACCGCGATCGGAAGTGCATTTCGCCGTACACAAAGTCGTTGATGATGATCGTGTCAGGAGGAACAATATCCGCCAGCTTCCGGTAGAAACCGGGGCCGGCAGCAGCTCCCGTGGGATTGTTCGGGAAATTCAACAGCACAGCCGCCGCGGTTTCCTTTTCCAGCTCCGATCTTATGCTCTCCAGCGTGATTTCTTCGTCCCGATCAATGCGGAAAAAAGACAGCTCCATTCCCGCAAGCTTCGCCGCAGAACGGTACATAGGGTAACATGGAGCGCCGGCAAGCAGGCGCCGCCCGCCCCCTGCAGAGCTGCTGCCCTTTGCAGAAATAATATTCAGCGCAATGGAGATCGCGTCCTTGGTCCCAAGTGATACGCACACCTCACGTTCCGGATCGAGCATCACTCCGAATGCAGACCGGTATTTGCCTGCGAATGCCTCCCTGAGACGGCGAACACCACGGGAGACCGCATACCGGTGATTCTGAGGCTTTACGATTGCTTCTGTAAGTTTATCCAGAGCAAGTGCCGGCGGGTGAAGGTCGGGATTAATCATGGAGGCGTCGATTACGGAGGCGCCCATGGAAAGCCGCTTGAGCTTTCTCCGGTTCAGTTCGTCCATCGGGGCGGCTTCATTCAGCCACTCGATCTCTTGAATATTTTCCATAGGCGACTGGAAATCAAACACGTATACTCGGTATGGTTATAGACTCTTTCTAAAGGGAAAGAAATTGCCGCCGGGGCTGGACGAGTTTTTTTCAGATTCTGCGACTCCTGTCTGCATTGCAGGAGAGAATGGAGACATCCTCTCGTGGAACCCGGCGTTCGAGGAACTCTTTCAGGGCAGAGATACGGCAGTTCTTCAGATTCAGGAACTCACACTCGACCCTGAAATTCCGGGGCTCCTGAAGCAGGCTCCTTTTCAGAAAGAAATCCGGATCGGACTGGGTGAGTCGCGAAAACACCTGCAGCTTTCCGCCTTCCCTGTCGAATGCGGCACGTCCGGGCCAAAGCGCATATTTCTGCACTTCGGAACCGTGGCGGAGGCGCAGCGGCAGTCCAAAGCACAGAATTTCTCGATCAATGCAGCCGCGCACGACCTTGCCAATCCGGTAAGCGCCATATTTGGATATGCGGATCTCATGCTGGAGGCGGACAACAGCGATCCGCTCACAAAGCAGCAGAAGGAGATTATTTCACGGATAAGAAGTACGGCTGCAAGAGCTCTTGAACTGGTCAGGAATTATCAGATTCTTTCGCAGGTCGATCATCACGCGCTTGCGCTTCCTCAGGGAGCATGCGAACTGAACAGAGTGATAAACGATGTCATCGACTACAGCTGGCGCGATGCGGCTGGAAGTCCGGCACTCAACGTGGCTCTCTCTGCCACTCCGATTCTCGTCTCTGTCCCCAGGTTTGCCGTGGAGAGGATTTTCGCCAATCTTTTGTCGAACGCCGGAAAATACACGCCATCGAAAGGGACCATCACTGTAAGGTCCAGGCAGGAAGGAATATTCGGCGAACTCACAGTTCATAATACAGACGCGGTGATCCCGGCGGCGGAGCAGGCCGTAATCTTTGAAAAGAGCATTCGGGGCCTGACAGCAAAGGATATCTCCGGCAGCGGGCTCGGGCTCTATATTGTAAAGAACCTTGCGGACAGAACCGGGGCTGAAATTCAGCTCAAAAGCACCGAAGAGGACGGCACACTGTTCAAAGTCAGGTTTCCTCTGGCATAATACATTACCATGAAAAGACAACTCATCACCGCCGCAGTCGTTTTCGCTGCTGTGTTCGCCACCGGAACCTTCACCACGGGCTGCTCCAGCATGTATTACTCTGCGCTCGAAAACATCGGCATTCCAAAGCGTGAACTTGTTGTCAAGCGGGTTGAAGCCGCGCGTGAAAGTCAGACGGAGGCATCGGCACAGTTCCAGTCAGCCCTGGATCGTTTCCGCTCAGTTGTCACAACGCATCCGGGGAAGCTTGAAGAACAGTACAATGAACTCAAGGACGCGCTGGAAAAGAGCGAGGCGAAGGCACAAGCCGTACACGACAGAATTGCCGCGCTGGAAGATGTGTCAGAAGCTCTGTTCGACGAGTGGAAAGACGAACTCGGCCAGTACCAGAACGACCGTCTGCGGCGCATGAGCGAACAGGAACTGGAGCAGACTAAACGGAGATACTATCGCATGATCACCGCGATGAAGCAGGCTGAGGCCAGAATTGAGCCGGTGCTTCAGCCTCTGCGCGATGATGTTCTTTTCCTCAAGCATAACCTGAACGCGAAAGCGATAGGCGATCTCCAGGGCGAACTGAACACGATAACCGGCAATGTCGATGTCCTTGTCCGCGATCTCGAAGAAGCCGTGAGCGAAGCTGACAGGTTTATTCAGGAGATGCAGATATCCGGCAGGGCGTAGTATCGCAGAAAGACTTTCTGGACGCCGCACTGGTTGTCAGTGCGACGACGGCGGCGCAATGAGATTGAAGAAGTACATGGCAAGACTCGCATCGCCTTCTATGGAAATTTTCTCGCTCAGCATGGCAATCTGAGGGTTGAGATTTCCTCCCGCAATCATCTCGAGATCCCTGTCCTCCAGCCCGATCACACAATCAGCTGTCTCATCCTTCGTTTCCGCAACTTTAAGAGAATCCGTCCGCCAGTCAACGATGTATTTCTCTCTGCCACTGCCCACCTTCAGAAGGATCGTCCCCCGCAACTGATCGCGCAGAGTGGGGTGAGCGCGGTGAGCCCTTTCGAGAACTCCATCAACAATGATGTCTCTTGCTGCAGGCCTTCCACCATTTGAGAAACGGGATGATCTTCTTCCTGCCCCCCTGCCCGTTCCTCTGGCCGGCGCGGGCGACGCTGCAGTTGCTGCTGCCTCGGTCTCCATGAACATCTGCTCCGCCGGAACGGCATCAGCTGTGATCGTGTCCATTGATTTCGCCGCATCCTGAAATTCCACCACCTCTGACGCGGGCCCTTCCGCCTTTTCCGGTTCACTCCCATCCTGATCCGTCTCCGGTTCGGTGATTGGCGAAAGGAGCGGTTCTGCTGTTGAAGCTGGAACCTCATCATCTTTATCAACTGCCTTGTTCCCGGAAATTTTATCAGTGCTGTCCGTGTTGTTTGCCATAAAGTCTTTGCGCTCCTTCGCCTGGAACCCTTATATTATGTTTGAACCGTGGCAGGTGCAATAGAGCGATTCGCAGTATGCGTCAAGGTCCCTATCTCATAGCGCTTACAGGAACCATCGGGTCTGGGAAGAGCACACTTGCGCGTTTCCTCGCAGATCAGGGAGCGGTTGTCATCGATGCCGACGAACTCGCCCGCGAAGCGGTTGCGCCCGGATCGAAGGGCATCGAAGAGCTGCGGAGACTTTTAGGCGAAAAAATCCTTCTGCCTGATGGAAGTCTCGACAGAAAAGGCGTTGCGCAGATCATCTTCAATGATTCAGAACTCCGCGGGCATGTGGAGCAGATTATCCACCCCGAAGTTTTCCGTCTGTTCGACGAACGAATTTCAAGACTTTCAAGCGATGCGATTGTGGTATATGTTGTACCGCTTCTGTTTGAAAGCGGGTGTGATCTGGCTCCTTTCAGAAAACTAGTCGTGGTTTCCGCGGAAGCGGAAACGGCAGAGGCGCGGGCTGCGAAAAGGGACAACACGGACCCTGAGGCAGTTCAGAAACGGATGGACGCTCAAATTCCCGCCTGTGAGAAGGAAAAGAGAGCTGATATTGTAATCCGCAACGATGGCAGTATTGAGGAGCTTCGCGCCAGAGCAGCAGAACTGTACAGGGACCTTTTATCGTGGCACAGGAACGCGTCAGCATAAAAGAATGAGAGGCTCCGGACTTTCATGACTGCTTCTCAAAACACAAAACCATGCGGGACATCCAACATCATCCTTGTCGCTGCCGGTATACTTGGTCTGCTGGCGAGACCTGTTCTAAGCGCGCTTTCCTACGGGACTAACGATGTGACAAAGTGGGGTGATTTCGCCCGGATTTTCAATGAAAACGGGCTGGCATACCTTTACTCCAATGTGCGGCTCTTCAATCATCCGCCGCTGATCGCTCCCTCTGCGGGATTTTTCGCGCGGCTTTCTGAACACCTTGCGGTGCCGTTTCCGTTCGCATTCCGGCTGCCGGGAATCCTTGCCGAAGTCTTGTCCGCGATTCTTCTGTGGAAAATATGCGATGAAAAATACGGGACGGATGCGGCAGCTGCTGCCTTTGCAGTCTTTGGAACAAGCCTCATTCTTGTTCTTATCAGCGGCTATCACGGCAATACCGACTCTATTTATGCTTTCCTCTGTCTTCTGTCAGTCTATCTATTCACGAGAGGATATTATGCATCGAGCGGGCTTTCCGTCGCAGTCGCGCTCAATGTGAAGCTCATTCCACTTCTTGTCGTCATCTGCCTTGCTTTCAACTGTCACAACCGGAAACAGGCGCTCCGGTTTGCCTCCGGACTGCTGCCGGGTGTGCTGCCCTATATTGCAGGAGCAGTCATTGCCGGAGAGGCACTCGTCAGAAACGTCTTCCAGTACTCTCCTCAGTTCGACTACTGGGGTGTTAATCTATTCCTGCTTCTTATGCATTCACCTTCATCAGCTCTTTTGTGGGGAAAGCTTTCCGGGTATATCGTGCTTATCGCGGCACTCTTTTCAGGAGTCCTCGCCCGGCGCGGCAGGCTCGATATTTACCAGGCAGTAAGCCTTGCATCCGCGTGTTTTCTAATTCTCTCCCCCGCAGTCGGCAAGCATTACTTTGCGCTCTTTATTCCGTTCGCGTGCGTCACATCGGCGCCCTGGGCGTTCCGCATTTCAGTCGCAGCCGGAATTTATGCGCTTGCCCACTACGCTGCGTTTCTTGTTTCGTTGTCGCCTCTCCGCTCGGAACACGTCGCGACTTCGCCAAAACCGGTCATGTTTCTCGGGTTCATCACCTGGATTGCGCTTGTCGCGTTTGTACTGTCGATGCTGCACAGTCCCCGGCGGCATTCATGATTACCGTCATTCCGCCGCACCATAGCCTTCCGGTCTCCTCCTTCAATGCCCCATCTTCACTCACCCGTGAATCTTCTGATTGTCGCCGTCTTTTTCATTCTCTGCCTTCTGTCTCTCGAAGCAGGCTTTCGGACAGGACGCAGAGTCCACTGCAACCTGCCCGAAGCGGCAAGGAGTCACATCACAAATCTGGCAGTCGGCGAACATCTCCTTTCCCGGATTAACGGAGATTCAGCAGCAGCCGACCGGATACAGACGCAGATATGGTCGCAGGCGACGGCGATTGCGAAGGATGCGCCGCAGCCTGTGAATTCACAGATTATCGTGGATTATGTGTCGAATATGATCGAGACGCGAGGAAGACGAATCTTCGCGCAGGAGGATACAGTGCCGCCGTCTATTCTTGATCTGGACAGGCCGGGAGAAGGCTTCGCAAGGATAAGTCAGTCCAGCCTGCTGGATGTGCAGAACCGCATCAATACCGGTCGTTGAGATAGAGCGGTCCTGAAAAAACCGGCCTATGGCGGCGCGAATGTCCCGCTCCGGTTCCACGATGCGGGGTCGCGGACGTCGCCCGAAATCGCGTATTCCGCCATTTTCGGAAGATACGTTCTCCCCCAGGCGGCATCATTCCAGCCATAGCTCCGGTAATGCCTTTTCCGGGGCATGCCCTCGCTGAGGCTGAGAAGCGATTCATTCGGAAAAACATCCATGATGCCGGCCGCTTCCGCCACAGTTCTCGGAATGTCTTTCAGCATGGCTGGAGCATTCGAAACCGTCATTTCCGCCACAGACGACTTTCCAAACGGTTTCATAAGCAGAAGCGGCATGGCCTGTTCCGGAGCAGGAAGACCTCTGTCGTTCTTGAAAGGTATGTACCGCTGCGCGTATCCGTGGTCCGCGGCGACTATTACAAAAGTGTTCTCATACGCGCCGACCCGCTTCAAAGTCGAAATCATCCTCCGCATAAGTTGAATGCTGCATGCCGCCTGCTCCTCATAATCTTCCTTGCGGGGCTTCCCCTTCCCCGGAGGCTTTACGTTGCACCGGGAATCGAACCTGCACGGCGGATGCGGCAGCATGAAGTGAAGAAACTTGAAAGTCGGCTTTTCCGCCGCAGCATCTGCCTGCCTTTCAAAAACATCCCAGAAACCGACAGAGTTGAAGAGAGACCTGGGGCTTCCTCCCGCCGCAAAGATCCGCTGAACAAGCCATTTCTCATTGTTGTAAACTCTCTTCTTCAAAGGCTGCGGAAGAACGCGGAACAGGGTGACGTCGAGAAGTTCGAGAAGTTCCCTCCGCTCTACACTGCCGATGTCCCGCGCCACTACCCGGTTCAGAGAGTGGCATGCCCCTTTGATGCGGGCACAGAGCTGCGTCATGCTCATGACGTCGCTCTGGTATCCTCTCGAAAGAAACACCGATGGAAGAGACTTCTCCGCGAGCACCTCCGTAAGGAATTTCTTGTATGGAATCTGGTTGTCATATTCAATGCCGGTCAGGATCGAAGGAACGCTGGCAGCTGTTGTCGTAAAAGAGGCAAGAGTGTTTCGAAAAAAGGTGAAATCAGCGAAGTCTTTCCTGATTTCCGGCGAACCTTGAGAAACAACTTCGAAGGCGGGCGTTGAAAAGGTGTCGAGAATAATAATGAGGACGTTCTTTTCGCGTGAAAACTGGAATATGGAGTCACTCCTGCTCTCTTTTACCTCGCTTCTGAACCTCGGTTTTTCCCTGAATGCCTCGACACAGGCGGAAAACGTGAACGCAAGAACGCAGAAAAGAAGTATCGCCTGATAGTTTCTGACGATGATATTGCGCCCAAGCAGTCCAAGCACGAGTCCGAGAACCCAGACTGAAGTGTCTACAAGGCCTGCCGTCGAGAATTTCTCCCACTTAACGGGCTCTCCGTAAAAAGGCCCGTACCCCCAGACAAGAAAACCCGACTGAACATAAAAAAGAAAGAGGACAGTGACGAGTAAAGCGATGAGCAGGCGGAAGCCGCGCGCCGGAATTAGTGCCGCAATCAAGGTCAGGGCAATTACTGCTCCGGCAAGCGCCGGAACAAGATGCATAATAACGCCTGCAAAGCCCGCGTTGAACTCCGCGTCATTCTGAGAAAACACCAGAAGAGGCGCCGCCAGGAAGATGCAGTAACCCAGCGCGGCGAATGTAAGACCTGCCGCGAGAACGCGGCTTTTGTAATGCGCCATGGTGCGAGCATAACGTATTACGTGCGGCTGGGGAAAGACCCCGGCCGACTCCTGCAGCGTTCACCAGGGCACTCTAAATCTCCACCTCCCACTTCTCGGCAAAAGGCCGCGTTTTCTCCGCTCCCACAAGATATCCGGCGACTTTAAGCGCGAAGGCGAGAGCCGCACCGGGACCTCTGGCAGTTATCACGTTGTCCTGGATTGTGACGGCTTCGTCAGTCACTTCAGCGCCGGATGCGGCCAGCCTGTCGTTGAATGAAGGATCGCCTGTCGATCTTCGGCCTTTCAGGATACCTGTCGCTTCGCCCAGCAGACACGCCGGTGAAGCGCATATGGACGCGACAAGTTTTCCACTTTCGAAGTACCGCTTCGCCAGTCGCTGCACCCTCTCATCAGCGGCAAGAGTCGCGGCGTTAGGGAGGCCCCCCGGAAAAATTACCGCGTCGAAATCATCGCCGACATCGTCGACAGAAATATCAGCCTCGAGTCTCGAGCCCCATGAACACTTCACAGTTGAATTTTCAAGGGCGGCCACTTTGACGTCCACTCCAACCCGCGTCAGCACATCAATCGGGCACACCGTTTCAATGTCTTCACATCCATCCGCGACAACTATCACAGCTCTTTTTTTGATCATTCGCTCCTCCCTGCTTTTACGGCAGTTTCGGCGGTTCCATGCGGGGGTGGTCACCTGATAGTGACCCTGAAAACGCCTCGAGGTCAACTTTATCGCGTTCACCGGGCCGGGCGCCGGCACAGATCCCTCGTGAAAATACGGACTGGTATCCGTGATGTCACGGAGTCTCGGAACCTTGAATGCGCCCCTGTCGCAGTCAGCCTGTTCTGGTGAGACTATTTGTAGACCTCGATCAATGCATGATTTCCCAGGCTTTCTTTCTGGATCGCGCAGAGCGACTGGTACATGTCCTTCATCAACTCAATCCCGGGAAGCTGCAGGTTCATCTTCTCAGCTTCAGAAAGGACGATTTTGATGTCTTTCAGCATATCTACGGCCCTGAATCCCGGCTTCAAGTCCCCGCTCATGACCCTTGGTCCGTAATTGCTGAGCGCCCAGGAACCGGCTGCCCCTGAAGAAAGGAGGTCGACAGTCTTTCGGGAACTCAGAGGGCTTCTCTGTAGAAATGCGAACGCCTCCGTCATGGCGCCGAGGTTCAAAGCGACAAGGATCTGGTTCACGCATTTTGTGAGCTGGCCTGTCCCCACAGGACCGGTGTGCGCGATCTTTTTTCCCATTACCTCAAGTGCGGGGAGCACTTTCCGAAAGGTGTCTTCGTCACCGCCGGCCATTATCGTGAGAGTGCCCTCCCTTGCCCCGATATCTCCACCGGTGACAGGCGCGTCCATGTATGCGGTTCCCGAACCGGCAAGCCGTTCGGAAATATCAATCTCTGCCGAAGGCGATACTGTCGACATGTCGACGACAATCGCCGTTCTTCCTTTTCCGGAAACCAGCCCGTCCTTTGAACTGAAAAGCACCTCTCGCACCGCGGCGTCGTCGGTAACGCACATAAAAACGATTTCCGCCCGGGCCGCGACACCTGCGGGACTTTCAGCAGCGACAGCTCCATCCCGGACCGCTTCGTCCACTTTTGCCCTTGTTCTGTTCCATACAGTGACATCGAACCCTCCTTTCAAAAGGTTTCGAGTCATCGAAAGCCCCATTATTCCCAGCCCGATGTATCCGATTTTTGCCGACATACGCCTATTATAATACAAGCCAAAATGCGATGGCGAGGATAGCACTTCCTCAATCATCCTTGAAGAGTTTCCCCCTTCTCTCATACACTATTCGCATGGATGACGGCAAAATTCTCAACACGCCCGTTCTTCTCAAGGTCGGGAACATGACTCCCGGCGGGGCTTTTGTGGGTACGGTGAAGGAAGGCCCGGCGGAACTGCTCGGAATAAAAGCCTTTGTCAGGTACGCAGCCCCCGGAGAAGAAGTTCGCGGCAATGTGACGAGAGTGAAGAAAAATTATGTGGAAGTTCTGCTGGAGTCCGTGAAGGAATCTTCGGCTGAAAGAATTAATCCCCGCTGCCCCATATTTACGCAGTGCGGGGGCTGTGATCTTCAGCATATGCTCATTCACTTTCAGAGAAAATCGAAGCGCGAAATGGTGTCGGAATATTTCGCGAGCCACAAGATCAAGCCGTCAGACGGCGTCGTGCTTATAGAGGGAGAACTGCCCGACTACAGTTACAGACGCCGTGTTACACTGCATGTCGCCAGAGATGGACGGATTGGCTATTTCAGGCAAAACTCCCATGAAGTGGTGCCCGTATTTCACTGCCCGATTGCGACAACGGAAGTGAATCGCGCAATTGACGTTCTTCAGAGCATATCATTCATCGATCCCCGGATGGTCGTGAGCATCAGTATTGAAGAGGCGGATGACATTACCTGCCTCATGTTCCGTATCCGCCGCCGTTCCCCTCCCTTCAGGGACAACACAATCGCCTCTCTGGAGGAGAAAAATTTCGGCCTTCAGTTCCAGCACAACGACGAGATCATATACAGATCGGCGTCGCTTCCGCCGTATGTGGCTCTTGCCCATTTTTCCCAGGTCAACGGGACTGCCAATGATGCGATGGTGAGTCTCATCTGCGGACTGGTTTCCCCGGCCTCACGCGTCTGCGATCTTTACGCCGGAGCCGGCAATTTCTCTATCGCACTTGCCGGCAAAGGATGTTCCGTCGAAGCTGTTGAACAGGACCAGATCCTGGCGGCATCCGGGAAAGCACTTGCGAAAAAGGCAGGTGTGCGGACGGGTATCTTCTACCGGCAGATGAGATGCGAAGAATACGCGCCGGACATACCCTCGCGGTCTACTGTCATCCTTGACCCGCCCCGCGGCGGAGCAAAGGATGTCGTAAAATACTTCCGGCCGGAGAGAAGCCCGACTGTGATTTACGTGAGCTGTTCCCTCCCGGAGCTTGCCAGAGATCTTCAGGTGATGCTGCGCGCAGGCTACCACCTTCAACGCACTACCATCGTCGATATGTTCCCGCAGACCAATCATGTGGAGATGGTGAATGTGCTTGCAGGTTAACGCGGTTACGAACCGGCTCAGCCGAAGGCTGCGCCGGGCCGCGACCGCCATACCGCTTCGGGCTACTTCACCCGCGCCTTGAGTTCCTCAGCCTTGTCAGTCTGCTCCCACGAGAAGTGGCCATCAGCATCAGGAGTGCGTCCAAAGTGACCATAAGAGGCTGTCTTCCGGAAAATCGGCTTTCGCAGGCCGAGAGTCTCGATAATTCCACGCGGCGTCAGTTTAAACACATCGCGAACAGCCAGGCACAAACTGTCGTCGGATACCTTTCCTGTCCCAAACGTGTCGACGTACACCGATACGGGCTCAGCAACACCGATTGCGTACGCAAGCTGGACTTCGGCCCGGCCGGCGAGACCCGCACTCACGATATTCTTCGCGACATACCGCGCCATATAAGCTGCTGAACGGTCGACCTTGGTGGGATCCTTTCCTGAGAAAGCACCGCCACCGTGCCTTGCGTACCCGCCGTAAGTGTCAACAATGATCTTTCTGCCGGTTACACCGCAGTCGCCGACAGGACCGCCGATCACGAACCGGCCAGTCGGATTAATCATATACTGCACGTCGCCAGTGAGGAATTTTTTCGGCACTACCGGCTTTATTACCTCTTCGATAATGAACTCTTCGAGTTTTTCGTGAGATACATCCGGGTCGTGCTGGGTTGAGACAATTATAGTCTCAATCGCGGCCGCCTTCCCATCCACATACCGCAGCGTGATCTGCCCCTTTGAGTCGGGCTTCACCATTCTAATTCCCGCTTTTCTCCGCTCGGCAAGCTTAAACATCATCCGGTGCATGAGTGAGATTCCAAGTGGCATAAACTCCGGAGTTTCATCGCATGCAAAACCGAACATCAAACCCTGATCTCCGGCGCCCTGTTCTTTATGCATACCTTCCCCTTCGGTCACACCCATGCTGATGTCGTTCGACTGCTGGCTTATGAAGGGAATTATTTCGCAGCTCTGATAATCAAAACCAAGTGCAGGTTCGTCGTATCCAATCTCTTTTATAACCTGACGGACAAGAGCGTTATAGTCGACTTCCTGGTTCGATGTTATTTCTCCCCCAAGTACAACCGTTGAGTTTTTCACGAGAACCTCGCATGCTACGCGGCTCATGGGATCCCCGGCAATGTGAGCATCCACCACTGCGTCGCTCAATTGATCTGAAACCTTGTCAGGATGTCCTTCTGAGACGGATTCCGAGCTGAAGAAAAATGTTTTAGCTGTCATTGCTGCTTAAACTCCAATGGATGAGCACGCTCCCTCGCCGCAATTTGCCCCCTCGCAAATCTGCAGAGCGCACCGGATAATTAAATTTACCAAACGCTATTTCAGAAGATTGGCTGTATTTTTCGAGTTTCTCTCTTTTGGCGGCCGTGCGTCAAGAGTGACGGAAAAGATCGCACCGGCCTGAAATTTCGGGATTCAGCGCCATCCCTGAACAGAGTAACCGCGGCTCTCCACGCACCGTTCAATGACCCGCTTCCGGGATGGCGCGCTGCTGCTCCCTCGGTTGCGGGACGCAGGATCGTAAAGGATGCCGGCTATGCCGCCCACTGCAGCTCCGGATCGTCATGGCAGCAAGATGCGCTTCTGTTGTACGAGTACTGGTTGGTTCTCCTTCTTAAGGCTCGTTCACCCGACCATAGTCGCCGTCGAAGTCCCGGCCATGATCCCATAGCGCCTCATCTCCGGGGGGAACATATCTCTCGTTGAAATGGTACTTTCAGATCATGTTATTCTCCTGCGCGCCCCTGAATCGGCCCAGAACAGCATCCGGGGAAAGATTGGGGGCTAAGGCAGATCATCATCACCGGTTTTTTCCACTCAAAACCCGTCTCCTGAGCAGCCTCCCGTTCCCGTTCTCTTCTCCTCAAATTCTCCCGCCGCGTTGCGCTGATCGCCGTCATTTCGCCGTGTGCTTTTCCCCGTTACAATTTCCCTGTGCGAACAGAAGAGAGCGGCTATCAGCGGGTGTACGAACCAGTGCGGTTCTCCACGGGAAACCTTGTGCTCGATGGAGATCTGATGCTGCCCGAAGGAGCTCACAGCCTCGTAGTCTTCGCTCACGGCAGCGGGAGCAGCAGGTTCAGCTCCCGCAACAAGAAGGTCGCGGAAATTCTCAACGAATCAAAAATCGGCGCGCTCCTTATCGACCTGCTTTCCATGGAGGAAGATCTTGTCGATATATCGCGATTCGACATAGTGCTTCTCACATCCCGCCTGATAGGCGCAGTCGAATGGGCGGAATCCGATGATCGCACACTTGGTCTGCCTGTCGGACTTTTCGGCGTGAGCACTGGGGCAGCAGCCGCGCTGCAGACCGGCGCCATCCTGGGCGAACGGATCTCTGCAATTGTTTCCAGGGGAGGCCGTCCTGATCTCGCCGGACCAGCGCTGAGCAAGGTGACGTCTCCCACTCTCTTCATAGTGGGCGGCGAGGACCGCTCAATAATGCCTCTTAACGAGTACGCTTATGACCTCCTTGCAGCATCAAGAAAACGATTTGCGATAATCCCTGGTGCAGGTCATCTCTTTGACGAACCAGGCGCGATCGAAGAAGTATCCAGAATAAGCAGCGAATGGTTCGCGACTTATTTATGAGTAGAGGAATAAGAGCTCTTTGATGCGCTCATTGAATTCACTCGGAGTCTGCGCCGCCCGTTCTTGATTAAGCTGCCCTATCTGTTATCATTCAACGATGGTTGACACGAGTTTCAGCGAACGTTCAGATCCCGCCTCCGCTGCAAAACCATCGCCCGAATCAGGCTCTGGAGAGCCTGCGACCGCGCTTCCACCGCACTGTATGGACGGGACACCTGAAGAGACTGAGAGCGTGCATCGCGGCTGCGGGTTGCTCGGATTCGGGTCTCAATCCGCACTCACTGAGTTTCTCAACGATGGGCTTCAGAGAGATCTTGCCGCCGTTCTTGTTGAAACACTGAAACGCAGAGTGGAATTCGGATACTCCGGGGGACCACACTCGAGTATTTTGCAGATTCAGGATGGATCTTACCCTGGACACCTTCGACATCCCCTCAAATTCATGACTTTTCCCGAACAGGGCAGAGATGCTGAATCAGGCTGCAGCTCTTCGATTCTTCGCCTCATTGCTGTTGAGATTCATCTTAAGGAATTGGTGAATGAGCTCGAGCGCAGCTTTCAAAACCGCCTTCGAGGATCATCCGGAGAATGGGCAAGCGCGAAGGCGGACTGGGAAAAGGCGTCTTTGAGCATTCCACAACTGGAGAAAGCGCTTATAAAAAGCCGGGAATGTGCGGCCGAGCATCGGGCAAGAGAAACCGAGGCGGCAAGGCTGCGAAAAACAGCTGATTTAGTGAAGAGGGGAGAGCGGCTGGCTCCGTTTGCAGGAGCTTTTGTGTCGGCAGCCTGCTGGATAGCTGCCGGACATTTCACCGGCAGCGTGTCGATTGTGATGCTGGCCGCGGGAGCAACGATGGGAGGCCTTGCCTATCTTGCGCTCAAGAAAGCAGCTGAAGCTGTCCCTCAGATGGAGAAAGATATACAGACCCTTCAGAACGAGGACACGCTCTGGAACCGGGCAGAATACAAGAACTCACAGGAATACAGGGAAAGCATCCTGGGACGGTTTGGAGATCTCCTCTATAACCTTATCAATTTGAAGACAGGCGAGGACGAAACAGACAGATGCCTCTCAGATGTTTGCGCCGGTATTGAACGATGCCTGCCGGAAAACTCAGACCCGTCTTCCCGGTCCGCAGACATCGTGGAGCTACTTGCGCCTGCTGATGAAACGGACATCCTTACTTCATTCATGCCCCCCAGGTAATCCAGTCCGCAAACACATCTCGACCGGCAGATTTCCTGAAGAGTCCAAGTCCGTTACGGCCCGCCCTGACACTCCCTGACACCTCGAGGATGAGTAGATCTTCAATACACAATATTTTTTGTGACTCTTATCGCCCCCGACCAGGGTATAACTGGATATAAGGGAGTGAGGGAATCTTCAATGAGCCTGCTTGACGGTGTGAGTGAGAGGCATGGAACCGCAGAGGATGTCCACGCGGGCTATCCAGGGCTGAGACTGTCACCTCTGGTTCCAGGCCCAGGCCCAGGCGAAGTTGAAACAATTCAGCGTATCGTCCCTCCCGGCGATGTCTCCATCGAGACTGTCGACTCGCTCCGGGCCGCAGAAGGAGCCCATGCAGCTGTTCTTTACGATGTCTCGCCCGTATGCACTACCGATGTGCTTTTCGAAAAGCAGGCAACCTTCCCGCGCGTTGTAGTATGTGATCATCACAACGGAGCAGCCCCCGAGAAGGAAGTTCCCGGACTTGAAGTTACAGGGGCCCAGGTGATCGCAGATACCCTGCCCCGAATGTGGGAGGCGGGAGGACTTGCGCCGCTGCCGGGAAATCGACTTTTCAAACTGCTGGCCGTGACAAGCGCCGCAAATATAGACCCCGACGCTTTTATCTCCAGGTTCCTTATAGAAAGCTACTGCAACCCCGGGCTTCGGAGCGAAGTCTGGCAGGCACAGACACTCGGAAGACTTCTGCGCGCCGCCAGGTTCGCCGACACGACTTTCTTCGGTGGAATCGACATTCCCGGGCTGCGTTATGAAAACATGCCTGATCACATGCGGCTCGCCTTTGCGCTCTTTCAGATGATTAATGAAGAGAAGATTGATCTTGTAGTAAACAACCGCATCGGCAAAGCGATTGAAATGCAGCGGCAAAGCGGTCAGACCGTTGATGTGCCCGATACATCCGACAGGGCCGCCATTCGAGGGTATGTTTTCAGATGGCTCACACGCCAACAGGTACGTGAAGTATTCGAGGGCAACTCGCATCCCCCGCTTTTTAATCCCTCCACCATTGAGGACATGTTCGCCAGTATCGTTGGAAAGATGGTCCATCTTCTGAAATCGCCCGACGACTTCAGACCGCTGATCGAGAAGTTTATCGCGGACCTGCAGCATGTTCACCAACTTGGCCGCAGCATCCTCGAAGACGCCTCGCTCGGCCCCGATAAGAAAATTTCAATCATGAGTCCTGAAGCGGGGAGACTCGATCGTGAGCCCCGGCTGCATCAGTCGCTGCAGCGGCATCCGATCTGGGACTGGCTCCGCGAGGCAAGTGCTGCATTCGGCGATCCCTGGATTCATGTCATGAACAGACCGAAGTCGATGGTAATATCTTCCCGCTTTCCGCGCGAAGGCGAAGACAGGCCTTATATCGATCTTGCGGTCCCTGCGGTGGTATCGCAGCTCAGGCGGCTCGAAAGAGAGTGCGCGGACAGTGCGGGTGAACCCCCTGTAGAATTTCTTGTGAAGGCCAATCTCTGGCTTCCCCTGGGAAAGCCGCACTTCTCCTGTCAGCAGGCTGTGGACCTTCTTCTCGCGAGCTGGGACTTTATCGTCTCGAAGACAGCAGTCGTCGAAGAGAGACCGCGAATGAAGCAGGTAAAAACAGCAGATGGCGACACAATCGACTGGGACGGAGCATACCACTATCTGCGGGAGATAAACGCACAATTGCGTCATTAGGCTCACGCCGGTGTGTCCTCACATTCTTTTCGTGCTTTCTCAAATCACGCGGAAGCCCCTTGAAGACAACGAAGGTTTTTTTTATGGTGAGGCATTCCAGGAGGAACTATGACAATCAAAGAAATAACTCTCGAAGCTCTGAATCCCGAAAACTTCATAAATAGTCAGGTTGAAAAAATCAGGGCATCTGTTGGAAAGGAGTCAGCCGTCAACGCTCTCTCGGGGGGTGTCGATTCTTCAGTGGTTACGCTGATCGGGCATCGCGCTCTTGGTGATCGGCTCAAGACGTATTTTGTGGACAGCGGCCTCATGCGCGCCGGCGAACCGGAAGGAGTAATAGATCTGTTTGCGTCACTGGGAATAAAGGTTGAGCGCGTTTCCGCTGAAAACGAGTTCTTCGGCGCTCTCAAAGGGCAGCTTGATCCCGAGAAAAAGCGCCAGGCAATCACTGATACCTTCTATAAAACTGTCTTCGGAAGGCTGGTGAAAGAAAGCGGCGCCAGGTTCCTGCTGCAGGGTACGATTTACACGGATGTGGAAGAAACCGTAGCGGGCATCAAGCGTCAGCATAATATCCTTGCCCAGCTGGGCATCAAAACCGAAGAAACCTACGGGTACACAGTTATTGAGCCCGTGATTGAACTTCGAAAGCCCGCTGTTCGGGCGGTCGGCAAAGCGCTTGGATTCTCCGAATCCCTGTACAACCGTCCTCCATTTCCCGGCCCCGCGCTTGCGGCCCGCGTCATCGGCGAAGTCACGCCGGAAAGGGTCGCGCTCGTCCGGCAGGCGACGGAGATAGTCGAACAGGAACTGGCCGGAAGCGGAGCCTTTCAGTATCTTGCGATCCTTCACGAGGATCGAGTGACCGGAATCCGGGAAGGAAAACGCGATTTCGGGAACCAGATAGAAGTCCGGTGCTGGGACAGCAGCGACGCTGTCACGGCGGCTCCCTCACAGCTGTCCTTTTCAACGCTGCAGAAGATCTCCTCCCGTATCACCAGCACGGTGCCGGGCGTAGTCAGCGTGACGTACAACGTAACTTCAAAGCCGCCTTCCACAATAGAGGCGATCTAATGCCGCGTCCAGAGTACTATCCAGGTATGACCACCGGGATCGTCGCCCCGTCTCGATCATCACCCCGTCTCGCCGGGATCGGCATCAAGTACCTCGAACACATTGAAGACGAATCCATCCGCCTCATGGATTACGTGCCCCGCAATCCTTACAGGTTTTTCGGTTTCCACAATCAGGCAATCGGACGAGGCCCGGAATTTTGCTCCTGTCTCAGGTGAGGTAATTTCCCAGGCCACTTTGCCGGGTGTGCTGCGGACTGCTCTCAGTATTCCATCAACACACACAAGCCTGCGGGGAACGTGGCGACGCATCACATCATCAATAGAAAGATGATGTTCAGTCAGAGCCTGTCTTATCGAAGATTCATTTCTCATCAGCCCTTCAAAACACAGATCGGCAAGGCCGTTCCAGATGCCCTCTATTACCCGCCAGGGCCCCTTCCCTGGTCCGGCATCTCTCTCAAATTCCTGCATCATGATTCCCCCTGGAAACACGAAGATTCTACCGTTGCGGCAGTTGTTAAGCTACTCACTCGGAAAAATCCCCCACTGCAGCTCCCGACAGCGCGACGAAATCCCCGGGGGAAATAAAAATCTGCACACCCCTTAAACCCGCGCTTATGCTGATGAATTCTCTCTCGAGCGCCGACTCGTCGACAAAAAGCTGCATCTCCTTTCGGCTTCCGAACGGCGAGACGCCCCCTTTCAGATACCCCGTAAGCTTCTGCAGTTCATCCACCGCCGCCATCGCAACTTTTTTCTTCCCGGCTGCGTGAGCAAGCTTCTTCAGACTCAGTTCCCTGTCACCCTGGATGACAGCCATGAGAAGATCTCCCGTATCGGATCTCAGAACCAGGGTCTTGAAGACATTTTCTTCAGGAATTGAAAGCTCTCTTGCCGCTTCCTGCGCCGTGAATTCCGAGGCCGTGAATTCATGCACCTCAAAGGCTGCCTTTGCTTTCGTCAGTATTTCGATCGCTTTGGTCCGCCGCATCGCCCCTGTGTCAGTTCATTTGAATTTTAATCAACCGCCTCGATGAATTTGAGCACGCGATGACTCCGCACACCTGTCAGCATCATGACAATGATCAGCAGCGGGAAAGACACCTTCCAGTTCTCCGGCCCCGTCATCATCGTCCACTCGGACATCCGTGCGGGAACATTAACGCTGCAGCCGACATTCCGTCAATCGGACATCCCGCGCGTTCTCCGTCATTCACCGTTCAGCTCCTTTCATGTCTATAATCCGGAATGACCGACACATATGCACGCCACCTCCCCTCCTTTGAGAATTACGAAGAAGATGGCGACGGGACAGGCGCCGAAAACACATTCCCTCCCCGCCCGCGCCGTCTGATCTTTGTTCTTCTCAATCTTATCGTGCCGGCCCTCATAGCCCTTCTTTTTTCGCAGTCCGGCGTGAAGCCCGGCCTGGCGCTTTTGGTGTGGATCTTTCTCCTGCTTTACACACTGCTGATCGTGATCGCATTCCAGCCCGCCATGACGAGGAAGAAAACCCCGGAACTCCATATGGTCACGGAGAGTGAACGGCCCCCTGTCATAAACGACGTGATGAACGTCAACGTCGGACTCGAACGGGGAGGCATCAGGATCTTCAAGGGGCGGTTGAAGGACACCCCGGCGAGAGTATATGGTACGTTGAAACAGGCATTCTCGAGAACAGCGGTACCGCTCGTTCAGGAAGATCAGGATGCAGAAGCAGCAATTATTCTGATGCCCGGCCGGATAGAAAAAGAGATATCAAGTGCGGATTCCATGCCCTGGATTAACTGGATTCTTTTTGCCCTTACATTCGTCACCACTACGGTAATGGGGGGAGTCCATGCAGGATTTGCACCGGGTGAAGCGGCTGGAATAATACACGGCCTTCCATATTCCCTGGGCCTTCTTGCGATTCTCGGCTTTCACGAACTCGGTCATTATTTCACGGCGCGCCGCTACAGAATGTGGGTCACACCGCCGTATTTCATTCCGGCCCCGCTCTGGCTCGGCACCTTCGGCGCCTTCATCAAGCTCAAGTCCCCGGCAGAAAACCGGCAGAACCTTTTCGACGTAGCAGTAGCCGGTCCCCTCGCAGGTCTTGTCGTGGCAATTCCGGCGCTGATGATCGGGCTTCACGAGTCCGTGCTGGTGCCCGGCGTGTTTGCAGAGGGCACGGCGGGGACGCCCGTGGCTTCATCCATCCTGTTCGCTGTTCTATCGAAACTTTCCTTCGGAAGTTTTTTGAACGGCGGATGCCTTATCCAGCTCAGTCCGCTTGCCTTCGCCGGATGGATAGGACTTTATGTGACGGCACTGAATCTCATGCCGATAGGACAGCTTGACGGAGGCCACATAATGCACGCTCTGTTCGGCTCCCGTTGGGGTGAAACTTTAAGCCGCGCGGCGATGTGGTCTTTGTTCCTCATCGCGGTCTTTTTCCTGCCGACACTCATTCTCTGGGCGTTCATCGTATTTATTATTGCGGGACGAAGAGCGGCTCCTCCGCTGGACGACATGACCCCCCTCCCCACGGCCAGAAGGCTTCTTGGATACTTCGCCTTTGCGGTGTTTCTTGCGATCATACTCCCTCTGCCCCAGGCCTTCCGGGGCGCGGCGGGAATTGCATGTCCGTGAACAAGTTGACGAATGAGCGGGCGATCGGCTCTAATGGCGCTTAATGACAACCCTTATTGTCTTAAGTCTCATTGTAGTAACTGGAGGAGCTTTCGCCTCGGGAGTCGAGGCGGCGCTTTTTTCCTGTCCGATCATAAAGGCCCGCGAGATAGCCGAAAAAACCGGAAGCAGGTCTGCTCAGCTGCTGCTCCACATCCGGCAGCACATGAGCAGGCCTATTTCCGCGGTGGTAATACTTACCAACATCTTCAACATCATAGGAAGCCTTCTTGTCGGTGCTATTGCATCGAAACATTTCGACGACCTGGGTCTCGGTCTCTTCTCTGCCTGCTTCACCTTTGTGATCATTATATTCGCCGAGATTATTCCCAAAAATATCGGGGAGCGGTACTCCCTTTCCACATCCCTGTTCGCGGCATATCCGGTCCATGTGCTTACGAAACTTCTTTCTCCATTCATATGGAGCATAGAAAAAATCGTGACGCCTTTCAGAAAGCGGGGCGCAGACGCCCTCACAACTGAAAGTGAAATACGCCTTCTTGTTCAGTTGGGCTACCAGGAGGGGATCATAGAGCACGATGAAGCGGAGATGATCCACAGAATCTTCAGGCTCAACGATATTTCGGCGAAAGACATCATGACGCCTCGAGTGAGTCTTACGGCGCTCGAAGGACAACAGACTCTTGACGAAGCAAAGGAAGCCGTCCTGAACTCACAGCACTCGCGCATCGTCGTCACAGGCGAGTCAATCGATGAAATTACAGGCATTGCGCTCAAGGACGATCTTCTGAGGGCTCTCATCGAAGGCCGCGGCGATGAAAACATCTCCGCGCTGTGCCGCCCCGCCCGTTTCGTGCCTACAATGGTGCACGCCGACAATCTCCTCAGGCAGTTTCAGGAAAACAGGGAGCACTTGCTCGTTGTGGTCGACGAGTTCGGCGGCACCGCCGGAGTCGTGACACTTGAAGACGTGCTCGAGGTTCTGACCGGCGAGATAGTCGACGAAACTGACCGGGTAATGGACATGCAGGCTGCGGCCCGGCAGTTCAGATGGAGGTCCCTCCTCCTGGGCAGAAAAAAAAGAAAGTAAACAGATACTTGTATGGTAATTTCCTTTTTCGCCAGGTATGGTGATACGCTTTTTTTTCGTATTGGAAAATGAGGGGAACATCATGACATCCAGCGAAGGACACCGAATATTGCTTGTTGACGACAATATCGATGGCGCCGTCATGATGGGTGAACTCGTCAAGATGATGGGATACGATGTACAGGTTGAATACGACGGCGCAAAGAGTATTGAAACCGCAAAGAAGTGGCACCCCGATGTTGTAATTCTCGACATCGGAATGCCCATGATGAACGGATATGAAGTCGCCTCCAGGCTCCGAAGAGATCCCGAAACCAGCAGCGCCAGGATAATAGCCTTGACAGGGCTGGGCCGCATGGATGCGGAGAATGAATCAAGTCTGGAAGATTTCGATCGCCACCTGGTAAAGCCGGTGGATTTTGAACAGCTCGAGAAGGTGCTCAAGGAAACGATCGAGCATTGACTTCCCACCGGGGATAAAAAAGGACATCCGCCCGGGGGGCAGCCTTACCCGCCAATCCGGCAACGCACTGCAACAGCAATTACTGCCGCGACCATCACTGCCGCTTGCCTGCCGATCGTGTATAAAGAAGACAAGATTTTCCGTTCTTTCGTATCAGAACCGGGATTCCTCTCTGACCATATCGCCGCAAAGCATCCGCAAGCGTATCGCCGAACCTTCTCCCTATAACCTCATCTACCTCCGGAACAAAAGTTTCCGTGAGTTCGAACTGCTTACCCCCGAAGTTCACGAATACGTAATTCGGAAGAGCGCTCTCGTCAGTCTGGTTCTCATTTGAATTCATCCGATGGCACTCTCCTTCTGCAAATATTCAAATTATCGTACTCTATCTTCCTGTAATATTTTCAGTTTTCTTCCGATTCGGCAAATCAGCAGAGTAACCGGCTGACAATACGGATTTTCTTTCCAGAACAATTATTCCAGGCAACGGGTCAGCTGTTCAACCCGCCGAACTCCCGCACGGAAAATTCGATGATTCTGGCATTGGCTCCAAAATATGGCTATATTCAATCCACTCCCATTCAAACTGAAGGTAGTCCGTTAGTATGTCTCACGCTGAAGCTATCAGATATTTTCAGGCGAATTCCGGATACGCCCGCATGAAGGCACTTAAAGAGCGGGGTGTTCATCCACGTGTCATTCGAAGTCTCCTGGGTAAAGGCGTTGTCGAAAAGATCAAGCCCGGAATGTACCGGCTCATCACCGGCAGGGTGTCCGAGCACCAGAAGCTTGTCGACGTTACGCTGGCGGTCCCAAAGGGCATAATCTGCATCTATTCGGCGCTCTATTACTACAAGCTGTGCGATGTGAATCCGGAAAAAATCATGGTCGCCGTACCTCAAGGCTGTCGGATGCCGAAACTCACGGGCAGCATCCAGCCGTTCTTCTTTTCCAGAGGACTTTACGACATCGAAATCACGGAAGTTCGAATCCCGGAAGGCTCGGTCCGTATTTATTCGAGAGAAAAGGCGCTTGTGGATGCCTTCCGGTTCAAAAGCAGATTTGGTCTTGAACCGGCGCAGAACGCTCTTTGCCGTTATGTAAGAAGCCGGCACCGGTACATGGGAAGGCTCCTCCTTCTTGCGAGAAACTGCCGGGTGCTTAATCAAATGATGCCCTTCCTCGACGGGGTCATGTGAACCGGCAGACCGTGCTGGTTACAGGCGCAAGCGGATTTGTCGGCGGCCACACTGCGCTCGGCCTTGCGCGGCACGGAATAAATGTATTCTCTACAGGCGGCCTGCACGAATGCCCGCTCGAAGTCCGGTGTGCCTCCGAACGCGTCGTATCGTGCGATCTTACCGCACCGGGCGGTATTGAAACCCTGCTTCGCGAATCGAGGCCGGATGTGATCGTTCACGCTGCAGCTCTCGCCAGTCCGGCAGCATGCGGGCAGGAACCGGAAAGGGCAGTGAGCACGAATGTCAAAATGGTGAAAGAACTCCTTTTTCATGCGGAGAGAATGGAGAAGCCTCCAATGATCTTTCAGTTGTCGACCGACACTGTGTTCGACGGCCTTGAAGCGCCGTGCGGGGGATTCACCGAGGAAGATACTCCCTCATCAGTCGCCGTTTACTCACGAACAAAGCGTGAGGCCGAGCTTCTCGCTCTCGGCACCGGTCTCGACAGCATAGTACTCCGGATATGCCTTGCTTATGGATCCGCGCTTGGAGAAAGGCAGGGATTTCTAAGCTGGATCCTCAATGCTCTCAACGCGTCAAAGCCTGTCACGCTCTTCGAAGATGAATTCCGAACCCCGTTGTTTGTCGAAGACCTCCCTGAAGCGATTCTTGCCATACTCGATTCGAAATGCCTGCCTTCCATCCTGAGCGATAAACGCCCGGATGCCCGCATTTTTCACGTAGCAGGCCCCGAACGCATTTCGCGCTTCGAGTTTGGACGCCGTCTCGTCCGGTTCACAGGACACTCGGCGAAACTGCTTCATCGCGCATCGATTTCGGAACAGCAGACAGGATCCTTCAGGTCGCCCGACACAAGCCTGTCGGGGAACAAACTCAGAACACTCATTGGATTCGAGACCACTTCCCTCGATGACGGCCTGAGAAAGGTTTTTGGCGAATCCGGACCGGTTGAAAGACTTCCGAATGCGGACTAAAATAGCAGTGAAATGCTGATCGATTCCGTATTCGGCCCCATACTTAAAGCAGCCGCCTTTTTATTCCAGGCGCTTGCTGTCTTCTTCCTGATCCGGGGGATTTTATGGGCGGTCGGATTCAGCTACAATATTCCGATTGTTGACGACGTTTTTTTTGGAATACTGGGCACAATAGCGTCATGGGGGACGGAAGTACGCTGACGAGGCCGGCGCACCCTGACCTTATCAGGATCGTGGGATGGTGGTCATGAACGAACAGGAAAACGCAGGATGGTCTCTTGAAGTCCTGCTTGTGCGCGATATCCCTGTGCGCATCCACTACTCGTTTTTTCTTCTGCCTCTATTCGTCCTCTGGAAAAACCACGGAATGTCCCGTGACATTCCGATGGATCTCACGCTCTTCCTGCTGGTGTGCGTTTCAATCGGACTTCACGAACTGGGACACGCGCTGGCAGCACGCGCTTACCAGGTGGAACTCAAGGACATCACCCAGTACATCCTCTACCCGTTCGGCGGAATTGCGACAATGACGCGCCAGCTGGGGCCGAAAGCCGATCTGGTGACATCCGCCGCCGGCCCGGCAGCAAGCATGGGAGTGGTGCTGGCGCTTCTTCCAGTCATTCTTTCTGCAGATTTTCCGGGCCAGATTTTCTTCGTTCAGCTGGCGATCGGAAACCTGCTCCTTGTGATTCTCAACATCATTCCGGTCATACCGCTCGACGGAGGGCGGATGCTCCAGGCGTCGCTGCAGCTTCTGGGTCTCCCCCGCGCTTCGATAATTACCGCGAGAGTCAGCCAGATTTTGAGCGCCGTGCTCATACTGCTCGGCCTGTATTACTCCCAGATTCTGCTTGCCCTGATGGCGCTTCTCATGTTCACACTGGCGTCCCGGGAGTTCATGCAGGAAAAAACTGTGCGGGCCATTGCGGGGCTTAAAGTGACCGACATTATGGTGGACAGAGCGAACATTGAAACGCTTTCACACGGGATGTCTGTGGCAGACGCCGTGACGTGCATAATGAAAAGCTTTCAGGATTATTTTCCGGTAATGCACGCTGACACAGTAGTCGGGCTCGTTCACAGGGAGGATCTCCTGCGTGCGGCCGCCAGCGGGGAAAATTCGAATTATATAGCCGAATATATGGTGCGCGATTTTGTCACAGCCATGCCCGGAGAAGAGCTGCGAAACATCATATCGAAGCTCTCCTTCCGCACAGGTTATCCCATTCTTGTATTCAGTGGAGAGGAGTTCGCGGGAATGCTTCTGCAGGACGCGGTAGCTGAACTGCTTTTCCTCGAGGGTTTTCGGGACAGAAGAGTTGAAACTGAGCCTGCAGAGTAAGATCTCCTTCTTTCGCCTGTTTTTCCGGATTCTGGGGTTTATTCCGCTGCCGGTACGGAGCGCTGCCGGATTTGCGGCAGGTTTCCTGTTCTCGCTGATTCCCGCAAGAGAGAGAAAAATCGCGGTCGTTCAGCTGCGCCGTTTTCTTCCAGCTCACGCCGACTGGGTCACCATCGGACGGGTTTACGGAAATCTCGGGCAGAACATAATGGAGACAATCAACCTGAATCCCGTCCTTTCCCGCGCCGATCGTTTTATCACTATCGAGGGGATCGAGGTCGGAAAAAAATTCTTCGACGAGGGCAGATCCATAGTGTGCCTTTCTGCTCACACGGGAAACTGGGACCTGCTTGCAGCGGAGATCATCAGGAGAGGGTTTCCAGTCTGTACCGTGGGGCGCGAGGCCAGAAACCCGGTTTTCCAGGGTGTTCTTGCCGAAATGAGGGGAAAGTACGGAGTCGAAATGCTCTGGCGTTCAGGCGGCCAGAAACAGATTCTCTCGGCGCTCAGAAAAAAAGTCGTCGTTGCGGCGCTCATTGATCAGGACACGCAGGTGGCGGGCGTGATGGCGCCATTTTTCGGTGAACCTGCGTTCACACCATTTGCGCTCGGTGAAATAGCCAGAAGATGCGGATGCGGTCTGGTCACGGCGTTTATCATCCGCACCGGTTTTCTTAAATTCCGGGTTTTCGTGGAAGAAATCGGAACTGCTCAGAGTGCCGAAGATATCGCCGCGGAGTTCAACAGGAGGCTTGAGGCGCTGCTGCGGAAATATCCATCTCAATGGGTCTGGTTCCACAAGCGGTGGCGGACAAGAGCTGACGGCACAAGGCTCTCTTCCCGCGAGTACCTGGCGAAGTTACAGTCGGAGCCCGCAGGTGAATAGACACATTACTCTCTATCTGCTGGCCGCCGCGATTTTTGTTTCGTGCGCTCCTTCAAAAACACTCGATGGCCCTCGTCATTTCCACAGAGCTGAAGTGTTCACTGAGCAGGGGAAATTCAGCGAGGCAATAGCCGAATACCGGAAGCATATTGAATACAGGCTTTCGGTTCCCGACAGACCTGAGTGGGAGAACCCCTGGTTTTATCTTCTGAAAATCGGCGATCTTCAACTTCAGAACAATGACGCAGCCGGAGCGCTTGCTTCGTATGAAGATGCTGAGAGAAAAGGCGTAGACAGAAGCCTCGTTACAGACCGATACCGGCACGCGGCAAATTTCATCGCGGAACGGGGAGAACTTGCCGAAGCTCTGCAGATCCTCACCAATTACCGCGACAGAGACCCGCTCCTTATCGATTCCATGAGGGATCGAATCGCGCGGGAAATCATTGAAAGGGAGGATAGAGGGGGCGATTAGTCAGGGCGACGTTCTATTAAACGCGGTTTGAATCCTCCTCTGAATCGACGGATGGGTTACGGTTTGAAGCAGTGCTAGAATTCACAGGTAATGAGACAGTCATTAAGCGCCGGATATACCCTGCTTGAGACGGCCATGCTGGTTGTGGTGGCGGGCACACTCCTGCGACTTGTCGTTCCGAACTATTTTGAACTCCAGCAGCGGGCTGCAGATACCACAGCGCAGCGCGATTTCATCAAAGTCAAAAACACCCTTCGAGATCCCGAAGGAACCCGGCAGCGCGGAGGCATCACAGTTTTCATGCTTCATCAGCGCCCGGATGAGCCGCTTCCGGCTCCGCTGGACGAAATCAGGCTCGAAAACGGAGTGCGTATAAATTATGCCGTAAGGATGAAATTTCCGGGATATTTCGACCTCACTGCCCTTGAGGTTGGTCACGAGGACGGAAAACACCTTTTTCGGCTTCTCGAAATCAATGAGAAGGGCATGGAGCAGATTGTGAGAAAGGTGCCGCAGGATTGATATGAAAGAAGCGGTAAAACGGGAAGAACCTCTGCTGCAGCCTGAAGGCCCGCCGGTCCTTACAGGAGAAGACGTCGCGGCATTCGAAGAGCGCAGGCGCCGCAGGGAAAAGAAAGAGCGCGCGGTTCTCGAGGCTGAAACGGACATCTTCAAGAGCGTTCCGTTTCTGCTTCTCTTTTCATTTACGATCATGAACGCTTTTCTCTATGTGTATCTTTCTGTCCATGATTTCAAGGCGATTGACCAGAGAAGCGCCGACATGCTCATACGGGACGCTTTCGGGAAGGATTATACTTACTTCAGCCCGATATATGAATTTCTCGGCGAGACGAAAACGGCGGACGAACTCAGTTTTCCCGACTTCAAAAGATCTCTCACTGATTTGAACCACAATATAGTCAGCCTCGGAATCCCCGCCCGCCGCAACTTCTCGCGCGAGGCGTTCCGCTTCAGCAAAGGCGGCATTTACTGGGCGCCCCCCATGATCGAGGGAAAGACGCAGTACAAGCCGACGATATAACTCGTCCCGATTCTCCCCCGTGCCTTTGCATTCTCAGTAATTCACATCGGACGGCCGCTGGTTCTTGAACGACGCAGGCGGCCCGATTGACTCCACCGGCGGCGCGAAATCTGAAACCACAGGCGGTGCTTCAATGATACTCTCTTCCTCCTCCGGCGGCCTGGTATCCACCGAAACCTCTTCCGCAGGTCTCTGAGACAGATCTCTCAGTTTGGAAACAAAACGGCGATCGTTAAGCACATGAACCATCGCATTGAGCATCGCTTCGCCCAATATCCCCTCCACCCTCTCTTCCCGCATCACGGGATTTTCCACACTCATATTGCCCGAATATGTTCCGCGGTATTTCACTTTACCGCCGGTATCCACAAGCTCGACTTCCAGCGACGCCCTCGCGTCGGCCTTTGACGATGGAAAAGCAGGCTTGACCATTATCTTCCAGTCTTTCACGGTACCGCGAAGGGTCGGCGCATTGAAAAGAGAAAGCTTTGCCCCCTGAATTTTCACCTGGCGTTCAAACGCCTGCTGCACAGCCGCGCCGACATCGCCATCCGCCCTTACTTCCCTGGTGTTCACACGGGCAATTCCGGTCGAAATGCGGGCATCTTTGAAAGTGCCGACATTAAGCCGCAGCCCATCGAGATTTCTCCGTGAATTTTCAGCTGCGGGAATGCTTGAAACACGCAGAGTATTTTTAAGACCCGGCGCGCAGCCGAAGAGCAAAAGGATGGTGAAACACACGCAGAATATTTTTCTCATGCTTTTATAGTGGTGCAAACTACGGCAGGGCGCAATCCGGCTCGATCAGCGAGTCCTTTACCGCCAGATCCAGAAGATGCCGGATTTTTTCCCCGTGCGGCGACCCGCATTCACGGTGAAGTCTGCAGAGAGCCGAAAGCGAAGCCTCCCTGACAATTGCCGACGAATCCTCGACGAAAGCAGTTTCGAGCGCCCCTTCGACGCTCACAGCATGAGTATTTGCCGCGACAGCCGCGCAGTTCCGAAGCAGCCCTTCACGTTTTGCGCGGAGAAGCGAAGTGCCGGAAAACCGCTTTTTGAAGGCTGTATTATCCCGGATTGCAAGAGTTGTTTCAATCGACAAAAGCGGACCGGGGCCCGTACCGTCCGGTTTAAATGCCGGGAGAACCGTTCCGGCACCGTCATCTTCGTTAACCGGACAGCATTCCTGGCATATGTCGCAGCCAAAAACATTTTCGCCGATGAAGTCGCGCTCCTCTGCTGAAAATGCCCCGCGCTTTTCAATTGTGAGGTACGAAATGCACCGTGAAGAATCGATTTTGCCGTCGCCCTTTATCACCGAAACGGGACACGCTTTTTCGCAGATTCTGCACTCGCCGCAGGAACCGCTGATCTCGACATGAGGAACACCGGCGATCTCCACATCCCAGAGGATTTCCGCAAGGAAGAAAAACGACCCCACCCCCTTTCTCAGAATTAGACTGTTTTTCCCGATGAAACCAAGACCGGCAAGCCTCGCAGTATCGCGCTCGAGAAGAGGAATGGAATCAACACCTGCGCGAAATTTCGGAGTATAGCCGGTTGACTGCGAGACTTTGAAAACAAGTGTTGTGAGAAGTTCTTTGATGACGATGTGATAATCTCTGCCCCATGCAAAGCGGGCGATGCGGCCAAATCCTTCTTTAAGAGGCGGTGCAGGCGAGTGATCGTAGGGCACTGCGAACGCGACTATGCTTTTAAGCTCCGGGAAGAGTTCTGAAGGCGTTCGCCACCTCCCTGATGCGGGATGATTATGAACATCCCCCACCCCGACCAGGTTCAGGCCAAGTTCGGCGCATAAGGCATGGAGCTGGTTATATGAAAGTGCCGGAGCCATTCGAAAAGATCAGCAAAAATACTGGCTTACCCTTGACAGTTCAGCTTATATCAAGTCTACTTCATGGACCCGCCTGCGCAAAGCTTCGACGGGCAAGCTGCTGTCGCAAGAGGCCTGCCCTGAGCGAGCGCAGCGAGTCGAAAGGTCCCTATCGTCTAGCCAGGTCCAGGACACCACCCTTTCACGGTGAAAACCCGGGTTCGAATCCCGGTGGGGACGCCAATTGTTACAGTGGGTTGACATCGGACAGCCCATGTGTGAGATGAAAATCTGTAACTTTTCTGTAACTTTCCCTTAGTTTCATGGCATGAATGATGAGCAACACCGAAGAGCTTGTCAGCATTGATCTTGAGACTACCGGCGTTTATCCGTCAAAGGATCGAATCGTAGAAGTCGCCCTTGTACGCTTCTTGCCTGATGGCCGTGTTCTCGATTCTTATACAAGTCTCGTAAATCCGTGCCGAGACGTCACTGCGTCGTCGTGCCACGGTATTTCAGCAAGCCTCGTTACTAACGCCCCAAAATTCGAAGAGATCGCGGGAGATGTGCTCGCTTTCCTCCAAAATGTGGCGGCAGTCGGGCATAATGTCCCTTTTGATCTTTCATTCATCCGGTCAGAATTCGCCCGACTTTCAGCCCCCCTGCCTTCGATTCCATATTACTGCACGATGAAAATGAGTCGCTATGTGGATCCGGATGTGCCAAGCCGTTCACTTTCTGGTTGCTGCGACTACTTCGGGATCAAGACAGCAAAATCTCACGTTGCATATGATGATGCGATGGCGACAATGCAACTTTTTATCCTCTTCATGACAAAAGTCGTCTTGGTAGCACCCTCCGTATTTAATGGAGATGGGGTCGATTGGCCTTATTACACTCGCTCACACAGGTCGCTGACAAGAGAACGCGCCGCCGTTGAGAGAACGCTCGAAAGAGGATATCTGGCCACGTTGGTTTCAAAACTCCCTATGGCACCCATGAAGGACGCAAAATACGATGGGTACTTTGCCCTTCTTGATCGAGTCTTGGAAGATCGAAAGATTACTAAGGATGAATCTAAGTCGCTCATTGACTTTGCGATCCTCTTTTCTTGGTCCAGTGAACAAGTCAACGATGCTCACCGTAAATACCTTGAGATTTTGATCGAAACTGCGCTTGAAGACGGAGTAATAACCGAGAGCGAGAAGAGGGACCTTCTTACCGTGAAGGAATGTTTCGGTATCAGCGATAAGCTATTCGAGGACTTGTTAAAATCCGCTTCGTCACAACCCCATCGACCAAGTAGTGGAGAAACAGAAGGATCGTTCAAAGGTAGGTCGGTCTGCTTCACAGGAGAGTGCCTCTGCAAAATTGCTGGTCGGGCGATATCACGAGAGCAAGCCGAACAGATTGCATCAAATAGCGGTCTAGGGAAGCTCTGATCAAGGGTACTATAATTTCCGAAAAAATGTGAAGTTGGC